>NZ_OKRA01000001.1:2400000-3088423 GCF_900290265.1 Clostridium cagae
ATTAGGCAATTATTATTTAATTACTTAAATTATAATATTAATATATATTTTTTTCAAGTATTAATACTATCTCATCACAATTGTAACCATTTACAACTGTGATTATAGTATTAAAAACATTTAATGTTACAACTATTCATCATAACTTAAATTAGTATGAATAAAAGATACTACTTTAAATATTCTATACTTTTCTTTTATAGTAAATTCTTGAACTTTCTCTTCTGTCCCCCATAGCCTTACATTGATCTTTAACTCATTGTTATTATTGCTGTAAATGATCACTTCACCAATTATATTATTGAATTTCATTAAATCAATTACTTTTCTATTAGATTCTTCATATGAATTCTTAGCAAATTCAACTTTCACATCCTTTGGTAAATTATTCGAAAGTATTTCTATAACTATATCCATATTATTATTAATTTCATTTGTCACTATATTGTTTACCTTATTTTCTATATCTTCAGTTTTAATTTTCTCTTCATTTATATTTTCTTCTAATGCAATCATATCATGCTTTATAGAGTTCATTTCGCTAATCACCATATTAATTCTTTTAGTTAATTCTCCACTTGCTCTAATGATTTTACTGAATTTTTCTATATTATCTTTTTCTTGTTTTAAAATTGAATAGAAATCAGAAACCTTTTTATCCATCACTCTACCCCCTAACTCCACTTATTTTTTAAATAATATATTTAATTGCTCTATTTGACGTTACTTATGTATATATCACTACCTTACTAAAACATAAAACAAATACATTACTAATTTACAACACATCTTATCAAATATAAAATCAGCTTTTAAAATATATTTTTACATTACACTATTAAAATATATGATTACAAAACATAATTTATCACCTTAACATAAACAATTTGACAATAACATTATGTAATGATATATTTTAGTTAAAATATGGAAAAACTTTTTTAGAACACTATACATAAAAATACGGGGGTACTTATCGTGGAAGAAATAAAAAAAGAAACTATATCAAGTAAAATTATCTTTTTAAAAGATTGGCTTATACCTATACTTATCGCACTCATACTCGGAATTTTAATAAATAAATTTATGTTTTTTAGTGTTTTTGTTCCCACTGGCTCTATGATTCCAACTATAAATGAAGATAACAAAGCACTTGTAACTAGAGTTAATAATCTATCTAGTATTACAAGGGGAGATATAATAGTATTTCAATCTGATGAGCTTAATTTAACATTAGTAAAAAGGTTAATTGGTTTGCCTGGTGATAAAATAAAAATTCAAAATGGAGTTGTATTTATTAATGGTGAAGAATTAGTTGAAGATTATGTAAAGAATAAAGATTATTCTTATTCTGGTGAGTTTGATATCCCTGAGGGTAAGTATTTCTTTTTAGGTGATAATCGGCCTGCTTCCAATGATGCTAGACTTTGGAAAAACCCTTATATTGATGGTTCTGATATAAAAGGAAAATTCAAATTTATTTTCTATCCATTTGAAGATTTTGGATTTGCAAAATAATTTTATAAATTAAAAGTAGTAAATATTTATAATTTCATTACTTTTACGCTTTTATCTAATATTAAAAAAAATATGTAATACAAATTTATGAGCTAATAAAAAAAACTAGGTAGAATCTTATTAAAGATTTTACCTAGTCTTTTGATTTAATCTATTCTTGTAATACATTAAATTATATCCTGAAAATTTAATTATATTATCTTAAATTATGATTTTTGAATTTAACTATAAGACTTTTTTAACGCTTGCTTTAATATCTTAGGATTCTTTTTATATTGTGTTACAGGACAAATTTTTTTATGCTTTATATTAAATAAAGTATATACTGCAATCCTAGCTGCACGTACAGAATACTCTTCTGTAAATACCATATCTTCTGGTATTTCAACAAATTGGCTAATCATTGCAAAATTTGTTGATCCATCAGGAACAACTTTAGGACGATCACTCATCTTACGTGGTTGAAATTGTGAATCTATATATGGCATCATGCACGGAATAACATTAACTATAGATTCTTTTATCTCATCAAATTTATCTTCAAAGTGCAAATGATGTAATAATTCTATTAAAATTTCTTCTCCAGTACAATCACGCATAGGCTTCTTTACATAGTCCCCTTCTCTGTCAGTATATAATCCATATCCCCAAAAAATAGTAGTATCTAGTGGTTGGTTTTTAAAGTGTGGTTGAGCTGCTATAACTATACTCATTAGCCAACTTGAATCTTTAAAAGTCATTAGTGCTCCACTGCCAGGGATATTTTCTGAAAAATGTTCTATAAGCTTTAATAATTTATTTCCTTTACAAGTTACAGTAAAGCTTTCCCAATTTGTTTGTTCTGGGTGTTTAAAAAATGGTTCTGGATTTCCAAGACCAATCTTCTTTTTAGCTACCTTTTTCCAAAGTTCACTTGACATTGGGTTATCAGGTTTATACTCTGCTGGTGTACTATAATCCCCTAATGTTGCATTATCAGTCATACATCCATTTGTCATAATACATACATCATCATCTTTTAATTCAATTGTTTTTTCTCCTTCTGAATCCTTTATGTGTATTGCAGTAACTGTAATTTTTTCTCCTTCTTTAAAATCTAAATCTGTTACAGTTGCATTAATACTAAAATCTACTCCAAATCTTTCTAGATAAGACTTTAATGGCATAATAACTGATTCATATTGATTATATGTTGTACGGGTTACTCCTTCTAAAGTTTCAATACGTGAAAATTCAAATATCATACGTTCCATATAACGCTTAAATTCAAATAAACTAGACCACTTTTGGAATGCAAATGTTGTTTGCCACATATACCAAAAATTAGTTTCAAAAAAATGTGGTGTATGTTGAAACCATTCTTCAATAGTCATATCATCTAGCTTTTCCTCTGGAGTTACCATTAGTTTTCCAAGTGCTAATCGATCTACCTTATTAAATCCCATACTTTTTACATCTTGTATTACACCATCTTTGTCAACTAATCTAGCTTGTGCATGTGTAGGATGTAAATGATCAAAATTTAAAATTTCCTCAGTAACGCTTTTTCCTGGAAACTCTAATGATGGAATACTAGAAAATAGTTCCCAGAAGTTTTCATATGTTTCTTCATTGAGCATTCTTCCACCACGGCATATAAATCCATTAACTGGATTACCACCACCATCATTGCTACCTCCGAGTATTTTCATCCCCTCTATAATATGAATATTTTCACCTTTAAAATTGCAATCTCTTATAAGATAAGCTGCTCCAGCTAATGAGCCCAATCCTCCACCTACGAAGTATACCTGTTTGTCGTCATTGTTAATATATTCAAATGATTGTGTGAAAATTTTATTTTTAGCTTTGTTTTTAACTTTATTTATCCCTAAAGTTGCTACTGTTGCTACTCCTGTTATTGCACCTAAAGTAAGTAATATATTGACATTATTATTTTTTTTCATCTTCTTACCCATATAACATTCCTCAACTTTCATTTTTATCAATATTATATTTTAATCCAATTAAATTACAATTATACAAATTCTATTGTAATTTAATTATAAATTATCTATATGAAAAATTCTATTGATCATAATTCTATTTTTAAATGAACAAATCTCTATTTAAATATGTTTCAACTACTATCTACACTTTAATTATAAATATATTAGAAAGCATAACTAATTAAAAAATTTAAGCTATAAAAATTCAATTATTTTTATAGCTTAAATAAACTTTAGTATTTATTACGTTATATTTTTTTAAGCACCCTCAAAAATTATCATACCATCTTCTTGGGCTACTAATCCTTTTTGTTCTAACTTTTCTAATTCTATATCTAAATCAAATTTCTTGTTCATTTTATCGTCTTTTTCATCCTCATATTTAGAAAAAATCTTTTTAAGCTCATAGTAACTTATCTCTTTTGCCTCACTTATTTTATTAATTAATTTTAAAGAATAACTAGAATATTTATTCACAATATCACTCCTTATTATAAATTTAGTATATAATTTATGTAATTAAGCGAGACTATCAGATATTTTTCCTTTGTTGTTATATTATACTAAATATAGTGAGTCAATTATTACTATAATATTAATATTACTTACTATCATTAATATTATAGTAAAAATTTATTGACATCATTTTATATATTTCATACAATTTTTACAACAAACATTTTTAATAGGAGATAAAACATGAGGATTTTAAAGGATTATTTTGTAACATTTTTAATTTTAACTGTATTAATTATCACATTGTTTTTTTGCATTTATTATTTTCCACAACAATCCGAGGATATAGTGCAAGCTAAAAACATTGAATCAAATGAAAATTATGATAAAGTTCATATTGATGATGATAATTCTCCTAGTTCCGATACAGAAAATATTGAAACAGTTGAACCTACAAGGCTAACCACTGGTATTAAAATAAGTGAAGACTTATTTAAATCAACTTTAAGTGATAATGAAAAATTGAAAATTTTAAATGATAGTAAATACAATCTTGAAGATAGAATACTTTTTTATTTAGGATATGATAGTGATCGTGTTGGATTTATATATTATGATTTAAACTCTAATAAATATATGGAGCTTAATAAAAATAATACTTTCGTTGCTGCAAGTACTTATAAAGTTAAATTAAATGTATTAACATATGAAAAAAATAAGACAGACAAAGATTTACTTACTAAAAAATTAGAGTATAAAGATTCTGATTATGAAGAAGGGACAGGAATACTTCAAAATTTATCTGATATTCCACCTACTCCAATTAGTGAATTATTAGATTTATCTATAATTAATTCTGATAATATTGCTACTAATATGATTGGCTCATATTTAGGTGGACATGATCAAGTTAGAAAAGAAATTAATGAAATGTTTAACATTTCAATGCCATATGACGAAAACATAACTACTCCAGAAACTGAATTCAGAATTCTAAAGCATATTTATGACAATAAAAGCGATGTAAATTATTCTCATTTAATTGATGTTTTAAAATCCACTGATTACCATGATAGGATAGATAAATATATCCCTAATGACATAGTTGCTCATAAAGTTGGTTCCAGTAATGAGTACATACATGATATAGCAATAGTATTTCCCGACAATCCTTACATATTTATAATTTATACAAAAGATTTAGAAAACGCTGAAGAAAAAATTGCTCAAATTTCAAAGGCAATTTACAATTATCAAGTTAATCAATATACTAAAAATTAAAATAAAGTAGATATATCAAGTTGATATATCTACTTTATTTTTTCATATTCATTTTGTATATTCTTAATTTCACTTACTCTGCTTTGCTTCATTGTTTATATCAATACTTCCTCAATATATAATAATTAATACTCAGTAATAACTTTAAAAAATTATCTTTTTATCCAATTATTCATATCTTAGTGCCTCAATTGGATCAAGTTTCGCAGCTTTATTAGCTGGATAATATCCAAAGAACACTCCAATAAACATAGAAAACGTAAAACTAATTAATATTGTAGGAACAGATATAACAACTGGCGATTTTAAAACTAAAGATGTAATAATTCCCATCCCTATACCTAACACTATTCCTATTGTTCCACCTATTGCACATATTATAGCTGATTCCACTATAAATTGCATTTTAATATGGGAACTCTTAGCGCCTAATGCTTTTCTAGTACCTATTTCTTTAGTTCTTTCAGTAACAGATACAAGCATTATGTTCATTACTCCTATACCACCTACGAGCAATGATATAGCTCCTATAACAGAAATAGCTAATGATACCTTTCCAAGGGTTGAAGTCATTTCTGCTAGAGCACTCTCCATATTACGAACCTGAACTGTCCAGTTTTTATTATTTTTATATAGATTTTTAAAATATTTACTAAAATCATTTGTTAATTTCATTATATCAGCATCTGGCTTTGGCTTTACAGTGAAATATGAGAAATTCTTGTTTTTAGCAGATTCTTTAGCTGTAGTTACTGGAATATATAAATTAGTTTGCATATCTTTTTCCGATGATCTACTTCCTCCATCAAAAGGTGATGCTTCAAATTTATATACACCTACAATTACATAGCTTTTAATATCATCCCCCGCATAAACTTTAATTTCTTTTCCTAATGGGTTAATATCATTTTTAAACATATTATTTACAAATTTATCAGATACAACTGCAAGTTTTCTTTTACCTTTAACATCTTTTTCACTTATAAATCTACCTTTTAAAAGCTTTATATTCTGAGCATCTTTATAGCCATCATTTACACCCATAGTACTTACATTAGCATATGAATATCCTTCTTTTGCTTTTCCTGATCCGCCATGCTCAGATACACTTATACTATCAATGTCATTGCTAAATCTTTCCTTAAATTCATCAATCTGTTCTAACGAAAAGCAATCTTCTTCTGTCATTTTATCCCATGCATTTGGATCATAGCTCATTTCATCTTCTCCTTCACTCTTAGGAGAGATGGAAACATCTATATTTGTTGCTCCATTGCTAGCTAATGTGCTTGTTAAAGATGAAGTTATTGCATTACCAATTGATACTATTCCTATAACAGAAGAAATTCCAATAATTATTCCAAGCATCGTAAGTACAGAACGCATCTTGTTTGATTTGATTCCAGCTATAGCAAGCATTATATTTTCTTTTATAAACATAACTTTTCACCATCTGGAAATTTCTTAGAATAATTCTTATTATAGTCATCAGATATTACTTTTCCATCCTTCAACGTTATAATTCTTTCAGTTTCTAATGCTAATTCATAATTATGAGTTATAAATACAATAGTCTTTCCTTCTGTTTCATGTACTTTATGAAATAAATCCATAACTAATCTTCCAGTTTCTGAATCTAGTGCTCCTGTAGGTTCATCAGCAAGTATTATACTTGGATCATTGACTAAAGCCCTGGCTATTGCTACTCTTTGCTTCTGACCACCAGAAAGCTCATTTGGAAGATGATTAATTCTATCTTCCATTCCTACAAGCTCTAAAAGTTTTTTAGCACGTTCTATTCTGACTTTTTTATCTACTCCTGCATAAAGCATTGGTAACTCAACATTTTTAAGTGCACTACTTCTTGGTATTAAATTAAATGTTTGAAATACAAAACCTATTTTTTTATTACGTATTTCTGATAATCCATTGTCTGATATATCATTTATATTAGTACTATCTAATATATAAGTTCCAGATGTAGGTCTATCCAAAGCTCCTATAATATTCATTAAAGTACTTTTACCAGATCCAGAAGCCCCTACTATTGATATAAATTCGCCTTTTTTTACATTTATATCAATGTTTTTTAAAATATCTAATTGATTCTCAGTTCCTATATAGAAGCTCTTTACAATATTATTCATTTCAATTATATTATTGCTCAATAACCTCACCTCCAACAGGCTCAACCATTCCTCCACCTAGTTCAACTATACTTCCAACAGTATAATTGCTTGGTTCAGAAAGTACTTTCATTCCATCTTGTAGTTCATCTCCATAGATTTCAACATTAAAATCTGATTCCATTCCCTTGCTTATAGCCACCTCT
Organism: Clostridium cagae; assembly: GCF_900290265.1. Classification (NCBI taxonomy): domain Bacteria; kingdom Bacillati; phylum Bacillota; class Clostridia; order Eubacteriales; family Clostridiaceae; genus Clostridium; species Clostridium caccae. The sequence continues at coordinate 2,407,576 of NZ_OKRA01000001.1, forward strand.
TTAATAATATACTTATTATCTTCTTGTGCTTCAGCTACATATATACTAAGACCATTTTCATTTTCGATTATGCTCTCATGAGGAATTGCATAAACATCATTTTTTTCTTCCAAAATAATATTTAATTTTGCTTTCATTCCTATCTTTATATTTTCATCCATCTCATTAATTTTTACTTTAGCTTCAAAAATAACATCTCCACTATTAGCTGTAGAATTACCAGTAGGTACAATAGGTTCATCAACTTTAGCTGTAGGACTTATTTCACTTATTTCTCCTAAAAGTTCTAAATCATCCGTTGCATCTGTTTTTATCATAGTTTTTTGACCAACTTTTATATTAGCAATATCCACTTCTTTAATAGATGCTTTTATAATCAAATTGTTTAAATCTTCTATTTTAAATAATGTTCCTGTGCTTGGGCTTCCTACAGTTGCATTAACAGTAGTGATAGTTCCATCTACTGAAGCTTTAATTGTGCATTCATCTAATTCTTTCTTTTTATTTTCAAGTGCAACACGTTCACTTTTATTTTCATAAGCTATTTTAGCGCTTTCATAGCTATTTTGTGCATTTTTTAAATCTTCTTGTATTTTTAGTTTCGAATTTTCCAACTCAACATTAGCTTTGTTATAATCATCTTTGGCTTTATTATAATCATTTTCTGATTTTTTAAATTCCTGATTAGATATCTCTCCATAGCCTAAAATTGTCTTGTTATATTGATATAATCTTTCTGCATCTTCTAAAGTCATTTTGGCTGTTTCTAACATTGAGTTTGCATTTATAAGATCTGTATTAAGATTATTCTCATTTATGTAAACTATATTGTCATACGCTCTTTTTTTACTATCAAGATCTAACTTACCATTTGCCTCAGAAGCACTCAAAGTTTCTGTTAATTGCTCTATTTCCTCTTTTAATTTTTCAGTATCTAATATAGCTAGCACATCTCCAGTCTTAACTTCATCTCCAACTTTAACTTTAACTTCTTTGACTATATTACCTGAATTTGTATAAACATTTGTAGAATTTTCACTTTTTACTTCTCCTAAAACGTTAATACTATTAACAATATTAGCTTTGTTAAGAATAGTATTTTGAGCTTGTACATTAGGAGGTTTAGAAAAAAACATCTTAAATGTAATTCCTACAATAACTAGAATAGCTACAAATAACATAACCATCTTTTTTTTACTCATACGTTTTTTAGAATTTTTCACTTTTAAAATAATATTTTTAGGACTTAAATTTTTTATTTCTATTTTATTCATAATTTATACCACTCCACTCTAATATCCATCTTTCATTTTCATATAACTTAAATAATCCATGTATAAATTATTTACTTGTGATATAAAATCTTGATTTTTATTATTTAAACCAACTTCTAACTCATCCACTTGTTTCTTTGATGCAAATCCATAATTATATTTAGTTTGCATTATTAAAGCATCATCTTGAGTTCTACTTAATTTATCATTGCTTGCTTTTAACAAGTTGCTTGAAAGAATAAGATTATTATATCTTTTTTGAAATTCTATTTTAACTTTTTCTTCTTCCTGCCTTAATGAAATTTTATTATTTTTAATTTCGTAATCACTTATGTCTGAATCGTCCTTCACTTTATCATTTTCTATATCTTTTATTTTTAGATCTATATTATTTAATAACATATCATCTAAATCTTCTTCAAAATTTATTTTAGATATTTTATCAAGATCACCTTTTATATTAGTATCAACTTTTATACCTGTATTACTTGGAACCCCTAAAGAAAATAATAGATCTTTTAACTCGTTTTTTTCTTTAACCTCTATTTCTTTTAGCTCATTATTAAAGTCAGTAATATCATCTAAGTTTTTCTCATACTCTTTTTTAGATATAAATCCATTACCATACTTTATATTATTTATTTCTACTTGTTTATTTTTAAAATTAGTTTCATATTGCTTTAATTCTTTTTTTAATAAGGTATCTACATATTGTATATATTGTCTTTGTGCTGATTCAATTAAACCTTGTAAATCTTTTTCATATCTTATATTAGATACTTTTAAATTGTGCTTTGCTGCTTGCTTTTCATCTTTTAATGAATCTAATTTATCTTTTGCATTATTTAAATCTTTCTTTAAACTATCTAACGTATTATCTTCTTTTTCATTGGAAGACTTAGGTTGTTCTTCTGGCTTAACTTCAGGTTTATAATTATTAATTTGATTTTCTAAACTGCTGACTTCACTTTCCTTATCATCAACTTCATCTAAAATATCTTTATACTTTTCCTTATCTCTTTTTAAATTGTTTTTCATTATTTTTAAATCAGGACTATACTCTGTTATAATTTCTTCTATATTTTCCATAGAGAGTTGTATATTTTCTCTTGTTGCTGCTTGTACACTTATTTGATTCATAAACACAAACAATAATAATAATATTCCAGTTATCCGTTTCAAATTGTATTCCCCCTAAAAATAAATTAAAATATTTTACATTCAAGCTTTTCTTATATAAAGTAAAACCTTATATTTTTACACATAATTTAGTATATATTCAATCTATTAAATAAATCTTTAAATAAACCTTAAGATAATATTATTTTTTAATTTTTATTGACTTTTTCCTAATATAACCATGATATAACTTTAGAATTAAAAAAAGATGATTTCTGCTTATTCAGAAATCACCTTTGTATTCTAATATATTTTTAATGCGTGTTCATAGATGCAATATTATATATCATTACACACTTAAATATATCTACTTTACTTCTATGTTTATATTATATGAAAATTCTCTTTTTTATATCAATTCCTAAAAATACTCCTAAAATTATCTTTGCTAAATCAAAAATAACGAAAGGTAAAACACCTATTTTTAAAGCATCTAAAAATGTTATATTTAAAATAAATGCTAATTGAGCTGTCCCTATGATATAACAAACTATAATTCCTAATATACCTGAAAAGCCAATAATAAAATAATTTCCATCATATCTTTCTGAAAAATATCCAATAATTAATACCATTAATAAAAATGAAGTAATATATCCCCCCGTTGGACCTATAAGTGATTGAATTCCTCCTTTAAAACCTGCAAAAACGGGTAAACCAACAGCTCCTAACAATATGTATATTATTTGCGATATAAATGCCTTTTTATACCCAAGAATAACTGCTGATAGTACAATTGCAAAGACCTGCATTGTAAATGGAATCTGAAAAAATGGAATAGAAATTTGAGCACATATAGCTGTAATAACAGCAAATATTGCACATATAATTTGATCCTTCAAAATTAATTTACTAGATATAACTTTCCCCCCTTAAAAAATTCTTATATTGTTTAAGAATTTCTTATATTATACAATTACATCTTTTTAATTGTCAACCACATTAAAAATAAATAGTCTACAATAGGATTGAAAAATAAAAAACTTAATATTATCTTAATTGGTAATTGAAAATATCTCATTGAAAACTTCAGTGTTAACTTCCATAATTCCTAAAAAACATATATTCTAAAATTATAATTTAAAAATTCTCCTTACATCTTCACTTTTTACATATTAATTCTCAACTAACATTCTCTAATATTAAATAAACCTCCACCCTTTCAATTATTATAAATTTAAAACATAAAAATATAAAAAATAGGCATATGGATAAATTACCATATGCCTATTTTCTCGTAAATAAATAATATTATAATATTGGATTTAGGGATAATTTAAGTTGAATTTTAAACCATAATATAACTTTTCATTCTATTATGCAAAATATCTATCTAATAATCCTTTAAATGCTTTTCCGTGTCTAGCTTCATCTTTACACATTTCATGTACTGTATCATGGATTGCATCTAAATTTAATTGTTTAGCTAATGTTGCTAAGTCTTTCTTTCCTTGACATGCTCCATGTTCTGCATCTACTCTTAATTGTAAGTTTTTCTTTGTATCTGCATTTACTACTTCACCTAATAATTCAGCGAATTTTGCTGCATGTTCTGCTTCTTCAAATGCTATTCTCTTATATGCTTCTGCTACTTCTGGGAAGCCTTCTCTGTCCGCTTGTCTTGACATTGCAAGATACATTCCTACTTCTGTACATTCTCCCATAAAGTTTGCTTGTAATCCTTCTACTATTCTTGGATCAACATCTTTTCCTATTCCGATTACGTGTTCATCTGCAAATGCTAAGTCTCCACTTTGTTCTACAAACTTTTCTGCACCTACTCCACATAATGGACATTTTTCTGGAGCTGTTTCTCCTTCATATACATAACCACATACTGTACAAACAAATTTTTTCATAATTTAATTCCCCCTGTTTTCTTTAATTTATATACACACTCTTTAATTTTTTATTTGATGAGTAATTTTTAATATATTCAAATTTAAGTATTAGGCAAAATATCTATCTAATAATCCTTTAAATGCTTTTCCGTGTCTAGCTTCATCTTTGCACATTTCATGTACTGTGTCATGGATTGCATCTAAATTTAATTGTTTAGCTAATGTTGCTAAGTCTTTCTTTCCTTGACATGCTCCATGTTCTGCATCTACTCTTAATTGTAAGTTTTTCTTTGTATCTGCATTTACTACTTCACCTAATAATTCAGCGAATTTTGCTGCATGTTCTGCTTCTTCAAATGCTATTCTCTTATATGCTTCTGCTACTTCTGGGAAGCCTTCTCTGTCCGCTTGTCTTGACATTGCAAGATACATTCCTACTTCTGTACATTCTCCCATAAAGTTTGCTTGTAATCCTTCTACTATTCTTGGATCAACATCTTTTCCTACTCCGATTACGTGTTCATCTGCAAATGCTAAATCTCCACTTTGTTCTACAAACTTTTCTGCTCCTACTCCACATAATGGACATTTTTCTGGAGCTGTTTCTCCTTCATATACGTAACCACATACTGTACAAACAAATTTTTTCATAATTTAATTCCCCCTGTTTTCTTTAATTTATATACACACTCTTTAATTTTTTACTTAATTTCTCTTATTTATCTTTTGTTGTTTTTTTGTTTTATCTCTTCTACAGTTATTATTATATAATAATAATTATTACTTGTAAATAGTTTTTCATAAAAAATTTAAAATATTTTAACTAGTAATTTATATCTTAGGATATTCCTATATTAACGTGAACTCTTTAACAAATTCAAAAACAATCTTAAAAGTTTATAATTTGCTTTGTATCTATCTTAAGTAGTATCACGATTAGATTTTCACATCTATATTTAATCTAATCCACAAAATATCCGTTATATTATAAGTAATTATTCTGAATTAATATTCTGTAAATCTATTTCAATTAATATAATAATATTACACTAATTATAAAGGAGCATTTTTTTGTTTGGTTATGTTACTCCATTAAAAAACGAATTAAAAGTAAAGGATTTTGATATATTTAAATATTACTATTGTGGACTCTGCTATGAAATCAAAAAAAACTTTGGAAATATACCTAGAATAACATTAAATTACGACATGACATTTTTAGCAGTATTAATTGATTCATTAAATGATAATGATCTAAATCTAAATGAAACTAGATGTTTGTTTCATCCTATTTATAAAAGAACCCTCTTATATAATAATAACGCTCTCTCTTATGCTTCTTTTATGAACATATCTTTAACTTATTATAAATTATTAGATGATGCTGAAGATGACTGTTCATTAAAAAGCAAATTAGAAGCTTTTTTTCTATTACAATATAAAAAGAAATTTCCAAAATCAATAAATTCAATTAATACAAAAATTAAAATAAATCTAAGCACTTTAACTTCATTAGAAAAAAATAAAAGCTTTAATTCTATAGATGAAATATGTGATCCCTTTAGTACATTAGTAGGCTATATTTTTAAAGATTATCCCTACACCTTAAAAGATGATTCTTATACTTTAAGAAACACACTATATACTTTGGGATACTCTCTTGGTAAATGGATTTATCTAATAGATGCCTTAGACGATTTAAAAGATGATATGAAAAAAAATAAATTTAACCCTATAAACTTTTTATATAATAAAAATAATGTTGCTTATACAGAGCTTATTAAACTTATTAAACCTAAAATGGAGTTTTTAATTTTAAGTTGTGCGTGTTGTTGTAAAGATAATTTATCTAAACTTATTTTATATAAAAATCAAGATATTTTAAAAAATACATTAGAGCTTGGTTTAATTCATAAATATAATCTAATAATAAACAACTTAGATGATACATTAAATAAAGATTAATATTCTATTTTTAAGCTTAAATTGCATATAAAAAGGTAAACAGTTCTATAAATTGCTAAAACTGTTTACCTGAATTTTTAATTATTTATCTTAAAGCAAACATTTTATAAACTATCTTCAATAATTTAAAAGTAACTATCATTATAATTACCCATGTTATAGACATTAAGCCATCTTTTAATACATCATATATTTTTTTATCCTTCATACTTTTCTATTAGGTCTTTTAAAAATTTAACTGTTTTTATAGGAGCTCTCCCAATAGAAGTTTCTCCTGCTAATAAAAAACCATCTACTCCATTTTTAATAAAGTTATATATACTTTCCACTTCACTTATACATGGCATTTTTCCACTTTTCATATTATCTAAAATGTGTGTCGCTATTATAATTTCTTTATCAGTATATTCTTTTACTCTTTTTATTATAAATTCTTCATATATAGGTGTATCTTCTATGGAAGTCTCAGCTATCAAATCACCTCTTCCAACCATAATCCCCCCTACTTTAGATACTATCTTATCTATATTTTTTATTCCCTCTAAAGTTTCAATTTTAGCCCATATTTTAGGATTATAATCTTCTTTTTTATTTAAATCTATAAATTCTATTATTTCATTTATACATTCATCACTTTCAACAAATGATTGACATATTATATCTACCTTATGTTCTATTCCAAATTTTATATCCTCTTTATCTTTTAAGTTAAGTTTTATTTTACTTCTATCAAAACCTTTTATATTGCATCCTTTTCCAGCCCGTATAACTCCACCTCTTACAGTATCTGCTTTTAAAAAACCCTCTTCTTTTCCTAATATATTAAATATCATAGTATTATCTTTAATACTTATTTCATCATAATTATTTTCCATAAGAACATTATTACTTATATTTAAAGGAACTATTTTATTATTATTTTTTAATTTTTGATTTACTTGTTTATATTTATCTTCTCCACAAAAATAAACTTTTTCTTCATTATATATTCTGCATATACCAAAAAGCTTATTAGAAACTCTTATTTTGCTTCCACACAAATCTAATATTATAACTACATCTTCTTTTATCGCCTTTGCCATTTCAATATATTCTAAAAATTCCTTACTATTGCCATGTGAAAAGTTAAATCTTAATGAATTTGCACCACTATAAAATATATCTTTTAATACTTTTTTATCCATTATATTAGGTCCTACTGTAGCAATAATATACATATACCCTCCTTAAAAAACTATTATCTCTTTTTATAATTCATACTCATTAAAATTATAAATATCACAATAATATCTTTATTGGGATATGTTTTAAATTTCATAATATAATAACTGGAGTTCTAAACATGATTAATTTGAATAAATTTATTAAATAAAAGTAATTTTTAGGAGGTTTATTCATTGAAAAAATTTATTGCTATCTTACTAATTTTATTAAATTCTATAGTTATGATGAGCTGTAGTTTATCAGATGCTAAATACATAAATCTTTCTAAGAAACCTAACAATCATTATTATACTGATCTACTTACAAATAAAGTATTAAATAATGAAGATTTTTCACTTTATGTATTTGATAAAAATCTATATAAAGAAATTAAAGTTAACGATGATGAAGAAGTAATGGTTGAAAATTTTTTAAATAGTTTAATTACTGATAACTATTTAAATAATTCTGACTTAATTAATGAAAGAGAACCTTTTAGAATTAAAGTAGTATTTAAAGATAATATTTTTTTAATAAAAGTCTTTAATTCAAATCTTATAACTTTATCACCTTGGGATGGTAATTATGCAGAAGATATAATATCAATGGAAAATTTACCTATTGGTTATAATTTATTTAATTTCTGTGTTCACATTGAGTCTAAACCTATTGAAAAATAAAATAAAAGAAATGGATATTTCAAAATAAGACATTTAATTTGAAATATCCTCTTATTTTATAAAAATGATTTCAAAATCTTCATAACTATTGTATAGTATTCTTATATTAATGGTATTATATTGTTAATTCTAATTATATTTTATAACAAAATAATTAATGTTAATTTTATAAAGAATAAAAAAATAATTAAATTCAAATTATACAGCAGAAAGGAGTTTCTATATGTGTAAAATAGATTTTCATGTACATACTTCATGTTCAGATGGATTATTATCTCCTATTGAAGTAGTAAATAGAGCTAAGCAGAATTCCGTCTCTTATTTAGCAATCACAGATCATGATACTTTATCAGGATTAGATGCTGGAATAAAATGCGGTAATGAATTAGATGTTAAAATTATTCCTGGAATAGAATTATCCACTCAATGTAATAATGAAAGTATACATTTACTTGGATTTTTTAAAGATAATAGTTATAATAATCCTAAATTAATAAATGAACTTGATAAAATTAAAAATCATAGAATTATAAGAGCTAAAGAAATTATCAAAAAATTGAACACTGAATTTAACATAATAATTAATTTTGATGATGTATTATCTAATGGTAAAGATACAATTGCTAGACCTCATATTGCTAGAGCAATAATAAATGCAGGTTATCCTTACGATAATGAATATATATTCCAAAACTTTATAGGAAAAGACTGTAGAGCTTATGTTCCTACTCTAAAGTTGTCAACTGAAGATGGTATATCTCTTTTAAAATCATATAATGCATTAGTATTTTTAGCTCATCCGAAGCTTATTACAAATTCACCAATTGATAAGTTTTTAAAAATGAACTTAGATGGAATAGAAGCAATTTATTTTCAAAATACAAAAGGTGAAGAAGAAAAATTCATAAATATATCTATAGAAAATAATTTATTGATTTCTTGTGGTTCAGATTTTCATGGTAATTTAAACGATGATAAAAAACATGGCGATATTGGAAGCATGAATATGCCTTCAATTTATTTAAAAAATTTTTTAAATGCTTTAAACATTAAATGATACTTGCTTAATTAAATATATAATCTTTATTTTAAACATTAATACTATTACAAATAACTATTAATAAAAGAGTTTATATTAAAATAAATTATTATACAATTTTTTTAATAGTTCAAGACATACTATAGTAATTAAGTTTTCAGATAAAACTTTGTTATAAAACAGATAAGGGGCTTCACATATTGTCTTTTTATTCATTATGTGACAGTCCCTCTATTTTTATTACTATGCAATTATTTTCTATTTATTATTTAAATTATCTATTTCTACATTTTTAGAGTCATTCAAGTGTTTATCATCATTAAACCATTTAGTGTCCGTAGTTGGATTGCTTACTATTCCTAACATTACAAGAATCGATAGAATGGCTTGTACCACTTGTTGATAATCCCCTTGTATTACTTCAATTCCAAAACATTTAAGAATTAATGGAATTAACGCTGCAATAGATACCCATAATCCATAATTTTTAAATCTAGATTTATCTAACATAAAAAAACCTCCTTGAAGCTAAGATATTCTTAAATGATATCTTAATTTATAATATTCTTTAAGAATACTTTTAGCCACAAAAAGGTCTCTTTATATACTTATTTTTTAATTAAGCTATGTTTTAGTAGAGTGTTGATATATACATAAGTAAAATGGACTGAGTAATTGAACTCAGGAATGCTAAAATGAGTATAGTCCCATTTTAGCTTGCTCCCAATATAAAATTGAGACAAGCAGTAAATGTGACAATACTCATTAAGGATTCTCAAAGTCCAATTACAATGTCACTATACTTATTGTATATATCAACACATATTAAAAACAAAACCTTTAATTAAAATTTTTATTTCTATGCTTCTATTAAGAAAGCTCTGTAACCTCTCATAGTTTCATATATATCTGCTTTGCTTGCTAATTCCCATGGTGCATGCATATTTAAAAGTGCTACTCCACAGTCTATAACTTCCATATTGTATTGAGCTAAAATATATGCGATAGTTCCACCACCACCAGCATCAACTTTTCCTAGTTCTGCTGTTTGAATAGAAACATCATGTTTTTCCATTATTCTTCTAAGTTCAGCCATATATTCTGCATTTGCATCATTACATCCTGATTTTCCTCTAGCTCCAGTATATTTGTTAAATACCATACCTCTACCAAAGAATGCTGAATTTTTCTTTTCCATTACTGATGGATAATTTGGATCAAAAGCTGCACTTACATCAGAAGATAACATTTTAGAATTGCTAAGACATCTTCTTAATTTAATATCTGAGAATCCTTCAACTTTATCAAGAACTTCTGCAACTATATTTTCAAAGAATTTAGATTGCATTCCAGTTGCTCCTATACTACCTACTTCTTCTTTATCAACTAAAAGACAACAACAAGTCTTATCACATTCATTAATATCAAACATAGCCTTTAATGAAGTATATGAACATACTCTGTCATCATGACCATAAGCCATAACCATACTTCTATCTAAGCCATAATCCCTTGCTTTTCCTGCTGGAACTATTTCAATTTCAGCTGATAAGAAATCTTCTTCTTCAAAATCATATTTTTCTTTTAATATTTTTAATATATTAGCTTTTACAGCATCTTTTTCTTCTCCTTTTAAAGGCATGCTACCAACTAATACATTTAAATCTTCTCCTTCAACTACTTTATTTCCTTTTTTAAGTAATTGATCTCCAGATAAATGTACTAATAAATCTGATACTCCCACAACTGGATCACTTTCATCTTCACCAATGCAAATATCAATTATTGAACCATCTTTTTTCACTACTACTCCGTGTAATGCTAAAGGTAAAGTAACCCATTGATATTTCTTTATTCCACCATAATAATGAGTATCTAATAATACCATTTCATTATCTTCATAAAGTGGATTTTGTTTTGCATCTAATCTAGGTGAATCAATGTGAGCTCCTAAAATTTTAAGACCTTTTTCCATAGATTCATTTCCGATAATAAATAAAGCAATTGTCTTTCCTTTATTATTAGCATATACCTTATCTCCTGCTTTTAAAGCTCCACCATTTTTTATTATGTCATCAATATTTTTATATCCATTATCTTCAGCCATTTTAATAACTTCTTTTACACATTCTCTTTCAGTCTTGCATATAGACATAAAATTTTTGTATCCATCACAAAAATCAAAGATTTCTTTTACGCCCTTTTCCTCATACTTATTCCATACATTCTTGTTATTTTTTTCTGATTTCATATTTAATCCTCTCTTCTCTCTTTTTAATAAGTTTTGTTTTGAAAAAATGTTGATATTTTAATATAGTTGCATAATGGTATTACAATTTACTTTTAAACTATTAGTATAAACTTCTCTATCCAAAAGCTATATATTACAATATCAACACTATATTTAAATAAACTTAGTTTAAATTTTAAGCTTCATCACTTACTGCACTCATTCTATTTTCTATTATGTCAACAGGAGATATTTTAGACATTAATGAATATCTATAATTAACTGCTGCCGCTTCTATTATTACAGCAATATTTCTTCCTGGTCTAACAGGAACAGTTAATTTTTTAACTGGTATACCTAATATATCCATATATTGATTGTCTATACCTAATCTATCATAATCATTGTCATCTTTCCAGTGTTCAAAGTGCATTATTAATTTTATTTCTTTTTCTTCTAATACAGAACTTAATCCATAAAGTTGCGTAACATCAATAATTCCTATTCCTCTTACTTCTAACATTCCTATTGTTATCTTTGGCGAACTTCCTATCAATGTTCCATCACTTTCTCTAATATCAACTGCATCATCAGTTATTAATCTATGACCCCTTTTTATAAGTTCTAAGGCTGTTTCACTTTTTCCTATACCACTTTCTCCTGTTATTAATATTCCAATTCCTGAAACATCAACTAATACCCCGTGTAATCTAGTTTCTGGAGCTAATTTATCTGCTAGATATAATGTTATTTTACTTATAAGTTTTGTTGTTACCGACTTACTTCTTAATACCCATATATTATTCTTTCTTGCTTCTTTAATAAATTCTTCATGAGGTTCTAAATCTCTACTTATTATTAAACAAGTTATATTAAAGCTTAAATATTTTTTAACTCTTTTCTTTCTTACTTCAATTTGCATATCTTGTAAGAAGCTCCATTCAGCTTTACCTATAATTTGTATTCTTTCTGGCGCAAAATAGTTATAAAATCCTGCTAATTGTAAGCCTGGTCTATTCACATCATTTACTTCGATTTTTATATCTTCGTTTCCTTCAACTAATACTTCTAAATCAAAATCGTTTATTAATCTTTTAACCGAAACCGCCACTCTCCATCATTCCTTTTATTTATTTTTCAGTTCTACACCTTCTAATTGTGCTCTAAAATTTTTCTTTACATTATCTATGTATCTCTTTCTTAATTTTTGTTGTAACTCTTTCTCTTCATCTGTTAAATTTGCCTCTTTACTCTTTTTATATAATAAATTAATTTGTTCTATTACTTCTTCTATTTTCATATTTTCAATCTTCACTTTAAAATACATCCTTTCTCTTTCTATATCAATAATTTTACCTATTTTTAAAAATATAATCAACAAAAAAACTTACGACATTATTTTTTATTTTATTGTATAATTTCAAACATTTTATTATACTAGTTGTTCTAAATCATTAAAAAATTATACATTTTATAGTTTTTACTGTAAATTATTAAGATAATCTTTTCTTTGAATTTTTTTCTTTTTTTGTATATTAATACTATTTTTGTAACATTATGTATTTAAACCTTATTTTCTTGGTAATTAATGTCGGTAATTGTATAGCGAAATCTTTTTACAAAAGGCTACATTTTGTTTATAATTAATTTACATAAATTACTTAATTAACCTAAAATTCAAATTCTTATTTGATAAAGTTTGAGTGTGTTGTTAATTTCATAATAATGATATAAGAGGTGATATAATTGAAAATTAAAGATTTGCTAAAATTAAAAAGAAAAATTATTATTAGAAAAAAACTACTTAATTTCTTATTAGTGTGGTTTAATCCAAGAAACACTTTGATGATTGTTTTATCCAAAAATTTAGACAAGCATATTGCAAAATATCAAAAAATACTCTCTCTACAACATAAACATGAAAATTATAAATTAGATATGGTTAGATTAGCAATTGCGTAATTTAACTCTAGGAATTATTTTTACCTTCTTTAATAATTAACCTTTGTATTAAATTAATAAGTCATTGATTACTAGATTAGAATTAATATTCTAAATACTAAAATCAACGACTTATTAATTCACTCTTTACATATAAATTAAGATATACTTTAATCATACATAAATAAGTTTTACATTTTAAAATTTTTTACATAGAAGAAAATTGCCAAAACGACTTTATATTTGTAGATTTTTTAACCACACTTTTTCCAAATTCAGTGAAGTAAGAATGGTATAGGATATATTTATTTTTTAAAGATACCAATTATACCTTTAAAACATGATATTGATCAGCTTAAGCAACTAAAAATTCTATAATTTCCTGTACAATAAAAAACACCTCATAATGAGGTGTTTTAATTCATAAACAATAGCTCCCAACATGCCGTTTACTTACATATTCATACCTGCGCCTCGCAGGTGGGTTAAGTTCAACTTAATTTTGTCTTCTTCTGTAAATTAATTAGAGAAGCCTGACAGACATAAGTATGTCACAAATCCCGAAAATGTCATGTAGGTTGAATATAATAAGCTATGCGAACATCTTAGGAAAACTACACTTTTATTATATCATAACTTTATTTTAATTCAATAGAATTATTGTACTTATTAATTATTTTTTCAATCATTATAATCAATTAAAACTTCATCTAAATCTACTTCACTATCACCTTTAGCAAATACTGCTATAAACTTTACGTATCCCAAATTTCTAGTATCATTTTCTACTTGTCTGTACTTTCCTTCAATTTCCAAGTCTTCCATAGAGTCTTCTATTATGCTCTCTATATTATCCATGGCAATATCTTTTAAGTAAGGCATATAAAAATCATTGTACCATTCATCACTCTCATCATCAAAATCGCAGTCTTCATTAGCATAACTTTCAGCTGCATCTATTTCTTCTTTATCAAAATCATAGAAGAATTTAATTAGTGTATATTCCTCAGTTATATCTATTTCTTCAACTTCAGATAATCCGTTTTTCTCTAAATACTCTATTATCTCGGAACTTTTCATTTACTATCCTCTCCTAATATAATAATTTTTTATATTCTTTTTTTATTGCTTCAAATTCTTTTTCATCTTCAACAATATTTAATTCTTCTTTATCGTCCTTATTTCTGTCTACTCTAAATGCAAAAATGTTGGCATCATCTGATGATTCATCGACTGGTGATAATAATAAATATTCTGTTTTATCCAAATAAATTCTAGCTATTGCCTCAAAATCAACCTTATTTCCAGCTTCATCTTTAAAAGACATTATCTCTTTTTCTTCCATTTTGTTCACCTCTTAATTTTTTATAGAACATATAATAATTCAACTTCCAATAGTTGATATTATTATATGCACTTTTTATTTTTAATGAATATATTTTTTTAATTATTTTCCTCAATCAAATGAGTTAATGAATCCAGTTTTAAAATATATTCATAATGTAAAGCTCTAGTTAACATCACATATAATAGTCTTTGATCTAATATATTATTTTGATAATTTTTCTTACTTGGATTATATATAATTGTACAATCAAATTCTAATCCCTTAGTTAAATAAGATGGTATTATAACATTATCCTCTAAAAAGCAAGCCTCTTTTCCTTTTATACGTTGAAATTTATATGCACTGTTATTTTTCAAAATCTTTTCTACCTTCTGTGCTTGTTTAGAATCTTTAGTTATTATAGCTATACTAATTTTACCTAATTCTCTGATTTTTTCAATTATTTTATCAATAATTTTGTAAATATTTTTTTCACTTTCGTCAAATTCAATTATTTTTGGCTCTTCTCCATGCCTTAATACAGCTTTTGCATCTTTAAGACCTAACTTTTGAGCCTTCAAAGTATGCTTTGCAAAATCAATTATTTCTACTGTAGATCTATAACTTTGAGTCAATTGAACATAAGTAGCTTTGTCTTTAAATAAGTCTTTAGTTATATCTTCCCAACATTTTAATCCTTTATAATAATAAATTCCTTGAGCTAAATCACCAACTAAAGTCAATGAGTTACCTTTAGAAAATGAATTTATTAAATGTATTTGAAACGGACTATAATCTTGTGCTTCATCTACTACTATATGTTTAAACTTTTCTTTTTCTTCAATTCCTTCTAATAAATTTCTTATATATAAAAGCGGTGCTAAATCATCTTCATCAATAATCTTATTTTCATAATTAATTAAAAAATCCTCTTTCATAAAATCCAATAATTCACTAGAAATATTTTCTGGCCCTATAAAATCAAAAAGATCGTCAGTAAAAAATCTATAATATATATCACTAACGCCTATACCTTTCCAACTTTTAAAATACTCATTAAATTGTTTCTTATAGTTTTTTAATATATGATTTTTAATTTCATCTCTCTTATCATATTCCTCTACTAAAAGTTTTCTTCTTTCAATCAAATCTTCACAAGTATTTTTTATATTTTTTATTTTACTTTCCCATCTAAAATCAATGGAATACAGCAAAACCTCTATTTTTTCTTTTATTTTTAAAGATAAATATCTTTTAATTTCATCTTTTCTTTTATTTATAGCATAAGATTTTAAATCTTTTAGATATAATTTAACTATTTCTTTTTTTTCAAAAATAATATATCCATCTATAGTTATATCTTCTATTTCTCTTGTGCTACTATCTACTAATGCAATATATTTATCTATCATATTTTTAAATTCAATAGAACCTTTAAAACCTGCAGATTTTATTATAAAATTTCTTTTATTATCATCATCTTCTTCCATTATTGCTCTAAGCTTATCATCCTTACTATAGATTTTTCCTCTAAGCTTAAATTTAGATTTCACAAGTTCTTCAAATGTATTTTGTTTTACTTCTTCCGCACCTAAATTAGGCAATGTTTCAGATATATAGTCTAAAAATAATTTATTTGGTGCTAGTACTAATATATCGTCGCCCTTCATACTGTCTTTATATCTGTAAATAAGATATGCTAATCTATGAAGAGCTATTGTGGTTTTTCCAGATCCTGCTGACCCCTGAACTATTATTGGAAAATTCTTAGGCCATCTTATGATTTCATTTTGTTCTTTTTGTATAGTAGAAACAACTTCTTTTAACTTTTTTCCTCTACTCTCTTCAAGATTAATTTTTAAAAATTCATCTACTAATTCTGTTCCTTCTTCTCCATTTATCATTAATTCATTTAATGAATCATCAAATATATCTTTAATTTTTCCATCATCAAATAAAAATTTTCTTTTAAGTAACAGTTTTCCTTCAATTAGTCCTGCTGGAGCTTTGTAGTATGCTTCTCCACCAGTTCCACTATAATATAAGTCAGCTATAGGAGCTCTCCAGTCCACTACAACTTCTTCACCTCTCATATTATTAGTGATTCCTTTCTTTCCAATATATATATTTTCTTCAAATCCAAATTTTTCTGTAAAATCAACCCTGCCAAAATACGGTATTTCAAGTGCTTCTTCATATCCATCTATATCTTTTTGTAGTACACCATATATCTTCTCAGTAGTTTCCTTTTCTTCATTATAACTTCCCTTGGACTCTTTAGATAAATATCTAATCTTTTCATTTACTTTTTCTCTATTAATTCTTTTTTCATTTAATTCTTCTAAAATTAAACTTCTCTTTTCTTCTAATACTTCTTCTTCATATAATAATTCATTTTTCATACTTTACCTCTTATAAAAATAACTTAACATATCAATTATATCCAAATATTAATCATAATAATATAGTATATTTAGTAAATTATAAAAACATTTCCTCTAAACCCAAGTAAACAAGCCAACTTTATTAGTCTTTAATTTTATCGATACCTTAAATATTATAAAGTTTTTTAACTGTTCTGTACAAAAATAAAGATGTATTCTAAACTTTTTAGAATACATCTTTATATGTTTATATCTTTTAAATTTGTGTTTGTACATCTTTATCTTCAAAGAAATCTCCAAAAATATGATATATATCTGTCTTTCTTGCTTTTGACATAGCTTTTGCTAATGAATACGCAATTGCTCCATCAATAAAGTGATGTATAATAGTGCCTACTGCTGTAACTATTAATAATTGAAAGAAATCAAATCCTATAAATGGAATTACAATTATCATTTCTGCTATACCATGAATAGGCGCTGTAATCATTGTAGCTTTCATATAATTCCTATTTTTTATTATAACTTTAGCTCCAAAGTACCCTACTAATATATGTGTTGCCGCCCTAAATACTACTACCATTGGCATACCTGACATTAAAAAGCCTAGTGTTGAACCGATTCCTACTAATATAGATACTGCTGGTGATATGAGCATTGCTAGCATCATTGGTACATGAGAAGCTAACGTAGCTGTAAATGGTGGTATTACTATCTTTAAGAATCCAAATTGTATAGGTATTATTATTGCTAATGCAGTTAATAATGCTGCATAAACCATTTGTTTAATTTTATTATTCATCATAAATCCCCCTTAAGTGTATATACATTAGTATACATCATTTAAGTTCTATAGTAAATACTTGAATATGTCTCTATAAATATTTTTGTAAACAATTATTTTCACTTATTTATAATTTTTCCTTAAATAAAATTCTATCTTTAACATAATTTTTATAATGAAATGATTTATGTTAACACTTTAATAAAACATAACAAAATAAAAAAGCTTTCTTAAATTAAGAAATATCTTTCTCAATTCAAGAAAATTTATATTTTTACTAATTATTCAATACTATTTTAGCTATTTCAACTGATTCTCTGGCATCTTTGGCATAATAATCAGCACCTATTTGTTTAGCATACTCTGATGTCAATACTGCTCCACCTACAAATACCTTTCCTTTATATCCATTCTCCCTTAGTCCCTTAATTGTTTCTTCCATACTTTTTAACGTTGTTGTCATTAAAGCACTAAGACCAACTAATTTAACATCATTTTTCAAAGAAACATCTACAACAGTTTCTACTGATACATCTTTGCCTAAATCAATTATTTGATATCCATAATTCTCAAGAATTACTTTAACTATATTTTTTCCTATATCATGAATATCCCCTTTTACAGTTGCTAATACAATCTTGCCTTTAGATATACTATTTGATTTGTTAATAACTAATCTCTTTTTTATAACTTCAAAAGCCTTTTTAACAGTTTCTGCACATTGTATTAATTGTGGCAAGAATATTTCACCTTTTTCATATTTTAATCCAACTTCATCTAGTGCTGGTATTAATATCTCATTAACTACACTAAGTTCATTCATTGTTTTTAAAATATGCTTTGTAGCCTCTTCTGCTTCATCCTTTAATCCTTTTATCACTATATATTTTAAATCAATATTTTCACTTTTAATTACTTCAATATTCTTTTTAGAAGTATCTCTTAATCCTCTTTCAACTTTTACATTTCCATATATAGATATATATTTCTCTGATCTTTTGTCTATATTAGCCAGTACATTATATGAATTTATTACAGCCATCATACCAGTACTATTAGGATTCATTATTGGAAGATCTAATCCATTAGCTATTGCCATTGCTAGAAATGTTTCATTTATTAGTTCTCTGCACGGTAAACCAAAAGATATATTTGAAACTCCTAGTAATGTTTTTACACCTAATTCTTCTTTAACTCGTCTTAATGCTTTTAATGTTTCTTTCACTTCCGCCTGTTGTGCAGAAGCTGTTAATACTAAGCAATCAATAAATACATTATGTTTCTCTATCCCATACTCTTTAGCTTTTTTTACTATCTTTTCTGCTATCTTAAATCTCTCATCAGCAGTAGTAGGTATACCTTTTTTATCTAATGTAAGTCCCACAACACTTGCTCCATATTTTTTTACCAAAGGTAATATCTTTTCTAATACCTCATCTTCTCCATTTACTGAATTAACAATTGGTTTTCCATTATAAGCTCTTAATCCTGTCTCAATAGCTGCTATGTTTGATGAATCTATTTGCAATGGCGCATCTATAATCCCCTGAATCTCTTTAACTACTTTCTTCATCATTTCTTTTTCATTTATTTCAGGTAATCCTACATTTACGTCAAGTATCTCAGCACCAGCTTCAATTTGTTCTATTGCTTGTTTTAATATATAATCAATATCATTGTTTTTAAGTGCTTCTTTAAATAATTTCTTTCCTGTTGGATTTATTCTTTCTCCAATTACCTTTACACCTTCAATTTTGACAACATTTGATGGTGTACATACAGCTGAAAATTCAATTTTATCTCTTATTATTCTTTTATTATTGTCTGCAAGTACTCTTAGCCTTTTGATAAATTTTGGAGTTGTTCCACAACATCCTCCAATTATGCTTACGCCTTCTTTAACAAATTCATTTACCCAATATTCAAATTCGTCTGAAGTAATGTCATATATTGCTTCACCAAAAGATAACTTAGGTAAACCAGCATTAGGTTGTGTCATTATAGGTAAATTAGTTGCTTTCTTTATTCTTTTTACTATTGGAAGTAATTCTTTAGGTCCTAAAGAGCAATTTATTCCTACAGCATCTGCTCCTATACCCTCCAGAGTGATTGCCATACTTTCTGGTGTACATCCTGTAAAAGTCCTTCCATTTTCATCAAATGACATAGTACAAAATACAGGTAACCTAGTATTTTCTTTTGCTGCCAAAAGAGCTGCTTTTGCCTCGTAAAGATCTGTCATTGTTTCAATTAAGATTAAATCTGCACCAGATTTTTCACCTTGCACTATTTGCCTTTTAAATATCTCATAAGCTCTATCAAAACTTAATGTACCCATTG
The DNA here is from genome assembly GCF_900290265.1 of Clostridium cagae. Classification (NCBI taxonomy): domain Bacteria; kingdom Bacillati; phylum Bacillota; class Clostridia; order Eubacteriales; family Clostridiaceae; genus Clostridium; species Clostridium caccae. The sequence goes on from NZ_OKRA01000001.1 coordinate 2,427,763, forward strand.
GTTCTAAAAGTTCGCCTATTGGTCCTATATCTAATGCAATATAGACTTTATCATTTCCTTTAGCTTCTTTTGCTAGAGAAATTGCTGCATTTATAATTTCTTCAACTGTATATCCTGTATTTTCTAATTTCAATTCATTTGCCCCAAAAGTATTTGATGTTATAACCATGGCTCCATTTTTAATATATTCCTCATGAATTTTCTTTACTTTTTCACTTTCTTCTATGTTAAATATTTCAGGATTTTCTCCAAGTTTTAGTCCCTCTTTTTGAAGCATTGTTCCCATTGCCCCATCAAATACAAGTATATTATCTTTTATAAATTCTTTAAGCCCCACAATTATTCCCCTCTCTTCTAAAACTACAATTATTATAGTTCTTACAAACTTCACATCCTCTTTGTTTTTCCTCTTTTTCCTTTGGAATAACACCTATTATTGCAGTTACTGATTTCCTAGGAAATAATAAATAATGTGATGATACCGTAAGACCTATTGCTTTATCTGCTTTTAATGTATTCACTATATCTCTTTGAATATCTAATGATAAATCACCATATCCCGGACTATATCTAAATGTTATCGCACTGTTTTCTTTTCTTACATCTAATCTTATCTTTTCTTCTATTTCATCTAAAAACTCTTCTATTGCTACTGTCGCGCAAGCATCTAAAATTAAAGCTTTTGTTAATTCTATTGTTTCATATAACTTGATTTTTTTTTCTATTTTACTTCCTACAGTACCTGCTATAACAAATACTTCCTGTGCATAAAGAAGATGATTTTTAATGTCTTCTCCTTTTAATATTAAATTTGTTCCATCTACATATATTCCATCATTTTCAGCATGATTTTTATACTTAGCACAAACATACTTAGGTATTATTAATTTCTTACACTCATCTATAGTCTCATCTATTAATACATCCATTGATACTGTTAATTCTTGCTTTTTATAACCTAAATACCTAAGGACTTCATCCTTAGGTATTTTAAGTTGTTTAATATTATACATTTTATTCTCCGTATATATTAAGAGAAAATCCTCTTTCTAATGCTTCCTTAGCATATTCTTTTGCACCAAATAAAGATAAATCTCTATAATTTCCACATTGAATATCATTAGCTGCTGGTATTTCTTTTGCTTCTAAAACTTTTTCTAATGAGTATTCCAATGCTTCTTTTATTTCTGATGCTTCTCTATCACCCCATATACTTAAATAGAAACCTGTTCTACATCCCATAGGTGATAAATCAATTATACCTTCTAATTTTGCTCTAAGTTCATGTGCTAATAAATGCTCAAGTCCATGCATTGCTGCTGTACCAAATTCTTCTTTGTTAGGTTGAAGAAATCTTATATCAAACTTTGTTACCTTATCTCCAAGCTTACCATCAAGCAAACAACATTTTCTTATGTATGGTGCTTTAACCTTTCTGTGATCCAATTCAAAACTTTCTACTTTTTCCATTATTGTATCCTCCTAAACGAATTGATTTTGATTTACTGTTAATAGAATATTTTCTATACTTTGGCTTATCCTTTTAGCTACATATGGATTATTCATAACATATAAATGTATTCCATCCACACCTGTAGAAATTAGGTCTACGATTTGTTCAACTGCATAAGCAATACCTGCATCTCTTAAAGCCTCTGGATTATGCTCATATCTTTCCATTATTCTTTTAAATTTATCTGGAAGTGATGCTCCACTTAAAGATAAAATTCTTTCAATTTGTCTTTTATTTGTTACAGGCATAATTCCAGCTTCAATAGGTAAATTTATATTAGCAGCACGAACCTCATCTTGAAAATTATAATATAAATTGTTATCAAAAAACAACTGAGATATAAAATAAGATGCTCCTGCCTCTTCTTTCCTCTTCATGCTCTCAATTTCTCTATACAACCCTTTATGTTCTATATGGCCTTCTGGATAACATGCTGCAGCTATATTAAATTGTCCATTATCGCTTATATGCTTAATTAATTCATTAGCATGATTTAATTCTCCTGTAATCTTACTTCCTATAGGAATATCTCCTCTTAATGCAAGGATATTTTCTATATTATTCTTTTCAAATTCTCTTAAATAATATTCTATATCACTTTTAGTTGAGCTAATACAAGTTAAATGTGATACTGCTTCAATTCCATATTTATTCTTTATAAGAGAAGTTAGCTCAATAGTCTTATTGTTTTTAACACTGCCACCTGCCCCATAGGTAACACTTATATAATCTGGATTTAATCCTTTTAAATCATCTAATGTATTATAAATAGTTTGTATGGATGATGTTGTTTTAGGTGGGAAAATTTCAAATGAAAAAACCACCTTTTTGTCTCTGAATAAATTTTTAATATTCATTTTTTTGCCCCCTTTTTTAGATAAAAAAAATGCCTAAAGGGTATTCCTTTAGGCATAATAAACTTCTACACTAAAATAAAATTACCCTTATCTATCAGTCATTCACTGCAGGATTTAGCACCTTATATACATTATATATTGGTTGCCGGGTTTCATCGGGCCAGTCCCTCCACCACTCTTGATAAGAAATCATTCTTAATTATATATTACTATATTCAATTTGTAAAGTTTTATTTTAAATGGCAAATAATCTCTACATATACTTTTACTTACTAGATTTTAGTAAGTAAAAGTATAACAGAAATTGCACTAAAAACAGAACTTATTATCATTATGTAATTCACCACTTGTTTAGGAGTAAATCCTTTTTCTTCAAGTCTAAAATGTATTTGACTTCTATCTGCTTGATAAACAGGTTTTCCTTCTGAAAATCTTTTAAATATAACAAATAAGTTATCAAATATAGGCACTGCTAAAGCTAAAATAGGTATAAATAAACTAAGAACAGTAGCTTGTTTAAATGCACCATCTAATGCTATAACACTTAATATAAAGCCTAAAAAATTAGCACCCGAATCTCCCATAAATACTTTTGCAGGAAACTTATTATAATATAAAAAACCTAATATAGATCCTATTAATATTATTGATGTTTCTGCTGACACTTGTTGTCTTAATATTATTGCTGCAAGTAAAAAAGTTATTGCTGAAATAAGTGAAATTCCACCTGCTAATCCATCCATACCATCAGACCAATTAATTACAGTTGTAACTCCAAATATCCAAGTAATTGTTAATAAAAATTGTATGGTTTTACTTAACTCTATAAATTCCCCAGTAAATGGATTAGTAAATCCCATAAATGCTATTCCTGCCTTAAAAACAAGTACAGCTGATAACAATTGAATTATCAATCTTGGAAGTATAGCAAATTCTTTAAATCTTGTTTTGTAATAATCATCTATGAGTCCTATTAATAATATTGCTGTTGCTGCTATAAATACAACTATTTGTTGTTTTATATCATCTTTTACAAATAAGAAAAAAGAAATAAAAAAACATATGTATAATACTATACCACCACATAATGGAGTCTCTTTTTTATGTTGTTTTCTTTTTGTAGGTTTATCTGTAAATTTTAATTTAATTGCTAGTTTCATTACTATTGGCATAATTAATAGCGATAACAATAATGTAACTATCATAGCTAATATATATTGCATTTTATTATCTACTCCTTAGCTAAATAAAAATACTATTAGTTAAAGTTATCCACATTTGATTATACTATTAAAGCCATATCTTATCAATTACAAAATTATTAAGGTTTTCTAATTATAGAAAAAAAGTGGTTACACCATTTAGTTGAGAAATGAAATTTAGAGCTTTAGTTGAAAGTCTTAGGACTTATTATAATATATATTAATAAATTTCAATAATTTTTTTCTTACTCTCCACTTTTCAATCTCAATTTCAACTAATATTTACTTTAACTTAGATTTCATCATCCTTCTAGTCTTTAAAAATTCTTCAATTTCCTATACATAAAAAAAGTAGAAACATTTTTTATCATGTTTCTACTCTATAAATAACTAAGATAAATTATGCTGGAATTTTAATTTGATCTCCTACATATATTAGATCTGGGTTTTGTAAATTATTATATTGAGCTAATGTTTGCCATGTAGTATTATTTATTCTAGCTATCTTAGTAAGATTATCACCTGCAATTACAGTATATACAGTTTCTGTTTTAGCAGATACTTGTGGTTCTTGTACTGTTGGTACTGCTTGAACTGGAACTACGTTATTTTGATTTGTTACTACTTGTTTACCATTTTCTTTAACTTGTATTCTACCTAAATTAATATCATTTTTCATACCATTGTCATTTAAATATTTTGCAAAAATATCATCATATGTTGCAAATTCTCCTACAACAGTAGTTTTAAGCATTGTATATCCATCTCCACCTTGAGATAAGAAATCATTTATTGCTACAGTATATTCCTTATTTAAATCAATTGGATTTTCACCAACTTTTACATCAAAAACTCTATTTCCTTTTTCCTTCGTTGGATCAAATGAAAATGTTATTCCACTTACTTGTAAAAATCCACCTTGTTCTGTTGGATATGCCCCTACTGATACTTCAAGAGCATTAACTATATCACTACCTGATAATTTTACAGTTTGTGCTACACTACCAAATGGGAATAATTCTGCAAGTTTTCCCTTAGTTATATCCCCTGGTTCAATTGAAGTTCTTAAAGTTCCTCCATTTACAAATGCAATATCAGCTTTAGTTACTTCTCTAGTAGCATCTGCTGTTAAATTTCCAAGGTTTGTTTCTTTAGTTCTTACATTACCTCTAACACCATCAAGTAATACATCATTACTTGCAACAACTTCTGAAAATACCTTGTCATTTTCAGCTTGTATATCATTTAATAAATCTGTTACTTTTTCATCTTCTTTTAATTCCTTATAATCTTTTGAGTTTAATAATTTTGCTTTCTTCTCTGTTACTTTTTTATCTTTAACTTCTAATTCTACTACACCAAGATTTTGGTCATATTCACCTGTTTGTGCTATTAATGTATTATTAACTACTAAGCCATCATTTAAAGTTGTATGGCTATGTCCATCTATTATTACATCAATTCCCTTAACTTTTTCAGCAATTTGCTTAGATGTTACAACTGAACTATCATCTAATCCTACATGAGCTAACGCTACAATAACATCTGTCTTATCTTTTAATTCTTTAACCATCTCTTCTGATACCTTTATAGGATCTTCAAAAGTTACATCTTTTACATTAGCAGGATTTGTTTTATATGCTGTTTCTGGAGTTGATAGTCCAAAAATTCCTATTTTAACATTTCCCTTTTCTATAATTTCATATGGTGGTAACATATCTTTTCCATTCTTTTTTACATTAGCATCTAACATTTTAAAATTTTTAGCTAATTTGCTTAATTCTATTAACCTTTCATTTCCATAGTTAAAATCATGATTACCTGGAACCATAAAATCATAACCAGCTGCATCCAATATTTTAACAGCATTTTCACCTTTACTAACATTAACTATTGGTTTTCCATGTAAAGTGTCTCCAGCATCTACTAATAATGTATTTGGATTTTCTTTTTTAGTTTCATTTGCTATAGTTGCAATCTTTGCAAATCCAAACCCACCATCTGCTGATAATACCCTACTATGGGTATCATTTGTATGAATTATTGTTATTTTTGTGCTATCATCTTTGCTAGCTGCCCATACACTAGTGGTATTTAAACTAAAAACTAATGTAAGCGATAACATAGCGCTTAAAATCTTCTTTTTCATATTTATTATCCCCCCTGATCAATTGTAACTATATATTTAATTATGGTATATATTTGTATTTTTTTCAAGGACTTCTTGTGTTTTAGTAATTTTATTTTATCTATAAACACACATTTGTATAATTTTTTTATTGTAAATTTTAAAAATTTTATTCTTTAAGCAAAATGCTTTATTTTAAATATGTATTTAAAATGCAATATTACAACTGAAATTTTAGGAAAATTATAATTATTTTTTAGAGATCATCATTATACTCTTAAACTACATATCATAGAAGTTATTCACCGATTTTTACATAAAGAAAAAAGGAACGCTTACGCGTTCCTTTATATTAACCTCTTTGTTCAATCATGCTCTTAACTTTCATTAATCTAGTTGTAGCAGATCTTTCATTTTCATCAAGTCTCATTCTAATATACTTTATAGTCTCTTGAAGTTGAGGAATTGTCATATATTCAAGAGCATTAACTCTTCTTCTAGTACTTTCAATTTCGTTAGCCATTAATTGACATGACTTTTCTACTTCTGCAAGTTCTAGTAATTGCGGAAGAATTTCATAAAGTTTAGAAAGTGTATCATCAAGTTCTGATGATGTATTAGCAAATCCGTATGGATATATACTTCCTTCATCACCTTCAAGTTGTCTCTTAAAGTTCATAACAGGAACAGATACGCTCATTACGTTCTTTTCGCCAACTTCAACTGAAATATGTTCCTTAGGATATACAATAGCTTCTTCTAGGAATTCAGAGCTCATAACGGCTCTAGCCATAACGAAATCCTTAAGGGAACCTTGCAGATTATCTTCCACTTCTTTTCTTAGCTTATTATTATATTTAACAAGGTTAATGAATTGTCTCATTAATTCATCTTGTTTATCTTTTAAAAGCTTATGACTTCTTGTTGAGGTAGTTAATCTTTTTTTAAGCTTAGAGAGTTCCATTCTAGTAGGATTAACATTTAGCTTTGCCATAGACTACTCTTCCTCTCTTGGCATATATTTTTCAAGGTATTCGTCTCTAATTCTCTTAAGCTCAGTTCTAGGAAGCATTTTTAATAACTTCCATCCTAAGTTTAGAGTTTCTTCAATTGTTCTATTTGTATTAAAGCCTTGAGATACATACTCGTCTTCAAAAGCTTCTGCAAATTTAGCAAGTTTCTTATCAGTATCTGATAAAGCAGATTCTCCTAAGATTGCTGATAATTCTTTTGCTTGCTTACCTTGTGAATATGCCGCAAATAATTGGTTCATAGTATCTGCATGGTCTTCTCTAGTCTTCCCTTTACCAATACCCTTATCTTTAAGTCTTGAAAGTGATGGTAAAACATCTATAGGAGGCATTATACCCTTCTTATATAATTCTCTTGAAAGGATAATTTGACCTTCTGTAATATATCCAGTTAAATCTGGAATTGGATGAGTTTTATCATCTTCAGGCATTGTAAGTATAGGAATTTGAGTTATTGAACCCTCTTTACCTCTAAGTCTTCCTGCTCTTTCATATAATGTAGAAAGGTCAGTATATAGGTATCCTGGATATCCTCTTCTACCTGGAACTTCTTTTCTAGCTGCTGATATTTCTCTTAATGCTTCTGCATAGTTTGTAATATCAGTCATTATAACAAGAACTTGCATTCCCTTTTCGTATGCTAAGTATTCAGCACAAGTTAATGCCATTCTTGGTGTAGCTATTCTTTCGATAGCGGGGTCAGATGCTAAGTTCATAAATAGAACTGATCTATCAATGGCACCTGTTCTCTTAAATTCATCTTGGAAGAATTGAGCTTCTTCGAAAGTGATACCTATAGCTGCAAATACAATCGCAAACTTAGAATCTGAATTTAAAACTTTCGCTTGTCTTGCAATTTGTGCTGCAAGTTCTGCATGTGGAAGTCCTGCTGCTGAGAAAACAGGTAACTTTTGTCCTCTAACTAGAGTGTTAAGTCCGTCAATTGCAGAAACTCCTGTTTGAATGAATTCTGATGGGAAGTCTCTAGCCATAGGGTTAATAGCTTCACCATTTATATCTACTCTTTTTTCTGGTATTATATCTGGACCATTATCATTAGGTCTACCCATACCATCAAATACTCTTCCTAACATATCTTCAGATACACCAAGTTCAAGTGGTCTACCTAAGAATTTAGCTTTAGTACCTTTTAAATTTATTCCTGAAGATCCTTCGAATATTTGAACCATTGCTTTTGATCCATTAACTTCTAGAACCTTACCTCTTCTTTTTTCACCAGTATGAAGTTCAATTTCAACTAGTTCATCATACTTAACGCCTTCAACACCTTCAACAACCATCAAAGGGCCAACAACTTCAGTAACTGTTCTATACTCTTTAAGCATTTGCTACCCCTCCTTTGTTTATTAGGTTATCAATTGCATTCTTTAAGTCTACAACGATTTGATCCATTTTTTCTAAATCATCTTCGTGTATGTACTTACTTCTAGCAATTCTATCTTTTAAGTCTTCCATAGCTAAGATATCATTTAAGTATACTCCAGCTTCTAAAGCTCTTTCTGCTTCTTTTCTATATCCTAATATAAGACTTAACATCTTATATTGCTTCTTTAATGATGTATAAGTATCAATTTCATGGAAACCATTTTGTTGTAAATAGTCTTCTCTGATTGATTTAGCAACATCTAATTTCAATCTATCTTTTTCAGATAATGCATCAATACCAACAAGTCTTACGATTTCTTGTAATTGAGCTTCATCTTGAAGTATAGTCATAGCTTCTAATCTTAATGCTCCCCAATTTTCAGCAACATTACCATTCATCCATTTATCTATTGTATCAGCATATAATGAATATGATGTTAACCAGTTAATAGTTGGGAAATGTCTTTGATATGCAAGTTGTGCATCTAGACCCCAGAACACCTTAACTATTCTAAGTGTTGATTGTGATACTGGTTCTGAAATATCTCCTCCTGGAGGCGATACTGCACCGATTGCTGTTATAGACCCAATTCTTCCATCATTACCTAAACATTCAACTTTACCAGCTCTTTCATAGTAGTCAGCAAGTCTTGATCCAAGGTAAGCTGGATATCCTTCATCACCAGGCATTTCTTCAAGTCTACCAGACATTTCTCTTAATGCCTCAGCCCATCTTGAAGTTGAATCAGCCATTATTGATACTGAGTATCCCATGTCTCTAAAGTATTCAGCTATTGTAATACCTGTATATATTGAAGCTTCTCTAGCCGCAACTGGCATGTTTGAAGTATTAGCTATAAGAACTGTTCTCTTCATTAAACTTTCACCAGTCTTAGGGTCAATAAGTTCTGGGAACTCATTAACAACGTCTGTCATTTCGTTACCACGTTCTCCACATCCAACGTAAACAACGATTTCTGCATCTCCCCATTTAGCGATTTGATGTTGTGTTACTGTTTTTCCAGCTCCAAATGGTCCTGGAATAGCAGCAGCTCCACCTTTAGCAACAGGGAAAAACGTATCTATAACTCTTTGTCCTGTAAGCATTGGCTCAACTGGGTTAATCTTTGCTGAATATGGTCTTCCTTTTCTTACTGGCCATTTTTGCATTAATTGAACTTCTCTATCGCCTTTTTCAGTTTCAACTATAGCAATTGTTTCAGTAACTGTGAAGCTACCAGCTTTGATTTCTTTTATTTTACCTTCAATTCCAATTGGAATCATTATTCTTTGTTCAACAACTGGAGTTTCTTGTACTGTACCTATTACAGTTCCTGATTTAACTTCATCTCCAACTTTTGCTGTTGGTTTAAAGTCCCACTTCTTTTCTCTATTTAATGAAGGAACTGATACTCCTCTAGTTAAGAAACTTGACTGAGCAGCCTCCATAAATGCATCTAGTGGTCTTTGTATTCCATCAAACATTGATTCAATAAGTCCTGGTCCAAGTTCAACACTTAAAGGTTCTCCAGTTGTAACAACTGGATCCCCAGGTCCTATTCCTGAAGTTTCTTCATATACTTGGATTGATGCCTTATCGCCTCTCATTTCGATGATTTCTCCGATAAGACCCTTTTCTCCAACCTTACAAACGTCATATATATTAGCTTCATCCATACCTTCAGCAACTACTAAAGGTCCTGAAACCTTAATTATCTTTCCGGTCTTCACCTTACCAACCTACCTTTCTATAAAATATTAACGCCTACAGCTTTTTCTACGTTATCGCTTATTCTTTGCATACCTATATTTAATGTTCCTTGATTGCTTGGAATTAATATTACAGCAGGAAGTACTTCTTTATTGTATCTTTCAATCGTTTCTTCGATACCTTGTGCAACATGTTCCGTTACAAAAACAACTGCGTAATCATTCTTTGCTAATTTATCAACAGTTTTTTTTGCTTCTTCGTTTCCAACTACAGGGAAAACGTCGATACCTAAAGCTTTAAAAGCTAAAACTGAATCCTTATCACCAACTACACCTATTTTCTTAAACATAAATATCACGCAGCCTTTCTCTAATTACTTCCGCAGAAATATTATTGAGTTTGCCAACCATTACAATTCTTATAATCTTTATTTCTGTTTCTTTTGCATAAATATAAGCTAATAAAGGCTCAACTCCAAAAGGTATTATTTTGGCGTCTTTCATTATATCCATGATATAGTTATCAACTAACTTTTCTAATAAACTCACTGAACCTGTCTTTGTATAGTGCTCTATACCTGATTTTATTAAATCATTATAATTAGTGAACGCAAGTTTATTAGATATGTTTTCTACTGCATCATTTAACATTCCTAATAACTTATCTTTATCTAAAGAACCTCCTTCAATAATAACTGAAGTAAAGAATTCCCTGCCTTTGTTTTGCTTTTTAACTCTTAAAAGAGTTTTCAAGTTTGTAGAATCTATAACAGCTTCTACATATTTATTAACAAAGTTATCTTTTATTTCATTCTTAATTTGTACTAATTGTTTGAACATATATTTATCTAAAATAATATCAAGTACTTGAGGATCCTTAGTGTTTTCAAATTTATCCTTTGACTCTTCAACAGCTTCTCTCATAATTTGAGGTAAATCTCTTAAGTCATTATTTTCTACTAAATATTTTAATTTTGAAGCTTCAATAGTTCCAACATCAATTAATAGATAAGATAAATCTTTCTTTAAAAAGATACCTTTTAAGATTACTTTTATATTTTGATAATCATATTTAATACTCATTAAGTCTACAAGAGATTTCATCGGACTTATTTCATACATTAAATTGAATAATCTTTTTAATTCTTCACTTAATATAACTTCATAGTCTTCTGCTCTCTTAACATTTGTCATAACATTGGCATACTCTGTCTCTTGAAGCACTTTTAATGCTTCATTGGCAGAATTGGAATCGATCATTCTGTCAATCTTTGATTTATCAAGGAGTTTTGTCTCATATACTCTTAGTCTAGGTATAACTTGACTAAATTGCATCATATCCATTAGTTAACCTCCTTAACTAAATAATACTCTTGCTACTTCAAGACCCATTTCATCTTTTAATGAACTTACTAAAGCTTCGAAAGTATTATTTATTTCTATGCCATTTTTCTCTAATATGAATCCACCCTTAAAGTTTCCAGTTTTATCACTTAGAGTTATATTTCCTTTTGAACCAATTTCTCTGTTTAATTCTGCTACAAAATCAGAATCGATCATTTTCTTACCTTGTTCATTTAATATTAAATTTTCATCTCCTGCAAGAGCACTATTTAATATTACTGTTTTTACAAAGCCTTTAAAATCATCACTTGAAGCATTACAAAGTTCTTCTATTGTAGTTTCAAAAACTTTACTAATAACTATTTGTTTTGATTTTAATTTTTCGTTTCTTGCTTGTAATTCTGCACTAGAAATGATTCTTTCTTCTCTTGCTACAGCTTCTGTTTCAGCTTTTTCTATAATAATCTTTTCTTCTGAAGCAGCCTTTTCTTGCTTTTTAGCAATTATTTTACTTTTCTTCTCTTCAGCTTCTGATAAGATTATTCTTTTTTTATCTTCTGCATCTTTTACGATTCTAGAAGTTAAATTATCTATGTTAGACATAATCTTCACATCCTAATTCTATAATAAGCTATTATTAAAATACACCATTTACTAATAAGAATGATACAACGAATCCTAATAATGCATAAGTTTCAACCATCGCTGCAAGAACCATACCCTTAGTGTTGTGTTCTGGGTTTTTAGCTAATATTTGAATACCAGCAGCTGCTGCTTTACCTTGAGCAATTCCTGACCATAAACCAGTTATAGCGATTGGTAAACAAGCAAATAATAAGTATAAACCTTGTGAGAAAGTTGTTTCTGGTGTTAATTGTAAAAATACTAATAATCCTATAACGAATCCATAAAGACCTTGTGTACCTGGTAATAATTCAAGAATTAACGCTTTACCAAATTTTTCTGGTTGTTCTGATAATAATCCTGCTGCTGCTTGACCTACGATACCAACACCTTTTGATGATCCTATTCCTGACATTCCTACTGCTAAAGCAACACCTAGTGCTCCCATAACAAATCCACCGTTATTTTCTAAAAAAAACTTAATCCAACTCATATCCATTTTAAATGTCCTCCTACTCTTCTCTTAAATTAATGTATTCATTTTTTGCTTCAAGTGGCTTAAATGCTTTTCCACCACCGTCGTAAAATTTTGAGAAATATTCTACATAAGTAAGTCTTAATGTATGAACATAACCGCTTAATAATGATAGTAATAAGTTTACTGTTTGGAACATGATAAATATTAATGGTGCAAAAAGAATAGTTCCTAAAAGGGAATTACCATCATCTGATACCATTCTCATAATCATGTTTATAGCTCCTGCTATAGATCCACCTGATAAACCTATCGCCATAAGTCTTGTGTATGATACTAAGTCACTTACGTATCCTGTAATACCATATAGTTCATAAAGACCTTGACCTATTTTTCCACCTTTTGATTCCATTTGTCTTCCTTGTGTTAAAACAATTAATATAGAACCAATAATAGCTCCTGCTATAGATACTGTCTTAAGTGTTGGTATATTAAGCATTGATCCGGCTGCAATTCCCCCAATAGAAAATAGAGTTATAAGCCATGATCCTGCATCCATAAAAGCATCTAATGTTTTTCCTGCTCTTATTAATACCGCTGCTTTTATTAATAATCCAAATACAATCTGAATTGCACCAAATACTACTGACATAGTTAGTATCGTCATAACATCTCGATTTGTATCAATTAAACCTTTAATGCCTATTAAGTCTCCAAAGAATGAACCGTAAATTAATCCAAATACAATTGTTGGGAAACTTAAATACATAAAGAACTTAACCATCTTTTTCTTTTCTGCATCAAAATTAAATAATTTTAATGCTCCAATTGTTCCTAACAACATTAATAACCCATAACCTGCATCTGCAACCATCATTCCAAAGAAAGCTAAATAGAATGGCGCAACTAATGGTGTTGGGTCTATGTCATTATACTTAGGTAAAGCATACATTGATGTTACTGATTCAAATGATGCATTTAAATCATTATTTTCTAATTTAATAGGTACATCATCAATTTCTTCTTCTTTAACATCTTCAAAAGCTAAATAGTAATCTTCACCTAATACATCCTTAGTAATTTGAGTTAACCTATCATTTTTTTCGCTAGGAACCCAACCTTGTAATAAGACAGTTTTATCCGTCTTTAAAAATCTATTAGTAATAGATTTTCTATTTACTAAGTTATAATAATATTCATAAGCTAATTTCAAGCTTTCTAAACTTTCCTCAAATCCTGATAATTCTTCTTTTACTAAGAACTTTTCAGAATCAATTAAGGATATTCTTTCGTTATATTCTTGAATAAGCTTTAAAGGGAGTTCTTTCTCATCTGTTTTAAACGGACTAAATCCAAACCCTCTTAGCACCTCTTCCACTTCTTCTTTATTATCCTTATGATCTAAAAGGAAGAAGTAAGTGTCTTGATTGTCTTTTGATATAATTTCTAAATAACAATCATTTAAATCATTTTTCAATGCTTCCTCATATTGGTTAGCAATGCTTCCCAAGAAATATTCAGTTACTTTTAAATCATCTAAACACCCTAATGGTGCATTAAAATTTTCATATGATTTTAGGCTTTGAACATTTCCTTGTAATCTAGTCTTTTCATTGTCTAATGAAGCTAAAGCATGTTCTTTTTCTTTAACTCTATCATATACACTTTCCCATTCTCCATTTATTACTCTTTGTTCTAGTTCTTTAGGAGTTAATGAAAGCTTTTCTGTACGTAAAGACTTTATTAATGATTGTTTAGGCACATAGTCCTTTAAGAACTGTAGGGCAAATTTAGCTTTTGATAATTCTTCTTCCCACCTTGATATGTCAGAATCAATTTGATCTTTATCTAACTCATTAAGAACTTCATTTTTTTCTTGAATGTTCTCATCTTGTAGATTAATAAATTCAACTTCTGAGAAATTTTGTATTCTTTCAAGAAGTTCATTTTTCTTTGATTCAAAGGCTAACAAGGTGAACTTATTCATCTTAACTATTGCCATGAATCTTCACTATCCTCTCAATCACTAATTTAACAGCATTATTTTTCTTATCTTCAGATATATGTAATATATCTTCTGATTCTTGCTTGCCTTTATTTATTATAGGCTCTGCTTTTTTATTTGCTGCTTCTACAGCATTTGAAATAATTTTATTTGCTTTTTCTTTTGCAGAAGATAAAGTATCCAGATATTGCTTTTCAGCTTCATCTGTAGCTTTCATAACTATATCTTTAGCTTCATTATTAGCTTCTTTAAGAATTTCTTCTGCTTTAGTCTCAGCTTTTTTTATTTCTTCAATTGCTTCTAATGCCAAAATATCACCACCTTCATGCCCTTAAATATAAAAATAATATATATATTAATACTTTATATAGTATTAATTACTTTGTGTCTATTTTATTATACACTCTTTTTGTATATTTTCAAGAATTTTAAATTATTAAATACTAAAAATGGTCAAATTTCATTAAAACAACGATTATGTAAAGGTTATCTTTATGTAATATCCATTTACTTCCTTTTGCTGCTTCTAACTTATTTTTACATTCACATAATCACCAGTATTATTAAATAAATAATAACTTTCTGACATTTGTACATTTCCATTTAAAATATATTCTTGAATATTTATTGAAAATTTCTCTAAATAATATTCTTTAAATGAATATTTATCCCTTAATTTATCTTTTATATCTTTTTCTTCTTCTTTTTTAATATTACTTCTTAAAAAGTCTGGTAATCCACGCTTTTTATTAAATATTAAATAATCGAATTTTAATATTTCATTTAATATATCGTTATTATTTTTCAAAACTTCATTATTGAATTCTAAAAATACTTTATAATATTCTATATTTCCAATGTTTCTATTAAAATATCCTTTTCTATGAAAAAAATTTCCTAGTGAATAATAAAATTCAAATGGTGTGTTAAATTTGCTTTCAAAAAATTTAATAATATTATTAAACTTTTTTGAATTATAGTACTTATCTACCATAGCTTCTACTTTTTTTAATTTCAACAGTTCATCATAATTAATACAATCTGTCTTTAATATCTCATATGGTGGATAAGGTGAAAATTTCATTTTATACTTTTCAGCTTCTTCTCGCATTGAAGATCCTTTTAATAATTTTAAGAATCCCAATTGAATTTCTTCTGGTCTTATTTTATAAACATCATTAAAAGAATTAACAAACGACTCATAATCTTCCCCTGGAAGTCCTGCTATTAAATCTAAATGTTGTTGAATATTTTTTATAGCCATAAGCTCATCAACTTTTTCTTTTATGTCTTCAAAATTAACAAATCTATTTATATTATTAAGAACTGTGTCATTTGTAGTTTGTACTCCAACTTCAAATTGAAATCTTCCTTTCGGAGCTTTTGATAACAACTTAATTTCCTCATCTTTTAAAATATCCGCTGATATTTCAAAGTGAAATTTTGTTTCTGTATCCGCTTCTATTAAAAACTTCCATATGGCCATTGAAAATTTATAATTACAATTAAATGTACGATCTACAAATTTAACCAACCTAACTCTTTTATCGATGAAATACTGCAATTCCTTTAGCACTCTTTCAATATTCAAAAATCTAACACCATGACTTGTTGATGAAAGACAATATTTACAATTAAATGGACATCCTCTTGAGGCCTCATAATAAACTATCTTATTATTTAAATCTTCATTTTCTTCATAGGGAAACACTAAATCATCCATAGACATAAGTGGTCTTTTTTCGTTTGAATATATCTTTCCATCTAACTTATAATGAAGTCCTTTTATGTCACTTAATCCCTTGATTCCCATCTTATATGAAACAAAATCTTTATAAGTTTTTTCACCTTCACCTTCAATAACATATTCTCCAATGCTATTTTCTAAAAACTTTGGTGAATCAAATGATACCTCTGGTCCTCCATATAAAATTTCAATATTTTCATCTACATTCTTAATCAAATTAGCTAATCTTGTAATCATTTCTACATTCCATATATAAACTGAAAAGGCAACAACATCAGGCTTTTCATTAATAATCTCTTCTAATATCTTTTCTTCCCTATCATTAATAGAAAATTCCCTTATTATATTTTCACAATCCATATCTTTAGTGAAATTTCTTAAATATCTAACCGCTAAATTACTATGAATAAATTTAGAGTTAATCGCTGTAAGTAATATCCTCATTCGTATTTATCTCCTCTACTCCTTTAGAGTTTATTTTATTTTTAAGTTTTTTAGCTCTTATAAAAAACATATCCTCCCAAACTTTTACTTCTTCTACATCAAAATATTTTAAAAGTATCTTTTTTACCTCTTCTACATTTGAACTTATTATTGGATTCAAATTCTTAAATGTAAATTCCTTCACTTTACCTTTTGGAAGTATAACTCTTATTTTATTATTAAATAATTTACCTCTTTCTTTATTAATATCCCAAATTAATATTTCCCCATTCTCTTTTATATAAGAATTAATTTCTTTAATTAACTTTTCTTTTTCTATGTTACTCCAAAATCTATTTAAATTAAAAAAAAGTGTACATGCATCATATTCACTTCCTTCTAACCCCTCTTTATCATTACTAAAAACATAATCTAGTGACAATTCATCTTCTACTTCTTTTGAGATACTATATATTATACCAAAGTTTTCTTGACCAACATCTAATATGTCACCCTTTAAATTAATATCCTCTAAATTAATAACCAATGTCTTTCCCATAACTTCCCCCTCTTTTCCCTCTAAGTATATATTCTATCATTATTAAACATATTATGAAATATGAAAACACATATTTTAGTAATCTTAAGTCTAAAAAATTTTAATTTTTATGAAAAAGTTTAATTAAAATAAGAAACTACTCTATAAATATTTAAACACTTAATTTTATAGAGCAGTTTCTATTTTGCTTTTAAATATTCCTCTTCTTTTTATTATTAAATCTAATTATATTTAATATAAGTAAGGTAAATAAAAGAATTATTATAAATATACAAACAGGTTTAGGTAAATTAAATTTTAGTCCTAAATTTCCAGATTGTAATTTGTATATACAGCCTATACCTGAATCTAATATATATATATTTCCACATGAGTATTTTATTCCTTTTACATCACTCTCATTTTTTAGTTTTAATAATTTGTATAAAATACCATTTTGATTTACTGAACCTATAACATTATCTTTTTTATCATAAAAAATATTCGAATCTTTATCTAATATTTTTCCATCTTTATATACTGCTAAACATTTAATACTGTTAACTTTAGAAAATTGATACTCTGGTCCATTAACAATTTTATTAGGTGGATTACTTATTATAGGTGTTAATTTATTTGCATCGTTAAATCTTGGTGAACTTATTGGATCTCCTCCACTAAAATCTGGCCATCCATACCAATTTTCTTCTTGTAATTTATATAAATAGTCAAAATCTCTTTTAACAGGTCTTAATCCTTTTTCCTCCATGCCTCCAACTATTGCTATTAAATTATTATTACTATCTAAATCCCACCCCGTTACATTTCTTATTCCACATGCATATAAAGATGTCTTGTTTGTTTTTAAATCCACTTTTACAATTGAAGCATTTCCAAACTTTTCAGCACTTATTTTTTGTCCTCTAATACTTGAATTCGTATATGGCATATATGCGCCTGTTTTTTCTTTCCCATAATTTTCACCATTCAATACAATATTTATAGGACTTTTATCATACGGTATTTTACTAAAATCTACTTCGCCATTACTTTCAGCTATTCCAGAATTGGTTGCTGCTCCAATTGATAAAAGCAAATGCGAATCCTTAAGTATAAGATTTCTATCAAGATTTTCACCACTTGTTGGTATTCCTTTTAAAATCACTTCTAAAAACTTGCTTGATATATTATAATGATAAAGCTCATCATTTGAAATAAAATACATATCATTATTAGTACACACTAAATTTTCTATTGAAAAAGACTTATTTTGTACTAATATTTCTTCTCTTCCATCATCTTTTAATAATTTTATATAGTTCTTATACGCTACATATGTATTTTCATATTCATCTTTATCAAAAGCTACTGCATCCTTACAATTTTTAGATGAAATACTCCAATCTATATTATCTTTTAAAATGTTTACTCTATAAATTCCTGAAAATTTAAACAATAAAAAAGCTAAACTTACTATTATAACTGAACTAAATAAAAATTGACAAAACCTTTTCAACTCTTAACCCCCTCAATATAAAATCACTCGTATATTTTCCCTTGTTAAATTTATATTTTAAATCTAATAAAATATACCCCTAAGCTTAACCTTTTACATTAAAATGTTTATCATATCTTGACTTTTAATTTAAAATGTTCATATTTAGTCATTACTTCGAATATGCTTTATTGTAATTTAAAGGAGTGAATTAGATTTGAGTAAGGACAACTTTTTAAAGAATTCTTTTTTACTGACAGCTTCTAATATAACAACAGGAATTCTTGGATTTATATTTACTATATATTTATCTAAAATACTTGGTCCTGAGGGTATGGGATTATACAATTTAGTTATGCCAATTTATAATTTGTTCATCTGCCTTATGAGTGCTGGAATTGTAGCTGCTATTTCTAAAATTTCTGCAATATATAAACAAAAAGGCGAATACAAAAACATAACAAGAACTATACGGATTGTTTCTCTTTTTAACATAACTTGGGCTTTACTTATTGGCATAATGGTTTTCTTTGCTGCACCAATAATAGGTAAATATGGTGTTAATGATGTAAGAACTATTGACGCTATACGTGTTATATGTCCAGCTATGGTTTGTATTGCCATTTCAAATATTTTCAAAGGATATTTTTATGGGACTTCTGAAATAAAAGCACCTGCTATTATTGATATTTTTGAAAAGGCTATGAGAATTGTAACTGTAAGTATTTTAATCTTTTTCTTAAAGGCTAAAACCCTTCAAAACATGGTTACATTAGCTACTGTTGCTTTATGTATTGGTGAGTTCCAAAGTTTATTATGTTTATTTGTTTATTACAAATATACTGTAAAAAAAGTTCCAAAATCATATGAAAAACCAGAAGGTAGATTTCAATTATTATTTGATGTAATTATTGTGGCAATTCCATTGTGTTTAAATGGTTTCTTAAGCAATATTTTAGCTACACTATGTACTTTAGTTGTTCCGAGAAGATTAGTATGTGCTGGCTTTAATTATTCTGAAGCTTTAAGCTTAATAGGTAAATATAATGGTATGGCTATGGGCCTAATAGCTATTCCTCTTATTGTTGTTTCAACTATAAATACATTACTTATACCAGATCTTTCACAAACTTTAAGTCAAGGAAATCATTATAAAGCCTCTCTTCGTATTAGAAAAGTAATTAAACTAGCTTTTTTACTTGGACTTTCAACAACTATAATATGCAATATTGTTCCTGATGAGTTAGGGCAAATTTTTTATGGTAGAGATGATTTAGGGCAATATATACGAGTTGCCTCACTTGCTGCACCAGTCTTTTTCACTTCTACTACCATGTTTGGAATTTTGAATGGCCTTAATAGACAAGGTATTATTCTTAGAAATTCATTAATTGAAGCTTCAATTGAATTAGTGTGCTTATATACATTTACCGCAATACCTTGCATAAATATCTTTGGTAATAGCATCACTCTATTTATAGCTTGTGGTATTGGTTTATCACTTAATTTACACGAAGTTAAAAAACATATTAATATAAATCTAAATTTTATAAATGTAATAATATATCTACTTCTTGGCATTTTAAGCTTTTTAATTATTAATATATTCTCTAAAAATGTTTTAGTTAACTTACCTATAATAAATAGCTTTATGGTAATTGGTTTAACATTTGTAATTTTTCTATATCTTGGAACATTCGGTGAAAGTGATGTTTAATAATATATTCATTACTGATTTTAATTAAAAACTTAGAAATTATACTTTTAAATTTTTCATAAACATAAAAAGTTCATGTTTCTAAATTCTACATTTAGAAGCATGAACTTTTTCTTTAATTATTTTATATTTTAATTTTGTCCATCTTTAATTATGCATATATCAGCATTCTGTTCAAACGTACTAAAATTATTTTAATTTAACCCTTAAAAATCTTGGTAATATATTATATGCCTTTTGAGAGAATGATGTAATATCATTTTTTCTAATACCACCTAGTATTATCATTAAGTACAAGTATACAAATCCGCCTACTGAAATCATAAGCATTGTTACTAATCCTTGTAATACTCCTCCAGCATTTAATAATATAAGTAATACTCCAAAGGGTTCTTTAATCAAGTATATACCTGCAACCATTCCTACAGAAGAAAGAATAGGCTTCAAAGTATGCTTGAATAGTGGCAATTTCATTTTTAATGTTTTACTAAGTTTTCTTTGATTTAATAAAAAAGGTATCACAAACCATAAAAAGTTACCAAAAACCGCACCTAATACATTAATCTCTGGCATTCCAACCAATATGTAATTAGTAGCTATCTTAGCTACTATACCTATCATAAATGTACCTAAAACAAAGTAAAGTTTATTCATACTTTGCAATATAACATTTTGAATTTGTACAACGGCCATTAGTATTACAACCACAGAACCATATATCATTAACTCGTAGCCCTGCACTGAACCATATAACAATAAATAAATTTCTTTACTTAAAACCGCAAGTCCCACAGCAGCAGGTATTGTTACTGCATAAGTTATTCTAAATGCAAAATTTACTTTTCTTCTAATTTCCTTTTTATCTTTTATAGCTACTGCACTTACAATTGCAGGTAATACTGTCGTAGCTAGTGCTGTAACTATTACCAATGGAACAGAAAGTAATGTTTTATAAGTTCCAAGTATTCCGTAAAGTTCATTAGCTTGTTTTTCTAAAAAACCAGCATAAGCCAATCTATTCTTTACATTTACCATATCAATTAAGCTCCCTAAGTTCTGTAATCCAGCACTTAATGTGATTGGTACTCCATATTTGACTAATTTCCTAACTATTCTCTTATTGCTTACCCTTTTAACAGGTAACTCTGCATCAAAGACTTCACCCTCATAATTTTTCTTATAATATACATACACCATATAAAGACATGCTATTATTGCACCTAATGTAGTACCTACTGTTCCACCTGCACTGCCATAAGGAATGCTTATTTTTACTAGAACATAAGCAAAAGCTAAACTCACACCAACATTTATTATTTGTTCTAAGACTTGAGATACAGCAATTGCTGTCATATTATTTTTACCTTGAAAATATCCTCTATATGCTGATAATATAGAAGTCACAAAAATACTTGGAGCTAAAAATAATAAACCATATGCCGCCTCTGGTGTTCCTATTGCATTTGCTATTGGAGTAGATAATATCATAATAAGTATACTTATTACTCCTCCAACCCCTGCATAAAGTATTGTAGATATCTTTAGCGCCTTAATTGCATCTCTTTTATTTTTCGTAGCTGTAAGCTCAGCTACAACTTTTGCAATTGCTGGCTGAGCTCCTAAAGTAGTTACTGCATATGCAAAAATAAATACTTCATAACACATTTGATATATTCCAAGGCCTTCAAGGCCTATTGTTCTCCTTAATAACGGAACATAAAATACAGACATCAGTTTAGCTAAAAGTCCTGCTGCTGAAAGAATTACAAAGCCTTTAGTAGATGATTCTCCCTTCATATTAAACCCCTATCTAAGTGAAAATTTAAATACATCACTCTTTATCTTCTTTAATATCGGAGGTAAAGCATTAACTACAGTTTTATTTGTTAAGTACTCTACTTTACCTTTCATTTCTTTAAAAACTAATTTATAAGCATATAAATATTGATATTCCAATCCATATTTGTTTTTAAAGAATGAATTTAATTTTCTATCACCATATTTGTCATCACCAATTATAGGACTTCCTAAATGTGATAAATGAGCTCTTATTTGATGACTTCTTCCTGTAATTAAATTAATTTCAAGCAATGAATATGCACCATTAGTTTGTGTTGTAGTTACTTCCATTGCTATTTTTTTAGAGTCTGGTACTTCTTTTTCATATACTTTAGATATATTTGTATCTTGATTCTTTAATATATATCCTGTATGTAATCCATCTTGTACCTTTCCCTTAACTAAAGCTACATAATATTTTCTTACTCTATCTTCTCTTATTGTTTCATTAATAGATTTTAACCCTTCAAATGTTTTTCCAAACATAACCAAACCTGATGTATTTCTATCTAATCTGTTACATGGTGCAGGGGTAAATGTAATTTCATTTTCCGGAACATATGACCCTTTTTCTTTTAAATATGAAAGTACATAATCTGTCAATGTAGGATCTTTTTCATCTTTATCAGGATGTACTAAAATACCAGGCCATTTTTCAACGACTAATAAATTTTCATCTTCATAAGCTGTTTTCATTCCACTAAAGTTCACTTGAATAAATTTTTCTTTCTTTTCTGGATTACTCTTTATATATTTTATTTCAACAATATCTCCTTCTTCTAAGAAATATTTCTCACTTTGTTTTTTTCCGTTAACTCTTATATCTTTTTTTCTTAAAGCTTTAAATATTGCACTTAGTGGAACGTCCTTTAATAACTTTCTTAAAAATTTATCTAATCTTTGACCGGCTTCATTAGCTCCTATTTCGATTTTCAAATATTATCACTCCTATAATTTTTTCTTTTGGTTATTTTGTTAAATAATTAAATGCTGTTAAACACTGAATTGCTACACCAAGTGGTATACAATCTTCATCTATATTAAATAAACTGCTATGTGCAGGTTCAGTAGTTTTCTTTTGTTTATTCCCTGATCCTAAGAAATAAAATACTCCAGGTCTTTCAAGTGCAAAATATGCAAAACTTTCTACCCCCATATGTGGTGCTTTTTGTTCAAGTACATTTTCACTTTTTAATATATTACTTGCAGAATCCCTTAGTAATTCTACCATATAATTATCATTGTACAGACATGGATAGCTTTCTTCTATTTCTATCTCAGCTTTTGCTCTTGAAGATAAAGCAATTCCATTAACAATCTCTTTTAATCTTTCACTTGCAAATAGCCTATCTTCTTTTGTCATCGTTCTAATTATTCCACTTAATGTAACTTCTCCAGGAATAATATTTTGAGCAGTTCCCCCATTTATTGTACCAATAGTAATTACTGCTGGATTTACAGGTGATATTTCTCTACTCACTATGCTTTGAAGTGCAACCACTATATGACTAGCTACAACAATAGGATCAATTGTTGTATGTGGTGCTGCTCCATGTCCCCCTTGACCTGTGATTTTTATTTTAAATGGGTTAGACGCGGCATTAACAACACCCTTTCTAACCTCTATATTTCCAATACCTACATTTTCATCAACATGAAGACCTAGCACATAATCAACTTTGGGAT
The DNA here is from genome assembly GCF_900290265.1 of Clostridium cagae. Lineage (NCBI taxonomy): Bacteria > Bacillati > Bacillota > Clostridia > Eubacteriales > Clostridiaceae > Clostridium > Clostridium caccae. The sequence goes on from NZ_OKRA01000001.1 coordinate 2,451,483, forward strand.
TTTCTAGAACTCCTTCTTGTATCATATATTGAGCTCCACCAACAGTTTCTTCAGCAGGCTCAAATAATAGTTTTATATTTCCACTAAATTGACTTTTATATTTATTTAATATTTTAGCTACACCTAAAAGTATTGTTGTATGAGCATCATGTCCACATGCATGCATTTTCCCATTTACTTTTGAGCTATATTCACAAGATTTCATATCTTGGATAGGAAGTGCATCCATATCTCCTCTTATTGCTATAGTCTTGTTGCTACCTATTTTTTCTCCCTTTATGATTCCACAAACTCCAGTTTTTGATACCTCTCTATATTCAATACCTTCTGCCTTTAAAAAGTTTTTTATAAGTTCTGAAGTTCTGTGTACTTCAAAGCCAACTTCTGGATGTTCATGTATATCTCGTCTTATTGAAATTAATTCTTCTTTTATATCATTAGCTTCTTTTTTGAAATCTATCACAAACATACACTTCCTTTCTTAAGATATTATGACCAATAAACTTCTATAACATCACCTTCAACTATTCTAGCTGTATATGATGAATTTTCTCCATTAACTTTAGCATTTATTATGCCCTTTGAAATTGTTAAGTCAAAATCTATATAGTCAAAAATATCAACAAAAACATACTCATCTTTGCCTTTTAATACTATTTCTTTATTATTTACAATAACTTTTATTTCATTAAATTTTTCCTCAAAACTATTTTTATCTACATCATTATTTAAACTTTCATCAATACTTAACTCATCATCTTTGTTTGGATTATTATTTAACTTAACCTCAGTAGTTTCTTCTTTTTTAAGTTCTTGCATATCGTCAATAATATCACTTGTTAATTTAACATCTTTTAATTCATTGTTTTCTATTTGTGTTTCAATTAATGAACTATCTTTTTTGATAAGTCCATCACCATCTTGAAGTTCATACTCCTCATTTAATAAAATTTCATCTTTAAATAAGCTTATTTCATCATCATTCAAAATATATTCTTTTATCTCTGAAACTTTATTTGGTATAAATACTCTAAGTTCATCATTGTTTTTTAATGTATAGTTTATATCTTCTATTTTATTATTTACCGTTATTATAGGTTCCAAATTTATAAGTTCATCATCAATATAAATAGTTATAGAATTTATATTTTCAATGTAATCACACACTTTAGGATTAGCGTTATTACCATTTTTAGCATATTGTACTTCTATATTATCATTAGCCTTAACTTCTGTTTCTAATGCAGATTCATTTCCATTTATAAATATCTTAGCGCTAGTTCCATATTCTCCAAATACAATTCTCTTACGTCCATTGTATTTAAATCTTACACTTTTACCATTCTTAGCTATAAGTAGTGATGGGTTAACACCAGCTTGAAGCAATACATCCATAACTGTGTGCTTATGCGAATTAAATAAACTAACTGGTGTATCATTTAATATAACATCAATAAAATCTGTACCTAAATTTCTTAATGCTATAAGTCCTATTCCCAGTACTGTAACACCTGCTGATCCTAAAGAATTATCAGATATGCATTCTGTAATAGCTTTTCTATCCTTAATTGCAATTCTTTGAGGTGGTAAATTTAAATTTACACTTATACATTCTAAAAGTCTCGGTGTATGTGCTCCTCCACCAACTAAAAATACAGCACTTGGAGACTTTCCACCATTTAGCTCTAAAATCTTACTTGAAATCTCTTCTGATATCTTTTTTACTGATGGATCAATCAATTTAATAACATTTGATGATAAAATTGTATTTTCAAGACCTAATACATCAGTATAAACAATCTCTTTAGATTCATTTACAGATTTCTTTATAAATTCTGCTGTATTAAAATCAACTAAATACTCTTGTGCTATTATTTCAGTAACTTCGTCTCCAGCCATAGGTACCATACCGTATGCAGATATTGTTTCCTTATTACTTATTGCTATGTCTGATGTTCCAGCACCAACATCTATAAGCGCAATATTTAATAACCTCAAGTTTTTAGGTATAGCTGCTTCTATTGCTGCAATAGGTTCCAATGTTAAATTAGTCACTTTTAAATTCACCTTATTCATTACAGAATAAAGAGAATCAATAACAGATCTAGGTAAAAATGTTGCAATTACTTCTGCTTCAATAGTTTTCCCCTTATGTCCTATTAAATTAGATATTACAAAGCCATTTAAATAAAAGCTTTTAACAGAATAACCAACACAGTATAATTTTCCATCTGCACTATTGTCTATTTCTTTTTCTGCATTTTTAACAACACTAAGTTCTAAGCTCCTTACAATTTCCTTATCAATTTCTTGATCTTCATCTATTTCAATTTCCGCTCTTGAATTTACAGTTCTTAAAAATCTACCTGCAGCTGCTATAGACACTTCTGTAAGTGTAATTCCTATTTTTTCTTCCAATATTCTTTTCACTTTTTCAACTACAGAAGCTACTAAACTAATATCATGAATTTGACCATCTACCATTGCTCTTTCTTCATGTTCCATGTATTCTTCACAAATTACTTCAAATTTTTTATCTCTTATTATTCCTACAGTTCCTATTATTGATCTTGTCCCTATATCTAATGAAAAAATTATATCTTTAGGATTAAAATTTTTTAACTCCATCTAAACACAACCTTTATCGTCCAAATTTAGCAATTGTTCCTCTTAAACATATTATAAATTATATATTATAATTTAATTACATTCAATTTAATCGTATTTTTTACAATTTCTTTATTATCCAAATAATTATACTATATATTTCATAAAAGTTATAATAAAATAAAATTATACGGAATATTATTATTTTCCAGCATAAAAATAGCATAAAAATGAAGCATTAAACTCCATTCCTATGCTATTTACTTTTCTTTTTATTATATTTTTCTCTTTGTTCTTTTGGATTTATTACTTTTCCTACTGCAACAAGTATAACTGCCGCTAAAATTAATATAATAAGCCACATTTTAACATTCATGATGTAATCACCTTATTTCTATTATTAATAATATATAAATATCTATTCACTTTAAAGTAATATATTCTATAAATTCATACAAAACCCTTTATTTAAGTATTTATAAAATTCTTCTAACATATTTATCATTTATAAACATTATCTATTATCATTTTAATGTGATTTCATCTTTCATTAAATAATTTTCTGAATTAAATCATTCTCTGCCAATACCTTTAACGAAAAACTCCTATTAACTCCATCTTCAAAACTTATAGTAACTTTATCATCTTCTATAAACTTTATCTTTCCTAAGCCATAAGTTTTTTGACTTATATTATCATCTACCTTATATCCATAAGTATCCTTAGGTAATTTATCAAATTCCGATTCACATATAAACCTAGATATATCCTTGAGTTGCCCTCTTCTATTTTTAGGTGCAAATAAATAAAGATTGTCTATGGCTCTTGTTATACCAACATAAAAAAGTCTTCTTTCTTCTTCTATGTTTTCCTCTTTACTAGATGAATGTGGAATAGTATCTTCATTACAATTTACAAGATATACATTTTTAAATTCCATACCCTTTACACCATGAATTGTACTAAGGATTACCCCTTCTCTTTGATTTTTATTTTTACTTTCCTCTATTTCATTGCTTACATTTTCAATATGAGCTAAAAAATCAAATATATTTTTAAATCCTTCTGCAGATAATTTGAATTCTTCAATTACCTCTTCTAAATCTTCTAGATTTTGACTAAACTTTTCACAATAAGATTTTAAGTAGTCTATATATTCTAAATCCATAACTATATATGCAATTGCAGAACCTAAAGAAATTTTATTTAAATAATTAAAATCTTTTTTTAATTCATCAAGATTTTTTCTTTGGAAAGGTGGAGCATCTTCTTTATTTATTAATATATTAAATAAATTTTCCTGTATAGAATAATTTCTCACATAATCTATATTATGCTTACTTATATATCTAAATGGCTTATTTATAATTTTTATAAAACTCTCCTTATCAAAAGGATTTACAACTAATTTTAAATATGCTATCAAATCTTTACAAATAAAATGCTCAAAAAAATTATATTGTCTGTCTAATAACCTAAAGGGAATATGATTTTTAGTAAATGCGTCTATAATACTCATAGCTTCCATGTTAGTTCTATAAAGAATTGCATTTTCTTCATAATTGATATTATATTTTTTTTCGTTTTTAACTAAATTAGCTAAAATATCACCTTGAGATTTTTCATTATAAGGAGTATAAAACTTAATTATCCCATCATCTTTTTTATTAGATAATATCTCTTTATTATTTCTTTCCTTATTAAACTTTATTAGTTTCTTAGATCTCTCAACTATATTGTCTTTACTTCTATAATTTATTGATAAATAGTGTTTTTTACTATCTTTAAACATCTTATCAAAAGTAACCATATACATAGGTTTAGAGCCTCTAAATGAATAAATACATTGATCTTCATCACCAACTGCAAATAATGAATTATCTTCACCATCATTTATTAATTTTAAAAACTCAATTTGCAATTCATCACAATCTTGAAATTCATCCACTAAAATATATTTAAATAATTTTCTATAATAAATTAATGCTTTTTCATTACTCTCAAGTAATTCTAACGCTTCTATGGCTAAATCATCAAAATCTATTTTTCCATGCTCTTTTTTATAATGTTCATAACACTCTAAAGCATCTTCAAATATTTCTCTAGATACAGATGGTTTAAAATCGCCTAGTCTTATCCTTGAAGTTTTATATAATGATATATTATTTAAAACTTCTTTAATCTTATCCTCATTAATATCATCAAAATACTTCGTTAACACTTTATTTATAAGCTTATTTACAATACCTCCATCTATTATATCTATACTTTTTCCTGTTCTTAAAAGGATTTTGTAAAAGAGTCCATGAAATGTACCAAAGAATGGTGATATATTTTGTTTAAATCTATTTTCATATCTTTCTTTCATATTTTTAGCTGCTGCTTTAGTAAATGTAATTACTATTATACGTCCATTACTAACTTTTAGCTTATTAACTAAATAATATATTCTGTTAATTATTACAGTAGTTTTTCCAGATCCAGGAGCTGCAATAATTAATGCATTTTTATCCTTGGTTATCACTGCTTCATTTTGATATATATCCAGATTATACATTAGCTTCCTCTTTCCTCACTTAATTCTTGAATTATTATATAATAACGCAATAAATAACTATATTGTAATAATTATATTATAGATGTACAATGATTTTATTATATACTTTTATAGATACTTTCACAAACTATAGGTAGATAACTTAATTATAGTATTGTGAACTTTACTTAAAGGAGACTATTCATGGAAAATAAATTTAATATTAGAGACGAGAGAAATCTTACAATGTTAGTTGATTTTTATGAATTGACTATGGGAAATGGTTATTTCAATAAAAATCTTCAAAATAAAATTGCATATTTTGATATGTTCTTTAGAAGAGTTCCAGATGGCGGTGGTTATTGTATCATGGCTGGTGTTGAACAATTAATAGAATACTTAAACAATTTAAAATTCACTGATGAAGATATAATGTATTTGAAAAGCAAAGATATCTTTTCAGAAAATTTTCTTAAATATTTAAGAGATTTTAAATTTAGTTGTGATGTTTGGGCTATTCCAGAAGGAAATCCAGTATTTCCAAATGAACCATTAGTAACAGTAAAAGGCCCTGTAATTCAAGCACAACTTGTAGAAACAATGATACTTTTAACCATAAATCATCAAACATTAATAGCAACAAAAGCTAATAGAATTTGTAGAGCTGCTGGAAATCGTACTGTAATGGAATTCGGTTCTAGAAGGGCGCAAGGATATGATGGTGCTATTTATGGTGCTAGAGCTGCAATAATTGGAGGTTGCGATTCAACAGCATGTACTATTTCAGATAAAATGTTTAATATCCCTGCTGTAGGTACAATGGCTCATAGTTGGGTACAACTATTTGATAGTGAATATGAAGCCTTTAAATCTTGGGCTGAACTTTACCCAGATAATTGCTTATTATTAATAGATACTTATAATGTTATAAAATCTGGTATCCCTAATGCAATAAAAGTTTTTGATGAAATATTAAAACCACTTGGAAAAAGACCTACAGGTATTAGAATAGATTCTGGTGATATAACCTATTTAACTAAGCGTTGTAGACAAATGCTAGATGAGGCTGGATACGATGATTGTAAAATAGTAATTTCAAATTCACTAGACGAACATATAATTAGAGATGTATTAGAACAAGGAGCTTGTGTAGACTCATTTGGTGTAGGTGAAAGATTAATAACTGCAAAATCGGAACCTGTATTTGGTGGTGTTTATAAATTAGTAGCTATAGAAAACGATAATGAACTAATACCTAAAATTAAAATCAGTGAAAATGATGAAAAAATAACTAATCCTGGTTTTAAAAAAGTAATTAGAATTTTTGATAAATCTTCTCATAAAGCTTTAGCTGACCTAATAGCGTTAAAGAATGAACAATTAGATGAAAGTAAACCATTAACTATATTTGATCCTGTTCATACTTGGAAGAGAAAAAAATTAAAAAATTACTATGCTAAAGAGCTTCAAGTTCAGTTATTTGATAATGGTAATTGTATTTATGAATCACCTAGTGTGCTTGCAATTAAAGATTTTGCTAAAAATGAAACAAATAAATTATGGTCTGAAGTTCTTAGATTTGAAAATCCACATACTTACTATGTAGACTTATCTGAAAATCTATGGGCATTAAAGCAATCACTTCTTCATAAATATACTAATTCATATGAAACTCAAGAGTAATTATTAAAATTTTATAAAAAACATCCTATATTTAAATATAGGATGTTTTTTATATCCACTAATAAATACCCTTATCATTATAAATAGATTTCTTTAAAAAGCTATAGTCTTCTTTTATTATATCTTTAAAATTTATCCTATTTACTGATAAATATTCTTTAAAAATACATTGTCCATCATCTTCAATATCACTTGTTAACATTGGACATGAATCATAACATTCATGATACTCTTTAGAGCTTGACCAAAACGGACACTTACCCATAAACTCACACCCTTTTTTTGTAAGAAATTGTTTCCATCAAAATCATTATATTATAAAATATAACAAAAATAAAGTTTTTTAGTATTTTTACATATTTTTATATTTTTCTTTTTTTATTCTACTCTTGATAAAGACATTTTAATATTAAAAACTGTATAAAATTAGACTTTATATCAGCTTATATAAGAGTAATATAAAATCTTCAATTAAATAGCTTTATTTTTTATAAAAAATAAAGCTATACTATTAAAAATTAATAGTATAGCTTAAGATTCTAGTTATTTTTATTTACTGTTATATTTATGATTTCATTTTGGAATGCTTTTAATAACGCTTTTTCTAATACCTTTTGATTATCAAAATTTTCTACATCTTTGCATACTGCAAATACCTTATTAATCTCACCTTTGAAATTCATATAAGTTAACGTTACATTTGGTTTATCATACTCTACATCTATAACCTTTATCCCCCAAGATATTTGAGCGAAATCATCTTTTATATTTAATTGATTTAATTCTTTTATTTTTTTTACTTCTTTGCTTGGATCTTCAATTATTATTAATTCTTCTCCAACTTTATATTTTCCCATAACTTTTTTCCTCCTCATACATGAGCTGCTTAATTATAAGTAGTTTTTTTATATAACGTTAATTAATTAACAAATATATATTATATTTTATTATTTAATTTTTATTATTATATCACATATTATATATAATAAAACAAAAAAGTGAAAAAACATTAATTTACTTTACGTTAGAAAATTTCTACATGTAATAAATTAAAATTTCTTCACTTATAATAAAAATATGCTCATATATAATATCATCTATAAACACTAACTATTTTTATCAACTGCTATATTTATTATTTCATTTTGGAATGCTTTTAATAATGCTTTTTCTAATACCTTTTCTTTATCAAAATTTGCTATGTCTTTACATAGTGCAAATACTTTGTTTCTTTCACCTTTAAAATTTATATATGTTAAAGTTACATTAGGCTTATTATATTCTACATCTACAATTTTTACACCCCATGCTATTTGTGCAAAGTCCCCATCTATTTTTAAACAAGTTAACTCTTTTAATTTTTCCATCTCTTTATTAGGATCAGCAACTATTATTAATTCGTCTCCAACTTTATATTTTGCCATCTCGTACTCCTCCTCTATAATAACATAATTTCTAAAATAGATTGTTAATAAATTAACAACTTGTCCTACTTATATTTTAACAGAATTTGATAAAGTACACAATAGCTAATTTGCAAAATATTAATAATATAATATTTTTATGAACTTTTTGCATATATTTCTTATTATTTAATAATTACTACTACCTATTTCATTATTAAGTAATAATAATAATTGACTTTTAATTATTATTATTATATAATTTTAATATATTACAATAAATGGAGGTGTTTTCAATTAGTGAAATAGCTTTAATTTTTAAAGAAAAAAAGCTTAAATTAACACCACAAAGATTAGCTGTATATAATTATTTATTAGGCACTACATCACACCCATCTGCCGAAACTATATATAAGGCTATTCATGAGCAATATCCAACCATGAGTTTAGCAACTGTATATAAAACACTAAAAACGTTAGTGGATGTAGGACTTATCCAAGAAATTAATGTGGGCGAAGGAAATTTCAGATATGATAGAAATTCTAATTCACATCCACATATACAATGTTTAACTTGTGGAAGAATTGATGACTTTGAAGATTTAAACTTAGATTATCTTAATCAATTAGCAGAAGACCACTCTAAGTTTACAGTTTGTTATAATAGAGTTTATTTTTATGGATACTGTAAAGATTGTCAACAATTAAAATAAAAAGAAATGAATTTCAAATATACCCATTTTTAATAATCTTATATTATTAAAAATGGGTATATTTTTTATAAATTTAGAATTAAAAAAATATTATGTACATATAATTTAATTGAGGTGATACATAATGAATTTATTAATCATTAAAAAAAAAAATTTTCTAGCTTTATTAGTTGTGATACTTATACTAATAGTTGTTATTACTGTAAACAAAAGAAATACTTTGCAGACCATCGCACCTATAGATTCAACAAAAAACATAGATGCTGATTTGACTTGTGATGGCCAAAATGAACATATGGAATTTATAAGAAAAGATAATACTATTGATTTAAATATTTCTCATAATAGTAACAGTACTTATTTATCTAGTAAAATTAATGATAACATACTTTTTTCTTTAAATAATCATTGGTCACCTAAAATTTATTTATATGATTTATCTAGGGATATAAAACCTGAAATAATTCTACAAGGTGTAAAAGAAAATAAAAGTATATGTTATATATTTTCTTGGAAAGATGATAAATTTCAAAATTTATATTCAAGTGATAAAAATATATTTGGTATATTAGACTCTAAAAATAATAAAACTCCTCAATGTTTTTCATTGTCAGCATCCAAAGGTAATTCTTCTTTGAATAGTTTTATGATAATAAATAATGAAGTATTAGATACAACAAATGATACTTTTACTATTCCATCACTAAATAATATAACTAATTTCATCAAATTGATAGAAACGCCTTATGAATTAGATGATTTGCCTGATATATTTTCTGCTAAAATAGATAAAACAGATTTAGCTACTTTGTGGAACCTAGACAAAGAAAATTACTCTTATTCTTTTCAAGATGCATTCTTTTATGATTATGATTGGGATTCTTATAGTAATGCCACATCTTTAAAATGGAGATTAACTTTTGAAAAAAATAAATTAAAAGGCGAAGAGGGTGATAAAAGCGAAGTTATCTTTTATTTAGATTCTATGATAGAGGACTCTAATTTTAAAATTGTTTCAATAAAAAAAATAAAATAAAAAGGCCGCATTAGCGGCCTAAAAGGGGGATGGGGGGGGTGCTTAATAAAAAAATATCTTTTATTAAGCTTTTGGAGAATATGTTCTCCGTTACAGTAGTATTATTAACAACATTTGCATTTATTATACATAATATTTTAAATATCTTTAAATGCGCCATTTTTATATAAATCTATTATCTTATCTATAAAATCTACTTTTTCTGGATGAACAAACCCCCTTAAAGATATTAGCATATCTAAATTGCTATCTTCCTCTTCAATTTCTTTTTTACGATGTGAATTTGATTTTTTACTTCTCTTCTCACTTATATTTTTTTCTTGGAAATTTATATCATTTGATGTATTCATAAAATCATTTATAAAATCGCTTGATGTATCAGTAAAGTCATTTGTAATATCATTCATAGCATTTATGTTATCATTTCCATTCATATTATTCATATTATTCATATTATTCATGTTGTTCATGTTGTTCATATTATTCATATTTCTTTGATTTGTATTTCCAAAATTACCTAAATTTATTCCTGCCATATTAGCTAATGGTGCTAAGTTAGCTAAATTTAAGCCATCTATATTCATAGATGCCAAAAGACTATTTATATCAAAATTTCCTCCTAACATCCCCATTAATTGAGTTGGATCTATTCCAAACGGATTATTATTATTATTTCTAACGTTATTGCTTCCCACATTATTATCAACTGGCTGTTTTTCCTTGCGTTTATGTTTAGCCATCAAAACTCCTCCAATTATAATTCTCCTAATTTAATATATGTATAATACAGTAAATATGTTTATACTTTTAAGCATTTTTTTGGAGGGCTTAAACTTAAGCCCTCCATCCACTATCTAGCAGCAGCAAGTATTTCCGCAATTGTTACTTCCTGAATTGAAGAAACATCCACCAAATAATATAAATAGTAAGATAATTAAATATGATGAATTACAATTTAGTAATCCTGATCCACATGCTATTAATAAGAATATAATTGGTGCAACACCACATCCTCCACCTAAGAATCCATTTCCAGATCCAGTATTATTGTTTGTGCAACAAGGTGTACAGCAAGGTGTACAACAGCAATCATTCATTTTCTTTTCACAGCAACATTTATTCTTCTTTTTAGACATATATATCTCTCCTTCCTAAAAATTCAGAATTTCTAACAACCACAATTGCTAGCAAAATTACCTAAACCTGTTCCATATGGGCTTATTCCGCCGCAATTTCCTGAGTTACATCCACCCCATCCATTACAAAGGAATAGAATTACTAATAAGAATAGATATGCACTACAGTTTCCTAATAGTCCACCGCCAGTTGCATTTCCTCTGTTATTACAGCAACAATTATTACAGCAACATTCTTTCTTTGGACATTCACAACAACAATCATTACAGCAACAATTATTATTGCATCCACAACTATTATTTCCGCCACCTAAGAAGCTATTGCCTCCACAGCCACATCCACAATAGAATAATATTAATAAGATCCAAATCCAGCTACCAAATCCACAGCCGGTACCAAATCCACCATTTCCACCACAACCTGGATTGAATCCTGGATTTCCTCCGATGTTATTTCCACAACAACAATTATTGTTAGATTCTGAATCGCAACAATTATCATCACATGAATTTAAGCCATTTAGGATATCATTCATCTCCATATATATTCCTCCTTGGAAATTTTTTATTCTTGATACTATATACTATTCGCTCCTATTTAATTTGACACTATTTTTAAAATAAAATAAAACTCCATCAAAAAATTAATTTTGATGGAGTTTTAACTCTTTTATTTATTAAATTTAAATGCTAATTTTCAATATAAATACGTTATTACAGTGTATTTAATCAATATCTGTAGCAAACTCTAAAAAAAGCTTGTCAATTAGCTCTTCTGTTCCTTTTTTATTTAAAGATGAATAAAAATATAACTTATCGTCTTTTGTTAAATTTAATGTATCTCTTATTAGTTTTTCACTTTTTTTAAATTCTGCATTTTTAAGTTTGTCGCTTTTAGTTGCAACTACAACTACATCATATCCAAAATGCTTAGCCCATTCATACATCATTATATCGTCGCCAGTTGGTTTATGTCTTGAATCTACAAGACATACTATTCTTTTTAATTCTTCTCTATTAGATAAATATGTCTCTATAGTTTTTCCCCAAGTATCTTTTTCACTTTTTGACACTTTAGCATATCCATATCCAGGTAAATCAACTAAATAAAAATCATTATTTATTAAAAAGAAATTTATAAGTCTTGTCTTCCCTGGTGTTCCACTTACTTTAGCTAATTTTTTTCTATTAGTTAAAGAATTTATCAAAGAACTCTTTCCAACATTAGATCTTCCAACAAAAGCAACTTCATTTCTATGATCAATTGGGTATTGATGTGGTTTTACAGCTGAAATAATAAATTCTGATTGTTTAATTCTCATTAGTATCCTCTCCAATTAGCGCATTTTTTAATACCTCATTCACTTGACTTACGGGAATGATATTTAATTTATTTTTTATTGAATTTGGTATCTTTTCTATATCTTTCTCATTTTCTTTTGGAATTATTATAGTATCTATACCAGCTCTAAATGCTGCTAATGATTTTTCCTTTAGTCCTCCTATCGGAAGCACTCTACCAGTTAAAGTTACTTCCCCTGTCATTGCAATATTATGCTTAACTTTCTTACCAGATAAAGCTGACACTAGAGCTGTAACCATTGTTACTCCAGCAGATGGACCATCTTTAGGTACTGCACCTTCTGGTGCATGTATATGAATATCTTTATTTTTATAGAAGTTTTCTTCTATTTGGAATTTATCTGCATTAGCTCTAACATAACTATAAGCAGCTTTTGCAGACTCTTTCATTACATCACCTAATTTTCCTGTAAGTTCTAGCTTTCCACTTCCCTTCATTGCCATTACTTCTACCGGTAATGTGTCTCCACCATATGCCGTCCATGCCATTCCTGTAACTACACCTATTTTATCTTCTTTGTCTATCTTGTCAAATTCATATTTCCTTTTGCCTAAAAGCTTTTCTACCTTACTTTTGTCAATTATAATATTTGATAGATTTTCACTTAGCATTTCTGCCAAAGCTTTTCTTATAATAGAATTTAAATTTCTTGTAAGCCCTCGAACACCTGATTCTCTAGTATATCCTTCTATTATTTCATTGATTGCTTCTTCTTCAAACTCTACCTTATCAAATTTAACGCCTATTTCCTCAAATACTTTTGGTATTAAGTGATTTTTAGCTATATTAAATTTTTCTTCATAAGTATATCCAGATACCTCTATTATTTCCATTCTATCTAATAATGCTCTTGGTATAGTCTCTAAAGAATTAGCTGTGGCTATAAACATTACTTTTGATAAATCCATATCTAGTTCTAAATAATTATCTCTAAAAGTCTTATTCTGCTCACTATCTAGTACTTCTAAAAGTGCATCAGATGGTTCTCCCTTATAACTTGAACTAATTTTATCAATTTCATCAAATAATATCAAAGGATTCATAGTTTTAGCTTCTTTTAATGCATAAGCTATTCTTCCTGGTATAGCTCCAACATATGTTTTTCTATGTCCTCTAATTTCAGCTTCATCTTTCATTCCACCAAGGGATATTCTTGAATATTTTCTATTAGTAGAATGTGCTATTGACTTAGCTATTGAAGTTTTTCCTACTCCAGGAGGACCAACTAAACATAAAATAGGTCCTTTAGAATTTTTACTTATTTGCTTTACTGCTAGATACTCTACAATTCTATCTTTAACATCTTCTAATCCATAATGTTCATTGTCTAATACTTCTCTGGCTTTTATTATGTCTATATTTTCCTTAGTTTGCTTATTCCAAGGTATGTTAAATACCCAATCTAAATATGACTTTATTAAATTTCCTTCTGAAGAAGATGAAGAAGTACTTTTAAGTCTACTTAATTCATACTGAACCTTTTCTTTTACTTGCTTTGGAAGTTTTGTTTTATTAAGTAAAGTTTCGTATTTATTTATTTCTTTCTTTTCTTCATCATCCATTCCTAGTTCTTCTTGGATTGCTTTTAATTGCTCTCTAAGGTAAAATTGTTTTTGTTCTTCATCAATATGTTTTTTAACTTTTTTTGAAAGCTTATTTTGGATTTTCAAGATATCTGTTTCAATTTTCACTCTAGATAATACTATCTCTATTCTTTTCTTAATATCTATTGTTTCTAATACTTCTTGCTTTATATCGTCTTCTGTAACAGAGTAAGATGCTATTATGTCAACAAACCCACTAGGATCATCTAAAGGTTCTGTTGATCTTATAATATCTACATAATTATCATCTGATATCTTCAATAATTCTATAAAATCTTCATCTAAAAGTTTTATATAAGCTTCTAGTTCTTCATTTATTTCTATTTCTTGCTCTATAAATTCTATAGAACCTTCAATATATTCATTATCATCCGCTATATATTCAACTATTTTCCCTCTTTTTACCCCTTCAACAAGCACTTTAATTGTGTTGTCAGACATTTTAAGAATTTGTTTTATTTTGCAAAGTGTTCCTATATCATATATATCTTCTCTCTCAGGATCCTCTATTTCAGGATCTTTTTGAGTAACAAGAAAAATTTCTTCATTATTTAACATAGCTTCTTCAATTGCTGCTATTGATCTTTTTCTTCCAACATCAAAATGTGCTACTATATTAGGAAAAATAGTTAACCCTCTTAAGGGTATCAGCGGAAGTGTATATAAATTTTGTGTCATTCAAACGCCCCTCCATCTTAATTACTTCATTTAGTATACACATATTAAGTGTATATTTCAATAAATATACATAATTTAGGATTAGTCTAAATTATAAACTTGTTACAACTAATCTCAAATATTATTATTATAAATTATTATTAAAAGTTTTTCTAGCTTTTACTCTGAATATTTCATTTTCAGAGTTGAATTCTGTAAGTATACTTGTAAGATAAAGTCATTTTCATCTTTAAGTAAATAGATATATATTTTTTATTCCATTAATATCAGTTCATTTTCAAATATCTATATAAGAACAAAAATACTGATATCTATTTAGATATCAGTATTAAGATTAAGCTGATTCAATATCTTTTTTAACTCTATTTGATGCTAAAGTTCCTCTTGTTTTACCTTCCGGTAATCTTTCTACTTGAGGATTTTCTTTATCCTTAATGCATTCTTCAGTTATAGTAACTTTCGTTATCTGTTCATCTGAAGGTATTTCATACATTATTTC
The DNA here is from genome assembly GCF_900290265.1 of Clostridium cagae. NCBI lineage: Bacteria > Bacillati > Bacillota > Clostridia > Eubacteriales > Clostridiaceae > Clostridium > Clostridium caccae. Next base: position 2,466,741 of record NZ_OKRA01000001.1, read on the forward strand.
TGTCATCATTTCTTCTATGATGGCTCTTAATCCTCTTGCACCAGTCTTTCTCTCTATAGCTTCTTCTGCAATAGATGTCAGTGCTTCATTGTTAAACTCAAGTTCAACATCATCTAATTCAAACAGCTTCTTGTATTGTTTTACAAGAGCATTTTTTGGTTTAGTTAAGATGTTTATTAAAGCATCTTTATCTAATGACTCTAAAGTTACTAGTATTGGAAGTCTTCCAACAAATTCAGGGATTAATCCAAACTTAAGTAAATCTCCTGGCATTATTTCTTTTAGAAGTTTACCAATATCTTTTTCATGCTTACCTTGAATTTGAGCACCAAATCCCATAGAACTTTTTCTAGTTCTATTTTCTATTATTTTATCAACACCATCAAATGCACCACCACAAATAAATAATATATTAGATGTATTTATTTGAATAAACTCTTGATGTGGATGCTTTCTGCCACCTTGAGGTGGTACTGAAGCAACTGTTCCCTCTAATATTTTTAATAATGCTTGTTGAACGCCTTCACCAGATACATCTCTAGTTATTGAAGGATTTTCAGATTTTCTTGCAATTTTATCTATTTCATCTATATAGATAATTCCTCTTTCGGCTCTCTCAACATCATAATCAGCATTTTGTATTAATTTAAGAAGAATATTTTCAACATCTTCTCCAACATATCCTGCTTCTGTTAATGTTGTGGCATCTGCTATTGCAAATGGAACGTTTAAAACTTTCGCAAGTGTCTGAGCAAGTAACGTTTTACCAGAACCTGTTGGTCCTAACAATAGAATGTTACTCTTTGATAATTCTACATCCGTATCTTGCTTATTAGTATTAATTCTTTTGTAATGATTGTAAACAGCTACTGATAATGATTTTTTAGCTCTTTCTTGACCAATTACATAAGAATCTAAATATTGTTTTATTTCATTGGGTTTAGGTACACTTTTTGTATCGAATTCCACAGTTTCTTCAAATTCATCTGCTATTATTTCTGAACATAAATCTATACATTCATCACAAATATATACTCCTGGACCTGCTATTAACCTTTTTACTTGGTCTTGAGTTTTACCACAAAATGAACATTTCAACTGTTTCTTTTCATCATATTTAGCCATATATTCACCTCACTTAGTACAATAAATTAAATTGCAATCTTATTTATCTTTTCCAGTTTCATTCTTAGTTATTACTTTATCTACTAACCCATATGTCTTAGCTTCATCTGCAGTCATAAAATTATCTCTTTCAACATCTGCTTCAATTACTTCTAAAGGTTGATTTGTGTTTTCACTTAAAATCTTGTTTAAAGATTCTTTAATCTTTAATATTCTATTAGCATGTATTTGAATATCTGTTGCTTGACCTTGAAATCCACCAAGTGGTTGATGAATCATTATTTCTGCATTTGGTAAAGCATATCTTTTGCCATTAGCACCACTTGATAGTAAAAATGCTCCCATAGAAGCAGCCATACCTACACATATAGTAGAAACATCTGGCTTTATATATTGCATAGTATCATATATAGCCATACCAGCAGTGATTGAACCTCCAGGGCTATTTATATATATACTTATATCCTTATCTGGATCTTCACTCTCTAAAAATAATAATTGTGAAACTATTAAATTAGAAGAATCGTCATTTACTTCACCACTTAACATAATTATTCTTTCTTTTAACAATCTAGAAAATATATCGTAAGAACGCTCTCCTCTACTTGTTTGTTCTACAACCATTGGAACTAAACTCATATAATTCCCTCCTTTTCATATAACAACATTTGAAATTGATTCTTATATAAATTATATAAAAAAATACCCAAAATGTTAATCATAATTTGAAATAATTGCCAGAAATACTTCTGGCAATTATTTTTCAAACTATAAAATTGTATAATATCTATTATTTACAAGATTCTTTTATTAACTTAAGAGTATTTTCTATAATTATATCTTTTTCAATCATACCTTTTTGAGCTTTTAATAAAATGTTAGCCATCTTCTTAGGATCTTTAGGTCCATACATTCTACCTAATTCTAATGCTCTTTCATTTAATTGTTCATCAGTTGCTTTTACATCTTCAGCTTTAGCTACTGATTCAAGAATTATGTCAGCTTTAACTTTTCTTTCAGCATTTTCTTTCATGAATTCTCTCATTTTTTCCATTGTGTTTCCTGTGAATTCCATGTATTGATCTAAGCTTAATCCTTGATATTGTAATCTTGATTCAAGATCTTTCATCATAGAATCTATTTCTTTAGTTAACATTACTTCTGGAAGATCTATTTTTGAAGTTTCAATTATTGAAGTTATAACAGCTTCTTCAAATTCTCTTTCAGCTCTTTCATCATTAGATTCTTCTAATCTTTTCTTTATATTTTCTTTTAATTCTGCTAATGTATCAAATTCAGATACTTCCTTAGCAAATTCATCATCTAATTCTGGTAATTCTTTAGCTTTGATTCCTTTTACTGTTACTTCAAACATTGCTGGCTTAGCATTTAATTCTTCTTTACCATAGTTTTCTGGGAAAGTAACATTAACTTCCTTTTTATCTCCTATAGCTAAACCTATTAATTGTTCTTCAAAGTTATCAATAAATGTACCTGATCCTATTTCTAATGGATAATCAGTACCTTCTCCACCTTCAAATGCTTCACCATCTACAAATCCTTTGAAGTCGATTATAGCTATGTTTCCATCTGCTATTGTTCCTTCTTCTTTAGTTTCAATTCTTGCATTTTTAGATTGCATTTCTTTTACTTGTTTTTCAACTTCTTCTTCAGATACTTCATATGAAGGTTTTTTAATATCTAAACCTTTATATTCTCCGATTTCTACTTCAGGGTATGTAGTAACTGTTGCTGTATAAACAAGTTCCTTACCTTCTCCTATTTCAACAATATCAACCTTTGGATAATCAACTGGTCTGATATCTTCAGCCTTTAATGCTTCATTATAACTTTCATCTATAGCTATATTAACAGCATCATCATAAAAAATTTCAATGCCATACATTTTCTTTAGTATTGCCATTGGAACTTTGCCTTTTCTGAATCCTGGCACATTATATTTACCTTTATTTTTATTATATGCTTTAGTTAATGCGGCATCAAATTTTTCTGCTTCAACTTTTATTTCTAATTTAACCACATTTGTTTCTATCTTTTCAACTTTAGCTTCCATCTTATTAATTCCTCCTAAAATAGTATACATCTAATTTAACTAGGTTATTATACCATAAACCCCTGTTTCTTATCAAATTATTTATATAAATATTACTGTTTAGCAATATTGCAATTTACATCTATGTAATAAATATTACCATCTACAGTAATTTTTATTCCCTTTTCTTCACGTTCAAGAATTTCTATTTTTGCTGCAGCTAAATCCCACTTTATTATATCACTATTATTACTTATATTTGTTATCCATAAATATTGTTTTGTTGCTGCTGTTCCAAAATATGGTCTATTACTAACAAAAATTATATTATCATCATTAACAAACTTGGGATTATAATTCCATAAATATTGAGGATTGCTCATAATGGTTGATTCTCTTGTAAATACATCACCTTTTGATGACTTATACTCTTCTTTTGATACAATCTGAGAAGTTCCATCTACATTATATAAAGTAATTGTTTGATCATTTTCTAATATTAATAATTTTTTTCCAGACTGACTAATATCATATACCAATCCGTCATCATTAGTCTCTATATTAGTGAACTTTATATCTTCATTTTCTTTAACATATATAGCTTTAACTTTTTGCCCAGTTTTTAAAGTTATTTCAAAAGACTCCTCTTCTAATTTAGGAAGTTCTGGTTCTTTTTCTGCTTGGTCAGGCTCTTTTTCAGATAAAATCTCTTCATTCTTTTGATTTGAATCACTATCTATCCATGCCTGCATCTTTTGTTTTATATTTGAATAGTCAGTAACATTGCCCAATATTTTAAACATTGATATAATAATCATTATACTAATTATTATAAATATTATTAAAAAATTTCTTTTTCTTCTTCTCATGCGTTTTTCATATTCTCTACTAAAAATACTCGGTTTAGCCAAAACTTTCCCTCCAAAATATATATATTATAACCAACCAAATTAATTATATATTATTATTTCTTTTAAATCTATATATTAATGTATAATTAATATTTTCTTTATAATTTATGCTTACTACACTTCTTACTTTTACATCCAGTACATTTATTACAATCAACAGATTGGTCATTTTTAGTGCAACATCCACCACATTTTAAAAGACCTAGTTCTTTAAGTTCTTTCACTGATAAATTATATACATTTTCTGAATACTCCTCATAATCTGGAGTACTTTTTAATAATTCTTCTTTTTTTATTTCTATCATAATTTTAATTCTCCCACTGTATTTTTTTTTACTAATATTTTTTATTATTTGTTAGTAAAATGAATTTTATGAAAAATATTGTTTTATCAACCCCAAATAATGTATAATTATTATATACTCAATTACATAATATTACTTTATTCATCATATTGTAATATAAAACATTCTCTAAAATTTTCATATTGTTTATTTAGCTATTTTTAAATGAACATAATATTTAGTCTGCATTTTAATTATGCAGACTTTTTTAGAATAAACTTATTATAATATATATATCATATATTTCTATATTAATATATAAAAATTGGAGTGATTAAATTGATATTTGATAGTCATATTCATACAATATTTTCATCTGACAGTGATATGAAAATATCTGATGCTATATCAAAAGCAAATGAATTAAATATAGGACTTATACTGACTGAACATTTAGATCAAGATTATCCTGATAAAAATCTATTCAAATTAGATATTCCTAATTACTTTAATAATTATTCAGAATATAAAATTAATAACTTACTTTTAGGCATAGAATTAGGTTTAACTCTTCCTTCATTTAATATAATAAATGAAAAAGCAAAAAATTTTAATTATGATTTTATACTAGGATCAGTACATGCTGTCTATGATGAAGATATTTACATTGACTACTGTAAAAGAGATGATCTTACTAAAAAGGAATTCTTTCATAACTATCTTGAATTCATGCTAAATGTAATCAATAAATATGATTGTTTTGATTCATTGGCCCATTTTGACTACCCCTGCAGATATACTAAGTTTGAAAACAATGAAATTGCTTTATGCGATCATCATGAAATACTTGATGAAATATTTAAAACATTAATTTCAAAAGGAAAAGTACTAGAGATAAATACTCGAAGACTTGATACTAAGGGCACATTTAATAATATGATGGATATTTATAGTAGATATAAAGAACTTGGTGGTAAATATATAACACTTGGTTCAGATGCTCATAATGTTAATGCTATAGCCACTAATTTCAAAAATGCACTTTCACTAACAGAAATACTTGGCCTAAAACCTATTTATTTCAAAAACAGAAAACCTGAATTTTTTTAAAGTAATTACACTAAAAACCCTAATATAGTTTGTTTAATGTAAACTTAAATAAAATCTCTATTTTCATAAAAAGAGCTATTTTGAATTCACTTTAAAATAGCTCTTTATTCAGATTATATTTCAAGTAAATACTTATATTTTAAAGTCCATATTTATCAATCTTTTGTATTGCTTCTTTATCTAATCTATGAATAATCCATTGATTCATTTGTTTAGCGCCTATGCTTTCATAAAAGTTAAGAGACGGTTCATTCCAATCTAAACAAACCCACTCCATTCTTTCACACTTTTCTCCTTTAGCTATATGTACTAAAGTAGCAAATGCTTCTTTTCCTATTCCATTTCCTCTATATTCAGGATCTATATAAATATCCTCTAAATACAATCCCGCTTTACCTATAAATGTTGAAAAGTTAAAGAAATATATGATATAGCCTATAACCTTATCATTAAATTCTACAAGTAGTGCATGTGCTCTATTGTTTTGAAAAATTGATTTTTTCAATGTTTCTTTAGTAGCTACAACTTGATCTAACATTTTTTCATATACTGCTATTTTTTTAATAAATTCTAATATGACTGGTATATCTTCTTCCGTAGTCTCTTTAAATTTAAGCCCTTTTATTTTTGTTTCTATATATCCCATATTTTTGCCCCCTAATAAATTCATATTTATTTTAGTATACCAAAATAAGCATCTAGAGGATATGCCCCAAGATGCTTTTATCACACATATTTTATTGAGATTAAATTAACCTTTAGTATAATATGCAATTCCTATACTGCCTGGACCAACATGTAGCCCTATTATTGGTCCTATATATTGAATAGTAACAGGTATATCTAATTTTTCTTCTAATCTTTTAGCAAGTTCTAATCCTTCATCTTCACAATTAATATGATGCACTATAACTTCTCCTAAACCTTTTTCTTTAACATTTTTTATAACTTCATTTACTATTGTGTCAACTGCTTTTTTCTTTGTTCTTACTTTATTAAATACTGTAGTTTCTCCATTTTGTACTGTTAAAATAGGTTTTATTTGAAGTATTGCTCCAAACAAAGCAGAAGCTCCACCTATTCTTCCACCTTTTTTTAAATATTTTAGTGTATCTGGCACAAATAAAAATCTACTGTTTTCTTTTACTTGTATTGCTGCTTTAACAACTTCATTTATGCTATTTCCAAGCTTGGCATTTTTTGCTGCCTCTAACACTTGGTATCCCATTTGCATACAATTAGTTGTTGAATCTATTAGCTCTATCTTTGCATCTGGATATTCTTCTAAAATCATTTCACGAACTAAATGAGAACTTGAATACGTTCCACTCATCTTTGATGATAAAAATATTCCTACAACATCATGTCCATTAGCTACTTTTTCTTTAAATACTTCAAAAAGTTCATCTATACTTGGTTGCGATGAAGTTGGAATTTCATTACTTTTTTCCATATCTTCATAAAACCCTTTATTATTTAAATCAACTTCTTTATAACTTTTTCCATTTAAAATAACATTCAATGAAACAATTGAAATATCATATTCTTCAACTAACCCTTGTGGAATATAACTAGTACTGTCTGTTACTACCTTTACTGCCATAGTTGTCCTCCTAATATATGTAATCTCTATACCTATAATTATATCATATTTATTAGTTATTTCCTTATATTCTTGATTACCAGTTTTTATCTTATACATACTAAAAGAAGGTGTAGCAACATATAATACTTCTATATTGCTGTACCTTCTTCTTGTTAATAAATTAGATTGCTTTATACTAAATTATTTATATCAGTAAGATTTTAATAAATTCCATTAAAATTTCACCTTGTAAGCCCCTTTTTAGTTAATAATATAATTTAAAAATTTATTCCATTGCTACAAACTCGATTTTTTCAACATACTGTATATCTGATAAACCATTTAAAAGTGTTTTTATATCTCCTATCAATGTAGACATATCAATTGTAACACTTATATTTGCTACCCCATTTAGAGGTATACCTTGATTTATAGTTAATATATTACCACCTTGTTCTGAAATATAATTTATTATTCCAGATAGAACTCCAGTTTGATCTTTAACTATTAAATTGAAAGTCACTTTTTTGCCTTGAGAAGTTTCTGCAAAATCAAATATATAATCTTTATATTTATAATATACGCTTCTACTTATCCCTGCTATTTTAGTAGCTTCAGTAATTTCTTTAACCTTGCCATCTTTCAATAACTTTTGAGCAAAAACAACTTTTTCATAAACATCGGGTAAAACTCTTTTGTCTATAACTAAGTAATTTCCTTTCATCAACTATCTCCTTTTATTACAAATGCTCCCTTATTATCTGCTTGTAATTCTAAAACTCCCCATTTAATATCTTTATCTTTTAAATATTGCTTAATATTATTGCTAAAGCCATTAGCCCCATTATCGATTATAGCCATAATAGTTGGTCCTGCACCACTCAAATAACAACCTAATGCTCCAAGTTCATAACATTTATTATAAACGTCATCAAAGTGAGGTATCAACTCTTTTCTATAATTTTGATGAAGTGCATCATTACAAGCACTTCTTATTAAATCATATCTATCAGTAACAAAGCAAGAAATCATAAGTGCTGCTCTCCCAATATTATAAATTCCATCTGCCCTTGAAATTTGTTTTGGAAGAACCGTCCTTGCCTTTTCAGTAGATAATCTGAAATCAGGTACTATAGTTATAAATTTAACTTTATCTTTAATCTCTATCTTATTGTATACAGTCTTATTATTTTCAATTATTGCAACAACCATTCCCCCAAATAGAGCTGGTGCAACATTATCTGGATGACCTTCTATTTCAACAGCCATTTCTAATAGTTCATCCTTTGAAAATTTCCCCCCTAAAATTTCATTAGCTCCAACTAGTCCCCCAACTATACAACTAGAGCTACTTCCAAGTCCTCTTGATATAGGTATATCTTGATTTAATACAGATATATTAAGCCCCTTAATTTTATAATCTGCCTTATCAAAACAATACTTCATAGCCTTATATATTATATTATCCTCATTACAAAATTCTTCTGGTACTCCATTAAAATTTAATCCATTATTTATTTCTCTAAAGGCAAATTCATTATATAATTTCACTGCCATTCCCATTGAATCAAATCCTGGTCCCATATTTGCTGATGTAGCTGGCACTCTAACTTTAATCATAATCTACCCTTCAATTCCAAGATAACAAAGTAATGCCTTTTTCATCTCAGACTTATCCCAAACTTCATCATGAAAAATTTCATATTCTGATAAATTAGCCAAACTCTCAGGTATATTGTTTTTTGTAATTTCAGATAACTTTTTTAATACCTCAAAATCATCAATCCCATCATTTGAAATATTTAATGCCTTGCAAATACTTCTTGGAAATTTGAACGGACTAGCAGTTGAAGCTATTAATACTTCTTTAGTATCATTAGTCTCTGCTTGATATTTATTTTTAACAACATAACCAACAGCTGTATGAGTATCCATCAAGTAACTATCTTTTTTATAAACTTCTTTTATTGCATCAGATACCTCTTCTGTTGTAGCATATTCTCCATAAAACTCTTTCATAAATTTTTTCATATCATTATTTATTTCATATATACCATTTTCATTCAATGAATTCATAAGATTATTTATAACTTCTGGATTTCGTCCACTTGCCTCAAATAACAATCTCTCAAGATTAGATGATACTAAGATATCCATTGATGGTGATTCTGTTAATACAAGTTCACGTCTCTTATCATAAATACCACTTTTAAAGAAATCTGTTAAAACTTTATTCTCATTTGAAGCACAGATAAACTTATCTATAGGAAGTCCCATTTGTTTAGCATAGTATGATGCCAATATATTTCCAAAGTTTCCTGTTGGAACTACTACATTAATTTTTTCACCTTGTTTTATAGCCCCTTTTTTCACTAAGTTGAAATACCCATAAAAGTAATATACTATTTGTGGAACTAACCTACCTATATTTATAGAATTTGCAGATGATAAAGCAACACCTTTCTTTAATAGGTTATCTTTAAAATCATTGTCTCCAAATATTTCTTTCACAGATCTTTGTGCATCATCAAAATTGCCGTTTATTCCGATAACTTTAACATTATTGCCTTGTTGAGTTATCATTTGTCTTTCTTGTATAGCACTTACACCTTTTTTAGGATAGTATACAACTACTTTAAATCCATCAATATTTTTGAATCCCTCTAATGCTGCTTTTCCTGTATCTCCTGATGTCGCTGCTAATATTACTATTTCTTCCTCTTTGTTGCAAATCTTTTTTGCTCTTTTCATTATCTGTGGGAGAAATAGCAATGCTGCATCCTTAAATGCACAAGTTGGACCATGATATAGTTCTAAAAAGTTATTATGTACCTTAACTTCAAACCTATTATTATATGCTTCATTAATTGCTTCCTTTAAATCCTCATCATCAATATCAGTAAAATATCCATTAATAATTTCAAATGCTAATTCTTCATAACTAAATTCCATTTTACTCTTTAATGATGAATACATATTAGGAAAACTTTCAGGTACATAAAGCCCTCCATCTTTAGAAATTCCATTTATTATTGCTATTGCAGAAGCCACTCCATGTTCTAGCCCCCTAGTACTTCTAAACTTCATTGAATCACCCCAATTTTTTATTTAATTAGACATGCCTTTTCTTAATATCTATATTATCATGTCCTTATACAGAAAACAAGTGTTTTTATTTTAAATACAAATAAGCATAACTATCGTTAAATAGAAATGCTTATTGGCATTAATTGTATCCCTTTATTCTCAACTTTACAACAAGGTCTTTCTGGAACCATTATTCCATTCTCCTTTAGACATTCTAAGAGAGAATCACAATAAATCAAAAGATCTTCATAAAATTTTTCAGTCCCAGTTTTTCGCAAGAAATTTATACAACCTGATCCACAACACGTTTTCACAACTTTACCAACAACTTTACAATCACAATTAATTTTATCAAATATATTATAGTCGTTATTCATAAAATTATTATTATTAACAGTTAGAACTGTAGTACAATCCCCTGTTGTCATAATTAAATCTTGAGTATTATTTAATGTTAATGTTTCTTTTAATTTATTTAATAAATTTAATAATACTGAAAAATTTATAAATTTATATTTTTCTTTATCTAATAGAGGATCTAAATTTTCACACCCTATTGCACTTAGTAAGGTAATTAATGTATCTACATAAGAAATTAATGACTGATTAGTTATTTTGCCTGTAATTTCTACTAATTCTCCTGATTCTACTTCGTCATTTAATATATTAACTGCATTTCTAGATCGTAAAATTTCACCTTTGTTAAAAAAATTATTAAGATTTCCATTAAGAACAAATGTTGTATATGTCCTACGTATCTCTTCTTCTAACCTTACATTTCCTGTTCCATTAAAATCTCTCCATATTTGATTATGCTCTTCTACATTTGTAAGATTACCTGTATTCTCATCTCTAAATCCTTCTCTTTCATTTCTTCCCTCAGTTTCTTGTTGAAAAGAACCATTCCTGTTATCAAAATGAATTCCTTCAGAAACTTTTGCATCTCTAATTCTTTTTTGAATTCTAGTATCTATATATCCTGATAAAACTAGAGAAGATAAATTTCTAACTAAGTTTTCATCTAAGTATATAAGTATATCAAAAGGATTATTCATAACTTCTCTCCTTATAAAAAAATCGTCAATCGACTTTATAACGTCGATTTTTTAGCCATGCACCCTTTCCAAACTCAGTACAGGAACAATGATGCGGCATATGATTCCTTTTTATTCTTTAGGGTACATTTCTTCACCTTTAATCCAAATTATAATTTAAGTTATCTATAGATTTAAGATTTTTATCATTTCCTAAGAATAAAAAAATTATAAATTATATACTATATTTATTTATTTTTATTATCTATAAATTATTTATATGATTTTTATTAACATATTATTTCTCATAAATTCTTATATAAATTATATATATTTGTTAAATTAATACAAAGTATAATCATTATATACTTATGATATAATAGTTATTATATTAATTTTAAGTTGTGGTGTTTTTATGAATTTTATAAAAAAGTTTTTTAAATGGTTATTAATAATTGTATTAATTATAAGCATTAGCTTAGGAATAGTTTTCAAAAAGAAAATTCAATTAACTTATACTATCGTTAAAGATATAATTTCTTTAAAAGATAATTTTTCACCAAATAATAAGTTTGAATTTTCACCAACCAATGATATAGATTATAAAGATATAGTCTATAAAGATACTAATAATGTACCATTAAAATTAGATATTTATAAACCTTTGAAAAATATCTATAAGAGTTCTCCTGTAATTCTATATGTACATGGTGGTAGTTGGGTCTATGGTGATAAGAGTATTCCTCAATTTATTACTCCAATATTAGATATATTTAGAAATAATGGATTTACTATAATAAGTACGGAATATGAACTTATGCGTTCACATGAAAACTTTGAAAAACAAATATGTGATATAAAAGATACTTTAAGGTGGATTTACAAACATAGCGAAGACTATAATATAAATTCAAATCAAATTGGAATTATAGGCATGTCATCTGGTGCTCATTTATCATTAATGAGTGCATACACTTCAAATAATGAATTTACTGATGACATTGATTTAGCTAACTATCCATCAAAAGTGAAATATGTTATTGATTTTTTCGGACCTACAGATCTTAATTTGTTAGATACATCTGGTTTAAATTGGGATTTAACAAATATTTTTAATTCTATAAATGATAGAAGCTCTATAGCATTTGAATTTAATCCTATTAACTATATTAATTCTAATATTCCTGAGACTTTGATAATTCATAGTAAGAGTGATTCTCTTGTTCCTTATGAAAGCTCTCTAAACTTATATAATAAATGTGTTGAGGAAAAAGCTTCTGCTAAATTAGTACCTTTAGAAGAAACTTCACATGATATGTCAAACATATTTACACAGGATATAATCAATTTAACAAAAGAAGTTTTAAGATTTATAGTAAAAAATTCTCCATTATATTAATTAATATAATGGAGAATTTTATTTTTAATTCAAACTAAAATCTCATGCTTCCAAAACTCATTTTTTCAATTTATATTAGTCAATATATCTTTTGAAAATAGTTCCAGTAAATATACTTATGTAGATAGCCCCTAAAAGCATTTCAATTGATGCAACTGCTTCACCATACTTAATTGGTATTATATTACCATATCCTAATGTAGAAAACGTAGTTACAGATAAATACATAGCTTTTAATAAGTCTGTAGTTTTTAGTGACGATATATTATGAATATCATAAAGTATTATTCTTGTATTATCTACACTTATTCCTGTAAATAGATAGAATATTGATGACACTATAATTATTATTGTACAAATTAATATTATTTTTATTGGACTTATAAAATATCCAGTAAGATATTTAAATAATAAAGCATATATTTTTTTATACTTATTTCCTAGTAAATATTCTAGATATTTTAGTAATTCATAATATACAAATCTATTTTCATCATAACTGATTTTTAAATATCTATAATATCTAGATGTAACTTGTTTTAATGAATTGATTTCTATGATATTTTCAAATTCAACATTATAAAAAAAATATTTCATAGAATTAGATTCCTCATCCAAAATAGTAACAAGTTTTCTTAATGAATGCAGAAAGATACCTACATACTTTGAATTTTCTAGCATTAAATTAAATATATTTCTATTTTTATTTATTACTACAATCTCTGAATTACAACAATTTACAAGCCTTAATCCTAAAGTATCCTCCTCATAATAAATATCATCACTATATACGTATATATTATAAAAAAAATTTTCTATAATAAATTTATTAAACAATGAATTTATTATATATACTTTTCCAGTAAATTTGTTATCAAACTGATTGCCCTGAAATTTTAAACAACTTGATTCTATTATACAGTTGAGATAATACAGATATTTAGAAGATGAAAGCTCAATTTTAATATCTTTAAAATTACATTTGATAAATACTACACCATCATATTCATCTTTTATTAAAGTCTTTATTAAATTGTTTATTTTATTATCGTTAAAAAAACTTTCATTTTTTATAACTTTTATTTTTTTGTTATTTATTGTTGTTTTATCATCATCATTATTTTTTAAATTATTTTCTATACTTTTTAAATCTAACTCATACTTTTCTTTCATAGTTAAAACTAATTTATTATAATGCTTCTTATTTCTTATTTCCATACAAAAAGTCCCTCTTCTAAACAACAGCTTTTAATATATTCTTTGTTTAAAAGAGGGTTTTATTCATATCTAATATTCATAGGATTTAATATTTTCAGATAATACAACTTTTAATTTTTCATTTTCCATAACTTTTTTATATGAACATATAAATTCATTTAATTCATTATCACTTAAATCTATTTTTTGAGGACTTATTAATCTCATCTTATCTTCTTCTATTAACACTGTTAAATTATTCTTTTCATTACTTATCTTATATTCAGATACTGTTTTTATTTTAATTCTACTTTTGTATTTTTCTTGAAATCCCATAGTTTTTCTAATAGATTCATAACCGTTTGGCATTTGATTTAAATTTATACCTGCCATTTTTAATTGTTCTTCAATCATTGAAGGATCTATTCCATATCTCTCTAAGAATTTCTTTTGGATATTTAATAACTTATCTTGTGAAATATTATTTTCTTCCATATATGTCATGATATTTTTAGAAAAATCTTGCATTGTTAAGTTTCCTGCAGCCAATTCATAGTACATAGAATAAATATAACTTTCAAACTTATCTACATCTTTGTCTTTAGCCTTATTTTTTAGTTCATTAAAATCTATAATTTTGTCATCCATATATCTACGCCTCCTTATTTATCATTATATACTACTACTCTTATTTATATATTAACAAATCTATTTATTAGTGTAAATTTTTAATTTATAAATTATTTTACAATATAAACTATACAAATTCCATGGTAATCATTAGGATAAACTTATTCAATCTAATGATTCAACTATATTCTACAATACAATTAATTCATCAGATAAAACACTTAAAATTTATGATGGTCTATATCATAAAATTCTTAATGAACCTGACAGTGATTATATAATTGATAATATTAGTTAATGGATGAAATCACATTTATAACATATCAATATTCATTAAACATATATTATAATGCACTAGAGACAGTGGCATTGGTGAGCCTACTTTTCTTATGCACATATCCACACTATAAAAAACATTATAATTATTAAACCAAAAAGAACTAAATCTGAATAATTAAATTACTCTATCAGATTTAGTTCTGTTACATTGTTATATTTTAATAATTATAATTTATTTATTAATTCTTTAATATTTTCTATATATAATCTTTTTACACTTAAAAGCTCTGTTAAAGATTTATTAAAACATTTCACTTTTACACCTTGATCTTCTATCATACACTTCCATGAATCCTTATTTTCTCCAAATATATCTTTAGTAATATGCTTACCAGATACTGATAAAAATGGTACTATAGTTATTTCTTTTATTTGTCTTATTATAATTTTATCTAAAATTTCATTTATAGAAATTTTTCCTTCTAAAGTTCCTATAAGTACATTTTCATAATTCATATTTAATAATTCTTTTTGAAACATGCCATATACAATATCAGACTTATTTGTTGTGCCATGACCTACTAATAATAAATTTTTATCTTTAGGTAATTCATCTTTTATACCACCTACTATATTACTAAAAACTATGCCTTTAGATTCATTATCTAATTGTAAAATAGGATTTCCTAATATAATTTTGTTAAACTCATGACTATATTTAGAAACAAATTCTCTTATTTTCTCATACTCATTTCCATGAAGTACATTTAAAGGCATTATTATAATATCAGTACAGTCCTTTAATTTTGCACTTCTTAAAGCTTCTTCAAAATGTAATATATTAACTCCAAAATCATTTGATAATTTTCTTAGTATTATTTTAGATGTGAAACACTTAAAAACTAAATATTCACGTCCATAAACTGCTCTTATCTCATTTTCTATTGGATCTATACATTTTTTTATAGCCTCGATATTTGACGTACCAAAACTAACTAATATAATAGCTTTATTATTTTTCATTTATAGCAAACCTCTTAAATGCATCTAAGAATTTATTAATATGTTCTTCTGTATGCTTTACACTTAAAAACATAGCTTCAAATTGTGATGGAGCGATATTAAATCCTTCATTTAACATATGTTTAAAGTATCTCTTAAATCTTTCATTATCACAAGTTTTCACATCTTCATAAGTGTTTACTTTTTCTAATTCTGTAAAGAATAATGTTAACATTCCACCAACTCTATTTATTATTAATGGTACATCATTTTCTTTTGATATTTTTATAAGACCTTCTTGAAGTTTTTCACCTATTTTTTCAACATGATCATATAATTCTATATTATTTTTCAATTTAGTTAATGTAGCAAGTCCTGCTGACATTACAACAGGATTACCTGACATTGTACCTGCTTGGTAAACTCCTCCGCATGGCGATAACTTTTCCATTATTTCTTTTTTACCAGCATATGCTCCACATGGAAGACCGCCACCCATTATTTTAGCATATGTAATTAAATCAGGCTTAATATCAAATAATGTTTGTGCTCCTTTAAATGCTACTCTGAATCCTGTCATTACTTCATCAAATATAAGTAATGCACCATATTCATCACATAAAGATCTTAATTCCTTAATAAAATCTTCATTGGCCTTTATAACACCCATATTTCCTGCAACTGGCTCTATGATAACAGCAGCAATTTCATTTCCTTGCTTTTTAAAAAGTTCTTTTATTTGAGTTTTATCATTATATAGTCCTATTAATGTGTTTTCTACACTTTCCTTTGGTACTCCAAGGGATCCTGGAATTCCTTCTGTAAGTACTCCTGAACCTGCTTCTATTAAAAATCCATCAAAATGTCCATGATAGCATCCTGCAAATTTAACTATCTTGCTCTTTCCTGTATATCCTCTTGCAAGCTTTACAGCACTCATAGTAGCTTCTGTACCTGAATTAACCATTCTTATCATGTCTACATTATCTAAATTTTCACACATAAATTTACTTAGTTCTAATTCTAACTTAGTTGGTGCTCCAAAAGCTAATGCATTTTCACTTGTTTCTTTTATTGCTTTTACCACATCTTCATCACAATGTCCTAAAAGTAATGGTCCCCATGCTAAGACAAAATCTATATATTCTTTTCCATCTTCATCTTTAATAATTACACCTTTTCCTGACTTTATAACTGGAGGATTCATTCCCATCTCTTTAAAACATCTAACAGGACTATTTACTCCACCTGGCATATATTTCTTTGATTCTTCGAATATTTCTAAATTATTCACTACGTTCACTCCCTGTATACTTCCTGTAAATACTTAAATAAAGAACAGATACTATTTATTTAAAATTTTTGCTGCTTCTAATGCATGATAAGTTATTATTATATCTGCCCCAGCTCTCTTTATTGAAGTTAAAATTTCCATTATTATTCTTTCTTCATCTATAAGTCCTTGTTTTCCTGCTGCCTTAACCATTGCATATTCACCACTTACATTATAAGCTGCAAGAGGCATATTAAAGTTTTGTCTGCATTCTCTTATTACATCTAAATAAGGTAATGCCGGCTTAACCATTATAATATCACAGCCTTCTTCTATGTCTTTTTCTGTTTCTCTTAATGCTTCTAATCTATTAGCTGGATCCATTTGATATGTTTTTCTATTTCCAAATTCGGGTGCTGATCCAGCTGCCTCCCTAAATGGTCCATAAAATGCTGAGCAATATTTTGCAGAATAACTCATTATACTCACTTTTTTAAATCCATTATCATCTAATGCTTTTCTCATAAATCCAATTCTGCCATCCATCATATCTGAAGGCGCTACCATATCTGCTCCTGCTTTTGCATGAGAAACTGCAATTTTACTTAAGTATTCAAGTGTCTCATCATTATCTACATCAGATTCATGAATTATTCCACAATGTCCATGAGATGTGTATTCACACATGCAAACATCTGTTATAACAAGTAGTTCCTTATTTAATTCCTTAATCTTTCTTACAGCTTGTTGAACAATTCCATTGTCATTATATGCTTCACTTCCACAAGCATCTTTATGTTCTGGAATACCAAATAAAAGAACTCCTGCAATGTTAGCTTTTTCAACTTCTGCAATTACTTCATGTAATCTATCTATTGAATAATGATAATTGTCTGGTAAAGAAGAAATTTCATTCTTTATATTTTCTCCTTCTACAACAAATATAGGATATATAAAATCCTTAGTATTTAGTGTAGTCTCTCTTATCATATCTCTAATAGCAGATGTTGCTCTTAATCTTCTGCCTCTTTTTATCATAATTACGCCTCCATATCTTTTACAAATGATTCAATTTCATTTAAGAATCCGTCTTGTGAATGCTCCTTGCAAATATATGCCTTTATGCCTAGTTCTTCAAGTGGTTTATTAGTTCTAGTGCCTATTGCTATAACTTGTTTTTCTTTAATAGCATCTAATCCAACCATATCTATCATATTATATACAGTTGATGGGCTTGTAAAAAATACTATATCTACTTCATCAAATGCTCTTTTATTTCTTACTCTTCCTTTTACTGTATCATAAATAAATACTCTATCTACATTAGCACCTACATTAGATAATTCATCTGCTATATCTGACTTTGCTAATGATGAACATGGAATAAGTACCTTTTCATTTTCTTTAACATGTGGTTTTAATACTTTTATTAATCCAGCACCTATAAATTCCCTAGCTTTCACAAAACATATTATACCTCTTCTTTCAAGAGCTTGCCATGTTGCTTTACCTATAGCTGATACTTTAGCTTGTAATTTTCTTATATCATATTTATTTTCTATTAAATAATCAAAGAATATATCAACTGAATTCACAGAGGTAAATACTATATGATCATAATTTTCTAAATCACCCATATAGCTATCTAAATTACTAGCTGTACTTTCTATTTCTATAGCACTTAAAGCCGTAACTTCAGCACCCATATCTCTTAACTTTTGTTTTAAAGTAGCTGCTTGTTTTTGAGATCTAGTTACACAAATATTTTTTCCAAACAAAGGTTTATGTTCATACCAAGCTAAGTCTTCATTTAAATTAACCACTTCACCGATAACAATTATACATGGTGATTGTAATTTAGCTTCTTCTACTTTTTCACATATATTTTCTAAAGTTCCAACTACCTTCTTTTGCTTACTTGAAGTTCCTCTCATAACAACGCCACAAGGTGTAGAAATATCTTTTCCATTTAACACAAGTTCATGTACTATGTTTTCTAAGTTGCTTAATCCCATCATAAATACTAAAGTTCCTTCTTCCATAGCTAAGGCTTTGAAATTAGACTTAATATGTTTTGCTGACATTCCAGTTACAACATGAAAACTTTGAGCTATTCCCCTATGAGTTATTGGAATACCTGCGTAATTTAATACTGCTATTGGAGAAGTTACTCCTGGTATTACTTCAAAAGGAATATTTTCTTCCTTAAGCGCCAATACCTCTTCTCCTCCTCTTCCAAAAACATATGGGTCTCCGCCTTTAACTCTTCCTACTACATGGCCTTCTTTTGCTAATTTTACTAGCATTTCATTTATTTCTTCTTGTGTTTTATAATGTGCTCCTGGTTCTTTTCCACAATAATAAATTTCACAAGAATCGCTTAAATAATTTAAAATATTATTTGAAACCAATCTATCATATAAAACTGCTGTACACTCTTTTAATTTGTTCACAGCTTTTACGGTTAATAATTCTTCGTCTCCAGGTCCTGTACCTATAATATATACTTTATTCATAATCGATTTTTAATAAGGTATTATGTACTTTACATAACAGTCTTATTAATTCTAAGCCACCTTTCAGTTAAATTTTCAACATATATCTTAAATGAATGTTAATGTTTTAGTATAAAAACACTGTATCATTGGAATTTATTTTTCATAATTCTTAAAATTAAGTTTCCCCTATATTAGCTTTATATTAAAATATCCATATCATACTTAAACAACATTATCCTAATATTTTTTGTGCTAATTTCTTTCCTAATTCAATATTATTAGTTTTGCATCCTAAAATATCTTTTTTAACTATTTTTCCACCTATATCATATATTCCAATCATATATAAATCATCACCTTGAATTTCAGAATAAGCTCCAATAAGGCTATGACAATCTCCTTGTAATTCTTTCATAAAACTTCTTTCAGCTTCCACAGTTAAAGTTGCTTCTGCATCTATTAAAGCTTCAAAATATTTATTGGCATCACCATCTTTTAAACACTCAATTCCAAGTGCCCCTTGAGAAACTGCTGGTAAAAATTCTTTTGGATCAAAATAATCTGTTATTAAATTTTCATCACCAAGTCTTTTAAGACCTGCTGCTGCTAGCACGATTCCATCTAAATTTTGTTCTCCCATTTTCTTTAATCTAGTTTGAACATTACCTCTTATAGGTACTATCTCTAAATCACTTCTTAGAAGTTTTAGTTGTGCTGCTCTTCTTATACTACTTGTTCCTACTTTAGCGCCTTTTTTAATATCTTTAAATGAGATATCTCCATTTGAAATAAATACATCCCTTATATCTTCTCTTCCTGTTATAGCTGTAATTTCAAATTCACTACTAACTTCAAAAGGAACATCTTTCATACTATGAACTGCAGCATGAGCTTCCTTATTTAAAAGGGCAAGTTCTATATCCTTAACAAAAAGTCCTTTACCACCTATTTTATTTAATGAAACATCTAACTTTCTGTCACCCTCAGTTACTATAAGTAATTTTTTACTATCTATATTAAATTTTGATTTCAATTGCCCCATAATTATTTCAGTTTGAACTTGAGCTAACTTACTTTTTCTAGTTGCTATTATTAATTCATTCATTATTTTTTTACTGCTCCTTTATCTAGTGAAATTTTTTGATTTAAATATAATCTATATTAACTTATTTAATATTTCTTCTTCAAAATAGAGTTTTAATACTAATCCCTCTTTATGATTATCATAGAAAAACTTAAAATCATCACAAGAAATAAAATTTATTATCTCTTTTTTATATTTTGAAATTTTTATAGCTTTATTTCTAATCTTAGTTGTTAATGCTATAAAATCATCATAATCCTCTAATAAATCTTGAACTTTATTTGCAAGCATTACTGAACCTTTAGGGTTTCCCCCTTTTGTGTTTAATGCAAAAGTTATATTCTTAAGATTTCTTTGAACAGGTATAACACCCATACCGTTCTTAAAACTTGAAGATTCTATGTATATTTTATAATTTCTATCACAATATCTTTTTATATCATCGTTAATTTCTCTATCGTCTGTTGTTATTAGAATTAAATGCTTATTTTCTAAAAACTCATAATTAAATTCACTTTTTATTAAAATTAATCTTCCCTTAAATTCTTCACATAAACTTATTACTTCTTCACAAAAATCTTTTGAGATAACTTCAACATAGCAGCCTGTTTTTAAAAAATGTTTAATCTTTATAAACCCAGCTCTGCCTCCACCAATAACACCAATATTTATTTTATTAGAAAGTAGTGAAATAAAAGAATAATCTATTTTTTCGTCATAAATATGCTCTTTATTATCCTTAAACATTCCTCTTCACTTCCCTTTAAAGTTTCTTCTTTCATTATATCTATAGCTCTATTCATATAATAGTCCGATGTGCTCTTTATCATTCTATTCGCTAAATCAACATCATCTTTATCTGTACATTTATTTTTAAAAGTGGTTATTCTTTTATTATATATTTCTTTAGACGTTACTTTTAATTCTTCTATGAATGGAGCAATACTTCTCAGTCTTTTCCATTCATAATACTCATTTAAGTATTTTTCTAAAATAAATTTATTAGAATCCATCTTATCAAAACGCATCTTTTTATTACCATCATTTATGTGACTTATATTATCTATATTATAAACCTGAGCTCTATCTATATCATTAATATCATCATCCACATCTCTAGGTACTGCTAAATCATAAATTATTATATTACTTCCAATGTTATTTATGTCTTGCTTTTTTATGACTATATGAGGTGCTGATGTACATGAAATCACACAATCCATATCATTTATGTATTTATTTTTTTCTTCAAAGTCTATTACATTAACTCTCTTATCCATAATTTCGTCTTTTATTTTCTTATTTCTAACTGCCAAATACACTTCATTTATATTATGTGCCAGTAAATACTTCATAGTTAGACGTCCTACATCTCCATATCCTAATACCATAAATTTTTTACAGTCTTTATTAATAGATTCATTTACAACTATTGAGGCTGATGATACCGGAATTTCAAATAACCTTGATTGACTTTTGAATTTTTTACCACATGTTATAGCATATTGAAATAATCTTTGTAATTCTAAATTAAGGGCTTTTGCATTTAAAGATTTAAAATAAGACGTCTTTACTTGCCCCAAAATCTGATCTTCACCTAAAATCTTTGAATGAAAACCGCAAGTTACTTCAAATAAATGTTTGCAAGCCTTTTTGTCTTCAGATATAAAAATATATTTTCTATAACTATAATTCCAGTTAAAAATTTCAAAAATCTTTTTTAATAGTTCTTCATTTATAGAAGAAACATTAAAATAAATTTCTGTTCTATTACAAGTTGCAAGAATGACAACCCCCTCTAAATATTTTAACAATTTATCTAGATACTCATCATGTTTGTTTACTTTTATAGTTAATTTTTCCCTAATTTCTATTGGTGTATTTCTTTTTATTCCTAACACTGCTATCATTATTTTTCCACCTTGTATAATTATTTAAAATATTTATATGTTCTAATTTAATATACTTATTTTATATTAAAACATACAATAAAAAAAGTTAATTTCTAATTTATAATAATTATTTTTTAATATAAGTTGTATTTTACCATTTTATCTATGGCTTTTATAGTTGATATTTCAGAGTTTAGATTCAAATGATATAAACCTCCTAAAAATAATATATTTTAAAATTCCTTAAGAATTTTCCATTTTTAATTCTTACTTGATTTATTTCTAAATCTAAATTTTATCAGTTTTTTAAAATTAAAAAATTCTTATAATTTTCTATATATTAAAAAGTTCAAGTTGTATAAAATAATTACTACTTGAACTTTTTTAATACTATTTAAAATGTATTTTTATAACATTCTATCTCTTTAAAACATTATTTATAAATTTTTCTTTTCCCATTCTATCCATAACCTTAGAAATTCTTTCACCAGGTTGTCCTACTTCTCTGTAATAATCCACAATCTTATCAACCATTGGAATTATTTCTTCTTCTTTAAATATCTTTCCTAAAGAATCTCCGATTCTCATTCCTCTACCAAATCTTCCCCCGACAAAGATTTCTCCACCTTTTTCTTTTGCAACAGCTGCACCTAATTTACAAGCTCTTACACATCCGCCACAATCAACACATAAATCTTTATTATGTACTATTTTTTTATCAACTACTTCTAAAGCTTTTTGTCTACAAGCCTTAACACATAATCCACATCCAACACACTTATCTAAAGTAAACTGTGGTACTGTTCTTCCCATAATACCAATATCATTTATATTAGCTTTTGCACAATTGTTAGCGCAACCAACTACTGCTACCTTACATTTATGAGGAGTATCTGTTCCAAAGTACTTATCTTCTAATTGTCTACATATTTCTTGTGTATTAATGTTTCCATGAAGACATACAGTACCTTTACAAGATACTAAAGGTCTAAATTTTTGTCCTGTACCACCATGTCTTAATCCTAATTTCTTTGCTTCTTCAATAACCATTTCTACATCTTCATCTTTTATCCAAGGTACTTCAATTTGAAGTCTTGTTGTCATTCCACAATAATCTCTACCATACTTTTTAGAAATAACATTTATATTGTTTAGTTCCTCTACTGTAAAATTACCTGCTCTACCTAAAAACCTTACTGCAAAATGTTCCTTATCATTTTGTAATAAAAATCCTAAAGCTTTTAATTCCTTTTGTCTTTTTGCATTAACTGCCATGTGTGTGCCCTCCCTAGAAATAAATATATATATATTTATTTATGTTAATTTTATATAAATAGAGTTTTTAATATTATTAGATTTTATTTTTATCTTTTAATATTTATACAACTCATTACCTTTTTAACATGTAGCCATTACCCCTGGTTTATATAAGCAGGAGCTCTGTAGATAATGTTATTAGATAAACTCTTCTATACTATCTTAATAAATAAATGAACTATACTCTAATACTTTTTAATGTATATTTATCATAA
This sequence comes from Clostridium cagae, assembly GCF_900290265.1. Lineage (NCBI taxonomy): Bacteria > Bacillati > Bacillota > Clostridia > Eubacteriales > Clostridiaceae > Clostridium > Clostridium caccae. Next base: position 2,490,716 of record NZ_OKRA01000001.1, read on the forward strand.
CTAAATACCTATATGTGTATTTTTAACTATATTGGATATACTTATATTTACAGATTAATATTTTAAAATCAAATTAAAATTTTATTGCATTAGGAGATAAAAAAATGAGAATTCCAAAACATATAGGTGTCATTCCAGATGGAAATAGACGTTGGGCTTTAGCTAACGGATTAACAAAAGATAAGGGCTATTCCTTCGGTATAAATCCTGGCCTTGAAGTTTTTAAATTGTGTCAAAAAGAAGGTATATCTGAGGTAACTTTTTATGGATTTACAGTAGATAATACAAAAAGACCTAGTGAGCAAAAAATAGCCTTCACTGAAGCTTGCATTGAATCTGTTAAATTACTTACCAAAGAGAATTGTGAAATATTAGTTTTAGGAAATATAGATTCAAAATTATTTCCTAAAGAACTATTGCCATTTTCAAAAAGAACTACTTTTGGAACTGGTGGAATAAAAGTTAATTTTTTGATGAACTATGGTTGGGAATGGGATTTAAATATATTAAAAGAAAATGATCCATCTCATAAGGGCATTATACCTTATATACATTCTAAAGATATTTCCAGAATAGACCTTATTATAAGATGGGGAGGAAGAAGAAGGCTTAGTGGCTTTTTGCCCGCTCAATGTGTTTATTCAGATTTTTATGTAATAGACTCATATTGGCCTGCATTTAAAGAACATGAATTTTATGATGCATTAAATTGGTATAACGATCAAGATGTAACTCTTGGAGGCTAAATTAATTACTAAAATTTATAATATTTATGTAAAAAGCTATTTCATTTAATTTTGAAATAGCTTTTTTTTGAGTTCATACTTGTGCTAAGATAAATAATATACTATATTATTTAAACTGAGGTGAGACTATGATTAAAATCGTTCTTATATATTTACTTTTTATAAATTTTATCGGTTTTTGTATTATGCTTGTTGATAAAAACCGTGCAATACATAAAGAATGGAGAGTTCCTGAAAAAACACTCATCGGAATCTCTATAATTGGTGGATCAATTGGCATGCTCTTAGGAATGTTTACTTTCAGACATAAAACTAAGCACTTAAAATTCCTATTAGGAATACCTGTTATTATCATTATTCAATTTTATATTGTTATATATTTATGTAATTACGTTAGACTTTAAATAAATGATTTTAAAAATACTACTATAATAAGTATTGGTGCTATGTATTTCATAATAAAAATTAAAGCCTTTACTATTGCTTCATTCTTTAATACTCCATTATTACTTAATTGATCTATTAAATATTTTTTATTTATAAAGTACCCAGTTAATAAAATTATCAACAATCCATTTATAGGTAAAAATACTTTAGATACAATAGCATCAAAGAAATCAAAAAATGTTAGTCCAAATATTAATTTATCACCTAAAACACCATTTATATTACCTGATAATGCTGCTAATGACCCAACTCCTACTATTATTATAATATTTAGTATTATTGCTCTCTTTCTTTCCATTTTTAACTCTTCTGTAAAGAATACAGTTAAAACCTCTAACAATGATATCATAGCCATTGTAGCTGCCATCGCTGTAAGAGCAAAAAACATAATCACTAAAATCCAACCACCTGGCATTTTAGCAAATATTAAAGGTACAGTATTGAATAATAGACCTGGACCACTACTTGGTTCTAATCCAAATGAGAAAACTGCTGGAAATATAGCAAGTCCTGCTATTAATGATACTAAGGTATCTGATATTGCTACTTTTCCTGCTGTACCAATTAAGTTATTATCATCATTATAATAACTGCTATATGTAATCATTGTACCTGTCCCAACTGATAGCTTAAAAAATGCTAATCCTAAAGCTGAAAGTACAACTCCAATATTTACCTTTGAAAAATCAGGTTTAATCAAGAAATGTACACCTTCCATAGATCCTGGTAATGTCAAACTTCTAAGAGCACAAACTACAAGAAGTACAATTAACACAGGCATTAATGTTTTAGTTAACTTTTCAATTCCACCCTTTACACCTAAAACTAATATCGTCCCTCCAACTAATAATGCTATAAGCTGCCAGACAATTGGTGAGATTGGTCCTACACTTGTATTATAAAATATAGTACTTGCAGATTCTGATGTCACTCCTTTTAACGCTCCTGTTACTGCTTTAAATACGTATGAATAAACCCATCCAACAACTACTGTATAGAAAAATAGCATAAAGTATGTTGCAAGTATTGCAAAAATACCTATAACTTTAAAGCCTTTTTTATCTGTAATCTTTGAAATTGCTCCATATACGTTCCTTCTAGTACCTCTACCTATTATAAATTCACTAATAAGTACTGGTACTGCTACTAATGCAACACATATTAAATATATAATAATAAATGCTGCTCCACCATTTTCTCCTGTAATATAAGGAAACATCCATATATTACCCAAACCTACAGCGGAACTTAATGTTGCTAAAAAAACTGTTAAACTTGATGAAAATTTTTCTCTCTTCTGTTCCACACTAATCCTCCATTGTTTTAAATACTAGACATATTAAACTTTTTATTAACATATCTTTTAATAAAATTCTTTATATTTTAACATTAAACATTATTTTTTGTAATATTTATAGATAAAATATATTATTTTTTTAATTTTATAAGGAAAAGCTTAAAAATACAAGCTTTTTTTATCAGTTTAATTACTTATTCTTATATTCCTAAATAACAATTTATATCACATAAAAAAATAACAAAACCCCATCAATTAATCGCCGAGGTTTTGTATTGTTAATATTTATGTAATTTTTAATATAAACATTCTTGTGAATTTGTTTTTAGCAACCGAAAGCCCCATCTGTTACCTAAAACATAAATACATTTTTATTTAGATATATCATTAATATCATAAGGAGTATTTTGATATACACAATAATTTAACCAATTGCCAAATATTATATTAGAGCTACCTCTCCATGTAAATTTAGGAGTACTATTTATATCATTATCTACAAAATAGTTTTGTGGTATGTCTACATTATCCCCCTTTTCTCTATCTCTCATATATTCTTCTTTCAATGTATTTCTATCATACTCAGGATGACCCATAAAGAATATTTTTCTTCTATCTTTAGTAGCTACAATAAAGATACCTGCCTCTTTAGATTCTGATAAAATTTCTAATTCTGAAATTTTATTTATATCTTCTTTTTTTACTTCTGTATGTCTAGAGTGTGGTACATAAAATATATCATCTAATCCTCTTGTTAAATCAGCATTTTCGTCATTTACCCAATGAGAAAATACACCAGATATTTTCTTTTCTAATTTATATTTTTGTATATCATAATGATAATATAATCCTGCTTGAGCCCCCCAACATATATGTAATGTTGAAAAAACATTTGATTTACTCCATTTCATAATTTCAGTTAATTCATTCCAATAAGTAATATCCTCAAATGCCATTTGTTCAACAGGTGCCCCAGTTATTATTAATCCATCAAATTTTTCATCTTTTATATCATCAAAATAAGTATAAAACTTTTCCAAATGTTCAATTGGCGTATTTTGTGAAACATAACTTTTAGTTTGAATAAGCTTTACTTCAACTTGTAATGGTGTATTAGATAAGTGTCTCAATAATTGATTTTCTGCTAAAATTTTTTTCGGCATTAAATTAAGAATTGCAATTTTTAATGGTCTTATATCTTGAGTCTTTGCTCTACTATCATTCATGACAAAAATATTTTCGTTAGATAATACTTTAAATGCTGGTAATTCTGTTGGAATTTTTATAGGCACTAATAAAGCCCCCCTTCTTATTTGCGCTTTTACATATCTTTTAAAATCAGTATTTAATTTTTGTTATTTACAAATTATTATACCAAAAAATTAATATTTATCAATATTTATGAAAATTTAATATTTAATTCTTAATACTAAGATAAGCTTCAAATTTAATAATTTATATTTATTCAAAAGTATTAAATTTATAATAATATTTTATTCAGTTTATTTTTATATACATGCTTTTATTAATACTTAGATATTTAATTGTAATTATTTTACTAATCTATTAACATTCTCAATATTTTTCATCTATTTTTTGGATATTTAATATATTTTATTTATGATATACTTATAATTATACAAACTAAAAGGGGGCATTACTTTATGATAGTAAATAAAGATATAATAATTGGCTTTATAGGAACTCATACAAATAATGATAGTAAAGGAATTTATAAGTTTAGTTTTAATTCATCATCTGGAAAAATAGATAGAATTAATTTAGCTTATGAAATTGATGATCCTAACTATTTAGCAATTGATAAAGAAAGAAATATTTTATATTCTACTTGTAGCATAGGAAAACAATCTGGGGTTTCTTCATTCAAATTTTTTGGAGAAAAAGACTATGTGGATTTAATTAATTATAATGTTGAAGATGGTAAAGAACCTTGTCATGTAAGCATAAGAAAAAATAAGCAACTTTTAATTTCTTCAAATTATAATGAAAATGAGATTAAGGTTTTTAATACTTTAGATGGAATAATTTTAACATCTCACGTAACTGTTAATAATGAAGATTGTGAAAAAGATTTAAATGATGAAAATTCTCATATAAATTGTTCTATCTTCTCACATGATGAAAAATATATTTTATCAGTTGATTCCGGAAAAGATGTTTTAATGTTATATACTTTTAATAATGATAAGTTGGTTGCGAAAAAACATTTAAGTTACTCTTTTCCAAAAAATTCAGCACCTAAACATATAACTTATTCAAAATCAAAACCATTTTATTATGTTTTAGCAGAAAAAAGCTGTGAAATTTTCACTTTAAAATATAACTCAAAAAAAGAAAATCCATTTGAAAAAGTTGAAATAACTAGCATTTTTCCAAAAGATTATAAAGGAGAAAAATTAGCATCAGCTATACACATACACAAAAACAATAAATTTTTATATACTTCAGATATAAGAAATAACACTATAACTTTATTTTATATAAATGATGATAATGGAAAATTAGAATATGTTGATGTATTTGATTGTAAAGGCGAATGTCCTCGTGACTTCCAAATAGATCCTACTGGAAAGTATTTAATCTGTGGAAATGAACTATCTAACACATTATCTATTTTCTCAATTCAACAATCAAATGGAGCATTAAAATTTATGGGAACGGAAGATGTTCCATCACCAACATGTGTAAAATTCATTGAATAATAAAAAATCCAACTAATTTTTAGTTGGATTTTTTTATTTAGTATTCCTAAATTCAATTACTTAGCCCACTTTACTTATGCATATATCAACACTCATATAAAACAAATTACTCAGTTCATAAAGCTTTATACTATAATATCAACATGACTATAAAACAAATTTTTCTATTGCGTAAGCTACTCCATCTTCATCATTACTTTTAGTTATAAATTGTGCATTTTCTTTAACTTCAGCAAATCCATTTTCCATAGCAACTCCAAGGCCTGCATATTTAACCATTGATAAGTCATTTCCTGCATCCCCCATTGCTATTACCTCTTCTTGTTTTATTCCTAAAGTTTCTGCAAGTCTTTTTAAACCTTCACCTTTATCAACTTCATTGTTCATAAATTCTAAGAAGAAAGGTGTACTTCTTAACACATTATATTTTTCATAAACTTCTTTAGGTAATTTTTTAATTGCTTCTTCTAATACTTCTTCTGGGTCTATAATCATTATTTTTATTATATTTTCAGTGTCATCTATATTATCAAAATCTACAATACTTATACCAATTCCGTTTATTTCTGCTTCAACTTCTGTATATTTGCTAATTTTAGGTGTTATCAATCCTAATTTTTCTGAAAAAGCATGTATATTTACATTTAATTTCTTAGCTATGTTATTAATATATTTTAAATCTTTCCCTTTTAAAACAGTTCTTGATATTATTTCACCACTTTTTGCATTTTGAGCTACTCCACCATTAAAACTAAGAACGTAATCATCCTCTTTTAATAATTCAAGTTCTTCTAAATATTGTCTTAACCCTTCACTAGGTCTTCCTGAAGCTAAAACTACCTTAACGCCTTTTTCTTCAGCTGCTTTTATAGCCTTTTTATTTCTTTCAGAAACCTTTTTATCACTTGTAAGTAATGTTCCATCCATATCTAATGCTATTAATTTGTACATATTCTTCCTCCATTTATCTAAAAGTAATGCTATTTTTAATATAAATTATTCTCATCTTTTATTCTATCATAATTAATTTATCATTAATAATATAAATATTTTAAAATTTGTTTTAAAATGAGAAATACTACCCTTAAATAAATTTAATCATTGTAATATTTATTACATTTCACTCACATTTTGTAACTAATATCCTATTTCTTCATAATATAAAATATATATAAGTATGTATTAGTTATCGAGGTATTATTATGCTTGAATCAATTTTATTAGTATCATCTATCTGTATAGATTCTTTTGTTGCAAGCATTGCTTATGGTACATCTAAAATTAAAATTCCTCCAATATCTGCTTTGATAATAAATTTGGTATCTACATGTACACTAGGCATTTCATTATTACTTGGAGCTATTGTAAAAAAATTTTTACCAGGTAATCTGCCTATGTTGATAGGATTTGTTCTTTTAATGGGACTTGGTATATATCGTTTATTTGAATGTATATTTAAATCTTATATATCTAAGTGCTCTAAAATAGATACCCCTTTAACATTTAAAATATTTGATTTTAAATTTGTACTTGAGGTTTATGCCGATGAGACAAAAGCCGACTTTGATAAATCAAAAACTTTAAGTCCAAAAGAATCATTTTATCTAGCTCTTGCACTTTCATTAGATAGCTTAGCAGTTGGATTTGGTTCTAGTTTAACAAGTATAAATTATATTCAAGTTATAATTCTTAGTTTCATAATTGGGTTTTTAGCTGTATCAATCGGTGTTATAATTGGTAAAAAATTAGCTGATAATATAAATGTTGAACTTTCATGGCTTTCTGGAGTACTTCTTATAATACTAGCTATTATAAAATTTCTATAAATCCTATCTATAAAAGAGCTGTATGAAAATAATTTTTTAAATTACTTCATACAGCTCTTTTATATTTTGGTTAAATTTTTAATTATATGTGTTTATACATACAATAGTTAAAATGACATTATATATATCAGCACTTTGATTAAATCTTAAATACCAATTATTTCTTTTATTTTATTTACATCTATATTCTCTGAAAATATTTTTGCTAATTTTTCATATTGCTCATTTTTATAATCAGATAGTTTATTTAACTCATCATCTTCCAATAAATCAAAGTTATTATTCTTCTTTAACGCATTAATAAATGCATTAGTAAACTCCTCTGAATCAAAAATTCCATGCAAATAAGTTCCTGCAACAGATCCTTCTATATCACAAACTCCAATGATTTTTCCTTTAGAATCTTTTATAAATGGTTTTACATTTTTTCCAACTTTACTTATTCCATTGTGTATTTCATATCCTACTAATGATTTATTTTCTATTTCATTAATATCTTTTAAATTTGATACTACTTGAGCTTCGACTTGCTTGGTTATTTTTCTTTCATTAAATCTAGTCTTTATGTCAAGTAAACCTAATCCTTCTTCTTGTAAGGTATTTCCTTCTACACCTTGTTGATCAAGAAGTATCTTTCCTAACATTTGATATCCACCACAAATCCCCAATACTAATGTGCCGCTATCATGTAATTTAATTATCTCATCAGCAAGTTTACTTTCTTTTAAGATTCTTAAATCTTCAATTGTATTTTTAGTTCCTGGTATAATAATCACATCTGGATTTTTTAAATACTTTGTACTTTCTACATATCTTACATTAACTCCATTTATCCTACTAAGTACATTAAAATCTGTAAAATTAGACATATGAGAAAGTCTTATTATTGCTACATCTATACTATTCTCATCTTCAGATTCTTTATTACATATTTTTTCTGTAACGGCATCCTCATCTTCAATATCAAAATATTCATATGGCATTACCCCAAGAACAGGTATTTTTATTATTTCTTCTAATTGTTTTACTCCAGCTTCAAAATGTTGTTTTTCACCTCTAAATTTGTTTATTATAACACCCTTTACTCTGCTTCTCTCATTTTTTGATAACAATTCAAGAGTTCCAACTATAGATGCAAAAACTCCACCTCTATCAATATCAGCTACTAATATAACTGGTGCATCAACACTTTCAGCCATATTCATGTTAGCTATATCGCTATCTTTTAAATTTATTTCAGCACAGCCTCCAGATCCTTCTAATACTATTAATTCATACTTATTGCTTAATTCATCATATGATTCTTTTACAATACCTTTTAACTTTTTGTTTAGTTCTTTATACTTATAAGGTTCTATATTATCATAAACTTTTCCATTTACTATAACTTGAGTATGGCCTCCACTTGGTTTTAATAATATTGGATTCATCAAAGCATTAGGTTCTAATTTACAGGCTTCAGCTTGTACGACTTGGGCTCTTCCCATTTCTGCTCCATCTTTGGTTACATAGGAATTCAATGAAATATTCATTGCTTTAAAAGGAGCCACTTTAAACTCTTCATTTTTTAATACTCGACATAGTGCTGCTACTAAAGTACTCTTTCCTACTGAAGATGCTGTCCCTAAAAACATTATATTTTTTTTATTCATACTACCCTCCAAAACCATCTTTTGCAGTTTCTAATAAAATACTTTAACTGCTTATTTTATTATTAAATATCCATAGTTATCTGAATTTTGCTTTTCTATTATTCAAAATTCTACCTTGTTATTAAATATAGGTCTATTATATACGAATTTATGATATTGTCCATTTTTGCCACTATATAAATTTACAAACTTTAAATTTTCCACCCTTACCTCTTTGTCTTTAGATTTATTTTTAAATTCTATTCGTTATCACCAAGTATATTTTTTATGCAACAAATTAACTTAGCATTATCTTCCCTACTTTTTACTGCTACTCTATAATAATACTCATTTAACCCATCATAGTTACTACAACTTCTTATTAAAACATTGTATTTTAATAGTTCTGATTTTAAATTAATATCTAAATTACTTTTAAAAAATATAAAATTCACACTAGGTTCATATACATTTAAGTTTTTAAATGTCTTTAGACTATTATATAGGAAAGCTTTTTCTTTTTCCATATATTGTATTGTTTTTCTCATGTAATTTTTATCGTGCAAAGAAACTCTAGTTGCTACATCAGCCAGTATATTTATATTCCAAGCTGGAGTTATCTTATAAACCTCACTTATAAAATCTTTGTTTGAACATACCCCATACCCTATTCTCAATCCTGGCATTGCAAAAAATTTAGTAAGAGACTTTAGTATAATTAAATTATCAAAAGTTTCTATAGTACTAACCATTGAAATATCTTCTGTTATAAAATCCATAAAAGACTCATCAATTAAAACTGTACTATTATTTTCTTTAGACTTTATTAAAATTTTCATTAATAATTCTCTATTTGTTAATACTCCTGTTGGATTATTAGGGTTACATATAAAAATTAAGTCAATTTCTTCTGTAATTTTATCTAAAATATCCTCACATATTTTAAAAGAATTATTTTCACTCATTTTATATAGTTCAACTTTTGAATTTACACATTCTACAGCTTCTTTATATTCTGAAAAAGTTGGTACAGGTATTAATACTTTTTTAGGCTTTAATGCTTTAACTATATTAAATAATACTTCTGCTGCACCATTTCCTAACATTAAATAAGATTCATTAATATTTTCATATTCAGATATTGATTTTTTTAATTCCATATAGCTTATATCTGGATATTTTTTTATTTCCTCCATTGAATCTATTATAGCTCTCTTTACTTTACTTGACATACCTAAAGGATTAATATTTGATGAAAAATCTATTATATTATTGTAATCAATTCCTTTTTTTCTTGCTATCTCTTTTATATTTCCACCATGTCCTGTATTAGCCATAGATATGTCCTCCAATAAAAATTAATATAATTGATAATATGTATGATAAAATAGCACTACAGTAAAGTACTTTTGACGTTTTGTCCACATCCAAAACCTCTATTTCCTTAATACTCTCTCCTATAGTTTGCTTTTTAACTAATTTTCCAAAATAGTAGTTTTCTCCTCCAAGCTGAACTCCTAATATACCTGCCATTGCAGCTTCTGGATGAGCACTATTAGGACTTGAATGATTATATCTATCTCTTTTATATATTTTAAAACTATATTTATAATCATACCCTAAAATCATAGCTGATAATACTATTAAAACCCCTGTGATTCTTGCTGGAATATAATTAAATACATCATCTAGTTTTGCAGAAAAATATCCAAACTCCATATATTTATCATTTTTATATCCAAACATAGAATCTAAAGTATTTACTGCTTTATATGCCATAGCTAATGGTGCACCTCCAAGTCCTGCATAAAAAATTGGTGCTATAATTCCATCTGACATATTTTCTGCAATTGTCTCTATTACAGCTCTTATTATATCTTGTTTATCTAAATTTTCAGTATCTCTTCCTACTATAAATGATAATTGCTTTCTTGCAGCTTTAATATCATCTTTTCTAACTAATGAAATAACTTTATATCCTTCTGTCACTAATCCTTTAGCAGAAATACAGAAATATATTACCACTCCCCCTAAAAATATCCCTAAATACTTATTAAAATCACTTACAATCTTTAATATAAAAAAATTAATTAAAAATGTAATACTTATAACTATTAACCAAGTAAGAAGACCACCTATCTTTAGGCACTTCTTAAATAACTTTCTAGTTAACTTTTCTAATTTACTAGCAAAATTTCCAATTATTCTAACTGGATGTATTGGATTTTCTGGATCTCCAATTATTAGATCTAAAAAAAATCCAATAGTTAATTCTATCATTCTATAAACCACCCTTAATATATATTATATTTTAATTTTAGGCTAAGTTTAATTGTGTAATTTAGGTTTGCTTATTCATATATCAACACACATTTAAAACTGCCTCTATTATTTTAAAATTATATTTTAAAAATTTCTTTAACACTAATTATTTTCATATTATTTTCTAGTGATATGACAAGTTTATATCCATCTCCACCTTGTGGTTGCCACTCTATAAAACTTTTTTTATTATCATATAATTCTTCTAATAACATTCCTATAGTGCCTCCATGCAAAACTACTAAAGCACTTTTTATATTTTCATCACTTAATTCACACACTAAATTATAAAATCCTGTTAAAATTCTTTCTTTAAATTCTTTTTTACTCTCACCATTAGGACATCTAACTTCTCCAACTTCATCCATAATCCACTCTTGATATTTAGGATTTTCTTTTAAGTCTTCATAAGATTTCAATTCAAATTCACCAAAATTATATTCACATAATTCTGGTATTAAATCATATTCTTCATTTGGATATAAAAGTTCGAATGTTTCATTGGTTCTCTTTAGACCACTAGTAAAATATTTTTCACATAAAGGATATCCATTATTTTTCTTCTTATATATAAGATCCATAATACCTTCATCGCATAATGAGACATCTGTTTTACCATAATATAATCTTTCTTTATTACAATAAGTTTTTCCATGTCTAATTAAATACAATTCTATTTTACTCATCTTTTAATACTTCCTCCAGTCCAAAAAATATTCTACATACCTTATTTGAATTTTGTGATAAAAATTGCAATACCCGTCCACACTCTTCTCTCCATAACCTATCTTTTCTATCTAGAGGTACGATTCCAGAGCCTATTTCATCACATACAATAATATTATCCTGAAGATTATCTAAATTTTGTTTTATTATCTCCAAAGCATCCATATTGATTAAAATACAGCCTTTTATAAATATATGCAATCCAATTATACCTTTATATGAGAAATCTAAATTCGAATCATTGCAATAAAATAATTCTTTATCCTCTAAGTTATACTTCTTTTTAACAAATTCATTTTTACCATTATACGCTCCACCATAAATTAAAATCATATCTTTAAATTTTCCTTCCTGATACGTCTTCACAAAACATACTTTTTAAATTTTAATTCATACTATTCTTCTAAATTCTATACTTTTTTACTTAAAGTTCTTAATTAGTTTCCTTTAATCTTATATATAAAATTAGTTTTTTAAGTTTTAAGTAAATAAACATGCTGAAAATAATCCTACTAATTCTCCAACAACAAGAGAAAATCCTGCTACATCACCAGATATTCCACCAAATTCATTAATGCATTTTTTCACACACAAGCTTATAGCCACTGTAACAATTAGTAAAATTACTATTCCAATATATCCAAGTATAATTCCAAACAATATACATACTAAGGCTAACTCTAATATTAAAATAACCTTGTCTTTAATGTTTGTCCCTTTTGTAAAATAACTTCCTAATGTACTTTCTTTAATTGTAATTATAGTAATAAAAAAATATGCTACTATATTTCTACTTATTATAGGTAAAAACATCAATATATATGGATTTTTATTGTATTCTAAAAATGAATGAACTGCACCAAATTGTATAAAAAATAAAATAATAACAGATATAACTGAAAATGCTCCTGTTGTAGAATCTTTTAATATTCTTAATTTTTCTTCTTTATCTCTTCTTGATAAAATAGCATCACATACATCCATAAATCCATCTAAATGTAACATTCCAGTAATTATGAATGGTATTATCATTATTAATGCACTTTTTAAAACTATAGATATATTTAAATAATTTATTAATTTATATCCTAGAAACCATACGCATCCTACAATAAGGCCTATAATTGGATAACACTTCATCATGTTTTTAGCTCCATCTTCATCCCATTCTACATATGGCATTGGAATTATAGTAAACATACTTAAAGACATCATAAGCCCTTTAAATAAATTTTTCATATCTTTCTTTATCCTTTCTTCCCTAATACAGTCAATAATTCATTTCCTTTATGTACTTTTACATTACTAAAGCTACATTCCATAACTGTATCACATATATCAGCTAGTTCTTTATTTATTTTTCCAAGTTCCCTCTTATAATTCTCACTTATCTCATCATATTCTATAGAATCACTAAATATGTAGTCTGATACAATCACCACATTTTTAACAGTATTTATAATTTCTTTAATATTATTTATTATTTTTAATGAAGGATATTTTATTATATCATTTTTTATAAACATTTCATTAATTAAAAGTGAAGTTATGCTATCAATTAATATTGTATCTTCTTTATGTATATACTTTACCGTTTCATTTAAATCCCTAAATTGTTCTAATGTAATAAAATTAAGCCCTGCTCTATTAATAATATGTTGTTCTACTCTTTTTTTATCTTCATCATCATAAGGACTCATGGTAGCTATATATATAACTTTATCTTTATTTAACGATAGCGCTATTTTTTCACCTATATTAGATTTGCCACTTTTAGATCCACCTATTATTAAACAATTCATATTACTTTTCTATTCCTATTCTTGAATTAATCCCTTTTTCATAAGGATGTTTTATTGCTTGAATTTCAGAAACATAATCTGCAAGTTCTATTAACTTTTCATTTGGATTTCTTCCTGTCATCACTACTTCAAGCCCTTTAGGTTTGTTTTTTAAGAATTCTATAACACTCTTTAAAGATACTAATTCTAAATTGGTAGCTGCGATAATTTCATCTAATATAAGAACATCATAATTTTCTTCTATAACTTTTAATATTACATCTTTAAATCTTTTTTCATGTTCTAATTTCGTATGTTTTTGCTCTTCCGCTGTCATAAATTTAAAAAATGTCTTAACAGGTTCTCCCTTTACTACTTGAAAATTTTCTCCAATTTTACTTATAGAAGTTAATTCACCTGTAGTATTATCTTTTAAAAATTGAGTTAGAAGAACTTTTTTATCTCGTCCTGCTGCTCTCATACCAAGTCCCATAGCCGCCGTAGTTTTTCCTTTTCCATTTCCACAATAAATATGTATAAGTCCTAAATCCATCATTTCATTCCTCGCTTTTATTTTTTTATAAGTCTTAATAGATTTTTAAGTATTATATTTTTATGAAATCACTCTTATCATAATAATATTTTATTTTTAACATAATATTTAGTTGATTATTCTTAACTTTAACAGCACATAAATATTTTAATAATATTACTATAATAAATTTCTATTACATTAAATTCAAAATAATTATAACATAAGCCAATGATATATTATTACTATCATTGGCTTATTTATTGTTTCCTTAATATACTATTTTATTATATATATTTATAAGAATTTTACAACAAATTATTTTCTTGTAAAAATTCTCTTGCAACATCTTTTGGATCCTTTCTTAATTCATCTACTTGATAATTTAAATCCATCATTACTTCATTAGTTAATAAAGGTGCTATTTCTTCAATTATAGGAGTTATTTCAGGATATTTTTCCAAAGTTTCTCCTCTAACTAACGGTATAGCATAATATGGTGGAAAGAAATTTTTATCATCTTCTAAGACAGTTAAATCAAATTTCTTTAATAATCCATCAGTTGAAAATGCATCTATAACATCACTTTCATTATTCATTAATGCTGTGTATTTAGGACTTCCATCAATTCCAATTTCATTTTTAAAGTTGAAATTATAAGTTTTTTTCAATCCAATAATTCCATCTTCCCTATTAAGAAATTCTAAGCATGGAGATATTGTTAACTCATCTCCTACTTTTGCAATATCACTTATTGTTTTTAAATTATATTTTTCTGCAGTCTCTTTCTTAACTGCTAAAGTATAAGTATTATTAAATCCCATTTGGTTTAATACTTCAATATTAAACTTATCTTTAAAATCAGTCTTAACAGTATCATAAATTTTTTCTACATCAGATATAGGTGTATATTTTAATGTATCTCCATAACATGTACCACTATAATCAACATACATATCAATATCTCCACTCTTTAAAGCAGAAAAACATATTTGAGTTCCTCCAAGAGCACTTTTACGTTTAACAGAAATATCTGTATTTTGCTCTATAGCTTCAGAAAAAATATTACAAAGTATCTCTTGTTCTGTATAATCCTTACTTCCAATAGTAATTGTCTTACTATTATTATTAGTTGATATATTAGTTATTACAAATATTCCTAATATTATGCAAGCTGTAAGTGCAAGAATACTTTTTTGTCTTCTGTTCTTTTTTGCTTTGGATATTCCTTGTTTAGCATTTCCCTTTTGAAGACTTACAGGTGTAACTAAATTTTCAATTATTCCAAATAAGAAATCAACTGCTAATGCTAATATACAAGCTGGAATTGCACCTGCTAAAATTTGATAATTATTTACTGTTCTTATTCCTGAAAATACTAAGTATCCTAGTCCCCCTCCACCAATAAAGGCAGCCATTGTCATAAGTCCCACTGCTGTAACCGCAGATATTCTAACCCCTGACATAATAACAGGTAACGCTAATGGTAATTGAACTTTTACTAAAATTTGAAACTTTGTAAGCCCAATTCCTCTAGCTGCCTCTAGTGTCTGTGGATTTATACTTTTAATTCCTGTATTTGTGTTCTTTATAATTGGTAATAGTGAATATAAAACAACCATTACAATAGCTGGAGTTGTTCCTATCCCTAAGAATGGTATTGCAAAACCTAATAATGCCATACTAGGAATTGCTTGAATTATATTAGCAATTGCTATAACAGGCTTGTTCATTTGTTTTATATAACTTATACATATTCCTAATGGCATTGCAATTATAATTGCTAATCCTACAGATAATGAAGTAAGTTTTATATGTTCAATCAATAACATAAAAATTTGAGACTTAGCTTCCATTAAATAATTTAAAAATCCCATCATTTTATTCCACCTCCTCAGTATCTAAAAATTGTTGACTTAGTGTTGTAACTAAACTACTTTTAGTTATTATTCCTCTTAAACATCCACTTTCATCAACAACTGGTAATCTTGATATTTTATTTTCTTTAACAAGTTCAAGTATGTCTATAATTGTATCATCTGGAGATGCCTTGATAAAATCAGAATTCATTATGTTTTCTACCGCTACACTTCTATCTGTGTTATTTTGTATTTGTTTAGCTGTAACAATTCCTAAAAGATGATTTAATTTATCAATTACCATTAAGCTATCAACCTTTGAGCTTCTCATCTTTTCTACACACTTTAGTAATGATATATTTTTATAACATGTAATAGGATTATCAATCATTATATCTTTTACCTTTATAAATTCTGGTGAAGACCATATTCTATTTTTCCCAATAAATTCACTTACAAAATCATTACATGGATTTTTAAGTATATTTTCTGGAGTATCGTATTGAATGATTCTTCCTCCATTCATTATACAAATTTTATCTGCTATTCTTATAGCTTCATCCATATCATGTGTAACAAAAACAATAGTTTTTCTAACCTTAGATTGTAAATCAATTAATTCATCTTGAAGCTGTAAACGGGTTATAGGATCTAGTGCACTAAAAGGTTCATCCATTAATATTATTTCTGGATTTGTTGCAAAAGCTCTTGCAACACCTATTCTTTGTTGCTGTCCACCACTAAGTTCTGTTGGATAACGATCTAAATATTCCTCAGCATTTAATCCCACCATGTCCATTAATTCATAAGTCTTCTTTTCAATATTAGATTTTTCTACTTTTTCTAAACGCGGAATTATTTCAATATTTTCTCTAATAGTCATATGAGGAAATAATCCTGTTTGTTGAATAACATATCCCATATTTCTTCTTAATTTTATAACATCTTTAAATCCAATATTTTCACCATCAATTAAAATTTTACCTGAAGATGGTTTAATAAGGCTATTTATCATTTTTAAAGTGGTAGTTTTACCACAACCGCTTTCACCAATAATACTTACTAATTCTCCTTTATCTATTTTAAAAGATACATCCTTTAAAACAGTTTGATTTTTAAAAATTTTACTCACATTTTTAAATTCTATCACTGAAAAACCTCCTCTTTTTTGCAAAGTAACAACCTTATTATATCATAAAGTTGTTACTTTTGGCAAAAAAAATAAAGACAACCTACTGATTGCCTCCATTAAAATCATTATGGATACATAAAGTTATGGACTCTTTCATAACAATCTTCATCACCTACAAAATAAAATATATCTCCTTCTCTAAAAATTGCATAAGGCCCTGGAGACATCACTAAAGACTCTCCTCGTTTTATTGCAATTATAGTTGCAAATGTATTATGCCAAAAATTAATTTCCGATATATTTTTACCTATATATGGAGTGTTTTTATTAATATTTATTTCGAATGGTATGAAGGGGTTTATAGATTTAAATCGATCTGTCTTATCTATTAAATCTAATAAATGCTCTTTAAGATATTTATTTTCTAGTGTTTGACGTTCTATGCTTCCTAATATTTCTTTTTTCAAATCATTAACTGTTTGAATATCTTCATATTGTTTTACAAATTTGATTGCATTTTGACATGATTTTATTGTAACACCACTGCCTTTAGCCGTATCTACAATTTCCATATCAGATAAAATACAAATAGCTCGTCTGGCTGTTTCTGATGAAACACTATATTGGGCAGCTAATGCTGATCGTGCATATATTTTCTCTCCAACTTTATAATGCCCATTTGCTATTTTAGAAGCAATATCTGCTGCTATTTGTTGATATACAGGACTTACTATCTTTAAACTTCTTTTCATTTCTATATCCTCTTATTAAGTGTATTTAGTTATTAAATACACTTAATATTTAATAACTTTTCAACATGTATTCTACCATAATAAATTTATTTATTCTAATGTTTATCTTTATTATGTGCAAATAAAAAATCGACAAAATAATTTTCTAAATGCATATAATAAAGATATTAACTAAACACATATTATAAAATAAATATTTTTTCTCAATTAAACATACTATTCTATAATTTCTACAAAAGAAAAATAAACTGGCTAAAAAACTGTAAGAAAAAATTTAATTATTAATTTTTCTTAATTCATCTAAATAACTATCATTTATTTCTGCTTCTGCAAATGTAGCCATATTATTCATAATAGCACATGCTGAATCCATTATTGAAAATGCTAATGGACATCCGCTACCTTCTCCAAGTCCCATATCTAAATTTAATATAGCATCTAATTCAAGTTCCTTCATTGCAGTCTTAAAACCAATTTCTTTTGAACTATGAGAAGTAAACATATATTCTTTAGTTTTATGATTTAATCTAAATGCTACTAGTGCTGAAACTACTGATATAAATCCATCAATTACAATAGGTATTTTGTAATATGCTGCTCCTAAAAATACTCCTACCATTGCTGCTATATCAAATCCTCCAACTTTAGATAGTATATCTATAGGATCATCTTTTTTAGGCTTATTTATCTCTATTGATTTTTTAACTACTTCTATTTTCTTTTTATAGGCCTTCTCTAAAATACCTCCTCCATATCCTACAACATCTTCTACTTTACATCCTGTTAATGATGATATAACAGCACTACTTGTTGAAGTATTACCTATTCCCATCTCTCCAACTCCAAGTATTTTATAACCTTCTTCCTTAGCGTTTTTCACAGCTTCAATTCCAACTAATATTGCATTAATAGCTTCTTCATAAGTCATTGCATTTTCTTTAGATATATTATTTGTAGATTTTCTTATCTTTCTATTTAAAACTAGTGGATGATTGAAATCACTATTTATTCCCACATCTATGACTTTTAAATCTGTATTATTAGCTTTTGCAAGGACTGCCACTCCTGTTAAACCTTTAGTGAAATTTATTGTTTGAGATAATGTTACAGATTGTGGACATGAAGATACTCCTTCTTCTACAACACCATTATCTGAACACATAATAATAATTGCTCTTTTATCTAAAGTATTTTTTATACTTCCTGTAATTCCTGAAAGCCTTATAGACATTTCTTCAAGTTTCCCTAAACTATTTAGTGGTTTTGCAAGAGAATTCATTCTTTCTTTTGCTTTTTCCATAACATTTTTATCTACACTATCTATATTGCTTATAATTTCTCTAAGAATTTCTTCTTTACTTTTCATAACTTCCCCCCCAATTCATGTACTAAAAAAGAAACTAAACTTTCTTCATCATTAAATTCTAAATCATATTTAAATTTCGGTTTTTCTATAACTATTAATTTTATATTACATTTCTGTACTGCTTTAAATTTTTCTAGTACACCACCCTGCACACCACTATCTTTTGTTATAATACCTTTAATATCATATTGCTTAATAAATGCTTCCTCTAATTGTTCTGATATTGGTCCTTGCATAGCAATTATATCTTTAATCTTAACTCCGCCATCTATCATTTTTTTTAACACTTCATAAGATGGTAAAACTCTATGAATTATCCTATGATTAAAGCCTATATTTAAAAACTTAGAAAAATTATTGCTGCCTGTTGAGTTTAATATATTTCCATTTAAATTACTAATTGCCTCAATAGCCTCTTCATAATCTTTAACTCTTATTATCTCATTAGCTTTTATATTTGCTAATGCTCCTAGTCTTTCATATCTTATATATTTCACTTTAAGTTTACTGCAACATTTTAATGCTGTTTTAGTAACTTCTTGTGCATACGGATGAGATCCATCTACTAAGATAGTTATATTATTATCCTTAATCCAATCTAACATTTCTTCTTCATTTAATGGTTTTGTATTTAAACTCTTAATATCAAGTTTCTTTAAAAGTTCTCCACCATATGCTGTTGCTGTACTGACTGCAATATCATTTGTATACTTATTAATTAAAGATACAATATTTTTTCCTTCAGAAGTTCCTAATATAAAACCAATCATTACTTTACTGTATCTCTTTTCTTAGATGAATATCCTCTAGGTGTTATAAAACATCCATTTTTAAGAAAACTCTTTGAATTTCCTATAATAACAATAGACATCATGTCAACAATTTCATAATCAAAGTCTTTAAGCTCAGCTAATGTATAACTTTCACCATCTCTTAAAGCATTTCTAACTACTGCAATTGGAGTATTATCTTTTCTAAATTCTCTTATTATATCAATACATTCTTTTAAATACTTATCTCTACCCTTACTTCTAGGATTATAAAGAGAGATTACAAAATCACCTTCTGCCGCTAATCTAACTCTTTTTTTAATCTCTTCATAAGGTGTCATTAAATCACTTAAACTTATATTACAATTATCATGCATAAGAGGTGCTCCAACTACTGATCCTGCAGAACTTGAAGCTGTTATTCCTGGTATTATTTCTACTTCTTCATTAGTTCTCATCTCAAGAATTAATCCTGCCATTCCATAAATCCCTGAATCCCCAGTACTTATTAACGCTACATTCTTATCTTTTGAAAGTTCTAATGCCTCTTTACATCTAGCTTCTTCACCCATCATTCCAGTTGAATAAATTTCTTTATCCTTAAGTAAATCTTTTACCATATCTATGTATTTTGTATATCCTACAATTACGTCACTATTTTCAATAGCATTTTTAGCTCTTATACTCATATTATCTATTGAACCTGGACCTATTCCTATAACTCTAAGTACTCCCAAATCATTTTCCTCCTAAAATTAATCATTATTTATTCCAATGCATAATGTAATTCCATTATCTTTTATCTTATTTATTAATATTTCTGCACCATCTAGATATACACAAGGCTCACATACAGAAGTTACTCCTACACTTTTTAATACAAAATTGCTACCTTCAAATTTCTCTTGAACTGTTCTTATTTCATCTACAGAGAAAGTCTCAAAGTCACATCCTAATGTATTACTTAAATCAATTATTGCTTTTTCATCTTTTTTTACATCAATAGATACAATTTTCTTTACTGCTTTAATTTCTAAATTATTAAGTAAAAGATGTTTTCTTACACACTCTTCTAATTTTTCACTAGGTGTATCTCTTCTACAACCTATTCCGAGTATTAAGTTCTTCTTTATTAACCTTAATATTTTTGAATAATCTAAAGCTGGATTTTCTTCTATCTTATTTGTTATCCATACAGAATTTTCTTCTAATATGTTTAATTTTTTATATCCTTTACTAATATCTATCTTTTCATAATCATCTTTTAAACCAATAATTTTTTCATTCACTAAAATAGCTGATATATATTTAGCTTTTTTTAAATCCTCTATAATAAGATTGTTTTCCTTTGCTAATATATCTGGTGCTACTATTCCTAAATTATCAGTTGCTGTAGTTATTATAGGTATATTATTTAATATTTTAGCTACCCCTAATGTAAGCTCGTTTCCACCACCTAAATGACCTGATAATAAACTTATAGAATAATTATTAGCTAAATCTACAACTACAACACCTGGATCTTTATCTTTACTCTTAACAAATGAAGCTACGGCCCTTACTGCAATGCCCGTTGATGATATAAATATAATTTTATCAGAATGTTTAACTGCATGCCTTGTTACATTATGTAAATTAAATTTATTTGCTTTAAATATATTGTCAACTAAATTTACTTCACTATCATTACATAAGTTTTGTGTATTTAAATTACATTCTAAACTTTCTTCTTTTATATATAAATTACATCCTAACTCTTCTTTAAGAGTATAAGCAATGTCCTTCCCCTTAGGTGATGGACATATTATGCTTATCATTTTTTATCCTCTGCGTCTCTAAACATATGTGAAAAATTCTTATCATATAATAAACTTTTTTCAAATTCATTACCAATAAAATCTCCAACTAAAATTTGAGCACATTTAGTTATATTATTTTCCTTTACCTTTTCAACTATGTCATCTAGTGTTCCCATTAATACTCTTTCATCTTCCCAAGTTGCTCTTTCAATAACTGCTATTGGAACATTTTTGCCATATCCTTTTCTTAACTTCCTAACAACTTTATCAATCATAGAAACTGATAAAAATATAGCCATAGATGCTCCTATTGATGCTAAAGCTTCAAGATCTTCTGTTTCAGGTACTGGAGTTCTTCCTTCAACTCTTGTTAAAATAACAGTTTGTGTAATACTTGGAAGTGTAAATTCTCTTTTTATTGCTGATGCTGCTGCTGTAAATGAGCTTACCCCTGGAACAACTTCATAATTTATATTTTCTTTATCAAGTTCAACCATTTGTTCCCTTATAGCACCATATATTGATGGATCACCAGTATGTAATCTAACTATTACACTATCTTCACTACATTCTGTTTTAACTACTTTAATAACATCATCTAAAGTCATAGATGCTGAATTATAAAATTTAGCATTCTTTTTACAGTATTTCAAATGTTCCTTTGATACTAAAGATCCCGCATATATAACAACATCTGCTTTTTCTAATATGTCTCTTCCTCTAACTGTGATTAAATCTACTGCGCCTGGACCTGCTCCTATAAAATAAACCATATTTTACCTCTTTTCTTAATATTTAAATGTGCCTTATTATCTGCTTGCTATAATTAATGACATATAATCACGAAGTTTTAGTATTTTTTCTCTGTCTTTTAATATAGTTTCTCCTTCTCTTCCAACTCTACTAATATAAGTATAGTCAAAGCCTTTTTCTTCTAATACATCTAGGACTTCCTCTTCATGCTTGTACATCTTCATAATTACTATGTATTTTTCATCTTTTATTTCTTTTATCTTGCTTGCTGGTAATATAACTAATTTTTCATCTCCAATTACTAATGTTCTATCTATTAAACTTGCTGCTGCACAAAATGAAGTTATTCCTGGTAATGTATTAACTTCAAATCCATGTTCTTTTACATGACTTAACATATGAATATATGTGCTGTATACATATGGATCTCCAATAGTTAAAAATGCAACATTTTTTCCTTCTGCTAATTTCTTTTCAATAAAATTATAAGCTTCTTTTGATTTTTTTAATCTATCTTTTCCACCCATAGGAAAATGCATTATTGCAATTTCAGCATCTTCTCTAACATATTCCCTTGCTGTTTCAAATGCAATGCTTTCTCCACCTTCTGTAGCTGTAGGTGCAACTACAACATCACACATATTTATAGTTTTTGCTCCCTTTACTGTTATAAGTTCTTTATCTCCTGGTCCTACACCTATTCCATATAATACTGCCATTTTATTCTTCTCCTCTTCTACATTGAATTATATATATTGGATTAAGAGATATCATCATAAGCGTATCTCCTCTATTCTTACTTATATTAACCATAGAAACATCTACTTTATAATTTAGTTTTTTCATTGCTTCTATAGCTTTATATGCATTATCTAAAGTTATAAAGTTCATAACAATTGTTCCATCCGAACTTAAAATATTGTCACAAATTTTTATTATCTCTTCTAATTCACCAGAACTTCCACCTATAAATATAGAATCAAATTCTACCTCTTCATCATATAATGCATAAAGTGCATTAGTAGCTTTCTTATTTAAAACCATAACATTATTACATTCAAATTTTTCTACGTTGTTTTTTGTAATATTATACGCTTCTTCTTCCTTTTCTATGGCTAAAACCTTACCTTGTTTCGCAATTTTAGAAGCTTGAACTGTAATACTTCCAGTTCCACATCCTACATCTAATACAAATGAATCTTCTTTTAAATTCATTTTACTTATTGAAATTACTCTTATTTCTTCCTTTGTCATTGGACATTTTCCTCTAATAAATTCATCGTCTTTTATAAATATCATAATATAACACCTTTACTCTCTACTAATTATTAAAATACTAAGTTCACTAAATTGTTTATTTATAAACTCTTCAGGTTTTCCTATATTTATAATTTCGTCCTCATAAGAAAGATTTTGACCTATAATTACATTATAATTTATAGATTTAGAATATAATATTTCGCATAGCTTACTTGGATTGTTTTCTTTATCAGTTAACCATACCGTCATATTATTTTCTTTTACAGTATTTATAAACTCTTCATTTCTCCCATGTAAACTACCTAAATGTGCATTATTCCACGGTAATTTAACCTTTGATGCTAAATACTGAAACGAACTTATTCCTGGTACTACTTCAAAATCATATGTAATATTGTTATTTAAATAATTTACTATTCCATAAAACATTGGATCACCTGACGCTACTAATGAAATATTAAAATTTTTATTTTCCTCTAATATTTTCTCTAAATCTTTTAAACTTTTTAAATAAATCTTTTTATTATCAATAAAATTTAGAGAATCCACTGCCCTTTTAAACCCTATAATTACATCTGAACTTTTTAATACACTTTCTGCTTTTTTTATAATATAATCTTCATGACCTGGACCAAGTCCAACTACAAATAACATATATTTATCACTCCAAACATGAACTCCAAAGTAATATTGGATTTGATGCACCATAATACATAATTACATCTATTTTTAGCTCATCATAAACGTAAGTTTTCATACTATTTAATATTTTTTTACCTATATTTTCATATAAGTTTTCATAACCGCTACCTAATAACTTTACAGCGCCTTCGCAGGTTTTTTCATTTAGAACCTTATTTACTAAAGAAACATCATATCCTAAAAGCGTTAATTCTAAAGCTAAAACTTCAAGTCTTACTCCACACACTCTACTATGTGTATTAAAACATCCATAAGCTATCTTGCTCATCTTTCCTATATGTCCAACTATAATGATACTTTTAACTTTACAGGAAACACAGCATTCTAATGCAAAGCCTATGAAATTTGAACATATTACAATTTCTTCTTCTTTATAACCTAAGTACTTGCAATAATTTTCTCCCAAATTCCCAAAAGTAAGTATAAGATTTTTAGATTTTAAAGACTTTTGTTTTATCTCTAGCTTTATAGAAGCTTTTAATGCATCTTCTGACATTGGATATACTATTCCTGATGTACCTAATATCGATATTCCACCTTCTATACCAAGCCTTGGATTAAAAGTTCTTTTACCTATTTCTGTACCTTGTGGTACAGAAATTATAACTTTTACATATTTATCTTTAGGCAGAATACTTTCAATCTCTTTTATTATCATTTGTCTTGGAACTGGATTTATAGCTGACTCTCCTTTTGCTACAAATAATCCATCTTTTGTAACTCTTCCAACACCAATTCCACCATCTAATACAATAGTCTTGCTTTCATTACTTATTAACTTTTTAGATAATCCTTCTGCTTCTTCTTTACTTATTTTTTCTACTCTTGCCTGTATCTCTAATCCCATTGTGATATCTTTATCATCACCGCTAAATTTTAATATGGTACATTGAACAAAATTTTTTCCTACCACAATATTGTCAATTGGCATTTCAACATTTATACCTTTTGGAGTATCTATTTCTATTTCATTTAGCTCTTCCTCACTATTTATCAAGTCAAAAAGTAACATAGTTGCTGCCTTAGCTGCTCCTGTAGCACATGATCCTGTTGTATATCCACATCTTAACTTATTCATTCCACTTTCAATATACATTTCAAACATAGAAACTCACCTCTTAATTTTGGTACATGAAATACACTTACTCATTTATATTTTCCCATAACAAGTCAAAAAAGCTAATTCCAAAAGCCATTGCTAATGGAGTGTAAATATGATTTAATATGTTTACTTCATTTTTAATCTTTTTCACTATCTTTTAACAATCATATACAAAAGTGCATTTACAATTGCAGCTCCAACTGTACTTCCACCTTTTCTTCCCTTTACTCTTATATATGGAATTCCTAGTTCATCTAAATTTTCTTTGCTTTCAGCTGCTCCAACGAATCCTACTGGCACTGCTATTATAAGCTTAGGATTTGCTTTCTTTTCTTTGATAAGTTCCTTAAGTTTAAATAATGCAGTAGGTGCATTTCCAAATACAAATATATCCACATTATCACTACAAGCTTTTTCAACTGCTGCCATGCTTCTAGTAATACCTTTTTCCTTTGCTTCAATATGAACGTCTGGCTCATTTACATAACAAATTACCTTACTATTTGTTTTAGCTAATGCCATCTTATTTATACCATTTAACGCCATATTAGTATCCGTATATATTGTGGCACCTTTAGATAAAACTTCTTTGCCTGCATTTATAGCATCTTTACTTATTTCAACTAAATCTTTATATTCAAAATCAGCTGTTGTATGTATAACTCTTTTAACAATTAAAAGTTCCTCATCAGAAAAAAAATGTGCTCCTAATTCCTCACCTATTATCTCAAAACTCTTTTCTTCAATCCCCATAGGATTCTTCAAATAATCCATACGTTCTCCTTCTCTTCTTATAAAATTTTCTTATTTACAAGTGTTCTTCTACAATTAAATAAAGTTGTGATATTTTAGTATAATTGTAAATTTCTCAGTCCATGAAGCATTATACTAAAATAGTTACTACTATTTCATTAAATTTATTTATCTATTTATTAAGATTTCTAATAATTTAATATTTCCCAAGAAATTAATATGTGCATAGCCTGCTAATGTGTTATTTTTTAAATACCCACATTCCCAAGTTATTTTTTCACCATCATATTGTGTTTTTTCAATGTTATATATTTTATTCTCATTTAAGCTAACATCTGATTTATGAAACTCATGAGCATTTATTTTAATTTCCTGGCCCAAATATTTTTCATCTATATTTACTGTACAATATCCAAATCTTTTAAGTCCTTTAGTCATTTCACTTTTTCCATTAAAGAAACCCACCATATTAAAACCATGAATTTCCTCTGTCAAATACATAAGACCACCACATTCAGCATAGCACTTTACGCCTGAATTTAATGCATTTTTTATACTTTTTCTCATAGATATATTTTTTTCTAATTCTTCTTTAAAAACTTCTGGATATCCTCCACCTATATATATAAAATCTACATTATCTGGTAACTTATCATCATTAATAGGACTAAAATATGTTATATTTCCAATAGATTTTAAAAGTTCTATATTATCTTTATAGTAAAAGCTAAATGCTTTATCCCATGCTATTGCAATATTTAAGTTTCTATTTTTTATATTAAGTTCTACTTTATTATTGCTATTATCACATTTAACTTCTGACATAACCTCTAAAATACCATCTAAATTAATATGTTCACTTATTAACTTACTACATAATTTTAATTTATCCTGTAAATTATCTATTTCTGAACTTTGCACAAGACCTAAATGCCTGCTAGAAATTTTTAATTCTTCATTTTTAGGAACATATCCAAATACTTTTATATTACAATTTTTTTCTATAGAATATTTTAAAAGTTTATAATATTTTTCACTTATACAGTTTAATACAACACCAACAATATTAGCGTATCTATAATTCTTAAGACCATTTATTTCTGCACATAGTGTTGAACTTTGTCCTTTAGGTGAAAGCACTAAAATTATTGACATGTTTCCTAATGTCTTAGAAATATCATAAGTTGAAGACTG
Organism: Clostridium cagae; assembly: GCF_900290265.1. Classification (NCBI taxonomy): domain Bacteria; kingdom Bacillati; phylum Bacillota; class Clostridia; order Eubacteriales; family Clostridiaceae; genus Clostridium; species Clostridium caccae. The sequence goes on from NZ_OKRA01000001.1 coordinate 2,518,189, forward strand.
TGTTGTTGCTCCTACTCCATCGTATAATCCCATTGCCCCTTCAATTATTCCGACATCACCATTTCCTTTAAAGTAGCTCCTTTTAACACCATCTTTACCCATTAAAAATGTATCAAGATTTCTAGATTCTACTCCTGTAGCTTCTTTATGAAAAGCTGTATCTATATAATCTGGTCCTACTTTATATCCTTGAACTTTTAACCCTTTATCCTTCAATGCTTTCATAATTCCTAAAGTAAAAGTTGTTTTCCCTCCACCACTACAATTAGATGAAATAATTATAGATTTCAAATTATTTCCCCCTTTCTTGATTTATTATATTACCTAAAATCCAACTGACTATGTAATATTTTTTAATTGACATTCAGGAATTTTTGTAAAAATAATTATGACCTTGAAATATATATTTATTTAAATTTCAATATGTATTTTTTATTCCTCTTATAAATTTTAAAAAGCACACTCTTTCTTATATTAAAGTACAGTGTAGTTTTTTTGTACTTCCTACATTTAAATATCTATCTTCTATAAGATCATAAATTCTTGAAATATAAAGTTGTGAAAATTTATCAATTTCACCTAATCCATGAATATATGCTTCAGCATTTATACCCTCATTTAATAACATACTCTTCCAAGAATCTTCCTCATCTGATGCCATATCATTTTTAACATGATCGCCTGCAACCACCATCAATGGTACTAAAGTAACATTTTTAATATCTTTTCTTTTTAGTCTTTTTAATACTGTTTCAAAAGTAGGATATCCTTCTACAGTTCCAACAAAAACATTATCATATCCTTCATCTACTAAAATACTTTGAAGGCAACCATATACTGAATTACAACAGTGTGGTGTTCCATGTCCAAATAATATAGTGCATTCATTTTTCTTTAATAACCCCTCTATACTGTTTATAAATAATGAGTAATCCTCTGGTGCCTCTTCTATTCCTTGATAATAAAATATTGGTCTACCAAGCTTAAGAGAGGAAAACTTATCTTCAAATCTTTTTGCTACACCTTTTATATAATCAAATTCTTCACCAGGAATTATATGTAATGGTTGAACTATAATTTCTTCAAATCCTTTTCTATATAAATCTTCTAATGCTTCTTCTGGTGTAGCTATTTCTAAATTATGAACATTCTTTAGCTTTTTTATTATTTTATGTGCTGTAAAAGCCCTGAATATTTCATAATCTTTAAATTCAGATCTTATTTTATTCTCGATTCTTTCAATAGAATTTTCTAATGCATCTATGTGGCTTGTCCCAAAACTAACTACTAAAATTGCTTTTTTCATATCAGTTACTCCATTCCAATAATTTATTTTTTATCTTCATACACAATTAAAAATTTATCATTCTACGCTTTTAATTAAAAATTAAGAGTTAAAAACCTTAAATATGTATATCTTTAAGCTTTAATAAGAACTATGTTTATTTAATGATTATTCCCTTAACTTAATTCCAAATCAACACTTCCTAAAATATGTATTTTATAAGCTTTTCATATGTGAATTTCCTCATAATTATACAAATAAAAATGTCCTTACTAAATACATTAGTAAGGACTATATCAATTATATAACAAATCAACAAAATATTATTTTAAATATCTTCTTTGATATTGCCATTGTCCCTCCCTCCGAAAGATAGCATAAATTCTAGGCAGGTCTCCTGACTTATGGGTCATCCTAATATATTCTTTACCTTCCCAAGTATAAACTCAGTGGATGTTAGTCACATTCAAATAAATAACTAGTCAGTATTCTAGTTTATTTATTTTCATGTTCCTTAAAGAATTAGTACCATTTACAGTAGCGGGGGCTGTAGTGGATTTAAACCACTTTCCCTATTAATCCTAAGTAACTTTTATTACTTAATCGAACCTAAAATGCTTATATTTTATTATGGATAAATTATAAAGTACTAATTGCATTTATTCAACTAAAAGTTATATCCATAATTTTGATGTTCACTAAATCTCTTAATTGAATAATATATTATAGGTATAATTACATAGGAGTGGTAAAATGGATTTTAATGATTTTGATTTTAATAATTTTAACTTTAATGATTTTATTAACTATATTCAAAATAGTGAAAATACTTCAAATTGCGATTGGAATTGTGAGAATCAACAGTTTAATTCAAATACAGAATCTAATAATACAAACACGAATTGTAATGATATTCCTGGTGGATTTCAAGATTTAGCTCCAGAACTTTTTGCATTTATAGCTCAAATATTAGGTTTAGTTATGGCTGGAAGATTACCTTTTAACTTACAAAATGCAATTGGCAATTGGTTTGAATTATTAGGACAAGTTATACTAACTTTTAATTCTCAGCAACAATATTTTCAAAATGGCCCAGGTAGATACTATAATGTAAAATATAAAAATGTAACAAATCCCTTTTGCCAAAATTCACAATATCAGTCAGAAAATACTCAGCAAAATACTAATTGCTCTAAATCTACAGCAAAAAATCCTAACAATAATCAAGACTTAAATCAATATAGAAATGAAATTAATCAATTAAAAACTAGTATTGATGAACTAAAAAAAGAAATTGAAAAACTTAAAAATAAAGACTAAAAAAGTTACCTTAAAATTATATTATTTAAGGTAACTTTTCTTGTTTAATACTAATTATATACTAAAATATAAATTAACCTATTCCTCCATATATAACTCCAAGAATTATAATAATTATTGTTGCTGGAACAAATATGTATTTACCAAATTTAATAAATCCAATTCCCAGTTTATATTTTGCACCTTTATTTACTTCATCTAGTGCTCTTTTATTATCAACTATATAGTAGAAAACAAATGCTGTTATTACTGCTCCTATTGGTGATAATATTATTGTTATGAAGTTTGTAAAATTATTAAATAATTCTCCATTAAGACCTAATGGAATTGCAAAAATAAATGCTACACTAGCTATAATTATTGTTGCTTTTTTTCTACTCCAATTAGTTATACTTAAAACTGCCTCTACAGGTCCTTCAAGCATTGCTATTGATGAAGAAATAGATGCAAATATTATACTTAAAAAGAACAATGCACTTAATAAACTGCCTAATGGCATTGTTTGAAATATACTTGGTACTGTAACAAACATTAATGCAGGTCCTGCTGTAGGACTTAATCCTAATGCAAAAACTGCTGGCATAATCATAAATGCAGCTAACAATGCTGATAAAGTATCAAATGCAGCTGTATTTATAGCACAATTAGGTATATCAAATTTATCCTCAGCATAACTTCCACACGCAACCATACAACATCCCGTTATAGATACTGTAAAGAACGCTTGTCCTAGCGCCATAACCCATGTGCTTGGTTTTAATAAATGTCCCCAATCAGGTTTTAACAAATATTCTACTCCTGCAAGTGAATTAGGTAAGCTTAAAGATTTGATTATTAAAACTATAAAAATAATAAATAACAACGGAATAATTATTTTATTAATCTTTTCAATCCCTTTTGTTACTCCAAAACTTACTATTACTAGTGTTATTACTACAGCTAGTGCATGCCATAATATAACATTAGGACTATTGGAAAAATTGGCAAAATATGATTCAGTGTTTATTGATGATATTTCTCCAGTTAAACTTATAAAAAAGTACTTTAATACCCATCCAATTACAACTGTATAAAACATAAATATGCCTGTCAATCCAAGAGTCGGAATTATAGATATTATTTTTCCACCTTTTATATTATTCTCTTTAAAAGCTTGTCTTATTCCTCCTAATGATCCTTGTTTGTACATTCTTCCAAATGCAAACTCTCCCATTAATCCGACTACACCTAAAATAATAACAAATAAAAAATATGGAATTAAAAATGCTGCTCCTCCATTTTCGCCCAACTTATAAGGAAACATCCATACATTTCCTAAACCTATTGCTGCTCCAATACAAGATAGTATAAATCCTAATTTGCTTGAAAAGCCTTCTCTTTTACTCACTATATTCCTCCTCTAATTATTAAATTTCAACATTAAAATTAACGCACATTAACTATTATATGGAAAAAATAACATTATGTAAACAAAATATGTATTTTTCTTATATTTCTTTCATTATATTGCTAAGTTTTTTAACACTTTGACATATTTAAATATATTATTTCAAAGCAGTATTCGACTATTTTATGCGTAAAAGTAAAAGAAAAGCGTTAATATTAGTTTTTATTTATTAATATTAACGCCGTTTTTCTTTTATAATTTAATAAAATTAATTTCCAGCTGTATTATAATGTTGACTTGAAAAACCTTCTCTTTTTACAGATTTATGTTTTGCATTAGGATTATGGTTATGACCTTCTTCTGTTATTGGAGTTTGATAATTACATTTTTCCATTCTTGCTGTTTTATTATCTGGTTGACTATCTTTGGGCATTAAAATCCCTCCTACATACTAAATTTATATTAATATAAATTTAGTATGTCCAACATAACTTTATTTATTATTGTAAGCATATTAAATCTTATAATTTAATATAATTTTTCATATTCAGTTAATCTTAAATTTTAATTTTATAATTTTTGTAAAATAAATTTATTTACTGAAAATATTGACATAAAAAAAATAAAGGCGTATAATCAAACTTGTTGTGAGGCCCATTGGTCAAGCGGTTAAGACGCCACCCTCTCACGGTGGAACCATGGGTTCGATTCCCGTATGGGTCACCATTGTAGTAAACATCAGTGTTTAGAGTTCTAAATCACTGGTGTTTTTCTTATTTTCCCGACTTTTTCCCACACTATTTTTTTTATATTTTACACCATAATTTTTTATTATATGATGAATATTTTATTTGTGCTAAGTACAGCTAACACCTTTTACTTTTGATTTTCTATCAATTTTAATATTTCCTTGTTTATTACATCAGGTTGTGTATGATAAATTGTATGTCCTGCACCATTTACTAATATTTGTTCGCTATTTGTTGACCACGTCTTTAATGCTAATTGACTATTATTCCATACATCATCATCATCTTCATTTGTTAGTATTTTTATTGGTAAATTGCCTAAATTGTCATTTTCTAATACAGTTTTTGCATTAGATTCTGCCAATTTACCTTCATCTATAATATTTTTGTTATACATAATTTTTAGCATCATTGCTAAATATGTTTGTTTTAAATTATCAGGCAGTAAATTAAGATTTTTTGAATAATAATTTGTATGATTAAATACTAATCTTGCTATTCCTACAGATTTTAAAAATTTATATTTATACTCTGTACTCTTAGGAATGTCTAAACCATTTTCAGCATAAAATTCAGGATTACCACCATCTATTAGAACTATTCCAGATACTTCATTTCTATACATTTGTGCAAACCTTATTCCTTGCAATGATGCATATGAATGACAAACTAATATATATGGAGCTTTTTGTCCTGATTCTTCAAGTGCATCATGCATTTCCTTCACTATAGAATCTATATCTCTAGGCGTATCTGTGATCTCACTCCATCCATGTCCTGGTCTATCATAAGTTACTGTCTTAGCATATTTTGATATTTTATTGTATAGGGGATAAAAATCTGCATAAGAACTTGGACCTTCGTGTCCTGAACAGAAAACTACGGTTTTATTTCCTTCACCTTCACTAAAAACATTAATTTTATGATTATTTACCAGAACCATTTGTCCAACTGGAAAATACGTTTTTTCATCTTTATATTCACCTAATTTTTCATAAGAAAAGCCTATTAATAAAATTAAAAATACCAACACAAAACTTAAAGATACATATTTTATAAATCTCTTTTTATTTTTTGTTTTAATCTCCTGTTTCTTTTCTCCCCTATTTAGATACATTTATAAACACCTCTTAAAAATAATATAGTTTTCTGCTGTGAATTTAATTCAATAAAATACTATTTTATCATTATTTTAACAAATTTCTCCTTAATTATAACATAATTTCTAATTCAATATTTAATAATTATTAGAATTAATAAAGTTATTATTCCAACAAATGATTATGATAAACAAAAGAGTAATGAATTATGAGAAATTGTTGTAACTGTTGTTGTAATTGTGACTGTAATAACTGCTCTAGAAATAGAAATTGTTCTAGATTTGAATTTAATAATGCATGGGCATTATGGCCATTATTATTCTTCCTTTAAAATCTCTTAGCAGTGATTTTATTCTAAAAATTATTGCTGTGTTATAAATATAATCAATAAATCAAAATAAAATAATAATATATTAATAAAAATAGACCTAAAAGATATATTTACTTACTCTTTTAGGTCTTAATTTTTTTATATAATATTAATATTTATTACAATATCATATTTTCAACTTCTTTTAACTTAGGTAATGCTGATATTGCACCACTTCTTGTTGTTGTAATAGCTCCTGCTGCATTAGCAAAATTAATAATTTCTTCAATTTCTTCTTTTGTCATATTTTTAATATCCAATAAACTTTTATTTTTTAATTTATAATGAAGTGCACCAAAGAAAGAATCTCCTGCTCCATTTGTATCTATTGCCTTAACCTTATAAGGCTTAACTAATCCATAAATATTGCCTTTTTTATAAAATGATCCATTTTCTCCTAGAGATATAAGTACTAAACTCGCATCATTTTGGGGTAACTTATTTAAACCATTTATTAAATCTGTTTCACCAGTTAATAATTCTAATTCTTCCTCTGAAACTTTAATAATGTCTGCAAATTTCAATCCTTCTACCATCATTTTTTTCGCATACTCTCTATCATCCCACAAAAGAGGTCTGTAATTTGGATCATAGCTTATGATTTTTCCTTTTTTCTTTGCATATTCAACAGATTTTAAAGTTGCTTCTTGTGAAGGTCCTTTTGTTAAAGATACAGATCCAAAATGAAAAATATTACATTCATCAATAAGTTCTTTATTAACTTCCTCATATTGAAGCATCATATCTGCTCCTGGATTTCTATAAAAACTAAATGAACGTTCTCCATTTTTATCTATATTAACAAATGCTAAAGTTGTATTTACTTTATTGGTTGTTACTAATCCCTCTACATTAATACTTAAATTTTCAAGTGTTTCTTTTAAAAACTCTCCAAAAGAGTCTTGTCCAACTTTTCCTATAAAGGCTGTTTTTCCACCTAATTTACTATTTGCCGCTAAAACATTTGCTGGCGCTCCTCCTGCCTTTTGACAAAATATTGTATTGCCAGAATCGTCCTTACCACCAAATGTAAAATCTATTAATAATTCACCTATTGCAACTACATCAAACATTTAACTACTCCTTTTTTACTACTATTTTTAAATTGTTTCCGTAAGATTATAACTTTTGACAAAACTCTATTTTTTCTTCTGATGGACCTTTTATCATAAAAAACTTAACTCCATTTTCCCAGAAAGGTAAATATTGAATGTTTTCATGTAATAAACAATATCCTCCATTTTTAATTTTTGTAAATACATCTTCGATATTATTAACACTTATAGCTATATGATCTACTGCTCCTGTCTTCTCAGTAGCATTCATTGTTTCATAAGTTTCAAGTACTATATCTTTTAATTGAAGAAATGCTACGTTTTCCTTTGCTTCTTCATTAAATGTTTCCAGTAAAATTTTAAATCCTAAACTATTATAAAACGCTTTAGTCTCTTCTATATTTTTAGTTGGAATTCCTATATGAGCCATTCCTAACATATTATCAAACAAATTTATAACCTTCCCTCTTACAGTAATTACTACTTAGAAATTTTCACAACAGCTTTTACAATTTCAGCTTTATTGTTTATGCTATAATCCATTGCATTTTGTACATCATCAAAATCAAAAACATTTGTAACAATTCCTTTTAAATTAATAGCTCCACTTTCCACTGCTTTAATTGCCATTGGATAAATGTGTCTATATCTAAATACAGTTTTAAAAGTAATTTCTTTATCTAAAGCTAAGCTCATTGGCATATTCATCATACCATTTTTGCTATATCCTACCAATACTATATTTGAACCTTTCTTAACCATACTAACTGCTTGTTGAGAAGTAATTTCTGTTCCTGCTGTTTCAAATGCTAAATCACATCCATTACCATTAGTTAATTCTAAAACAGCTTTTATTGAGTCTTTTTCTTTTCCATTAATGACAGCCGTTGCACCTAATTCTAATGCTTTATCTAATCTATTTTTCATAATATCTACAACATATATTTCTGTTACTCCCATTGCTTTTAATGCAAGCATTGTAACAAGACCAATACAGCCTGCTCCTAATATTACAGCACTTTGTCCAGTATGAGCATCTCCTTGCTTTGCTGCATGAAATCCTACAGCAAGTGGTTCTATTAATGCGCCTTCCATAGTACTTACATTATCAGGTAATTTAAAACAAAGATCAGCTTCATGAGCTACATATTCTTGAAATGTTCCCCCAACTGGTGGTGTTGCAAAGAAAATTACATCTGGGCAAAGATTATATCTTCCTGTTTTACAGAATTCACAATGTCCACATGTCTTTCCTGGTTCTAATGCAACTCTATCTCCAACCTTAAGATGTGATACATTTTTACCTACTTCAACTACAACTCCACCGGGTTCATGTCCTAATACAAATGGTGGTTCAACTATGTAATCACCAATTCTTCCTGTTTCATAATAATGAAGATCTGATCCACAAATTCCTACATAATCTATTTTTACTAGTACCTCATTAGCTAATACCTTAGGAATTTTTCTTTCTTCAAATCCCATTTTTCCTATTCCATTCATTACTGCTACTTTCATTTTTCCTTCCATTTCAATCATCCTCTCAAATTTTTATATTTTAAATCTGTGTTTATATACTCAATTAACTTTGCTTATGAATATATAAGTGTCTTGCAAAAACATAACCTTATATCTTTATTTATATTTTAAAATTCATCTATTTTTAGATAAAATATAATCTAATTATTCTCTACATCTTTAAATTTAAATATTATTGTTAGTAAAAAACTTATTATAAAACCAAGCACACACCCAATTAGAAAACCTTTAAATCCTAGTCCTAAGAAAACCGGTATTGTTCCTAACCCTGGGAATGCAAAAGACATTGCACTTGAACCACTAATTCCAACAACTGCACCACCTATTCCACCAGCTAAACAAACAAAGAATAGCGGTCTTTTTAATAAAAGATTTACACCAAATAATGCTGGCTCTGTAACTCCAAATATAGCTGAAATAGATGCTGATGCTGCTACTGTTTTCAGTTTTTTGTTTTTAGTAATAAAAAACACTGCTAAAGCTGCACCTGCTTGTGCAAAAACTGCGGGTCCCATTAAAGCAAGAATTGTATCATAGCCATTTAAAGCAATATTATTAATTGCCAGTGGCACAAGACTCCAATGAAACCCAAATATAACCATAGGTTGAATTAAAAAGCCTAAGCATGCCCCTGCCATAATTGGATTAAATGCATAAACACTTTCATATACACTTGCTAATCCATTACCAATTATAATTCCAATCGGTCCAAATACTATAAGTGTTATAGGAACAACTACTAATATAGAACATAATGGTGTAAAAAATTCTTTTACTACACTTGGTATAATCTTAGAAAAAAATCTCTCAACATAATGTAAAAGTCCAACTGCTAATATTATTGGAATCACGCTAGATGAATATGTTACTGAACTAATATGTATTCCCATAAAATTAATAATATCTTTTTCCTTAAGTAAATTCGTTATATTAGGATGCAACATAATAACTGCTATAAATACAGCTGTATATTTATTAGCCTTTAACTTTTTAGCAGAAGTAAATGCTAAAAATACAGGAATGTAATAAAAAAATGCGTCTGCTATTCCATTAAATATTACATATGTATCACTATTAGGTGTTAAAATATTTACTGCTCCTAATATAGCTACAATTCCTTTTAAAATTCCTGCTGCACTCATAACATTAATAATCGGTACAAACATTCCGGATATAACATCTATTATTTTATTAAGTGAATCGTTTACTTTAGATATATATCCATCCGGTACAATTATTTTAGTCTTTAATTCCTCATTTATCATTTTACTGCCCCTTCCCCAAAACTTATTAAATCACTTTTGTAAAAGTCCTTTAATATTATATTAGAAACTTTTTATCATTTTGTCAATACGTTTTCAATAAAATAATAAAAAAATCAAGGAAATAGCTATTGCTATTTTCCTTGATTTTCTGAGAATTTTAAATTTGCTTCATAAATTTTTCTATATGCAGTAACGCTGCCCCTACTGCACTAGATTCTAACTTATAATGACATGCCATTAAATATTTAGTATCCATTCCAAATGTATTATGCTTAGATACAATACCTTTTACTTCTTTAATATTCTCATCTAAATAAGCTCCTACATATCCACCTAATATAATAGTACAATCAAATGCCATCCTTAAATTATTAATAACAATAGATAAATTATTAATATACTCTTTCCAAATTTCTACTTGTTCTTTATTTTTATTATTAAGTAAAGTAAAGAAGTTTGATAAGCTACCACCTGCACTATCTGATAAAACTTTAGCTGAACAATAAGCATCCACGCATCCTTTTTGCCCACAATAACATTCTTTTCCATTTGGAATTATAATCATGTGACCAAATTCTCCACTTCGTTCATTATCTCCAAAATACATTTTTTCATTATAGCATATTGCTCCTCCAACACTATTACTTAGTGAAAGATAAATAATATTTTTTTTACTATCATCGTTCCATAACTCTGCTTTTCCCGCAGCATTTGCATCATTACAAAATATACACTCATACGGAATATGTTTTTTTAGTTCTTCGCATTGTACATTCTTAATTTGTAAAACATGTGAATTAGTTATTTCTTTCTGATCTGCAGAAACAATTCCTGGTATGGATATTCCAATACCTAAAATCTTTGAATTTTTAAATTCACTATTTTCTATAAATTCACATAATACATTTCCAACATTTTTATAATATTCAGCAGTATTTTCGAAACGTTTTTCTATTCTTATGTTTCTTAAAATATTTCCTCCTAAATCAATTAAAATTATACTTATATGATTTTTGGTAATATCTAATCCAACTGCCAGTCGTGAATCTTTAACACACATTATTGCCTTTGCTTTTCTTCCACCAGTAGATTCAAATTCTCCGTCTTCAATAATTAAACCATCTTCAAGTAAGCTTTTTAAATGTTGTGTGATCGTTGGCAAACTAACTTCAAGATTTTTAGCAATTTCTTGCTTAGAAGTTTTTTCACTATTATATATAAATCTATAAATAGTATTTTTATTATATTTTTTCACTTCTATATTTGTTGTCTTTTCATATAACATTAAAATACTCTCTCCAATATCTTTTTACTTTTAATATAAATTTTATTTAAACTTAAAATATAATTTATATTAATATTTTAACATATAATTGCCCCTATAATAAAATCATCTTTCCTTATTCGTATATTAAGTAATTTCTTATTTTCCTAACTATGCTATAATATCCTCATATTACAAAATATAATTTTATAACTAAACCTTATTATATGTGATTTAGAAAGGAAGTGGCTTACTAGAAAATATATTTTACTATACTTTCTAGTTGTAATTTATGAAAATATCTATAATTTACTTTAGTAAAACTGGAAAAACAAAAGAGATGGCAAATGTTATTGCTTCTAGCATGAAATTAGAAAAAAACATTGAAGTTGGAATTTTTGATCTTGATAATATTGACTATAATTTTGTTGATGAAAGCAAAGCTGTAATCTTTGGAACACCAACCTACTATGCTAATATGTGTTGGCAACTAAAAAAATGGTTTGATGAATCTTCTGAGTGTAATCTTAGTGGCAAAATCGGAGCAGTCTTTTCAACTGCTAACTTTGCACAAGGTGGTGCTGATACAGCTATCTTAACTATAATTAATCATATAATGGTTAAAGGTATGCTAGTTTATTCTGGTGGATCTTCTTTAGGGCAACCATATATTCATTTAGGTGCCGTTGCATTAAAAGAAAATTTTGAAAAAAGTAAAGATATGTTTAAAATATTCGGTACTCGTATAGCCCAAAAGACAAATGAACTATTTTCAGACTAATAATTAAATATATAAGTGAAGTGAACTGTATAAAATTTATAAATTATTATACAGTTCTTTTTTATTATTAAATTGTATTTTTAATTATAGTAAATGTTACTATCTGTAATACTTATGTTAATTTTCATAGATATACACATATTACTTTATGATAACTATAATTTACATTCATCATGTTATAAATGTTAGAGATAATATTTTTAGCAATTTTAAATGAAATATCAAAAATTATTCTTCCTTTTGATTTAACAACCTTTTTTCTTGTTATTATCCATTTTGCTAAATATTTCTTCAGCTCTTTTATCTGATTTACTAAATATTTTACATAATATTAATACAAAAAACGTATTTGTAATAGCTAATATTGCAATAATTATTTTCATAATTCTAACTTCCCTTTCAAATAAATCTTATCTTTTATATTATTATAATTATCAAAAATATAAAACTTTTTAATTATATAATATTTATTACCAATTAATTAAACTTATAATACCTAAATCCTTTGTTTTAATATTAAAATTTTGAATCTGAATAACTTTTATATTAATTTTTACCTAAAACTTCACTCATAATAACTCCTCTTGATTTAATTATTTGATTTTTTTATCTTATGAACATATAATAATTCCAATAGTATTATTTGTATAGTAAGAACTTTTAAGATCATAGTCTTCTTAAAAGTATATTTAATAAACAAAATTCTAAATTCACATCTTAAATCATCTAAAACTTTAATTGATTTTATAAAATTTTTTTAAAATTTATAAAAAATATATTCATATTATATGAGGAGGAAATTCTAATATGGAATTTAATTATAACCTTCCAATAAATCTTTTATTTGGAAGAGGTAAAATAAATCAAATTGGAAAAGAAGTTGCTAAACATGGTAAAAAGGTTCTTATAGTAACTGGTAAAAATAGCACAAAAAGAAGTGGGTTACTTGATAAAACAATTAGCTTATTAAAACAAGAACAAATCGAAGTTGAAGTTTTTGATAAAGTAACTCAAAATCCACTTACCACAACAATATATAAAGGAGCTGAAACTGTAAAAGCAACAGAATGTGATGTCATTTTAGGACTTGGTGGTGGAAGTATTATGGATGCTGCAAAAAGTATTGCATTTTCTGCTAAAAATCCTGGTGATATTTCTGATTATATATTTGGAATCAAACATGGAACTGAAGCTTTGCCAATAATTTTGGTTCCAACAACATGTGGAACTGGAAGTGAAGGAAATAGTTTTTCAGTTCTTACCAATCCTGAAACTAAAGATAAAAAATCTCTTAGAACTAATGTTATTATTGCTAAATCATCAATTATTGATCCTGAACTTATGGTTACAATGCCAAAACATATAATTGCGTCAGTTGGATTTGATGCATTATCACACAATATGGAAGCTTATCTATCAAAAGCAGGACAACCGCTAACCGATATGAAAGCACTTTATGGAATTAAATTAATTGCTGAAAATTTACCTAAGGTATATAACGATCAAACTGATTTAGATGCCTGGGAAAAAGTAAGCTTAGGAAGTACTTTAGGTGGTATGGTAATTGGTGTAGTAGGGGTAACGGCACCACATGGATTAGAACATCCTGCAAGTGGATTACGTGATATTGTTCATGGAAAAGGTCTTGCTGCATTAACACCAATAATTGTTGAAAAATCATGGCAAAGTAATATAGAAAAATATACTGAGATATCAAAATTATTAGGTGGCACAAGCGCTGAAGATTGTTCACATACTATAAAAAATTTCTTAAATAAAATTGACTTAAATATAACATTGAGTGAACTTGGAATAGAAGCAAAAGATATTGATTGGATGGCACAAAATTGCATGAAAGTCTCAAAACCAAGTATTGCAAATCATCCTAAAGAATTCACCTTACAAGAAATCATAGATATTTACCATAAAGCATTATAATCCTATAAAATTATAAACATATATTAAAATTAAAGTAATTTATTTTATGGAACATTAATAACTCCTATATAACAACAAAAAACTATATCATTTTATAACTAACAATTATAAAAATGATATAGTTTTTTATTATACTATTTTTTATTCTTTTAAAATAAATACTATCTTTTAAGCTTTATTTTATTTAATACTAAATTAAGCAACACTCCTACAATTGCCGCAAAACTTAATCCTGATATAGATACTGCATCATTTATTCTTATTCCCACTAAAATTCCAAATTTCTTTTCTATAAAAGTGCCTAAGAATCCTATTACTAATATTGTTACAACTATAATTGCATTTTTCCAATTCATTTTTACTTTTTCATACTTCAAAGTTTTAAATCCAACTAGTGCAATCATAGTAAACAACATTAAACTTATTCCCCCCATTACTGCTTGAGGAATAGTGCTTATTGCTGTTCCAAACTTACCTACAAAACTTAATAAAATTGCAAATATAGCTGCTAATCTTAATATTGATGGATCATAATTTTTAGTCATTGCTAAAACACCAGTATTTTCTCCATATGTAGTATTCGCTGGTCCCCCAAAGAATGCAGCTGTCATAGTAGCTAGTCCATCGCCTAATAATGTTCTATTTAATCCTGGTTCTTCAATAAAGTTTTCACCAACAACTTGACCATTAGTTGTTATATCACCAATATGTTCCATAAATGTAGCTAGTACTACTGGTGCAATAATCACTATAGCTCCTAAATCAAATTTAGGTAATGTAAAGTTTGGAATTGTTATGAAACCTGCTTCAGCAATTGCTTGAGTATCTACATACCCAGTAAAGTATGATATTAAATATCCACAAGCAACACCACATAATATTGCTATTTGTGATATAAACCCCTTACTAAAATACTTTATTCCTAAAGTCACACCTAATGTTATAACTGCAATAATTATATTTTCTTTTGCCATATTAAAGGCTGTAGGAATTAAGTTTAATCCTATTACCATAATCATAGGCCCAACAACCTGTGCTGGTAATACAACTTTTATTTTTTCAGTACCGATTTTTTTGATAATAAAAGACATTAACACATAGATTAGTCCAGCTATCATTATTCCACCTTGTGCATATCTTAAATCACCATATGATACTTTAACAGCACATATTACTGGAATAAATGCGAATGATGAACCTAAAAAGACTGGAACTTTCATTTTAGTACAAATATGAAATATTAATGTTCCAATACCTGCACAAAATAATGCTACAGAGATATCAAGACCTGTTAAGATAGGAACTAAAACTGTAGATCCAAACATTGCTATTAAATGTTGTAATGCTAGGACTATCTTCTTCCCAGTTTTCCTTAAAGAAATTTCTCCGAATTGCTCTTTTGTATTACTTATGATTTCTGACATAAAAAAAATACCTCCTTAAAAATAAGAGGAAATTACTATTATTTATTTCCCCTTTTTAGCCTCTCTGGACTAAATTAAAAGTTCTTGTCAAATCTTTATTTTTATAATAATATAGATTAATTTTAAATCATACTTTATGCTTTCTACATTATTCTTTATCTTATTATATCTAAAATTCAAAAAAAGTAAATAATTTTTTATAAATTTTGCGTGAAAATTAATAATTTAATAAAAAGGGTAATTGCCCCAATTTATAATTTAATATAAAACCTAATGTGATAATTACCCTTAAATATTATTATTTAATCTTATTATTTTTTAATATACAGGTATAAATTTTTATTATACATTACCTGTATAATCTCCGTTTAAGAACATTGCAGCCTCTTTAGTTCTTCTTTTATAAAGACCATCTATTCTTTTTCCGCCTCCATTACTCCAAGCTTGAAAATTAGCAGTAATAGTATTTTTGTCCCTTATCCCAGCAACTATATTTTTATATAGTGTAGAACCAACTAGTCCTACAACTCCACAATTATATGCAAAGGAAATTAATGCATCAAATTCACATTGCTTTAAATTTACCTCTTTAGAATCTAAGTCTTTTTTTATTGCTTTTGCATATTTATTATTAATTAAATCTTTTAGCATATCGCTTGCCTTACTTTCAGTTATACTTGATAATCCTTTTATTTCATCACCAGTCATTCCATAACCTAATGTTAAAACCCCTACCAGATCATAATATGGTTTAGCAAAAAAGCCTTCCCAAGATTTTATAAAATTAATACAGGCCTCAGATACTAGGGAATTTTCTAACATGTGACCATCTTTATCAAAGGTATATTGCTTTCCATTAATAGTTACAGTACAGTCGATATAACACTTTCCTTTATATCCATTACTAGATTCCTCAAGATAATACCAAATTCCTTTTAACTCAATCCAGCCAACCTGCATTATCCCATTAGAATTCATATAATACCACAATCCATCTTTATCTTTTGCCCATCCAGTCTGCATTATTCCCTCATCATTTAAATAATACCAATTCCCACTTTCTTCATACCAGCCTTTTATAACCTTTCCATCTTGACCCTCTACACACCATTTCCATTGTGTCATATTTAATCCTCCTTAGTTAAAATAGAATTATCTCATATCAATATTTTCATTAAGGGATTTTAATATATTAAAATTTTATGATTTATATATTTTTACTTAATAATTAACACATACTACATAATATGAAATTCACATTTAAGTAGTTACTATATTAATATATTTTTTAATTATTATGTAAATGAAAAAAGAGCCATCGTCAGCTAATGATTTAAAAAATCATTCCAAGATAGCTCATTAAATTTATTAATTGATTTATAGTTTAAAAATTAATCTAATTCTACTATTGTACCTGTTCTATTGGTAAATGAAGTTTTACATTCCTTATTAAAAATTTCAACTGCTTTTTCACCAGTACAGTGTGATAATCCTAATAGTTCAACTCCTGATTTATTTAAATAATCAACTGATTTTTTTATTCTCTCATCATCAGCTTCTATAAGATGTGTACCACCTATTATACCTACTATCTTTTCATTAGTTCTTTCTTCTATAGTTTTTACCATATTTAAAAATCCTGGATGTGCACATCCTAATAATATAACTAATCCTTTTTTAGTTTTTATTCCTAATGCTACTTCTTCGTCAAATGTATCAATTATATATTCATCATTAACTTTGCGTTGCATGTTAGGGTTTACTTTTTCAAAATCATAGTATTTATTAAAATTAGAATATACAAAAACATTATCACATATTTCTAAAACATCTTTTTCTAAACTATCTATTCTAATTCCTTTATCTTCAACATATTTTTTATCAAAATCAGTTCCTATATATGCATATCCAGGTTCTTTTGAAAAATCTGATTTTAGACTTCCATCAGAATAATGATACTTATATGTTCTATTAAAAAAATGCTTACTTACTACAAGTTTAGGTTTTATATCATAGGTTTCTAGTAATTTTTTAACCCCACCACAATGATCATAATGAGCATGACTTAAAACTAAAATATCAGTTTTCTTAAGATCAATATTTAGTTTTTTAGCATTTTCAATAAAATCTCCTGTTTTTCCAGTATCGAATAAGACATTGCAATTATTTCCTTCAATAAACATAGAAAGACCATGTTCATTTTTTAGCTTCTCATCCTTATCCTGTGTATTTTCTATTAATGTGGTTATTTTCATATTAACATCTCCCATTTTATATTGTAGCGGCAAATTCTTTTAGAAGCACTGCAGTAGAATTAAGTTCTTGAACCGTTGCTGTAATTTCTTCTAATCCAGATGCCTGTCCATCTAATAATAAATTTGATGCATTAAATCTATTATATATCTCATTTATTGAATTTTGAATACTACTCAATATTTTATTAATCTCATTTATTGATTCACTACTTGAATGAGATAATTTTCTAATCTCATTAGATACTACACTAAATCCTTTTCCATATTCTCCTGCTCTTGCTGATTCTATAGCTGCATTTAAACCAAGCATATTAGTTTGTTTTGCTATGCTTTCTATAAATTTCAAAACACCATCTGTTTTCTTATAATTTTCATTTGTAAGTTCTATAAATTTTTCTATATCTAAATTAGTTTCAGATATTTTTTGAAGTCCTGAAGACATATCAAATAAATTATCACTTATTTGTCCTAATGATTCTGACAAAGTATTTGACATATCTGCCATTTTTTCTTTTCTCTCTATACTCATACCAATTACTATTGTTCCTGCTATTTCGTTGCCTTCAAGAACTGGAATTGCTATTGTTTTTAATGTTACTCCAAATACACTTTCTGGTACCATAACAGATACTTGTTTTTTAGCCTTTAGACAAACATCAGCTGCACATCCTTCTGGAATTATATCTCCTGTTTTAGATTGCATTTTTAAATTTGCACTGTCTTTAACTAATAAAAATCTTTCTGTATTAGATATTGTAAAAATTAATTCATCTTCAAAATAATATTTAAAACAAGGCATTAATGTATAAAATGCTTGCATTAACTCATTATCAGATATTTTATTTATCACTAAAAATCACTCCTAAATTATTATCTGTTTGTTTTAATATTAACAATTTAACTATCTATTAATATTAAAATATGTATTATTGTAAACTTAAATAATACTACTCTATAGTATTACTATCGTCCAAAACGCTTTCAATATTATATCATCTTTTCATTTTTTTTAATAATTCATTCAATATTAACATATTTGTTTAAATGTGTTATCTTATCTTATATCTTAAAATACCTATGATTTACACTGTTATAGAAGTTATTTGACCTATTTTTACATTTTAATTTTATTCTTTCTATGATTTTAAATATACTCATAAAAAATAGATCTAGATATTATTTAAATTAATATCTAGATCTATTTGCATAATCATTATATTTTATTAATATTATTAAGTTTAATTAGATAGCTTTTGACTTTTCAAATTGTGAATTATAAAGATTTGCATAGAAGCCATTTTCACTTAATAATTCCTCATGATTTCCTTGCTCTATAATATCTCCATCCTTCATTACAAGAATTAAATCAGCATCCTTTATTGTTGATAATCTATGAGCTATAACAAAACTAGTTCTTCCCTTCATTAAATTATCCATTGCTTTTTGAATAAGTATTTCTGTTCTTGTATCAACTGAACTTGTAGCTTCATCAAGAATAAGAATCCTTGGATTTGCCAATATAGCTCTTGCTATTGTTAGTAATTGTTTTTGTCCTTGTGAAATATTACTTGCTTCTTCATTTAATTCCATATTATATCCATCTGGTAAAGTTTTTACAAAATTATGAACATGAGCTGCTTTAGCCGCTTCAATTACATCATCATCAGTTGCATCTAATCTACCATATCTTATGTTTTCCATTATGCTCCCGTTATATAACCATGTCTCTTGTAACACCATACCAAAAGCTTCACGAAGTTCACTACGATTAAAATCTCTTAAATCATTGCCATCAATTAAAATTGCTCCATCATTTATATCATAGAAACGCATTAAAAGCTTAATCATTGTTGATTTACCAGCACCTGTTGGTCCTACAATTGCAACTTTTTGTCCTTTTTTAATTTTAGCACTAAAATCATTTACTATAATTTTATCTTTGTTATATCCAAACTTTACATTTTTAAACTCTACATTACCATGAACATCATCAACAGATGCAGGATTTTGAGTAAATTGATCTTCTTCTTCCTCATCTAAAAATTCAAAAACTCTTTCTGCCGCAGCAGCTGTTGATTGTAGTAAATTTGAAACCTGAGCAATTTGACCAATTGGTTGAGTAAAATTCCTACTATATTGAATAAATGATTGAATATTACCAACTGTAATTCTACCATTTATCACGAAATATCCACCTAAAATTGAAACTGCTACATATCCAAGATTACCTACAAAAGTCATTATTGGCATCATAAGTCCTGATAAAAATTGAGATTTCCATGCTGACTTATATAATACATCATTAGATTCTTCAAATTCATCAATTACCTTTTGTTCTTTATTAAACACCCTAACTATATTTTGGCCGCTGAAGACTTCTTCAACTTGACCATTTACATGACCTAAATACTTCTGTTGTGCCTTAAAATGTTTTTGAGATTTCTTAACAACAAATCCTATGATGGCCATAGAAATTGGTAAGATACACAAAACTACTAAAGTCATTATCCAGTCAATACTAAACATCATTATCATAATACCTATAATAGTTGTAATTGATGTTATAAGTTGAGTAGCACTTTGATTTAAACTTTGAGATAGTGTGTCTATATCATTTGTAAAAACTGACAATACTTCGCCATGTGTTCTACCATCAAAAAATTTCATTGGCATACGATGTATTTTTTCTGATAATTCTTTTCTTAATTTATATGTTAACTTTTGAGAAACATTTGTCATTAATATTCCTTGTATAAATGAGAATATCGCACTAATAATATATAAACAAATTAATCCTCCAAGTATTTTTGCAATTTTATCAAAATCAATACCTGATCCTCCAGATATTTTTCTCATTAACCCTTCAAATAATTCTGTCGTTGCATTACCTAAGATTTTAGGACCTACTATAGAAAATATTGTACTACCTATAGCAAAAACAAATACAAAAATTATAGGAATTTTATATGCACTTAAGTATTTCATTAACTTACTCATGGTACCTTTAAAATTCTTAGCTTTTTCTCCTACGACCATTTTACCGCCCATTGGACCTTTTCTTTGTGTACTCTTACTCATTTTCAAGTTCCTCCTTTGAAAGTTGTGATAAAGCAATTTGCTTATAAACCTCACAGGATTTTAATAATTCTTTATGAGTTCCTTTTCCTACTATTTTTCCTTCATCTAAAACAATAATTTTATCAGCATTTAATACTGTACTAATTCTTTGAGCTACAATTAAAATAGTACCATCTTTTATTTGTTCATTTAATGCCTTTCTAAGAACTATATCTGTCTTATAATCAAGAGCAGAAAAACTATCATCAAATATATATATTTCTGGTTGCTTTGCAATTGCCCTTGCTATTGATAATCTTTGTTTTTGTCCTCCTGATACATTGTTTCCACCTTGAGAAATTGGACTATTATATTTATCATCCTTTGCTTCAATAAATTCAGTAGCTTGTGCAACTCTAGCTGCATTCATAATCACTTCTTTTGGAGCATTTTCAGCACCATATTTAATATTTGATTCTATTGTTCCTGAGAATAGCATTCCTTTTTGAGGAACATATCCAATTTTATCTCTTAAATCATGTTGTGTAACATTTCGTACATCTACACCATCAACTAATATCTCACCTTCAGTTGTATCAAAAAAACGAGGTATTAAGTTAACCAATGTTGTTTTACCACTACCTGTACTTCCTATAATTGCTGTAGTTTCTCCTGGTTTTGCAGTAAAATTAATATTACTTAAAACATCTTCTTCTGCTTTAGGATATCTAAAGTTAACATTCTTAAATTCTACATAACCTTTTTTATTGTTATCAAATGATTTAACAGATACAGGATCTTTTATAAGTCCTTCTGTGTCTAAAACTTCTGCAATACGCTTTGCTGATACCGCAGCACGTGAAATCATAATTGATATCATTGAAAGCATTAAAAATGCCATTATAATTTGCATTGTATATTGGATAAATGCCATTAAGTCTCCAACTTGCATTGTTGCATTCTCTATTTTACTAGCACCAACCCATACAATTAAAACTGTGATTCCATTCATAATAAACATCATTGCAGGCATCATACAAGCCATTATCTTATTAACAAATAAATTAACATCTGTTAACTCCTTATTTGCCTTATCAAAACGTTTTTCTTCATGTTTTTCCGTACTGAATGCACGTATTACAGGAATTCCTGTTAATATTTCTCTAGCAACTAAGTTTATTTTATCAACTAATTTTTGTAATTTTTTAAATTTAGGCATAGCTATTGCAAATAACACACTTACAAGACTTAATATAGCCAGTATTGCTACACCAATAACCCAAGACATTGTACTATTGGTGTTTAAAACTTTTATAAATCCACCTATCCCAAGAATTGGGGCATATAATACAAATCTAAGTACCATTACTGTAAGTATTTGAATCTGTTGAATATCATTAGTACAACGTGTAATTAATGATGCTGTTGAAAAATCATCAAACTCTTTATTTGTAAATCCAACAACTTTCTTAAATACACTACTTCTTAAATCTCTGCTAAATGTAGCTGCAACTCTTGAAGCTATTAATGTTACAAGTATTGTTGCCATCATACTAACTAATGCAAATCCAAGCATCTTCGCTCCAGATGAGAATATATAATTAGTTTGATATTTATCCATATTAACACCAATTTTAGTATATTCATTTTTCACAAAAGAAACTGCCATTTGTTCAATGCTACTATCATCTAACTTACTAAACATTTCATTCATGCTTGATGTTATTTCTTTAAATTGTTCTTCTGGCATAATTTTAAATATATCAAATATATTTGCATCTTCTTTTAATACTCCAGGAGGGAATGAACTAATCATTTGATTTTCCATAGCCTTAACTTTATCTGAATCACTTTCAAAATTAGAAACCATAACCATTGGTTTTCCAAATATTGAATTTAATTCTTCAATTTTATCTTTATCAATATTTTTTAATACATAAAGATTTTCTACTTCTAATAAAGGATATTCTTCATCAGAAGTAGACCCCTTGTTAACTAGATCATAATTTTCTAGTACTTCTTTATAATCTTTGTCTTCTATAAACAAAGAAAGTCTCTCCATTTCACTTTCTCTAATTACATCTGGAGTTATCTTATCTACTCCTCCATGTTGAATTCCTACATTAACAATATCAGAAGTATATTTAGGTAAAGTCAAATCACAAACTGCCTGCCCTACCAATAAAACTAATATAGCTAAAATAAGCCACACTGATTTCTTTAAATGTTTTAATAATTTAAGCATATCTTTTTATTCCTCTCTTCTTATGTTGATATTAGATAATTTTTAAGCTAAAAACTTTATAATACTTATCTAATTATTAAAAACCATTTGATAATTAACAAACATTGCTATTTAGTTATTATTTGAAAATTATCAACATTTATTTACTATGAAAATTATCTTACAATGAAATTTAATCTATGTCAATAATTATTTACTATAAATATTTATTGACCTTTATATAATTAACATATACACTTAATAATAAGTACACTATATAAAATTCAATGAAATGTTAGGTGATTTTTTTGAAAGATACAGATACTTTAGAAATTTTAAATGAATTAATGGACTTATCAGTCTTTATGAAAAAAATGATAATTAGACCTATAGAAACAAATTCAGTAGTAAACATCAGTGGACTACAAATGCATACATTATGTGTTTTAGATAAATTTAATTCTATTAATATGACTAATTTAGCTAAAGAACTAATGATTACCAAACAGCAAACTACTGGTATAGTGAATAACTTAGTCAATAAAGGCTATATAAATAGAGAGGTTAATCCGGATAATCGAAAAGAAATCTTGCTCAGCATCACAGAATCTGGAAACGATACAATTAATACAATTAAAAATCATATGACAAATAAGTTATACAAATATTTTAATGTATTAGGATATGAAGACAAGCGTAATATTATTGAATCTTCAAAAACAATAAAAGAAACCATAAAAAAAATAGAAAAAAATAATTTATAATATAGAACTTACAAAAGACTTCAATATCCTCATTAGATATTGAAGTCTTTTAGATTTATTTAAAGATTAACTTTAGTTTAATAAAATATATGGATTAAACAGCAAATGATAATGGGACAGTAGATAATTTTGTGTAAATATAAAATTATCTACTGTCCCTATTTATTTATATTTTGAGGCTGATTTAATCTGTTTTAATCTTTTCATAACATTATTTCCACCTTTACCGAAATAATCATGAAGATGTAAATACTCTTTATATAAATCATTATATATGATTACGTTTTCTTTTATTGGTTTAAAAGTCTCTTTCTTAACTTTGCCTAAATGTCTTGCTACATCATTAGCATCTTTATATCCTGTGACTTCTTCTTTAGCTGCTGCAATTCCCAAAATTGCACTTCCTAAAGCTCCTGATTGCTTAGTATCTATAATTTTTATTTCTTTATTACATACATCTGCATATATCTGAACTAACATAGAATTTTTAAGTGGTATTCCACCAGCTACACATATCTCATTAACAGGCACACCATGCTTTTCAAACTGTTCAATGATAATTTTTGTCCCATATGCAGTTGCTTCTATTAATGCTCTATAAATCTCTTCAGGTTTTGTTTTTAATGTCATTCCAAGTATCATACCTGTTAAGTCAAAATCCATAAGTGTAGATCTTACTCCATTAAACCAATCTAATGCTATAAGTCCGCTTTCTCCAACTTTATAATTTTCTAGCTTTTTATTTAATAAATCAAAATCACTAATGCCTAGTTTTTCTGCTTCTTCTTTATATTTACTTGGAATTACATTTTCTTTAAACCAAGCAAAATGATCTCCTACGCAACATTGACCTGCCTCATATCCAAAATACCCTGGAAGAATTCCATCCTTCACTATTCCACATACTCCTGAAATTCCTTCTTCAGTCTCTGATAACAACATATGACAAGAAGATGTTCCCATTATTATAAGCATCTTACCTGGTCCATCAATTTTACTTGCTGCTACTGAAGCATGGGCATCTATAATACTAACTCCAATAGGAGTACCTTCTTTTAATCCTGTTTTTTCAGCCATGTCTTTAGTTAAATATCCTAAACATTCACCTATAGACTTAATATTAGTAGATAATTTTTCTTCTACTATATTTTCCATTTTAGGATCTAACAATTTAAAGAAATCTTTACTTGGATATCCCATTTCATGATGATAAAACGCCTTATATCCTGCTGCACAAGCACTTCGTGCCTCTTCTCCTGTTAATAGCCATGTAATCCAATCACATGCTTCTAAAATCCTACCACTTGCTTGATATACCATTGGTGATTCTTTGGCTATTTGCATTATTTTAGGTATCATCCACTCACTTGAAATTTTTCCTCCATATAAAGATAACCACTTTTGATTTGTCTCATTAGCAATTTTGTAAATTTCATCAGCGCAATATTGTGCTGAATGATGATTCCATAGCTTTGCATAAGCATGAGGAGTATGTTCATATTCTGGTAAGTAACAAAGAGGAGTACCATCTTTTGTTATTGGTAATATAGTGGAAGAGGTGAAGTCTACACCAATCCCTACTATATCATCCTTACTTACTAAATTTTCATCCATAATACCCTTTAAAGTTTCAATTAATCCCATTTCATAATCCTTAGGATGTTGCAAAGCCCAATCAATTCCTAATGCTTCTCCTGTTGGAATATTATCTATCATAATCCCATGTGGATATTCATAAATTTTAGTTACTAACTCTTCTCCAGTTTTTATATCAATTAATAATGCCCTGACTGATAATGTCCCAAAATCAATACCAATCGCATATTTACCCATAACCTTTATACCTCACAAATTCTAATCTTATTTTTCTCTACCTTTTAAATTGTTACTATTTCAGTATCATAGGATACATCCTTATTTTTAATTAAACTTGTAATGTCGGCTACTGAATCTACAATTATATCTGGTTGAACACTGCTCTTACCAATATCCTCATTTTTAGTTTCTCCACTTAATACTAATATAGATAAAACATCACTATTTTTAGTTACTGCTATATCTGTATATAATCTATCTCCAATAACTGCAATTTCATCTTCTTTATATCCAGTTTCTTCAATTATATATTCTAATGTATGATGAGAAGGTTTACCAAAAAATTCAGGAAATCTATTTGTAGAACTTTCAATTAATCTTGCCATTGATCCACAGTCAGGAATAAATGTATTTCCTTCCATTGGACAATTTAAATCTGGATTAATTCCAAAATAAGTTTTTCCTTCTCTTATAAAACTACATGCCTTTTCAAGTTTTTCATAAGTAAGGCTTGTATCAAATCCTATGATTACAATGTCAGGATTAGAATCATTCAACTCTATATTAAACGTTCTAAATTCATCTAATAAAGATTGTGTTCCTACAACATATACAGTTTTTCCTGGATAGTTTTTCTTTAAATATTTTATCATTACATGAGTTGATATCATCATTTGTTTTGGTTCAATAATTATATTCATATTCTTTAATTTTTCAATATAACTTTGTTGACTTTTTGATGAATTGTTTGTAAAGAAATAATACTCTCTATTTGTTTGTTTTACTGTATCTAAAAATTCATTAGTAAAATCAAATAAATTTTTACCTAAATAAATAGTTCCATCCATATCTAAAACAAAACATTTTATTTTTTCTATTTTTTCTTTCATATATTTATTATTTAACTCCATATACTGGGTTTGTCCACTTTCAAAATAGTCAGCAATTTTTTCTGCCATCTTATCTGCAATACCTAAATCCCATAACAATTGTAAAAGAGTATATCTATCTCTAACTTCTTTTGCAACTAATATACTATCTTTAATCATTTCATAATCAACCCCAACTTGTTTAGGATTAATTGGTGCATTTAAAGATAATAAAATATCTTCTATTATCTTAACATTAGGTAATGAGTCATTTATAACTTTTATAATCTCATCCCAATGTTCTTCTATTCGTTTTATTCTCTTTTCGTGAAGATTCTTAGAATTTTTATTTGTTTTTGCTTCTAATGCTATTACTCCATTCGCTGCACAACCATAGCTTTGAATCATCTTTTCTTCCCATGCTTTTGGGTCATATTTTTCTATAACTTTTCTAGAATTTTCAAAATCTATTTTCTCTTTTAATAACATTTCATATAGCTTTATAACAGCCACTGTTCCTATTCCTACTTTAGTTCCATGTAATACAGGTCTTCTTTCTTCAAATAAGAATTTCATTTCCCAATAATGAGAAATATGATGTTCACTTCCAGATGCTGGTCTTGAATTACCAACAAAACTCATTGCAATTCCTGTTCCAATTAAAGCTTCTGTAATATTGCTTATTGCTTCTTTTGAACGTAGCATTACTTGATCTGCACTTTCCACTACTTTTTTTATAGATTTTTCAACCATTTCAACTATTTCTTTACAATAATACTCTTTGTTTACAATATTAGCAATTTTCCAATCACATAGGCAAGTATATTTTCCTAGTATATCTCCAAGTCCCGCTGTTATCATATTCATAGGCGCCTTTGCTAAAACGTCTACATCAGCTATAATAGCTGTTGGTACATGAGCATCATATGTTGTTTTTAAATTATTAGTTATAAGTGCAGCTCCCACTGACGCAAATCCATCCATTGATGGTGCTGTAGCTACAATAATGTAATCTATTTTTAATTTATAACTTATATATTTACACATATCATTGATAGTTCCAGTCCCTACCCCTAATATAAGATCATAATTACTTTCCATTGCAAGTTGTATCTTCATTATAGTTTCTTCATTTGGAACAACCTCATCTTCATCCAATACTATCTTACTTATTTTGATATTTGCTGTTTTAAGTTCATTCTCTACTTGTTCCCCAGCCGCTTTATATGTATTCTTATCTGCAACCATAAATATTTTTTTATAAGAATTTCTTTTAATATATTCAGGTATCTTTTTTATTGCACCTTCTGATATCTCCACATAATCTAAATCAGTTTTATGATTTTTTCCACAAGAACAAAAAAAATTGTGATGTAAATAATCTGATATTGAATTTATCTCTATATTAATCATACGTAACCACCCTTTTAATATATTTATTTTTGCTAGCAAATATATTCTATATTGCCATTATAAATATGACTTAAACAAGCTGTCAATCAAGGCAAATACTAAGTTATTAATAACTCTAACAATATAAAATTAATATTTTTTTCTTTTTAATAAACTTAATTGTTTTAATGAAAAGCTTTCTTTGTTATTTATTAATATTTCTAAATTCAATTACTCAATCCACTTTGCTTATGCATATATCAACATGCTACTAAAACATAGACCTTTGTATAAAAAGATCTATGTTTTAAAAATATTTTTTTGATTAAATATATAAAACTAATTTTCATATACCTTTTTTACTATTAATAAATTTAACATTTTATTAATAAATATTAATACTAATTATTAATAAACCCCCTTAAATCCATTAATAATAAATTTATTTATTAATTAACTATTTGTCTTTTTTATTCCTATTTTGTATACTAAGTTTAAAAGAAAAGGAGTGGTTTACTTGACGTCTTATCGTAAGATAACAACAAAAGATATTGCTAACTATGCTGGAGTTTCTCAATCAACTGTTTCCATGGTGTTAAATAATAGACCTGATGTTTCTTTTTCTTATGAAACAAAAGAAAAAGTTCTTAACGCTGCAAAAGTTTTAGGATATGAAAAAAATAAAAATAACAAAACATGTAGTGATACAGCTTTATCAAAGCTTATTATAATAATGTGTCCATCTCTTTCCAATTTGTATTATACTATGCTGATACATTCTATTACTGAGCAAGCAAATAAACATGGCTACTCTATATTTATAGCTCCTACACTTAGAAATCCTAAACTTGAAAAACATTATTTAAATATGTATTCAAATCTTAAAGTAGCTGGAATTATATATTTATATCAATCTACTTTGATCTCACAAATAAAAGACTTAGTTTCGTCTACTCCTGTTGTTTTAATTAGTGATAAAAATGAAGATTTAGACTTAGATTCCGTAGAACTAAATAGTCATAAGACTGGTTATATTGTGGGGGAACATCTATTATCCCTTGGGCATAAAAAAGTAGCTTATATTTCTACGCCACTACTTGCACATGAAATTCCAAGAATTCAAAGACTTAATGGATTAAAAAAAAGCTTTTTTAATAATAACATTGATATCAATAACATTATAATTAAAAATGAAGATATTAAAAATACTAATCAGTATCCTTTAGATAAAACTGAATATTTAACTGGTTATAATTTAACAAAAAAATTATTAACAGAAAGAACTGATATAACAGCCATTATTGGAACTAATGATATGGTAGCCATTGGAATTATGGACGCATTAACAGAAATGAATTATAAAATACCAAATGATTTTTCAGTCTGTGGTTTTGATAATACTTTACTATCATCTTTACAAAAAATATCTTTAACAACGGTTGATCATGCTATAGAAGATAAGGGTACTGAAGGTGTTAATATTATATTGAAAAAAATAAATAGTAAATCCTCAACTTCAAAACTTCAAAATAGACCTTGCATTATGAGACTAGAATATGAACCTTTTCTAGTTAAAAGAGGAAGTACAGGCATTGCACGAACTACAGAATCATATAAAAAAACATTTTAACTTAATAACTTATATTAAATTATTTAACATTAGATAAATATGTGTTATTAAATTATTTAAATTTTCAAAATATTTTCCGAATTGTGAAAATACTCTTGTTTTTTAATTTAAATCTGCTACAATATAAATAGAGTTAGTAATGAACTTAAAAGCAAATATATTCTTATATGAATATATGCAGATTTCATTTGAAACTATTTGGAAATAATAAATTACGACTCCTTTTTAATATTATTTAAAAAAGCAATGCTCACTATATTAAAACATATTTTTAATGTAGTGAGCATTGTTTTTCATCATCTTTTTAAAACTTTTAACACTAGATTATTAAACTATCTTATAGAATAATCACTTATCTTCTAACCTATTTATACTATCTTATTCTTAAACATATATATTTTTTGTAATTTTCTTATAGTTTTAAGAATATATAAAAATATATCAATAATTAAAGAGGTGTAAAATAACATGACTAATAATGCATATATTGCTTTACTACTTTCTTTTTTTGCTGGAATTTCAACAGTATTAGGTGCTGTTGTTGTATTGTTTGTAAAGAAAAAAAGTGATAAAATAATCACCTTTGCTCTTGGTTTTTCTTCAGGAGTAATGATTTGTGTTTCTTTTACTGATCTATTTCCTCATGCCGAAGAAACATTAACAAAATATTATGGAAATGTCTATGGTGTATTGCTAACAATATTTTATATGTTAAGTGGTGTAATATTTGCTATGCTTGTTGATAAATTTGTTCCACATGAACCTAAAAATATAAATGAGCATGACAGTAATAAACATTTAGATCTTTTTCGAGTAGGGTTTGTATCAATGATTGCAATTACACTACATAATTTCCCAGAAGGTATTGCTACCTTTATGTCAAGTTATCAAAATATCACATTAGGAATGTCAATTTCTTTAGCTATAGCTATGCATAATATACCTGAAGGCATTGCTGTTGCTATGCCAATTTATTACTCCACTGGTAGTAAGAAAAAAGCATTTAAATACACATTATATTCTGGTTTATCAGAACCTTTAGGCGCTCTTGTTTCTTTTTTTATTTTAAAACCATTTATTAATGATTTTATTTTAGGTTTAATTTTTGCATTTGTAATGGGAATAATGCTATATATATCTTTTGAAGAGTTAATTCCATCTTCACGTCAATATGGATATAATAATTTGTCTTTATACTCAATTTTTTTAGGAATATGCATAATGCCAATAACTCATATCTTCTTAAATTGATATAATGAATTTCTTATTTGATTCTTTAAAATTTAGAATTTAGAATTTACAATTAAAAATTTAAAAGACTCTATAAATTTTCTAAAAATATATTGCAAATTATATAAATTCTCATACATGTAAAAAAGGAACTACTTTAATTTTAAGTAGTTCCTTTTTAATATAATACTATTTTCTAAAATATAGTTCTTTTAGATTTCCTGCTATCTCTTCTAGACTATTAGAAACTTGTTTTAATGAATATCCTAGTAATAGCGGTGATGTAACAAAACGTGGTGTGATTTTACATATAATTTTATTGTTCCAATGATAAAAAAACAAATTAAAGCTATCACATTTTGCAAAGTAATTATTTAATATATAATACACTGTTTTTCTTATCCCTTCCGATAAGCTAAATGTATTTTTTAAATCATCATTTATAATAACATTAAATTCACTAAAACCATTTATAGGTTTTGTAGATAAGTTTACTTCACAACATTCACTTTTAAAAATCTCTATCCCTTCAAAATACTTTTCATTTATATTTTCTCTATAATCTATATTGTTTAATCCTACAATTTGCATATGAGCATGCTTTATGCTTCCCCCTGAACTTGGTCCATGATTTTTATAAAATATTACTGATTTATATTCATTGCTTTTTTCTATGGCTAGCCAATGTTTTAATCCAAAACTAATTAATTCTTTCATATATTCTGAGTCATAATTACCCATATTTAATTCACAATCATATGTTTCTATAACAACCAGTTGAAGCGTATCTCTTAATGTTGGAAATTTATTTTTTAATAATACAAATGGTCCATTTTCTTGAATAATATCAGTAAGTTTATTTCTATTGCAAAATGGACATTCTGTATTATTATTATTAAAACTATTAGGCTTATTTTTTCCAATACTATTTATAAATATTATATATTCATCATTATGATTAATCATAAATTCACCTACAATTCAATAAAAATTATACTTATTAATCTATACAAATTACTTTAAATATTAATGTTAATTATATTATATTTCTTCAGAAGTTACAATTTTATAAAATTTTATTTTTTACATCATAATTTTTAATATCCTATACTTATTTAAAATATTTTGTCCAAAATATTAAATTTAAATCTTAATATTAAATTAATATAATTGAAATTAACCCAATTATATTGTATGTTATAATATAATTGTAATTATTCTTTTTAGTTTAATTGTATTTAATATGTATTAATAAAAGGAGCTTAAAATTATGAAAATTGTTAAAAAAATTTCAAGTAAATTAGTAATTATGTTTATGACATTATGTTTATTTATTTCTTTTTCTCCAAATATAACAGCTTTTGCAGATTCATTTAAAGTTGTTACATTAGGTGGAAATTTAACACAAGATCAAAAGAACCAAATGCTTGATTACTTTAAAGTTACTAAAAATGATGCAAATATTTTAGATATAACAACAGATGAAGAAAAAAAATATCTAGGAAATGTCGCATCACCTGCACAATTAGGTAATAAGTCTATTTCTTGTTCTTATGTTGAACCAACAAGTAAAGGTGGATTAACTATCTCTACATACAACCTTACATGGGTTACAGAAGGAATGATAAGAAATGCCTTAA
Source organism: Clostridium cagae (assembly GCF_900290265.1). NCBI lineage: Bacteria > Bacillati > Bacillota > Clostridia > Eubacteriales > Clostridiaceae > Clostridium > Clostridium caccae. The sequence continues at coordinate 2,550,542 of NZ_OKRA01000001.1, forward strand.
TTACAGCTGGCGTAGAAAATGCTAATGTAATAGCTGCCGCACCATTTAAGGTTTCTGGTACTGCTGCACTTACTGGTATTTTAAAAGGATTTGAAAATAGTTCTGGTGGTTCTAAAATTGATGAAGAAAAAAAAGAAGTTGCTAACGAAGAAATTGTAGTCACAGGTGACCTGGGAGATAAAATTGGACAAGATGAAGCAGCTAAATTAATAAATGATGTGAAAAAAGATGTGGTTAAAGAAAAACCTAAAACTGACAAAGAAATTGAGAAAATAGTTGAAAAGGCTGTTAAAGAATATAAAGTTGAACTTAGTAATGAAGATAAAGAGACTATTAATTCTTTAATGACTAAAATAAACGGATTAGATCTTAATTATAATAAAATTAAAGATCAATTAAATGATGCTGCAAGTAAACTAAAAGAAAAATTAAATAGTGAAGAGGCCCAAGGTTTTTTTGCTAAGGTTAAAGAGTTCTTTTCTAATTTCTTTCAAACAATATCAGATTGGTTTTCAAATGATTCAAGTAATGATGATGAATCTACCAAAAACAATACTGAATCAATAAATACTAAAAGTTCCATTAAAAATAGTAATTTAAAAGAAAATAGCGATACAATTGAGACTCAAGATGAAAATAAGAAATCTGATTCAAGTCAATCAGAAAATTTATCTACTGAAAATAATAGTTCAGATAATGCTTTGAACAAAGTAACTAAATAGCAAAAAACTTTAGTTTTAAAAAAATATAATAAATTTCTTAAATATTTCACATACTAGAAATGACATTTAATGAAATATTAAAAATTACATTAAAAAGGAGATTTATTATATGAAAAAAGCATTAATAAAATCTATAGCTTGTTCTCTTTCTATCATTAGTATGACAACAGTTATTCCTCAAAAAGTTAGTGCTACAACTTTAACTTCAAGCATAAGCTATTTTACTAAGGATGACTCTTCAAATGTTAAGCACAATGGTAGTTGGATTTTTGATAAAGATAATTTGAACTATCTTTCAAAAAAGGAAAAAAAGCAATTAGATGAAATTAAAAAACTTAAAGATAAAGGTGAAGAACTTTCAGAAGAACAAAAAAAGCAATTAGCTGATATAAAAGAAACTGTTTTAAAGAAAAAATTAGGTGATAAGAATTATGAAGATTTCAAATCACTAATAGAAAAGAAACATTGTAAGAAAGAACTTACAGAGGAAGAGCAAGCTAAATTAAAAGAATACAAAAATATTATAAGATCATCAAAAAATGATTCTAATAATCGTGCAACATTTAAAGACTTTTTAAGATAGTCATTAAAGCAGAGAAATAGCTACTTTTGCTAATTCTCTGCTTAATTTCTTACTTTAGATCTATTTTAAATTATAAATAACTTTCAATATCTATTTGTTTTTTAACTTCTTCTAATCCAACTCTATCTATATAGTCACCTAATCTTTCTCTAGCAGTAGCATTTTCTGAATAAATTTGAATTATTTTTTCAACTAATGGAAATAATTTTTCTTCTGACACATTCATTGCAATCTTATCTGCAAGTCTTGGTTTTAGTCCACCTTTTCCACCAATTTGAACTACCCATCCCTTAGGCATTCCATATATACCGATATCTTTTATGTGGTTGTCTGCACAACTTTGTGGACATCCACTAACTCCTATTTTAAGCTTATTAGGTAAATTTTTACCATGGTATAATCCATCAAGCTTACTTCCAATTGCTACTGAATCTTGTAGTCCTTTTTTACAAAAAGTTGTTCCTGGACATATTTTAACACTTCTTACACACAACCCAACAGCAGCTCCTGGTTTCATATCCAAGTCCTTCCATGCATTATCTATTTCTTCTTCTTTTATCCCAACAAGTGCAATACGTTGAGCTCCTGTTACTTTTACAGCTTTAACCTCATATTTTTCTGCAACATCAGCTAATGTTCTTAATTGTTCTGGTGTTATAAGCCCTGCTGTTAAATGAGGTGCTATAGCATATGTTTCCTTATCTCTTTGTAAAATTGCGCCCTTGTCTAATAAATCTTTTTTCATGTTTAATGCCTCCCTAATAATACTACAAATAATTATTTTAATTTACTATAATTATATTCTTTAAATCCAACTATTACTAAATTTTCATTTATTAAAATTGGTCTTTTTATCAGCATTCCATTACTAGATAATAATTCTATAGCTTCTTCTTTTGTCATAGAATTGATCTTATCTTTTAAATTTAATTCTTTATAAACTTTACCTGATGTATTAAAGAATTTTTTAAATTCCAAATTACTCTTATCTATCCATTCCAATAATTCTTCTCTTGTTGGTGTTTCATTAACGATATCTCTAACTTCTATTACAAAGTTATTTTCTTTTAAAAATTTTAATGCTTTTTTACATGTTGAACATTTAGGATATTGTACTAATAACATTGGAATCCTCCTTTAATAATAACAATAGTATTTTATCATACTAATTTTTTCTGGTAAACTATTATTTTTTACTATAATTTATTTATTAATAATTACTTTTTGCATTTAAAATATTTTATATTCTATTTAATTTTTCGTAATAAAAAATGTACTCTGTATATTTCAGAGCACATTTTTTATAAAAATATTTATTTTCAACTAAAATTTTCTTTTTTAATTTTATTTACTAAATTCAATACAAAATATATCATCATTACATTTATAGGAATCATTATTAAATTCTTAAAAGCTCTTATTGGTAGGAGTACATAAAATGCTTTACCTCCCAATATAGATAACCAAAAAGTATTCATAACTATATCAACAAAAACTACCGAAATAATATTAGCAAATGCACATCTTGTTAAAGTAATCTTTTTCTTGTACAAAATACTTCCATATATTAATCCCGACATCATTGCTGATAAGGTAAATCCTACAAAAAAAGCTCCTTTAGGATTTATTAAATAATTAAGAACATCAGATAATCCTCCACACATTGCACCTACAACAGGTCCAAATAGCATACTTATAGTTACAGATGCTAAAAATTCAAAACTAAGATGTAGAAATGGTGTGATTTGGATTGTAAACAAATCTAAAATAAGCTTTATTGTTATTAATAACGAAGCCGTAACTAGATTTCTTACATTTTTTAGTTCTTTTGATGAATTTGAAATTGAAGTATAAAAATTTCTCACACAGAATCCCCCCTTTAATTATATTTGCTGAATAAAAAAGAGGGTTCCTCTTTAATATTAACAGCGGAATGCAATATTTACACCGCAAACAAAAGTTTTTCGTTTAAGAGGCAACTTCCCGTCCTCCTAACACTTAACGCGCAAATATCTACTCTGTCAATTAAGAAATTATGTGCTAAGTTTATCAAATTCAATAAATTTTGTCAATCCTTTAGTATGATAAAGTGTTATAAAATAAATTCTTCTATTATTAAATCTTTATTGTCTTTTAAATCTAAAAATTCATTTTCTAAAAATATGAATGGTCTATCTAACTCATTAATATTCATTTGTACTATTTTAGCTACTTTATTATTATTTAATTTAACTTCTCTACCAATGTAGTAATTTACTATATGATTTAAAAATATATTACAATAATTATAATCTAGCTTTCCAAAGCTTTCTTCCCTAATTATTTGTATTGATTCAAATGGAGATTTTTTATTTCTATAGCATCTATTAGAATTTATTGCCTCAAAAACATCTGCTATTGCAATAACCTTTGCGAAATCAGGTATTTTGTTTCCTTTAACTCCTAATGGATAACCACTACCATCTTCCCTTTCATGATGTAACAAGACAGATTGAGATACTGATTTATCTAAAAAATTAATTTTTTTAATTATCTTATAGCCTAAAACAGGATGTTCTTTGATTTTTTTTAAATCCCTTGAATTTAATTTACCACGTTTATTAATTATTGTATCATCAATTTTACATTTACCAATATCATGTAAAAGTGCTGAATATATTAATAACTTTATTCTATTTTCCTCAAATCCAATCCACTCTCCAATTAAACAGCTTATAGATGCCACATTTAAACTATGCCTATATATAGAATCTTTTTCACTACCATAAAAAAGTAGATTATCTATAACTACATTTGGAGTTGTAATCACATTTTGTAATTCTGATATTAACTTTCTAATTTCCTTAAGACAATCTTTTTGTAAATCAGCAGTGTTATCTAAAACGCTGTGTAAATCTTTACATATCTCATTTAATTTAATTTCTACTTTCTTAAATTCTTCTTCTGAATTTTTTTTACTATTTTCTGCTTTTTCTAATGAATCCTCTCCATAAACCCAAACTTTTTCTATATTATATGAAGTTTGTAATTTATTAAGAATTTTATCACTTATAACAACATTTTTTGATAATAATATATTATTATTTTCTTGTATGTCTTCCCCTATTACCATTCCAGTTTTTAAATCACCTATTTTTAAAAGCATTAACTTTTTTTTCACCCTAATCACCATACTTAAATTATTTATCTAATATTAACATTTTATTGTAAACTTTATCTTATACTTAATAATATTCTACAATTATTAAAAATTCTCCTTTTTAACTTTAATAAAGTAAAAAATCATTTTGAAAACTCAAAATGATTTTTTTATCTAACTATTAATTTTTATTTTCAAGATAGTATTTTAATTTTTGAAGTAATAAGATTATTCCTCCACCAATTATAAAGAATATTATATTAAAAGTATGTAAATTCATAGGTGGTTTAGGTACTTCTAATGATGTAGGACCCATAAACACTGCGTATATTGATCCAATCATAAGACCTAAAATTAAATATATTGTTTGTGATCTGTAATTGCTTAATAAGTACTTTACACCCTTTATAGTTATAAGAATTCCAAAAAGAACTCCAAAACCAAATACAAAGCATACAAGTAAGTAATCAAAATTAAATTTTAATACTTCTTTTACCGCATTCATTATAGGGGCATATAATCCAAAAATCAAAAGTAGTGTTGAACCAGATATTCCTGGAAGTACCATTGCTGAAATAGCTATCATGGCTACTATGAAAATATATATTCCAAGGCCTAATGTTAATCTATCTAATGACATACCAGCTGCACTTTCTGAACCTGCAACAGGATTAAAATAAGATATTAATACAACTATAAATACACCTATTATAGAAAAGAATATATTTTTATATCTATTTATAATATAACTTTTTTCTTCCTTTATAATTATAGGTATTGCAAATATTATAAAACCAATAAATAATGAACTTATTTTATAGATTTCTTTATCAAAAATTGATGTTAAAAATAATACAGAAGATACAAATCCAACAACCCATCCTATTCCTAATTTGAATAAAAATTTAACTGCTTCTATCTTCTCTCCTTTTTTTCCAGAAATAACATTACTTAATGAGTTAATAAATTTATCATAAAATCCTAAAATAAATGCTATAGTACCTCCTGATACTCCTGGAACACTATCTGCAAGTGCCATGCAGAATCCTCTTATAAAGTTTATTATATACATTATCAAATCTCCTTGTTTTTTTATTCTCTTGTTTTACAATTATACTATAATTCCACCATATTTTTAATGTTTTTAACTTATTTTTAATAATTATATCTTAAAATAAAAATAACTGTCTAAAACAGATTTATTCCATTTTAGACAGTTAAAGATTTAATACTATATAGGATTAACTTTTTTGTTGCCTGTTTTTGCTTTCCCTTGAATTTCTGGTACTGGCTCAACATCATTTTTCTTATAATGTGCTTTATGATTACTCTCTGTTCCATGAGCATCATTTGGATCAGGTCTTCTCATTCCTGCTTTTGCCATAACTTTAACCCTCCTAATATATAATGTTCCTCTATTTTAGTATTGTAAAAAAAATATAGACTATACATTTAATATTAAATTAAGCTTTAATATTAAATTCATCTACCACTTGAAGTGTAAATAAAATTAATAAAAGTAATATTTTTCATTGGAATATATTTAACAATATATTAACATTAAAAATCATTGTAGTACGTTAACAGCTATGATATAGTTTAATTACATAAAGACTTTAATTCATATAAATTAAGGATAAATTTTGTATATTTATATACTAAGGAGGAAAAATTTTTGCAAAAAATTGCCTTAATAACAGATAGTAGTTGTGACTTAAGTGAAAGTACTTTAGACAAGTTTAATATTAAGTTACTTCCATTTAGAATAATTTTCAATGACAACGAATACTTAGATAGAATAACAATATCCTCAAAAGAATTATTTAATTTACTAAAAACAGAGATTCCTACTACTTCTCTACCCGATATAGAGTATAGTAGTAAAATATTTGAAAACTTAATAGCTGAAAATTACACTCATGTAATTATTATTACAGTTTCAGCTAGTACTTCAGGATGCTTTAATAGTATACGTTTACTAAGTGAACATTATCCTGAAATTAAATCTTACATATTTGATTCAAAAACAATTGGTTATCCAGTTGGTGCTATTTCAACACAAGTTGGAAAATTAATTAATAATAATTCTAACTTTGAAGATATTCTTTCTAATCTTGAAGATATTAGAAAGAGAACTCACGGTTTTGTAACATTTCCTTCTTTAAAATATTTAAGAGCAGGCGGAAGAATAGGACAAGTATCTGGTGCTATTGCTGAAACTTTAAATTTAAAACCAATAATCTCTTCTAATGAAGATGGATTTTTATATCCATGCGCAAAAGCTAGAGGAAGAAAACAGTCTTTAGCTAAACTAAAGCAACTACTTATATCATATCTTGATAAAGGTAAGTGTCGAGTTTGGATTTTAAATGGAGATGCTGATGAGGAAGCCACTGAATTTTTAAATAGCGTACAACCCCATGAAAACATAACAGAAATATCTTTAGAAACCATCGGCGCTTGTACAGGTGTGCATACTGGACCTGGTTCTATAGGTGTTTGTATTTACGAAGAATATTAACATATACTTTTGAGATTTATAAAATTCTATATTTATCTATAAGGTAAAAAGAAGCTTTTGGAATTCCAATGCTTCTTTTTATAAGTTCACTTAAAAATGTATTTCAAATACATTTTATTTATAATTAAATTATTATTTCATGCCTACTATAGTATCTAACGCAACTTCAATCATATTTGTAAATGTTGTTTGTCTTTCTTCTGCACTAGTTACCTCACCTGTTATAAAATGATCACTTACTGTAAGTAATGCTAATGCATTAACATTATATTTAGCTGCAATGGTATATAATGCAGCAGCTTCCATTTCAACTCCTAGGCAACCAAAATCAGCCCATTTTTTCCAATCTTCATTATCATCGCCATAAAATATATCAGAACTATATATAGGTCCAACCTTAGGTTCAAAACCTTTTTGGACTGCTAAATCATAAGCTGGTTTTAATAAGTCAAAGCTTGCAGTTGGTGCATATGTTCTTCCTTGGAATCTTACTAAATTAAGATTTGAATCAGTACATGCTGACATTGCAATTACAAGATCTCTAACCTTAACCTTTTCATGATATCCACCACATGTTCCAACTCTTATAAGATTTTTTACTCCATAACTTTCAATTAATTCATTAGCATAGATTGATATTGATGGTATTCCCATACCTGTTCCTTGAACTGAAACTCTTTTTCCTTTATAAGTTCCTGTAAATCCATACATTCCTCTAACTTCATTATAGCAAACTACATCTTCTAAAAAATTTTCAGCTATAAACTTAGCTCTTAAAGGATCTCCTGGTAATAATATGCTTTCTGCAATTGCACCTTCTGGTGCATTAATATGAATACTCATTTTGTTACCTCCATACAATCTAATTTTTATATACTAAAATACATCTTTATTTATTATTTTTATCTAAATCTACTTTTGTAAATGTACCTGGTAAAATTTCTGCCATATCTGTTTCAATATAGTCTTCTTCACTTTTTGCAAGTATTACTTTTACTTCTGGACCACCAAATTCACTTATAACTTGTCGACATATTCCACAAGGATAAGTATTTTCTTCTAAGCTTCCTACTATTGCAATTGCATTAATCTTAGTTTCACCTTCTGCTACACCAGTAAAAATTGCTGTTCTTTCAGCACAGTTAGTTGCACCAAAAGAAGCATTTTCAATATTGCATCCGCCATACACTTTTCCACTATCAAATAATACAGCTGCACCAACTTTAAAATTAGAATATGGTGAATATGCCTTTTCTCTATACTTTAGTGCTATTTTAATAAGTTCTTTATTTTCCATTTTTCATGTCCCCTTTATTCTAAATTTATATAACTATAGGATTCCAAACATTTGACTTTAATATATTTTTTTATACTAAGTATATATTAAAGTAAATATGTTACCGCTTTCCTATTATTTAATAATATATTTTTTTGATTAGATAAGCTAATATATTATTAAAAATAATATATTAGCTTATCCTTTAAAAATTAATTTCTATTTTTTATTATCTTTTACCAGAATCAAATGGTTCTCCAGATGCTTTTGGTGCTTGCGAAGATTTTGAGAATAATACTAATGCAATTAACGTAACTACATATGGGAATACTTTTAGTATTACTGATGGTATAGATGCTAATGCTGGAATTACTTGTGATACATTAGCAACTGTAGTCGCAAATCCAAAGAATAATGTAGCTCCAAGGATACCTAATGGCTTCCATTGACCAAATATCAATGCTGCCAATGCTAAGAATCCAAGACCTGCAACACTTCCATTAAATTCACCTGAGTATGTTACAAGTATTATTGCTCCTCCAAGAGATGATAATGCTCCTGAAACTAATACTCCAATATAACGCATACGATAAACGTTAATTCCCGCTGCATCTGCTGCTTGAGGATGTTCTCCACATGCTCTTAATCTTAAACCAAAACTAGTTTTATATATTAAGAATATGCTTACTATAAGTATTAATAAAACCAACCATGTAGTAATATATGTTTTCTTAAAAAACAAATCTCCAATTACTGGTATTGATGAAAGAACTGGAACATCCATTGGATAAAATCCAGTTTGAATTCTTATACGTCCGCTACCTGCAATAGTTCTTGCTAAAAATATAGTTAATGCTCCTGCTATCATATTAATTGCAGTACCACTAATTACTTGGTCTGCATTTAAATTTATACTAGCAAATGCATGTAATAGTGAAAATAACATCCCAACTACCACTGCTACAAGTAAACCGATCCAAAGAGGAAGAGTACTATTTGGCATTGATTCTTGTAATTTAAATATTGTTAGAGCGCCTGAAAATGAACCTATAATCATAAATCCATCAAGTCCAATATTTACAACTCCACTTCTTTCGCAATACAATGCACCTAGTGAAGTGATTAATAGAGGAATTGTATACGCAATAGCATAAGGAAAAACTTGTTGTATTATTTCCCACATATTACTTCTCCTCCTTGTTATTTATTTCCTCAGTATCATCTGAAGATTTATTATTTTCATCATTAGGCAATATTCCTGTTCCTGTATTGCCTGCCTTTTGTTCATTTTTTAATTCTTTTTTACGTTTAAATTTATTGTATACCATAGGTACAACTGCACTTGTAGCTGCAAAATATATAATAGTTGCTATTATAGTATCTGCAATTTCAGGTGGAATACTTGTATTGGCATTCATAAATCCTTTTCCTGAATATAATAATCCAAAGAATATTGCTGATATGAATACACCTATAGGATTGTTAGCACCTAGTAATGATACTGCGATACCATCAAAACCTTGAGTTGGCATTACACCAATTTGTATATTAGATGCATTTCCTACATATTGAGCCACACCTGCAAGACCTGAAAGTGCACCTGCAATCATCATAGCATAAATTACATTTTTGTTTACAGACATACCTGCATATTCTGCTGCATCTCTATTGAACCCTACAGCTTTTAATTCATAACCTAAAATTGTTTTATTTAGTATAAATCCAACTATAATAACTGCTAAAATTGCAATAAGTATGCCTAAGTTAATATAAGACCCCTCAAATAATTTAGTAAGCATTGGTGTTTTTAAAGATGCTACTTCTGGAAGTAGTCTTGATTCAGTTTCTAAAGTTTCACCTTTAAAGTAAGCTGGAATTGTATAGTAAACTATCCAATAGCAAGCCCAGTTCATCATAATAGTAGATACAACTTCATTTACATTAAATTTAGCTTTTAATAATCCTGGTATAAATGCCCAAAGTGCACCTGCAACCGCTCCCACAATTATCATAACTAATAACAATATAGATCTTGGAATACTGTTATAGCATGTTAATCCTACTGCTGTAGCAGCAAATCCACCGAATAACATTTGTCCAGGAGTTCCGATATTGAAAAGACCTGTCTTAAATGCAAATGCAACTGAAAGTCCTGTAAGTACTAATGGTGTAGCTGTCGCTAACGTATTACCAATTCTTTCTATGTTCATTAATCCGCCTCTAAATAGATATGAATATCCATCTACAGGATTATCTCCAATAAGAGCCATTAATATTGCACCTGCAATCAGTCCTAAAACAACTGCAAGTATGGAATTTAAACTCTCTTTTTTACTCACGCTTCACTCCCCCTTTGAATACCAGCCATCATTAAGCCGACTTCATTTTCATTTGTTTCTGAAGCATTAACAGTACCGATTAATTCACCGCTATTAATGATTGCAATTCTATCTGATAAATTTAAAACCTCACTTAATTCTAATGATATAAGTAAAACAGCTTTTCCTTCATCTCTTTGTTCTACAAGTCTTTTGTGAATATATTCTATAGAACCTACATCTAGACCTCTAGTAGGTTGAACTGCTATTAATAAATCTGGATCCAATTCAATTTCACGACCAATTATAGCTTTTTGTTGATTACCACCTGACATTGTTCTAGCAAAAGATGCTCCACCTTCTCCTGATCTAACATCAAATTCTTTAATAATTTTTTCAGCATAATTGTGGATAGCTTCTCTATTTAATAATCCATGTTTAGAAAACGGTTCCCTACCATATATTTCAAGCACAATATTATCTTCAATAGTGTAATCTAAAACTAGTCCTCTTTTTTGTCTATCTTCTGGAATATGTGCTATTCCGCTATCTATACGCTTACGTATTGACATGTCGGTAATATCCTTACCTTCAAAATATACTTTTCCAGATTGCACATTTCTCATTCCAGTAATAGCTTCAATTAATTCTGATTGCCCATTACCTTCTACTCCAGCAACTCCAAGAATTTCTCCCGCTTTAACTTCAATTGAGAAGTTCTTAAGTCCAAGTACTTTTTTGTTGTTCATTACAGAAATGTTATCAACTTTTAAAATAACCTCTCCTGGTTCTTTATCTTCTTTCTCAACATTAAAGCTTACTGGTCTTCCAACCATCATCTCTGCCATCTTTGCTTGAGATGTTTCTTGTACATTAACTGTTCCTATATATTTTCCACGTCTAATAACAGTACAATTGTCTGCAACAGCTTTAATTTCTTTAAGTTTATGGGTTATGATAATTATAGACTTTCCTTCTTTTATAAGATTCCTCATAATTTTCATAAGTTCATCTATTTCTTGTGGTGTAAGTACAGCTGTTGGTTCATCTAAAATCAATACCTCAGCATCTCTATAAAGCATTTTTAAAATTTCAACTCTTTGTTGCATACCTACAGTTATATCCTCTATTTTGGCATAGGGATCAACATTTAATGAGTATTTTTCAGATAATTCTTTGATTCTCTTAGCAGCACTTTTAATATCAACTGTTAAACCTTTTTTAGGTTCACATCCTAAAATTATATTTTCAGTTACTGTAAAATTGTGTACTAATTTAAAATGTTGATGCACCATTCCTATTCCTAAATCATTTGCAACATTTGGATTAGAAATCTTAACTTCTTTTCCTCTTACCTTTATAACTCCTCTTTCTGGTTGATACATACCAAAAAGAACTGACATTAATGTAGATTTACCCGCACCATTTTCACCAAGTAATGCATGAATTTCACCTTTTTTTAATCTTACGGTAATATTATCATTTGCAACTATACCTGGGAATTCCTTACGGATATTTAGCATTTCAACTACATATTCCATAGTAGAGTCCTCCTTTTTTAGATTAGCAATTTCTAATTGCCAATTGATAATATACAATATTTCAAATCTTCTATTGTACATTGTCAATTATCAATATATAGAAATCAAAATTTATTATTGTTCTAACAAATTAGATTATTATTTCTTATATAATATTTAACAATGAAGAAAACTTATTATATTATTTAATAAAAGTTTTCTTCAATTGTTATTACTTAAAATAATATTTATTTAATAAAACAGATATTATTTTACTAAGTTTCCTTGTTCACCTGCAACTGTTATTGTTCCATCTTTAACTTTTTCATTTACTTCAGCAACTGTTTTCATTGTTGCTTCTGATAAGTTAGGATTCTTTGCTGGAATACCTACTGCATCTTTTGTAACATCAAATGTTAAAGTTTGACCTCCTGGGAAAGTTCCTTCTTTAACTGCTTTTACCATATCAAAACTTGCAGCTTCTACTTTTTTAACTGCTGAAGTAAGAATTACTGATTTACCATCTGCATATACACCATCATCAAATTGATCTCTATCAACACCAACTACCCATACTTGACTACCTGATCCGATTCTAGTCTTAGCTTCTGTTATAACTCCATTACCAACTCCACCAGCTGCACAGAATATAGCTTTAACGCCTCTGTCATACATTTGAGCTGCTAATTGTTGTCCTGCTGCTGTATCATTGAAAGTACCTTGATATATTATATTGTCTGCTTTTAATGACATTTTAGTTCCTAAATTTTCATTAGCATAAGCAACACCTTGTTGGAATCCCCAGTTGAATTTTTGTACTGCTGGTATTTCCATACCACCTATAAATCCTAGGTCTCCTTCTTTTAATTCAACAGATGTAGCAACACCTGCTAAAAATCCTGCTTGATGTTCAGCAAATAAAATAGAAACACTGTTTTCATCTACTTTATATTCTGGAGTTTTTCCACCATTATTTGGAGTACCATCAATTAAAACAAATTTTGCATCTTTATATTTTTCTTGTGATTTAAATATTGCAGTTTCAAATTTAAATCCTGGAGTAGCTATTAATCTAAATCCAGCATCATAAAGATTTCCAATTTCTTTCATATAATCTGCTTCTGTTTCTCCATTAGGCTTTAAGTATTTAGGTTGTGCAATTCCAAGATCTTTTTCAGCCTTTAGTATTCCTTCCCAAGTACCTTGGTTAAATGACTTATCATCTATTGTTCCTGAGTCTGTAACCATACCTACTTTAATTTGTTCTCCACCCTTTGAATCACTAGTTCCTGTACCAGATCCTCCACAACCAGCAAACATTGATACTGTTATTGCAGAAATAGCTAATAATGATAATAATTTCTTTTTCATTGCTTTTCCTCCTACTATTTTTAATAATATATTTCAAGTTACAAATTATAAATGAAATTTATAACTTAAATTCAAATTAATTTAGTATATTATGTAGATTTAACTTTATTTAAAAATTAATTTTAAGTTATTCACTATAATAATTTTAGCAATTAACATATATACTATTCATTTCAATATATCCTTTTCTCTGAACCATTACATATTATTCTAGGAGCCATTATTGTTCTCCTTACAGATTTATTATTTTTATCATTTATTATTTCCCAAAGCATATTCATAGAACTCTTTCCAAGTTTTATCGGTGAATCCTCTATATATGTAACTTGTAATCCTACTATATCTAAAAAATCAACTCTATTAATTCCTACAATAGATATATCCTCTGGTGTTTTCTTTTTCGAATCTATAAGTGCCCTTATTGCTCCCATAGTCATCATATTGCTACAAATAACTAATGCTGTTGGTTTATCTTCCATTTTTAATATATTATTAGTTAATTTATAAGCTATTTCTGCTTTGAAATCTGCATTGAAAATATATTTATCAATAATATCAATATTATTTTCATTAAGTACTTTTTTATATCCAGAAAGCATGTCCATAGTTGCGTCAGAATCTATATTCCCTGTCATTATTCCTATTTTTTCATGACCTTCTTTTATTAATAAATTAGTGGCATCTGCTCCACATTTTACGTTGTCCACAAAAACTCCACTTAAATTGCTATATTTTATATCCGCTGATACCAAAACAACTGGTATATTTAACTGTTCTATTAAAGTAGTATACTTAGTTTTAAAATTACCATCTCCAAAAGCTGGTGTCATTATTATTCCTTTTATTCTTTGAGCTTTTGCAGACTTTAAAGCCTTTAACTCCTTTTCTAAAGAATTATCTGTATTAAATAAAACTATATTTAAATTTTTGTCTTCTGCAATTTCACTTATTCCTTTTATTATTTCTCCAAAGTAATTATTAGTTATGTCTGGAACAATAATTCCAATTGTGTTGGTTTCACTTTTAGAAAGGCTTCTAGCAATAGCACTTGGAGTATAATTCATTTCTTTTATAACATTTAAAACTTTTTGTCTAGTCTCTTCTTTTACATAACCTGAATCGTTTAATACCCTTGAAACTGTTGTAGATGATACATCTGCTATTTTAGCAATATCATTTATCGTGGCCCCCATATGAATCCTCCTTAATTTTTTCACATAACTACTCAAACTGTTTTAATCGTTTTGTAAACGATTAATTAAAACATTGAAAAATTAATATTATTTTTTAATTTTCTCGGCATGTTACCGGTTACATAATTATCATATTATATTCTATTAACAATGTCAATATTAGGATAACCTTTTTATTCTTAAAACGTTATAAAATTCAATATTTTTTTAATTAATTCTCATTTCATCTCATTAATTATATCACTTTTACATTTTTTTATATAATTTCCATATAATTTTATAATATTGATTTTTTATAAATATTTTTTTTATTTTTATTTCTGCATTTTAATAAAGATTGTTAATAAATCAAAACATTTTCTTAAATTATATTTTTACTTATATATTGTCTATAGTTATTAATATTATTAAGTTAATGTTATTATTATACTTTATAAAAAATAAAGTATATCAAATTTAATTTTAATTCATTATGATACACTTTAAAAACTTATAATTTATTTAATATTCGTTTATTTATATTTAATAAAAAATTGAAGCTATTTAAATACTTAAAATAGCTTCAATTTTTAGTAGTACTTGTTTATTTACTTGTTTATTTTATCAATAAATCTTTCTATTCTTTTAAGTGCTTCCATTATATTATCCATAGAAGATGCATAACAAGCTCTAATAAAACCTTCGCCACAATCACCAAATGCATTTCCTGGAACAGTAAGTACTTTTTCATTTATAAGAAGTTGTTCACAAAATTCATCAGATGTCATACCTGTTGACTTTATAGATGGAAATACATAAAATGCTCCTAATGGTTCAAAACAATCTAAGCCCATTTTTCTAAATCCATCAACTAATACTCTTCTTCTTCTATTGTACTCTCTAACCATTGTCTGTACATTTTTATCACCATTTTTCATTGCCTCTATTGCTGCATATTGAGCTGTTGTTGGCGAACACATTATAGCATACTGATGTATTTTTTTCATAGCGTCTATTAAAGTTGGATGTCCACATAAATATCCTAGTCTCCATCCTGTCATAGCATAGGCTTTTGAAAAACCATTTATAACTAACGTTTTATCTCTCATTTCTGGGAAAGATGCTATAGAAACGTGTTCCTCATCATAACAAAGCTCTGCATATATCTCATCAGATATAACAATTATATCTTTGTCTTTTAAAACTTCTACTATTTTAGTCAATTCTTCTCTAGTCATAATTGCACCAGTTGGATTATTAGGAAACGGTATTATTACAACTTTAGTTTTTGGAGTTATTGCTTCTTCTAAAAGTTCTGGAGTAAGTTTAAATTCATCTTCTGCTCTAAGATTTATAACTTTAGGTGTTGCTCCTGTAAAAGCTGTACACCCCTTGTATGCAACAAAACTTGGTTCTGGTATTATAACTTCATCTCCAGGTCCAACTAATGCTCTAAGTGCTATATCTATTCCTTCACTTCCACCTACTGTTACTATTATTTCATCAGTCGGATTATAACTAAGATTAAATCTTCTATATAAATACTTAGATATTTCATGTCTAAGTTCTATAAATCCTGCATTTGATGAATAATGAGTGTGTCCTTTTTCTAATGAATAAATTCCTGCTTCTCTAACATTCCAAGGAGTAACGAAATCAGGTTCACCAACACCTAAAGATATAACCCCTTCCATTTCATTAATCATATCAAAATATTTTCTTATTCCTGATGGTGGCATTTCTCTTACGTTATTCTTAATCATATTCTCTAGTATCATATAAATATTGCCTCCCTATCATCAATTTTCTTTTCTTTAAATATTGTTCCATGATCCTTATATTTTCTTAAAACAAAATGTGTACTAGTACTTAATACATATTCTTGCACAGCAAGCTTTTCTGATACAAAAAGAGCTACTTCTTTCATACTCTTTCCTTCTACTATAACTGTTAAATCAAATCCACCAGACATTAAATAGCAAGCTGTAACTTCTGAAAATTTATATATTCTTTCTGCAACATTATCAAAACCCTCTCCTCTTTGAGGAGTTATTTTAACTTCAATTAATGCTGTAACAGTTTCTTTACCTGTATTTTCCCAATTAATTAAAGTAGTATATCCCGCTATTATACTTTTATCTTCATAATCTTTAATCGCTGTTTTAACCTCATCAACACTTTTTCCAGCCATAGTTGCTATTTGTTCATCAGTATAACGACTATTTTTTTCTAATATTTCTAATACTTCTTCCATAATAAAATGCCTCCTTTAAATTAATGACTATTCGATAATATACTAAATATTTATAAACGGAACAAAATCGCCTAGGCGATTTTAGAGTCTGCATTTGTTTTAACCATGCACCCTTTCCAATCGTAGTGCAGGAATAATGGTGTGGCATATAATTGTTTTTTATTCTTTATAGATACTTATCATATCTTGAGGATCTAGTACCTTAAAAACTACTCACAGATTTAAGATTTTTATAATTTTTTAAAGAATAAAAAATCCCTCATCCCCAACAAGGGACGAAGGATTAACTACGCGGTACCACCCTAATAAGCAAAATGCTCACTCTATAGAAGTATTAACCAACACTTCAACCTCTATAACGTAAGGAACACGTCATCATCTAATTAAGAATATCAATTCTTATTTTTCAATGTGAAATTCAAAGGCTGCTTCTATAAAGTTTACTTACTAGATTCCCACCAAATATCTAGTTCTCTGAAAAGCTTACTAAATATACTCTTCCTTATCTCAATCTTTAACATATCATTTTAATATATTATAAACATATATTGATTTAAATTCAATAGTATATAGTGTTATTTTTATTAATTTGTTAACACCTTTTCATGCTGATGATTATAATCTTTAAATTTCTTTTGAATATGTGTTTATATATGAAGTATTTTTGTAATTTAATTTCTAAAATTCTACTACGATTTGTTTATACATATATCAGTACTCCGCTAAAATATACTTATTCTTCTTTTACTAATACATAGCAACTTAATTTAGGAACTATTACTATATTATTATCTACATATGATAATTTATTTATTCCAGCTTCATTTTCATTAACAATAATATTCCATCCATTCTTATCTAGTTTAACTTCAACTGAATTCAAATTTGCATTATATATTACACAAATTTGTTTCCAATTAATCTGTAAATAATTTAAGTCTATATTAAATCCAACTACTTTATCATTATAAAAATTCCTTTCCCTTTCTAAGAATCTTAGATTTTCTCTTATCTCATTGCTACTTTCCATTCTAAACCCTTTGCAAAATTTTCTAAGCCTAATTAATCCTTTATAATAATCTACAACATCTTTATATTCTACAGTTCTATTCCATTGTAATTCATTTACACTATCAGGTGAATTATAACTATTGCCATTTAAGCTTCCATCATTATTTTTCTTAGTTCTTAAAAATTCTTCTCCTGCTTGAAAAAATGAAATACCTTGAGAAGTTAAAATTATAGCCGCAGACAATTTATTCATGGCTTTTAAATCTTCTTTTGAAAAATTATTATTAGACAGACATATCTTATCCCATAATGTATAATTATCATGTGCAGACGCATATGTTACTGTTTGATACGGTTCATTTGCCCATGGAAATTTACTATATTTTAAACTTTCATAATTTATTTGATTATGCTTTGTAGACGCTACTACTCCAAATTTAATAGTCTCTTCTAAAATGCCTGCACCACTTATAAAACCTTTTGAATGAGAATCAAAAACATTTCCCTTTATTCCATCTCTAATATCATCACTAAATGCTGCTATATTCATGTCTCCAAATTTACTAATATTAAACTTAATACATTTATCCCATTCTGGTAAAGGAGATGCACCACCTGTCCAACCTTCACCATACATAAGTATGGATTTATCTATTTTATCCAAGCTTTTTCTTATATCTTTCATAATTTCTATATCATATAATCCCATTAAGTCAAATCTAAAACCATCTATATGATACTCACTTGCCCAATATAATAATGAATCAATTATAAATTTTTTAACCATCTTTCTTTCTGTTGCTAATTCATTTCCGCATCCAGACCCATTAGAAAACCACCCATCATTATTTTGTCTATAGTAATAACTGGGGACTATGCAATTTAAATTAGAACTATATGTTGAATGTGTGTGGTTATATACAACATCCATAATCACTCTTATACCATGTTCATGTAAAGTTTTAATCATATTCTTAAATTCTATTATTCGTTTTTCCCCATTAAAAGGGTCTAAAGAATATGATCCTTCTGGTACATTGAAATTTTTAGGATCATATCCCCAATTATAATTTTCAGAACTAACATTAGATTCATCTACTGTTGCATAATCAAATGCTGGCATTAAATGAACATGTGTTATTCCTAACTCTTTTATATACTCTAAACATGTAGGGTAATTAGTTCCTGGAATCTTAGTTTCCTTCTCATAAACCCCATTATACTTTCCTCTAAATTTATAATTAACACCTGATGTTTTACTTATTGAAAAATCTCTTACATGTATTTCATATATAATAGCATCTGTTGCGTTTGTAAATTGGGGCTTAATATCTTCATCCCAATCTTTAGGATTAGTAGACTCTAAGTCAATTACCATTCCCCTATTTCCATTTACATTTACTGCTTTAGCATATGGATCTACAACTTCTATTTCATTTTGATCATTATTAACCAAATAATTATAATAAACTCCATTAAAATCTCCCAAAAGTTCTAAACTCCATATCCCTTCTTCTCCTTTTTTCATATCAAAAACTTCATTTTTTTCTTCGTAATATAATATTACTCTTACACTTTTTGAAATTGGAGCCCATAATATAAACTTTGTTTTTTCTTCAGAATAAATTGCCCCTAATTTGCCACAATAATTTTCATGTTCATATAATATAGATTGCATCATACTTTTAGCACCTCTAATACTTTTTATATATTAATTATTTCTAATTATTAATGCACACTCAATTTAAACTCTTTTCTTTATAGGAGTTTAAATGTTTATCTTTTAATATATGGATAATAATAGAAATTATATACTTATATTATAATAAAACATTTATAAAAACAAAAACTTTAAAGCTAATATATAAGAATTTTAGTATATTAAAAATGACCAAGGCATATTTTTCATATACGTCCTTGATCATTTTTAGTATTAAATCTATTTTAGTTTATCCATAAATATTTATTCTAGTATTATTAAATCAAATTACTTATAAATAAACCTTTTATTACAACATCAACCTTATTAAAAAATAAATATCTATTGCATTTTTAATTTTTTCTCATTATAAAGTGTTATACCTAATGTTAACACTAAGCCGCCCCATAAAACTATTGCTCCTAAGCTAAAGAAAGTTATTGCTATACTGTTCATTAAAAATTCCTCCTATATATCTTCTATTAATTATCAAAATTACTCATATTCTTATTCTTCCAAGGTCTTTTAGTAATAATAATTGCTGACACTATTCCTATTAATATTACACTCCATCCATACATAAATAATGCTGATAAAGGATATCCACCATATGGAGATTTAATTTCTGTAATTAAACTCTGTATCAACATAAATATCAATATTGCTGGTGTTACATATTTAACTGTTACATCCCACCATTTTCCTATTCTGAAATATGATATCTCATTAGTATGCTCTCTTATTGTATATGGTTTTAATATCCATCCTACTAAAGTTACTTCTAATAATCCAACAACTACTATTCCATAATTATTAATAAAATTATCTATTATATCTAATAGATATAATCCTGCTCCACTTGCGAAAGCTGCACTTATTGAAAAACCTATTAAACAAAATACTGTTATTACTTTGTTACGTTTCCATTCAAATTTATCTACAAATGGTGCTGATACTGCTTCCGTTAATGAAACCGTAGATGTAATACCTGCAAATATTAAACATGCAAAAAATAAAATGCCTAAAATAGTTCCCCAACTTCCCATAGCACTAAATACTTCTGGGAATACTACAAAAGCAAGACCAACTCCACTTGAAACAACTTCTGACACAGGTACCCCTTGAACATTAGCCATGTATCCTAATATTCCGAAGACTGCTATAGCACACAAAAATTCAAAGCCACAGTTTGCAAAAGCTGTCATAAATGCACTATTATTAATATCAGTTTTCTTAGGCAAATAACTTGAGTATGTTATCATTATTCCCATTGCTAAACTTAATGAAAAGAATACTTGTCCATATGCAGCTACCCAAACTTTAGGATCTAACACTTTTGACCAATCCGGTGTAAACAATGTGTTTAATCCTAATGATGCACCTTCTAGTGTTACTCCTCTAATAGCTATTACAACCATAATTATTATTAACATTGGTAATAAAACTTTATTTACTTTTTCTATTCCACCTTTTATTCCTTTATAACAAATAGTCCAATTAATTAACCAAATAATAGCAATTCCTATAAATATAGGCCAAACTATACCACCAAAATCGAATGGTGATGAAGTTAAATGTAAAAAATCATTATGGAAAAATGAATTTGAATCATTTCCCCAGCCCCTAGTAAAACTAAATCTTAAATAATTAATAGCCCAACTTAAAATCATTGAATAATAGCATAGTATAATAAATGCACTAATTGTAGGCCACCAACCAAGCCATTCCCATTTTTTCTTTGCTCTTGCCATTGCAAGTGGTGTTGATCCTTTATATTTATGCCCCATTCCATATTCTAATATTAATAATGGTATACCTGCAGTAAAAATAGCGAAAAAGTAAGGAATTAAAAATGCTCCTCCACCATTAGAATATGCCACATATGGAAATCTCCATATATTACCTAAACCTACTGCTGAACCTATAGCGGAAATAATAAATCCCAATTTGCTACCCCATTGATCCCGTTTTTCATTCATGTCCACTTCCCCCTTTGTAGATATGATAAATAAAATCATCTCTTAATTATTAATATAATATACCAATTTAATAATATTTTCAATATTTATTTGAAAATATTATATTTTTTCATTATTTTTATTGAATATATGTTTTATTTTTGAGTATTTTATTAAATTTTTATCAATTTATTATATTGAGATTTGCTTTTGTTATTTACATATTATGTTAATATGAATTGAGGGGGTTGAGAGTTATGAAAAATTTTTTATTATGCGGAGTAATAACATTTATTTGTTTAATTTCTATTTCACTTAACGTTTTTGCAAATACAAATGAACCTACTCACTCATGGAAAATTACAAAAGCAAATGTAGATAGTGGTAAAGTTTCATATCATGAATTTAATGATATAAAAGATACTTGTGAGATTGTAACTTATAACTCAAGTTACAATAAGGAATGTACAATATGTGGAGCAACATGTAGTGAAGATAGTACAACTATCTTTCATTTAAATTCTAATTGTCATGAATGTGATTAATAACTAAAATGATACACCTAAGAATAATACTTAAAGCCACTTAAATTTCTTTATAAAAAAATAATCCTATTAAGTAGTAATTATAATAACCTTTAGTTATTTTCTACTAAATATGGGATTATTTTTATTAACCTCGATTTTAGATATATGTTGATATATGCAATAGGTGAAGTGACATTGTAATTGAACTTATTTAGCTAATCTACAACTTCTATTATATTATTTTCTACACCTATAATACTTTTTTTATTCAAAATATAATCTTCTATTATATTAATTGCTTCTTTACTTATTAATTCTCCTGGACAAACTAAAGGTATTCCTGGTGGATAAGGTATTATCATATTTTTAGATATTTTTCCTTCACTCTCTTTCACCTTACAATAAGTTCCATTTAATTTAAATACCTCATGAGGTTCTAATTTTTTATCTGGAACAAGATTATAATATTTAGCATTAACATGGCTATTATTTTTTAATAATTCTATATCTAAATTTTCTATGACCTTAAAAATATATTCAAAATCACCTTCAGTATTAAACGGAGATAATATTAGAACTACCCCTCTTGAAAAACTCATTTCAGCTTGTATTTTATTATCTCTTAAATAATCCAAAAATTTATGTCCACTATACCCACTTGGTAATAACATTACATATCTTGTTATATCTATATCATATCCAAATTCTAAATCTTCTTTAGAAAATATATTAATTTTATTTAAAGAATTAATTTTTTCTTTCCATATTTTGCATTTACATATTAATTCTTTGTAATCATTCACTCCATATTCATCTAAATAATGTCTTGAATAATCTAAAGAAGCCATAATTAAATATGATGGTGATGTGCTCATAAAAGTTTTTAAATAAAACTCTATGCTTTCACTATCATTATTAACCAAGAGATAAGCCCCTTGCGTTAATGCTGGCAAAGTTTTATGTGCACTTAAAACAACATAATCAGCTAGATAATATATATCTTTAGGTAACTTATCACTTTGTCCAAAATGTGCTCCATGAGCCGCATCTATAATAATATTTAAATTTCTTTTCTTTAAATCTTTTATAATCTCTTCAATATCATAAGTTATTCCAAAATAATTTGGATAAGTTAAAATTATTCCTTTAGGATTATTGCAGTTATCTACCGCCTGATATATATTCTCTTTATTAGGAGGTAAAAATATATCTTTTTCAAGATTTATTATTGGTTCAATATATCTAACCTTTAGTTTTCTCAATATTAATGCATTGTATATAGATTTGTGACAATTTCTTTCTACTATAACATCATCACCTTCATCAAATGCATCAAATATTGAAGCTAAATTTCCACAAGAGCTCCCATTCACTAAGAAATATGCTTTTTTTGAATTATAAGTTTTACTAAGCAGCTCTTGTGCTTCCTTTATAACTCCTTCTGGACAATGAAGATTATCCAAAGGGTCTACTTCTGTAATATCAAGAAATCCTAATTTTTCTGCAAATTCCTTTCCAATATCATCTCTTAGAAAGCCTATCCCAGCTTTATTGCCAGGCATAGAAAGCAATAAATTCTTTTCTTTATGATATTTGATCAATTCATCTAATAATGGAATACGTTCTTTCATATTGTTCCCTTTCCTTTATATATTTTAACTAGTAGTTAATAGTGTAATATAAAGCTCGTGGACTGTGAAATTTACTTTAAGAACACTAATAATGAATATAGTCCAATTTTAGCTTTCTCCCAATATGAATTTGGTACAAGCAGTAAATATGACAATATTCATTAAGAGTTCTAAAAAGCAAATTTCAATGCCACTACGCCCTTATATTACACTCTTAACTTTTCTTAAAATATAATAATGTTAGTAAATATTATCTTTAAGATATAATTTCTATAGATGGATTTTTTAATGTTTTTATTCCTACATGAAATATATCTTCTTTAGTTAAATTATTTAAATTTTCATTTGTGTATACTGTGTAATCTCCAAACATAGTATCGTAAGTTGAAATTTCTTTTGCTAGTACAATACTTTTTTCTTCTTTAAACAATTTTTTAAGTTTATAAGACTTTATTAGTTGTTTTATATCCTCCATATCAATGCTATTTTTTAATTCAGCAAGTTTATTGATACATTGTTTTATTAATTCTATAGATTTATCTACATTTTCTTTGGATGTACTAAATGTAATTTTATAGAGTTTTATGTATTTTTCATGAGCTATATTAGTAATAACATCATAAATAAGACCATTTTTAGTTCTTAATGTATCAAAAAGTAATGAATTTACTCCTTGTCCAAAATACTCATCAAATATTCTTAATAAACTAATCTCATTATCATTTAGTTCATGTATATTAAAAATCATTTGAACCTTACATGTCTTTATCCCATCTCTTTTATCTAAGAATGTGTCTGAAATATTATTTTCATAACAAACTTCTTCTATTATCTTAATTTTCTTTTCCCATAATCCGAAATATTTTTCTACTAAGCTCTTTACTTCTTCAAATTCTAGTGAAGATATTACAGCAATAGACGTATTTCCCGGAAAATAATATTCTTCATAAAACTTCTTAATATCTTCTAATTTTATTGATTTAAGTTGATCTTCAAGACCTATTATAGGATATTTTATTCTTCTATTTTGAAATGAATTAAAAAACAGCTTATCCTCGCAATATTGTTCAACTTCTTCATCCCATTCATTAAGTTCTTCTATTATTACATTAATTTCTTCTTTAAATCCATCTTCTTTAAATTCTGTATTTATAATTATATCCGAAAAAATTTCTAGACCCTTTTCAAGTTCATTACTAAGTAAAGTTCCATAGTATATTACATATGGATAATTTGTCATTGCATTATGGAATCCAAATATAGAACTTAACTCTTTATTTATTTGTGCTTCATTTCTATTTTTAGTATTTTTAAATATCATATGTTCAGTAGCATGTGCTATTCCAAAAATATCTTTCTCTACTCCTGCCCCTGCCTCTAAAGATATACATATAGATGCTAATTCCGATTCACTTTTTTTATATATTAACTTTAATTTATTTTCAAAAATATACTCTTGCAAAAATCTTCCCCCTTAAAAGCTATATTAAATTCAATATAATTTTAATAATAAAAGCTATATTGAATTTTTTTAATTATTATTATGATTATTTATTATAACATTATAAAGATAAAAAAATTGCTAAGTGACTATGGAAATTGATTTTTTTAGCCTTGCCTCTTTCTAAACATAGTACAGGAATAAAGGTACTGTATGTAATCACTTTTTATTCTTTAGAAGTATTCATTATAGCTTTAAAATACAGTATTCTAAAAGTTCTTATTATATTATCCAACAATATAATTTTCTAAAGAATAAAAAACTCGAGTATTAGATAATACTCGAGTAAAACACATATTATTTTAAAACTATGTTTTTACATCTAAAGTTTAAATTTATTAACCTCTTTTGTAAGAATATTTGAACATTCTTGTAATCTATCAACTTCCTCACTTAAAATTCTCATACTTAATAATTGTTCTTTAGATATACTGCTAATTTCTTGTGTAGAAGCTGTTGTTTGTTCTGATGCTGCTGAAGTATTTTGAATTATATCTAAAATTGCATCCTTATTTCCTATCATAGTCTTATTATAATTTACTATTTTATTTGTTATTTCTGATAAATTAAATAATTCACCTGAAAGTTTATTGAATATATCTTCTGTTTCTACTACAGCTTTATTATTTTCATTAACAACTGCAATATTTTCTTCAACAGAAACAACAGCATTATTAGATTTTTCTTGTATTGCATTAATTTTACTTCTTATTTCATTAGTAAATTTAGAAGTTTCTTCTGCTAGTTTTTTAACTTCTTCTGCAACCACTGTAAATCCTCTTCCGCTTTCTCCTGCTCTTGCAGCTTCAATAGATGCATTTAAAGCTAAAAGATTAGTTTGATTAGCAATTTCATTAATAGTATCAACTATACTACTTATTTCTTTTGAATTACTATCAACATCCATAACAATAGATTTTATGTTATTTGAAATTTCTCTATTCTTTTCAGAGCAATTTGATAAATTATTCATAACACCAATACCATGTTCACTTAAATTTCTAGTATACTTTATTTTGTCAAAAGTTATTATTGTTTCATCAGATATATTATCTATTTCATTACTTAAATCATTTATTTGTGAAACTTCTTCTTGAATATCTTCTGATTGTTTTTGTGAACCACTAGCAATTTCTGATATTGCACTTGAAATTCCATCTAATGAACTAATAGACATTTCTGTAGTATCCACTAATTTATTTGAAAATTCATTTATTTCATTAGATGTATTTTTTATTGATGCAACCATTTTTCCAAGAACTATCCTCATGTTTAAAATAGACTTAGATATATTACCTATTTCATCTTGTTTTAATGAATACTTTTCTAAAAGATTATTTTCTTTTAAATTTAAATTACTTATATCATCAATAATTCCCATAAGATCCTTTAATGGTTTTAAACTTTTATTTAAAAGAATAACTAATACTACTGTAAGTAAAGCTAATGATATAATAGTAACTAATATTTGTACCTTAGCGAAATCATTTATAACTGCATCAATTCCACTGATAGGTATTCCTATCCTTAGTGAACCATATAATTCTCCATTTACTTCAATAGGAACAATTATATCATATGTCCAAATCTTTTGAACATCAGCATAAAATTTACGAGATTTTGTTTCTCCTTCTTTAACAGCATTTTTAATGTAATCATCATCATATACCTTGCCAAGCTTTTGTTTATCGCTATGTGCTATTGCTTTAATATTTTTATCTACGATAACTACATATGCAATGTTATCTAATTTAGCCTTTTTTTCAACCAGTTCTTGTAATTGATTAATATCATTATCTTGATTTTCAATTATATATTCAACTAAAGATTTAACTTGATTAACTACTTCAACTGATTTATTTAGCAAAACATTAGTCATACTATTCTTTATATTGAATATGCTTATTATCGTTGTTAAAGAAAAAATAACTAATAAGGATACTAATATAACTCCTGTAAGTAAACTTTTTATTGATTTTTTAATAACTCTATCACTTTTCATGCCTTTCCCCCCTATATTCTCTTATTTTAATTATCGAACATTTCTTTACATAATTCATATATTATATATTTTTTTGCTATTAAAGTTACAATGTAGCCTTATTTTTATATTAAATAATATAAAAATAAGGCTGCTATATAATAAGATAATTATTATATAGCAGCCCATTAAGTTTATTACTCAGCTTTAAGTGCTATAGCACATTCAATTCTCTTCTTTTGCATTTTACATCCTATTTCATATGGAATCTTCATATCACCATTGAAATTAAAGTTGTTAGCTTGGCAACCACCACTACAATAGAATTTAGCCCAGCAATCTCTACATTTGGGTTTATTATATATGTGTGCTTCTTTAAATTTCTTTCCTAATTCTGAATCATAAGTATCATCATATATAGTTCCTAATTTAAATTCTTCATTTCCAACAAATTGATGACATGGATAAACATCTCCTTGAGGAGTTATTGCTACATATTCAAATCCTGCACCACACCCTGAAATTCTCTTATAGACACAAGGTCCGCCTTGAAGATCTATATTGAAATGATAGAAGTTAAATTCATCTTTTCCTTCTCTCTTTCTCTTAGCCATTTCTTCATATAGCTTGTCATAATTTTTGAAAATAGTTTCTAAATCTTCTTCTCTTAATGAAAGCGAATGTTCATCTGGTAATACTACTGGTTCAATTGATATTTCATCAAAACCTTCATTAATCATAGCCATAACATCTTCATAAAAATCTGTATTATTTCTAGTAAATGTTCCTCTAACGTAGAAAGTCTTCCCCTTAGTTCTTCTTTTTATCATTTCTTTTATATTAGGAATTATATCATCATATGATCCACTTCCATCTGCTTTAATTCTAACATTATCATTGACACATTTTCTTCCATCTAATGATAATATTATATTACCCATTTCTTTATCCATGAAATCCATCATTTCTGGATTTAAAAGAGTAGCATTAGTTGTCATTGTGAATCTTATGTTCTTATTCCACTTCTTTTCATTGTCTCTTGCATATTTAATTATATCTTTTATAGTGTCCATTATCATAGTTGGTTCTCCACCAAATAAATCTATTTCTATGTTTTTTCTTGGACCACTTCTTTTAACAACATAATCAATTGCTTTTTTAGCAACGTCAAGACTCATTACGCCTTTATGTCCATGATATTCACCTTCATCAGCAAAGCAATATTTACATCTTAAATTACATCCGTGAATTATATTTAAACATACAGCTTTTATGTAATCTCTATCATCCATAGAGCTATGAGCTATATCTTCATATTGATCCTTAGAATAAAGAATTCCATTATCTATAAGTTCAAGTATTTCATCATATGCTTCTGAAATAACATTTTCTTCATATTTATTATTTAAAGTCTTAATAAGTTCTTCTTTAGATTTTAATTTATTGTCATCAACTAAATCATATACTAATTCATCAACTACATGTACTGCACCTGTGTTTACGTCTAAAACAAAAAAGTTTTCACCTTGTTTAAATTTGTGTATTAAAGACACTGTTTTTTCCTCCTAATTCATATATAAAATAGGCTATGTTTTAGTAGAATATTGATATATACATAAGCAAAGTGGACTGAGTAATTGAACTTAGGAATGCTAAAATGAGTATAGTCCCATTTTAGCTTGCTCCCAATATAAAATTGTGACAAGCAGTAAATATGATTATCAAAATGAAACTCGACTTCGCTGAGTAAGTTCGAGAAGCTAAATATAAAATTTAGATTCTCACTTAACTATTCTCAAAGTCCAATTACAATGCCACTTTACCTATTGCATATATCAACACGCATTTAAAACAGAGCCATAAAATAAAAAGTAAGCAGTAACTATTTAGTTACTGCTATAAAAATTAGTTTTCGCATTCTAAGTTTGCTACTGTACAAGATGTTTTACATGCTGATTGACATGAGTTAGCACATTCCTTGCATCCTGGTTTACATAAACTATTTTTTATATTTGTTTTATTGATTGTTTTAATGTGTTTCATTAAAAAATCCCTCCATTTCAAAAATATACGGTGTAATTATACCATAATAGTCTAAAGTATTAAAGTACAAGCTTTCCACTACTGTTAATATATATTGTATTTATTCTTTATTTATTATAAATTATTATACTTTTTATAACATATATCCTTATGATTACGTTTTAAGATTCATAATTCACATTATTAATTCCTTATTATGTAGTATCTTTTCAATTTACTTTATCTTTAAATAATATTTCTCAAAAATTTTGTTTAATACTTTTTATAGGAAGAAAAGTAGCTAAATCTCCCCTGTTTATAAAATTTCTTATACATAAAAAAGGTACTTTAAAAAATTTTTTAAGTACCTTTTTAATAATAATTACTCTGTCCAGCTTTGCTTATTCATATATCAACCTGTTCTTAACATATATTTATAAACTAAATTGATAAAACTTTTTCTAAAAGTTCATTATTTCTCTTTATAAATTCATCCATATCTTCTGGACTTAATTCCTTATTAGCTATTTTAGCTAAATCAAATATGTGTTCACAAATGAATTTAACATCTTCTTTTTTAGAATCTTCTTCATATAAACTTATAATCTTTTTAACAATAGTATTATTGCTATTTACTACTAAAGTTTTTTCTTCATCAAACATTCCTGCTGGCATATTCATAGCTGCATACATTTTGCTCATTTCAGCCATTCTTCTTGACTGTTCAGATATTAATATCATAGCTGGAGTTCCAGCATCCTTTAATCCTTCTACTGATATATTTTTTATCTTTTCACCAATAGTAGATTTAAATGTTTCCTCTATTTTCTTATTTAGTTCTTTTACTTCTTCATTATTAGAATCTTCATTAGATTTTAATACATCTGATATATCTGAATCAATTCTAGTAAATTGTACTCCACTTTCTTTCATTTCTAAGAAAGATATTAGATGATTGTCTAAACTTGCATCTAAGATGATTGCATCTAATCCATATTCTTTAAATAATTTTATATATTGAGATTGTTGTCTTACATCATTTACATAGAATACTTTATTTTCATGTTTTTCTCTAGCTTTTTCTAAATAATCTTTTAATGTAACATATTCATCATTAATAGTCTTAAATATAATTATATCTTTAATTTTTTCATAGAATTTTTCATCTCTTAAGCAACCATACTTAATGAATATTTGTATATCATTCCAAAATTTATTATATTCGTCTCTGCTATTTTTAAATAATGAAGTTAACTTATCAGCAACCTTTTTAATTATATGATTAGATATTTTAGCTACATCTTTATCATTTTGTAAAAAGCTTCTTGAAACATTAAGAGGTAAATCTGGACAATCTATTGCACCCTTTAAAAGTAATAAAAATTCTGGAATTACTTCTTTTATATTATCAGCAACAAAAACTTGATTGTTATAAAGCTTAACTTGACCTTCTGTAGCTTCTAATTCATGTTTTAATTTAGGGAAATATAATATTCCTTTTAAATTAAATGGATAATCCACATTTAAATGAATCCAAAATAGCGGTTCATTGAAATCAGTAAATACATGTCTATAAAAAGCTTTATATTCTTCATCAGTACATTCGCTTGGTTTTTTCATCCAAAGAGGATGTGTATCATTCAAAGGTTTTGCTTCTTCTGGTGTTATAAGTTCTTGATACTCAGTTCCATCTTCATTTTTCTTTGTTTCATATTTAGGTTCTTCTTTTACCTTGTTTTCATCTTCTAAATATATTTCTATAGGTAAGAATGAACAATACTTAGTAATAATAGTTCTAAGCTTGTATTCATCTAAAAATTCATTACTATCTTCATTGATATATAAAGTTATTGTTGTACCTCTTTCATTTTTAGAATCCGAGTTAGAAATCTCAAATTCAGTACCACCTTCACATATCCATCTTGTAGGTTCTAAGCCCTCTTTATATGATAATGTATCAATTTGAACTTTATCAGAAACCATAAATGCTGAATAAAATCCTAGTCCAAAATGACCTATGATATCACTACCTTCATCCATTTTATCTTTGTACTTCTCTACAAAATCTTCTGCTCCTGAAAAAGCTACTTGATTTATATATTTTTTAACTTCTTCTTCTGTCATTCCAATTCCGTTATCAATAAATTTAAGAGTTTTTTTCTCTTTATTTACTATTACTGTAACTTTAAATTTTTCATTTTCATCTACATTTGCTTCACCTAAAGCTGATAATCTTTTTAATTTACTTATAGCATCACAAGCATTACTTATAAGTTCTCTAATGAAAATATCCTTATCCGAATATAACCATTTTTTAATAATAGGGAATATATTTTCTGTATGAATTGAAATATTACCATTTTCTTTTATCATAAACTATCACTCCTTCTAATATCTCGTGTACTTGCTTCTTCACACTATATTTCTTTTTATAGTGAATATTTTATTAACACAACTAAATATTGTCAATGCTTAAAAAATGAATACTTTTTCTAAAAATCTTAATTATCTTAAACCATTCAGTATAAACCTAAGTTTTTCTTTAATTTTGACTTTCTTTGACCTTTATTCACTATATAAATTTTATTTATTATTAATATCTTTTATAATCCTACATGGATTCCCTACTGCTACAACATTTTCTGGTATATCTTTAGTAACAACACTACCAGCTCCAACAACTGAATTGTTTCCAATCTTAACACCTGGAGTAATAGTTACCCCTCCTCCAATCCACACATTATCTCCAATTTCAACCGAAGATGCATACTCTAATTCTTTAAGCCTTAACTCTACTTCTATAGGATGACATGCTGTAAAAATATTTACTGAAGGTCCAATCATTACATTTTTACCAATTTTAACTTTTGCACAATCTAATATTGTACAGTTATAGTTTATATAAACATCCTCATCTAAAAAAATATTATACCCATAAGCACATCTAAATGGAGATTCAATACAAAGCTTATCCCCTACATTTCCTAATAATTGCTTTAATAAATTATTTTTTTCACTAACTTGCCTTGGACTTAATGCATTATATTCAAATATAACTTCCTTAGCGTGCTGTCTTTCACCTACTAATTCTTTTGAATTTGTAAGATATAATTCTCCTTTTATCATCTTTTCTTTTTCTCCCATTTCATTCCCTCCAAATTTAAATTAATTCTGTTACATAAATATTTTTCCTTTTACCCATTAATATAGTTTAACTTCGTTCAATCTTTACCTTACTACCCCCTTTTCCTGATTCTGCTGGAGTAAGTATTAACTTTACAGGCACTCTATTTTTAATAGACTCAACATGACTGATTATACCTATTTTTAATTTATCATTATGCAATTTTTCTAGTGAGCCCATTACTACTTCTAATAAGTTATCATCCAATGTTCCAAATCCTTCGTCTAGGAAAAACAATTCTAATGGTGCTGTTCCCTTAAGCTGTATTTGTGATGATAACGCTAATGCTAAAGCTAGTGATGTTAAAAATGTTTCGCCTCCTGATAAGGTAGATGCATCTCTTTCAGCACCTCCATTTTTATAATCTCTTATTATAAATTTTCCATTTTCATCTACTTCCAATCCATAAGTTCCATTAGTTATTTCCTTTAATTTTTTAGATGCTTCCATTGAAATATATTTTAATTGAGTAATAGCAACAAACTCTACAAACTTCTTGCCTTTAAATAATTTATCTAAATCATCTAGCAAAGCTAATTTATGATCAATCTTTTCTTTTTTAATTAATAAATCCTTAAGCTCTTTAAGTTTATTGTCTATAAATTTACATTCTTCTTCTAATTTAATTTTCATTTCATTTAATGATTCAAATTCTAGTTTCTTTTCTTTTACACTATTTTGAATGATTATCCATTGTTGTTCTGTAACTTCTCTATTATTTAATTTTTTAACTGAGCTCTCTATCGCTCCTTTGATTTTAGATAAATCTTCTTTATATTTTTCTATCTTTGCCTTTAATATTTCAATATCATTAAATCCAATAATATTTGCTTTTACTTCTTCTATAGATTCAAAATTTTCACTTTTTAAATTTTTATTTAAATTTTCTTTTTCTATTTCACATCTCTTTATAATCTGATTTTCCTTAGCTACTATTGAAATAAATTTTTCATTACAATTTTCATATTTAATACAAATTATGTCTTTCAATTCATGAATTGATTTAAATTCTTTTTCTATACACTCTATTTCTTTTTTTATAGAATCTAATAACATAAACAACTTGTTTTCATCAATATTGTTTGAATCATCAATTAAATTAAATTCTTTTTCTAACTTATCTTTTATTATTTTTATTTTTTCTTCTCTATTTTTATTTTTTTCATTTAATGATGTACGTGCATCCGTTCCTTCTTCAGTAATTAAATTTAAATTTTCTTGCACTTTATCCTTTTCTTTAATTAAGGTTTCAATATTTATTCTGAACTCTTTTATCTTCTTTGATAAAACTTCTCTTTCTTTTTCTATATTAACTATCTCTTCACTCTTTTTATTAAAATCATTTACATTAGTTTCTCTTGTAATAATATTTAATTTTTCCTTTGTATTGTTAAGTTCTTCTATATCAATAGCTAATTCTTCATTTATCAAATTTACTTGTGTTTCTTTTTCCTTTATTAGAGTTGATATTATTTCACTATCATTTTCTAATTTATGATTCTCATCTTTTAGTTGTATAAGTGTATTTTCTAACATTTCTTTTTTAAAATCATAGTTTTCTAAATCCCTTTTCAACCTATTAAATTGACTTTCTAAGTCTTTAGGTACTATATTTTTAAAATCTTCTCCTAAATTTTCTATTTGAAGATTTTTCTCTTTAATTTTATCTTCCTCAGAGTTGATTTTAGTATTATATATTGTTATATCTTGTTCCAATACTTTTAAGTTAATTTCATACTCATTAATTTTATTATTTAATTGATTTACTATATCATCATCTATGTCATCTATTAACTTGTCTTTGCTTTTTGTACCATGTTCTAATGATCCACATACCGGGCATGCTTCTCCATTTTTTAAATTCATTCTTATTTTAAAAGCTAGATTTTCTATTTCGCATTTTTTGTATTTTTCTTTTAAATCTAGTACTTCATTATCAATACTAAATTTTTTATCTTTATCTTTTTTTAATAATTCTTCTAATTCTTCAATTAATAATTTAGATTTTTTTATTTCATCAGAATATTCATTAAATTTTTCCCACTTTTCATTACAGTTAGTTAGATTTTTTTGAAGCATTAATAAATCTTCCTGATTACCTGGACAGTGTTTAATCAAGTTTTCTAATTCATCCTTGTTTTTATTTAATGAATTAGACTTTACTTTATATATTTTTTGTAACTCATCAAAATTCACTTTTAAATTTTCTATTTCTTTATTTATATTAGTTAATTTATTTTTATTATTGCTAATATTTTTTTTAAATAAATTATATTTTTCAGTGATTAGAAGACCATCTTGAATCTTAACTTTTAACTCATCATCTATTTTTAAGCTTTCAAATTTTTCTTCCAATTCCTTGATATTAATAGTTGTATTTTTAATACTATCCTCTATAATTAAACTATTATTCTTTTCTTTCTTATATTTTTCTCTTAATACTTGAACCTTTGAAGAAATTTCTTCTATTTCTTTATCTAAAATATCCAACTTATTTTTTTCTTCTATTACGTCATTTATTTTTTGTTCTCTTAATTTTAATTCTGGTATTTCTTTATCTTTTTTTTCTGTAATTTCTAATAATTTTTTTTCTGAATTTTCTTTTTCAACCTTCAGTTTTTTAAAGTTTATTTCTAATCTCTCTTTTTCTTTTTGAGTCTCATTGCCTTCATTTAAAGTATTTTCATATGCTAATACATATGGATTAACCTTTAATGCAGCTTCCGCAAGTTTAAGCTTAATTTTATCTTCTTCTATTTCACTAGATTTATAATTTAAAACTTTTTCTTTTTCTTTATAAGAGTTTAATTCAAATTGTAAATTCCAAATTTCCTCACTAGATTTATATTTTTTCTCTATCTCTTTTAATTCATTATTTGCATTACTTAATTGATTTCTAGCACATTCTAGTTCTTCATTTTTTAAATTAAGTTTTTCACTACTGATTTCATCATAACCTTTTAATTCTCCAGTTATAAGATTACTTTCTGTTTTTTCTTTACTTATTTCTCTAGATAATTTTACCGAAAGAATATTTCCATACTTTTGAAGATTAAACAATCTTTCAAGCATCTCTCTTCTACTTTTTCCTTCAAGTTTTAAAAATTCACTAAATTTACCTTGTGGTAATACAACTGTTCTAGTAAAATCCTCTAATCCAAGACCTATTATTTCTTCACATTTTTCAGTTACTTTTTGAGCTTTATCAGCTAAAACTTCTTCTATTTCATTAGTTTTATCAATTATTTTAGCCTTTGAAGTTCTTGGATTACCAGTTTTGTTATCACGTTTAAATTCTCTACTTACAACATATATTTTCTTTTCTATACCTGATATTTGAAATTTAAAACTTACATTTAATGAATCACAATTAGTATTTATATAGTTAGAGCTTTTTCTTGAAACCTGTCCATATAAAGCTAATGTTATTCCATCTAAAATAGTTGATTTCCCACTACCTGTAGGTCCAAAGATCCCAAAAAATCCCCTTTCAGTCAACTTATTAAAATCTATCTTTTGCTCTTCTATAAAGCTATTTAATCCTTTAACCCTAAGTTCAATTGGTCTCATCTTCTTCACCTACCTCTGACATTATATTTAAAAATAACTCAATAACTTCCGTATCTGCTTCAACGCCTCTTTCTTTCTTATAAAAATCTTTAAATATTTCATCAAAAGACTTTTCTGATATATTCTTAATATCATCTTCTTCATCATTTATTTTAATCTTAGGAATTATCTCTAATATATCTTTCTTAAAATCTTTCATCTGCTTTATTTCATCTTCTCTTACATATCTATCAGTTTCTATTTCAAGATAAACCCAACATTCTCTTTCTGAGTTCTCTTTACATTTTAATATTGCTTCATCAATATTAGCGCATTTCCATATTTCAATAGGCTTATATACCTTTAAATCAATGTCTTGTATATTAGGCTCTTCATTGCATTTTACATCTATAATAAAACACTTCTTATCAAAATTTATTTCTTTTCTATTATAATGAATAGGTGATCCACAATATCTTGCTCTTTTATTAGTACCAGGAACAATTTGTGGTTTATGAACATGTCCTAAAGCTACATATTGAGCTTCACTTGGAAAGCATCCTCCATCTACAATATAGCTCCCCCCTAACTGAATACTTCTTTCTGAACCACCTTCTTCACTCCCCATAGCAAATAAATGTGATGCAACTAAATTAATAGTATCTTTTCTATAACGTACCTTAAGAGAATCAAATAATGAATGTATTCTATCGCTATAAGATTTTAATCGTTGTTCTTCTTCATCCATTTCTCCATATAAAACTTCATTCAATCTCTTTTCGCTAGGATATGGTACAGTTAATACTACCGCTCTTTCTCCATTTACTTCTAATTCAATGTACCCTTCTCCCGACTCTATAACTTTATGATTCCCATATTCGCCACATTGAACTATTGTTTTAGGAGTACCAACCATAATTATTCCATGATCTCTTGCAAGTGGACCTGCTGATATAAGCCTTTCTGGACTATCATGATTCCCTGATATAACTAATGTAATTCTCTCTCCATCAGAAGATATTTTTTTCAATGTATCATAAAACATCTTCTCTGCTCTTGCTGGGGGATTACTAGAATCATACACATCACCTGCAATAATAACTAAATCTATATTATTTTCTTTAACTAACTTAGCAAAATCATTTAAAAATAATTCCTGCTCATCCATTCTGCTTTTTCCTTCTAGGTTTTTACCTAAATGCCAGTCACCAGTATGCAATATCCTCATCTTTACCTCCCAAAATTAATGTAAATATTTAATTAAAACATATCTTCTTAGTCCACCATATTTTAATTTATCTTTTCCAACTTTATATCCTATTGATTCAAATGTATTTAAACTAAATTTATTATAAGGAGAAACTGTTGCTGTCATAATTGAAATTTTATTATTTAAAGCTATCTTCTCCAAAATTTCACAAAGAATCTTTTGAAGTTTATTTCCTCTAAAGTCTTCTCTAACTATCGTAACTTCAACTTGACCAATCTCTAAAAGTTTTTCTCCCTCTATACCTAAATCATATCCATAATTTTCTTTTTCATATCCTAATTTTCTATATACTCCTAATGCTATGAGCTCATCTGAATCTAAAGTAAAATATCCTATTACCTTTCCTTTACCTTGTATATATTCTATAAATTCATCTTTTGTTGATGAAACATATAATTCCTTATCATTTAATGATTTTTCTATATACTCTTGTAATTCCATTATCTTTTTAATATAACTTTCATCTAACACCTTTAATTCTGCTTTTAAATTAATACCATCTTTTCTTTTTAAATCTATTATATTTTTCATTTTTTTCCGCTCCACTTCACTTATATAAAGAAAAAACGCACTAATATATGCTGTGCGTACTTTTATATTAATTTTATAATAAATTCTATTCATATACAATTTTATATAAATTTAAATTAATATTATTTAAAAGAATCTGTTATATAAAATGTCTGTATATAAATTTATGAAACTAGGCAATTTAAAGTATAATAAAAAAATAGTGTATTGATTTAGTAAAAAACCAATACACTATTTTTTAAATATTAAATATATATTATTTTTAGTTACTGTGAAGAGTTATTCTTATTATTGAACTTTTTTAAAGTTTTTATTCAGATTTAAGAATATTTAATTTTCGTAATTATTAATAACATCTATTTAAAATAATTATTAATATTTTAAGTAATATTTTTACATTGACTTTTAATCTTAGGCTACATAATATCAATATAAGATATAATAACTAAAAATTTTTATATGGAGGTATATAATGGTCCTTTTGCTAAGTTTAACAGTAATTACATTTTTAATTTTTCTCATCTCATATCTAAAAGATTCAAGAAAATTAATTAATGGATTTCTATTTAATATTTTCTTATTTTCAGCAATGATAACAACCGTTGCTATTGCATTTGAAACACAAAATAGATTTTTAATACTTTTATTCCTTGCATTTTTTATAATTATGTTTATAGTTTTTGCTTTTGGTATTTATGCATTAATTGTAGGATTATTTATAAATGCTAAAGTTGTCATAAAACGTGAAAGTAGAACGCCTGCTAACTTATTAACTTTTTTTCTTGCAATAGCATTAATATTCTATTTAATTTGGTCTTTTGCAATAAGTAATTGGAATTTCCCCGAGGAAGTAAAAGTTCTTTTAGGCGGAATAAATTTTGTTTTACTATACTATTTATTCGATGTTTTTAATTTTTTAATGATATCATTTCTTTATCAATTTAATAAACCAAAACTTTGTCAAGATTTTATTATTGTATTAGGCAGTGGATTGATTGGAGAGAGAGTTCCACCACTATTAGCTAGTCGTATTGATAAAGCTATTGAATTTTATAACAAACAAGGTGCTGTAACTAATCCACCTAAAATTATTTTCTCTGGTGGTCAAGGATCTGATGAAAAAATTTCTGAAGCATTAGCTATGCAAAGATATGCTGTCCAAAAAGGAATTCCTATTGAAAATACCATTTTAGAAGACAAATCAGTAGACACTTTACAAAACATGATGTTTTCTAAAAAAATAATGGATAATTCAACTCCAAATACGTACACTAGTATATTTGTAACAAATAATTTCCATCTATTTAGAGCTGGAATTTTTGCAAGAAAAGCAGGTTTAAAAAGTCAAGGAATTGGCTCTAAAACAGCATTTTACTTTTTACCCAATGCAATGATTAGAGAGTATATTGCTTTTGTAGTTATGTATAAAAAAAGGCATGTAATTATTACTTCATTAATATTAATTATGAGTATACTTTTATCTATAGTTCAATATTTCTTTGTGACACCTTACTTATAAATTTTATTTCTTACATAATTTTAATAGAATAAAATCGCTAAGGTGATCTTGGACCGTTGATTTTTTTATCCTTGTACCCTTTCTAAACGCAGTGCAGGAATAATGGTGTGGCATATGATTATTTTTTATTCTTTAGGGGTACTCATAATACCTTTAAAACACATTATTTTTAAAATTATCCACAAATTTTTTAATAATATAAATTCCTAAGGAATAAAATAATTGCACTTTAAGATAGGCTCTGTTTCAAATATGTGTTTATATATGCAATAAAAGTGGTATTCTTAAGTTCAATTACTCAATCCACTTTGTTTGTGCATATATAAACACTTCAATAAAACAGAGCCTAAAAAACTCTATAATTTATTCAAAAATTTTCTTAACTTCATTTAGTTCCTCAAAATTTGTAAAATCGAAATGTAACGGTGTTAATGTTACGTATCCTTGAGATAAAAAGTATAAATCACTTTCATCTTTTTCTACTTGATTTCTAACACCCCTAGTTTGATACACTTTATCATTATCTTCTTCTAAAAGAACATATTCTGTTTTATATGTTGACTTTCCAATCTTACATACTTTTAATCCTTTAATATCTTCTTCATTAATATTAGGCACATTGATATTTAAAACCACATTCTTCTTTAAATATTTTTTCTCGGCTAAATCAACAACTTTACTCACCCAATTAGCAGCTTTACTGTAATCTTCATCATCCCTGTCCCACTTCACATCCATAGATATTGCAATGGATGGTACATCATAAAGTGCTCCTTCTATAGCAGCTGAAACAGTTCCTGAATATAGGATATCAGTTCCACTATTGAATCCTCTATTTATTCCTGAAATAACAAGATCAATACCTTTAGCTAATAATGATATTCCTGCTTGAGTACAATCTGCAGGTGTTCCAACAAGGCTATATGCCTTACAATCTAACCCCTCAATCTTTTCTTCTCTAATTTTAATTGGTATGTTAATAGATATAGAATGACTTGATGCACTTTTTTGTTCTCTCGGTGCAACAACTATTACATTATGTTTCTTTGACATTTTTTCCGCTAAAATTTTTATTCCTCTAGCACTTATCCCATCATCGTTAGTAATTAAAATATTCATATTTCCCCTCCATTATTAAACCATATATATTTCACCAAATACTTTTATTAAATGGTAATTATGTAATTTATTATACTATAAATTATACACTATAATTTATAGCTCATTAAATGTATTATTATAATTTAGACCTAAGTTAAGATTAAGATTTTTTAGTCAATTGTAGAAATACAGTTAAATTTATATTATTAAATTATTGTAAAACATCTGACTTTACTTCGTTATTAATTTGAAAACTATGTGCAAATTAACACTTCTATAATTTCAAATATCAATTTAAAGGAAATATTGACAGATTGGTAATACTAAAGTATATTTGAATATATTGTTAAAGTAAACATTTTCATAACGTTAAAGAGCTAGCTGATATGTAACTTATAAATTTAATACAGCTACATAATAAGGAGGATTTAGACTTGAAAAAAAAATTATTAAAGCCACTAGTGTCACTATGCTTAATTGGGTCACTTATTAGTATTGGTTTTGTTAAAAACCCTGTTTCAGCATCAGATTCTATTAATATTACAATTTTAGGTACTTCTGATGTTCATGGTAGATTTATGCCTTGGGAATATGCTACTGACACACCTAATACTAAAGGAAGTTTAACTCAAATATCAACTTTAGTAAATAAAATCAGAACTGAAAATCCAAACACTATCTTGGTAGATGCAGGAGATAGCATTCAAGATAATTACTGTGAAATTTTTAAAGATTATGCGGACAACCCTATGGTTACAGCAATGAATGATATGAAATATGATGCATGGGTAATGGGGAATCATGAATTTAACTTTACTCAAGATGTATTAAACAGAACTATTTCTAAATTTAATGGTACTGCTCTTTCAGGAAATATTTATAAAGAAGATGGCACAAGATTTTTACCTGCTTATAAAATTATAGAAAAAGATGGTGTTAAAATAGGCATTATAGGTATGACAACACCAATGATAGTACAATTTGAAAAAGACAATGGAAACTTAGATGGACTTGTTGTAAACAATGCTGTTGAAGAAACAAAGAAAGCTATTAAGGAATTAAAGGGCAATGTAGATTTACTTATAGGTGTTATGCATATGGGTGAAGCAAATGAAAATAACATCCCTGATACAGGTGTTATTGATTTGGCTAATGTTTGTCCTGAATTAGATGCAATTGTAGCAGGTCATATGCATCTTAATGTAAGTTCTAACCTTATAAATGGTGTGCTAGTTACGGAACCATATAAATATGGAAATAGCTTATCTAAAATAGATATTAAAGTACAAAAAGATGGCACTGGTTATAAAGTTATAGATAAGAGAGCAGAGACTTTAAGTGTTAACAATGTTGAATCTAACAAAGCTTTAGAAGAAAAATTAGCACCTTTTAACAATATACTTAGAGATATGGTTAATCAACCTATAGGAAAACTTGTTAA
Organism: Clostridium cagae; assembly: GCF_900290265.1. Classification (NCBI taxonomy): domain Bacteria; kingdom Bacillati; phylum Bacillota; class Clostridia; order Eubacteriales; family Clostridiaceae; genus Clostridium; species Clostridium caccae. The sequence goes on from NZ_OKRA01000001.1 coordinate 2,592,343, forward strand.
TGAAAATTTAGTTCACGAAGATGAAATTAAAGGAATTTCTACTGTATTTACAGAGCCTACTGGCATAATGAATTTATTTCATGATGTAGCTAAATATTATAGTAAAGCTGATGTTGTAGCTTTCTGTACTGATAATGAAAAAGCTAAATTAAATATTGGAGATATTAAAATAAAGGATATTGCAGCCAATTACACTTATACTGGTGGTGAAGTATCTGTTTACGAAATAACAGGTAAAGACCTTAAAATGTATATGGAGTGGAGTGCAGACTACTTCAACACTCTTAAAGACGGTGATGTAATAATAAGTTATAATCCTAATAGAAGAAATTCTAAATACAGCACTAATGATATTTTTGGTGGAGTTAATTACAAAATTGACTTAACTAAAGAAACTGGAAATAGAATAACTGATTTAACTTTCCCTAATGGGGATGCAGTTACAGATAACACAAAACTCACATTAGGTATGAATTCTTATAGATTAGAAGGACTTCAAAAAGAAGGTGGTATTTTCCACGGAAAGAACTTCAATAAAATTTATGATTCTAAAGAAGTATTTGGAGAAGATGAAGGAACAATTAGAAATCTAACTATAAAATACATTAAAGAAGTTAAAAATGGAATTTTAGAACCAAACTTAAATAAGAATTGGGAAATAATAGGTATAGATAAAACTTCTAAATCTTATAATGTTGTTAAAGATTTTATTAATAAAGGTTTAATTAAACTTCATACAACAGCTGATAATAAATATACTAATGCTTCTTCTATCAATGTAAAGAGCCTTACTAATTTAAGCGAACAAGAATTATCATCTAGAACAACTGAACTTGAAAGTAGATTGAAAAATGCTGCGACTGATACAGAGAGACACGTTATTAATACTCAAATTGAACTTATTAAAGCATTAAATAAATAATTATGATTATTTAACTTTTAATTATATTATAAAAAATACTACTGAAATTTATATTTCCAGTAGTATTTTTATACTCATTTACTTTGATAAACCTATTTAATTATATATTAAATTACTTTATTATCTTAATTTAAAACGTTCTATCATTATATTTAATGTTTCTGCCTGTGCTGTTAATTCTTCACTAGCAGCAGCACTTTCTTCTGAAATTGCTGAATTAGATTGAATAACATCTGAAATTTGATTAACACCACTATTCACTTGATCAATTGCTTGTGCTTGTTCTTCTGATGAAGAAGCTATATCACAAACTAATTCAGTAACTTTATTTACATTTATAACTACTTTAGATAAATTTTCAGCTGTATTATCAGCTAAATTCTTTCCTGTAACTACGTTGTTTATTGATTCTTCAATTAATTCAGAAGTTTGCTTTGATGCCTGTGCACTTTGATTAGCTAACTGTCTTACCTCTTCTGCTACTACTGCAAATCCTTTTCCTGCCTCACCTGCTCTAGCGGCTTCTATTGCAGCATTTAATGCAAGTAAATTAGTTTGTGCTGCTATATCATCAATAGCCTTGATAATATTATTTATATCATTAGATGACTTCTCAATTTCATCCATTGCTGTAAGCATATTTTTCATTTCATTATTACTTTTTTGTACATCTTCAAGAAGCTTGATCACTATATCATTAGTATTATCTGCATTTTTAGCACTGCTTTTTACTTTCTCATTTATTTCTTGCATTGATGCTGAAAGCTCTTCCACTGCACTTGCTTGATTAGTAGCTCCCTCTGATAAAACCTGTGCAGTTGTTGAAACTTGTTCTGAACCTCCAGTAACTTGATTAGATGCTTCTCTAATTTCACCAAATACCTCATTCAAAGACTGCAAAATATTATATAATGAATTTTTTATTTCTATAAAGTTCCCTTTATAATCTACTTCAGTTTCTACATTTAAATTTCCATTTGAGATATTGCCTAATACATTTTCTATATCATCAATATAAGCTTTTAACGCTCTAACCATTTTAGAAAATGCCTCTGCCAATTCTCCAACTTCATCCTTTGAATTTGATTCAATTGAAACATCTAAATTTCCCTGTGATATTTCATCTGCAATTTTTACCATATCCTTTATTGGATTACCTATCATTTTAGAAATATATTTTGCCAGTACTATAGTAAGTATAAAAGAAATTATTATACATGCTATTATAACAACTATTGCAATACAAGATAATATTTTTAATTTATTTGATACATTATTACAATCAATAATATTAGTTTTTAAAAGTTCATCAGTTAAGCCAGTTATATTTTCCATAATAGGCTTACCTTCTTCTCTAAATAAATCTAATGCTTCCTGGTTTTTATTCTCTAATCCTAATTTTACTACTTTTTTTCTTATTTTGTTATACTGCTCCGATGAATCTTTAAGATTATTAAATATTTCTTTTTCTGTATCTGTTGTGCTTGTATTTTCAATTACTTTTAGTAATTCATCTATTTTCTTTTCACATTCATCAAGCAAATTTTGAGATTCAATCAGCTCGTCCTTATTTTCTAGGAATATAACATCGCGTACAATTGCTCTTGACTTCTGAATTTCTATACCTAATTTTCCAATATCACCTTGAGAAAATCCATAATTAGTCAATGCATATTGATAATCCTTATTAGTTTTTATTAAAAAGCCCAATCCAATTGAACCTGATATTATAGAAATAATTGCTATTCCAATAAATGAAACTAATAGTTTTTTATATATTGGCATATCCTTAATATTCATAGTACCCCCTTGGTATTTTTTATTCTAAATACATGTATTTAGGAAAATTCAAAGAAAGTATACTACTATTTATTCATTATTTCTATTTAATCCCTATAGTATTAACGAAATTTTAACATAACAGTTTAAATATTAATGAAATTTTAAGGTTTGAATCATAAAAAAAACCACCTAAAATAATTATTCAAATCACTTTATATAGTTAAATTATTTATACTAAATACTATTGTTAATCTTCTAGATTAAATCAATATTTCAAGTTAATAATAAAGAAATATATCTATGTTTCAATTAAAAATACTCATTCTCACTTATATTTACTAATTTTAATAAACCAATATTCATATTTAGCAGTATACATTTACATAATCTTGAACAAACTAAAATTAAATTTTAGTATTGAAAGGACTATATAATCTATGAAAAAATTTTTTAAAAACTTATTCTTATCATTATTTATATTATCTTTAATTTTAGTACCAATCAAATCTTACGCATTAGAAAAAGGCATGCCTTATAACAAAACTACATGTGATTTAATAATGGCGGAGAGAATTCTTTGGATAGATCATGTTTCATGGACTAGAAGTTTTATTACAAGTGATTTGTCATCGCTTGAAGATAAAAACCCTGTATTAGAAAGACTTCTTAAGAATCAAGATGACATTGGAAATTCAATTAAACCTTATTATGGAGAAGCTGCTGGAAATAAACTTTCTGCACTACTAAGGGAGCATATAGAACTTGCAGGGCAAGTTACTGATGCTGCTAAAAGTGGAAATAAAGATGATTTAGAAAAATATAATAAACTTTGGTATGAAAATGCTGATAAAATATCCGATTTTTTAAGTTCTGCTAATCCTAACTATTCAAACAAAGTTTTAAAAGATATGCTATATAAACATCTACAATTTGTTACTGATCAAGTTGTAGCCAGCTTAAATAAAGATTGGAAATCCGATATTGAATCATATGATAAAGGTGAAAAACATATGATTATGTTTGCAGATATACTTACTGATGGTATAATTAAACAATTCCCACAAAAATTCAAATAGTTAATATATAAATTATAATTAATATCTTAATTTATGATAAAAATAGAACCGTATCTATTTATTTATGATACGGTTTTCCTAGCACATTCTAATTTTAATCCTCTAACTTAAAATCATCTTTTTCAGATAATATCTTCATGAATTTAATATATTAAAATTTTTTATCTCTTTAACAAACTACATATTTTTCTATACCCATTGCTACCCCATCATTATGTACAGTATCTGTAACTTCTTTTGCATGTCTTTTAACCTCATCACATGCATTTCCCATTGCTATTCCACATCCAACTGTTGATAACATTTCTATATCATTTTTTCCATCTCCAAATGCATAACTATTTTCAATTGGAATGTCCAAATGATCTAGAGCTTTTAATATTCCAGTTGCTTTAGTATTTTTCTTTGAATATAATTCAAAAGATTTCTCATCTATACTACTAAAATAATCATAATTAGAATCACTCTTTACTAATGATAAACATAATCTTGAAGCCTCTACATCAGTGCATAACATTTCTACTTTATGAACATCAATTTCTTCAATATCATAAGCACTCTTTATATATCTTCTTGAAACACCTAAACTTTCATAAAGATCATAAAATTCTTTATAGCATTCCTTCATATATGAGTAAAATTCTCCTTCTAAGATATATTGTATATTATTTCTTTCAAATTCAGATATTAGATTTTTTACAAACTCTTTATTAATAGGATCACTATATATAGTGTTATTATCAATTATTACTTGAGCTCCATTTGCTAAAATAAAACCATCAAATCCAAAATCTAATATAGCTTGGCTTAAAAATGCATATGGTCTACCAGAAGCAATAAAAACATAATCCCCATTAGCTTGTAATGAATGAATTACTTCTTTGACTTTTGGTGTGATATCTAACAATCCATTAAAACAATCTAATAATGTTCCATCTATATCTAAAAATATAATTTTTTTCATAATTCCAGCCCCTTTTCTTGTTTGCTCTGATTTTATATCGTTTATTATCATTTGTCAATTGAATTTGCAGTTATTTTGTATTAAAATGATAATAAATAATAATTTAAGGAGATACACAAATGTTTATAGAAGAGCGTTATAGATATATTTTAAATTTATTGGATGAAAACGGAAAAGTTTTAGTTAAAGATTTAAGTAAAGAATTTAATGTAAGTGAAAGTATGATTCGAAAAGACCTTCAGGCTTTAGAGAAAAAAAATCTATTACAGCGTACTTATGGCGGAGCTATAAATATAAAACATTCTATTGTTGACTGTCAAAGTTTTAGTAAACGTGTAGTTGAAAATATTGATTTAAAACAAATTGTTGCTCAAAAAGCTTTTAATCAAATAAATGAAAATGACACTATTTTTTTAGATGCATCAACTATTTCATATATGATAGCAAAATTAATAGTAAAAAATGATACACCTATAACTTTAATAACAAATATGTTTGAAATCTCATCATTAATTCCTGAAAATTCAAAGACACATTTTATTTTTATTGGTGGAGACTACAATATATTTGTAGGTGGAAGTGTGGGATCACATTCTATTGATCAAATAAAGAAATATCGTTGTCATAAGGCATTTATAGGTTGTACTGGAATCGATCTTAGTGATGGTAGTATAAGTACTGCTATTTCAGAAGATTCATATACTAAAGATGCTATAATAAGCATCTCTAAAGAATTATTTCTAGTAATGTTAAATGAAAAATTTAAAACAAATGGCAGTTATGTTTTTTCAAATGCAGTAGACTTTCATGGTATTATTACAGAAGCTTTACCTGATAAATCTATAATTAATTTACTTGAAGAATACTATATTAATTTAATATAATACTTTAGTACTAATTTATATAAGCATTAAAATATTATTAGTTAGTTTACGTTGTTATATCTATAAAAATAAGAGAGTAAATTAGCATATATATTGCTCAATTTATCTCTCTTACTAATAAATAACTTAATTTTTATTTATACAATATTACTTAAAAACCCATAAATAAATTTTAACCACTAATAAAATTATAATAATTCTTTTCTTAACTCTTCTGGTGATTTCGCTGAAAGATATGCTGGTGGAACATCAAATACTGTGCAAGCACCTGTTTTTCCGTCTTTAGCCATCTTAACAATTGCCCTAGCATATGCAACTAATACACTTGAAGTAAATTCTGGATTACTATCTAATGAAAGTGAAAATTCTATTTTCTCCTTATTTCCATTACCTGTAACCCCTGTTCTTATAACAAAACCTCCATGTGGCATTCCTGAATGATTTTTCTTTAATTCTTCTTCACTTATAAAGTTAACTTCCGTATCATAGTCTGAAAAATAATTTGGCATAGTCTTAATTTCATTCTCTACTCTTGTCTTATCTGCACCATCTTCTAATACAACATAACAAACTCTTAAATGTTTTTCTCTAGTTGTAAGTTCTGGATTTTCACCAGTTCTAACTTTTGATAATGCTTCTTCTTTAGGAATTGTATATTGTTTTCCGTCTTTAACTCCATCTATTCTTCTTATAGCATCTGAGTGACCTTGACTTACTCCTTTCCCCCAAAAAGTATAGTCTTTTCCTTGTGGTAAAATAGTTTGTCCCATTAATCTATTTAAAGAAAATAAACCTGGATCCCAACCAACTGAAATTATACTTAAAGTTCCAGCAGATTTAGCAACCTTATCAATTCTTTCAAAATATTGTGGAATCTTTGCATGTGTATCAAAGCTATCTACAGTATTAAACATTTCTGCAATCTTAGGTCCTTGCTCTGGTAAGTCAGTAGCTGATCCTCCGCAAAGTATCATAACATCAATTTTATCTTTATATTCTGCGATTTTTGAAATATGTATAGCATTTGAGCCATCTTCAATAGAAACTCCTTCTCTTCTTGTAAATACACCCTTTAACTCTATGTCATCACTTTGTTTAATTGCCTTTAATACCCCTCTTCCTAAATTTCCATATCCAATTACTCCAACTTTAATTTTATTACTCATAAAATATAGCCCTCCATTTTTAATTTTAATTAATTACTATTCTACCATATTTTATTCGTATTATTTATTCAAAGTAACTGAAAAAATAGAAACATAAAAATAAATCCTATGTATACATATCGTCATTACACTAAAAAAATTCAATACCTATAATTTACTATAGAATAAATTCACATTTTTATATTTATCACAGATCTTAGTATTTTTTAGTTTTCTCCTACTTAAATATCATATAAAAGCAATAATAAAACTAATATTTATTAAAATAAACATTAGTTTATTTTAGTTTGTTGATTTTGATTATTACTTTATTTATAATAAACCTTATAAATGTCTAAACACCTAATTATTAGTTATTTTATAATTAATATTATTTATAATGAAATGGAGAATTATATGACGGAACGTGAGTTAGAAATTTTAAAAATAATTAAACAAAATCCATTGATTTCACAATATGAGCTTGCAGATATTCTCGGGATTACTCGCTCTGGAACTGCCGCTCACATTCATAATTTAACAAGGAAAGGATACATAAAAGGAAAGGGCTATGTCTTAAGTGAACCTAGTTTTATCACAGTAGTAGGTGGCGTTAATATAGATACTATTGGAACGTCAATAAGTAAACTAATACAAGATAATTCAAATCCCGGAAAAATAGTTCATTTGCTAGGAGGTGCGGGCAGGAATATTGCACTTGCTCTAACAAAACTGGAAATTCCTAATTATTTTATTTCTGTATTCGGCGATGATCTAAACGGAGAAAAATTCTTAGATGATGCAAAGGAAAATAATATGGATATTCAATATTGTGAAAAAATTAAAGGAGAAGCTACATCATCATTCATCTCTATTAATGATTCAGCTGGAAATAGAATAGTTGGTATTGATGACATGGACATATATCATAATATTACGCCTATGTTTATTGAAAAAAATTTAGACAAAATCAATCATTCAGATTATTGCATTATTGACACAAATCTTCCTAAGGATACCATAGATTACATATATGAAAAAGTAACAGCTCCTCTTGTAGTTAAAACAGTGTCTTTGAATAAAAGCTATCGACTGATTAATAACATACAAAAGATAGAAATTTTAATAATCACACCAAAAGAGCTATTTCAATTAATTTCTGAATTAAATGAAACTTATACAAACATTAGTAATGCCATTGATATTTTACTAAATAGGGGTGTTAAAAATGTTCTCGTTTTTTCAGCAAGCAAATATCTATTCTTTAAAAATCAAAGTAAAGAATATAAATTGAAGATTGCAACAACTTCAATTGTAAATACAAACGGAGCAAGTGCAACTCTAACTGGCACTTTAATCTGGGGACTTCAAAATAATATAAAATGGGAAGAGGCCTTAAAATATGCGTATACAGCAGCTATTAGTAGTATGGAAACACAAACTCCAGTAAACACAAATTTATCTAAGGAATTATTAATTGAAAAAAAGAAATGTCTTTTCCCCAATTAAAACTATGCTATCACTTTTCATAAAAAACCTAATATTGGTGATATATATCACACAACATTAGGTTTTTTACTAAAAGAATACTCATATAATATTAGTTATTAACAAAAATGCTATAGTCTCCCCACATAATATAGATATAGTATAATTCCTCCTTTATTCATAAAATTTCAATAGATTTTCAGCTAAATCTAAATTAATTTCCATTGGTGAATTACCTGCAAAACGTTCTTCAACGACCTTTTCTGCATTAGATATAAGTTCTTCCCTAGAAACATTGAATTTTTTAAAAGAGTCAAGTCCAATTACCTCATCTCTAAACCATTTAAATTTTTCTGCTGTGATTTCACCAATTTCTAAGTCTGTATGATTTGCCGGATATTCAGCCCCTAAAATTAATCCAATTTCTTTTACTTTTTTTGGATTTACCTTAGCCGTATATAACAAAGTACTCGGTAGAGCATAAGCACATGCCATTCCATGTGGAATTCCATAAAGTGCACCAATAATATGAGCCTGTGAATGACCAACATGGGTCCCTGCATTATTTAACATCCAGCCACCTAATGCAGCAGCAACTATCATACGTTCCCTTGCTTCTATATCAGCTCCATTCTTTATAGCTTTAGGAAGGTATTTCACAATTAAATACATAATTTTTTCACAAATAGCATCTGTAATTGGAGAAGATAATTTGGATGTATATCCCTCAGCGGCATGTGAAAATGCATCTAAACCAGTAGCTGCCGTCATACTTTTGGGAAGTGTAATTGCTAATTCAGGAGCTAAAACAGCATATTCACTCACAGCATTATTTGATAAAACAGACAACTTTTCATGTGTCTCGGGTTCAGAAACAATTAAAGCATTAGATAATTCACTTCCGGTACCAGATGTGGTAGGTACTGCAATTAATCCTTTACAAAATTCAGGAATATCTTTCTCAAAAGCATAATCTCTGATATTTCCACCTAAAGTTCTAACAATATTGATTCCTCTTGCTGAATCAATAGCACTTCCACCTCCAATACCTATAATACTGTCACAATTATTTTTTAAGAATAATTTAGCTCCATCATCAATAATGTCAGTAGGTGGATTAGAAACTATTTTATCGTAGACAAAGTAGTCCAGGCTATTTTCTTTTAATAATGCAAACATGCCTTGAATAATGGGCGTATTTACTAAAAAGCTGTCAATGGCTACCATAGGTTTTTTATATTTTTCCATGTTTAGAATTTGCAAAATAGTATTCGCTAATTCGTGACAAACAATAACTTTAACTTTTTGCTCTAATTTAAAATTCATAATATCCTCCTAGTTTTTAATAAACATTGTTGCCTTTACCCCTAAAATCAACTTTTACAATAAATATATTTTTACTAATACATTTCATTTTATAAACCTAATTCTTCAGCAATCTTATCTGCTCTTTCACAAAATTGTTTTACTTTTGGAATATCTTTTTCCATTACACCATCATTATATTTATAGCTTGTCTTAGTTAATGAGTCTACACCATAAGGTTTTACCTGTTTGATACATTCTTCTACATTGTCTGGTCCTAAGCCTCCTGCAATAATCACTGGTATATTTACAGATCTAACGATTTCTGAATCAATATTCCAATCGTGTGTCATACCACTTGCTCCAATACCTGTATCTACTGCAAGTCCTGAATCTGTTAATATATAATCACAAAATTTTGCATATTCCTTTGCACGTTCTACAGCTTCAGGTCCATCCACAAGAACAGCCTGCATCAATTCAACCCCTGGACATTCTTTTCGTAATCTTTCAGCGAATGCTGCATCAGCTGTAAATTCCATACCAGCAATATGCAAAATATCCGGTTTTACTCTGTTTGTAATAAAAATCATTTCATCTGGGTCTGTATTCAGCATGATAGCTACACATTTTACACCATGTTTTTTAGCCTCATTAAAGATACGATCCACAACATCAAATGGAACACGATGGGCTGGTACCCCTCCACTTTGCATAGGTACCAATCCAATATGGTCTGCACCCGCATTAATAGTTGCGATACTTTCATTATAGTTTACTAAAGAATAGATTTGTTTTTTCATAGTTTTACACCTCTTCTAAAAATTTTCTTGATCTTTCTATTACATTTTTAATGTTTAAATTTGGAGATACTGACTGTGGAACTTCCACTGTTAAACTAGCTGCTGCCTGAGTCAGCATCCCAACTCTTGATAATGGTATTGCATTGTTGTAGTGAAAACGTGCCCATGTAATTGTTGCCATATTACAATCCCCAGCTCCATTTACACTAACTACACGTGTAGGATAAATTGGGATACAATCTACTTCTCCTTCTCTTGAGCACAGTATTCCATTTTCTCCTAAAGATATAAATACATTCTTTACTCCTTTTTTATGCAAAACTTTGGCTGCTTCTTTGGCGCTTTCAATATCAATAATTTTTATTCCTGATAAAGCACTTGCTTCTAACGCATTAGGTTTGAAAGTATCAATCTTATCTAAAATATTTTCAAATCTGTTTACTTTAGCAATAGAAACTGGATCTACAAAAATAGGTACAGTACAATGATTTGCAAGCCATTCCATAGATTCTTTTGAAATATTTCCATCAAGCACACAAATTGATGCTCCGTTAATGAAACTTATACGCCTCTCTAAAAATTCTGGAGTAATATTTTCTGTAATTTTCATATCATTAACCGCTGTGACCATATCTCCATGATCATCTGCAACATATAAATAAATAGAGCTACTAGTGTTAAGAATACATTGAGCATAATCTAAGTGAATATCATACTTTTTACACTCTTCAGCTAGAAATTCCCCAAAATAATCATCTCCATAGACTGTTATTAAATATGTGGGAACATCTAATTTTACTAAGTTTTGAGCAATATTCTGTCCTACTCCACCAACTGTCATCTTAATTTCTCCGATATTTGAATCTTTTTCCCTGTATAGATTTCCAGACAAGCCTGCTATGTCTAAATTCAGCCCTCCTATAACCACTACATAATTATCCGTTAGCATCTTGATACCCCCTTAACCTCTATGAAAAAACTATAGCACAAAGTTTTTGTATTTTAAACAAATATTTATACTTATAAACTTTTGTTTAAAATTATAAAATATCTTAAATATATATTTTAAAATAAATATCAGTACTTTCTTCTAAAATTGCACTTCACTTTTTATGCAAAATTCATTGCTAAAAAATTTATATAAACAACATTTGTTTATGCTATTACATTTAATACTAATCATATAGTAAATCTAATTTTAGAATATGTATGTGAATATCACAGAAACTAACTAAGTAATTTTTTAAGCAAATTTTCAAAAAATCAACAAAAATAATACATATAAATAAAAATGAGCATCTTTTTGATGCTCATTTTATTAATCATATTCTACTTTTTTATATTTATATTTTATTCTATGATTGCTTCAAAATTTTTATATAATCTTCTGCAAATTGTATTGCTGCATCAGCATGGGAATAATCATTTCCAATATATAAATAATATCTTACTCCATCATAATTCCATTCCATATCATAACGTTCATCTACAGCAGTTGGTTTATTTTCCAGATCAGTTACACCTTCACCTTTATAATTCTCCTTCACATTATATTTAACATTTGTTCCTTGTGAAATTCTACATTTAACATCAGCAATATTTATCTCTCTTTTACCATCTTCATTATGTTTTTTAGAATTTTCATCATATTTAAATAGAGACAGTTCAAATTTGTGTCCTTCATTATCTACATATATTGAACCTGGAATTATAGTTAACTTATAGACCTTACTAAGCTCATTAAATATTTCTTCATCATCTATTGCCTTTTTTAATTTGTCAATTACCTCACTTGAATCCTTATATTTTACATCATGAGCCATTATTGATGCGTCTGGTCCCATAGTATAATCTTTTATTTTTTCATAGGAATAATTTCCTATTTTTTCAGGTAAATTAATTTTAAAACCAATTCTTCTTTCCATATCTTCCTTATTCTCATCTGTTATTGGTACAACACCAAAACCAACTGGAACCTTTTCATCTTCTGATCTTTCCACAATATTTCCAGATTCATCAGGTATAAATATTGTTCTAAAGACTTCCTGCGCGGCTGCTCTAACTTCTGGTGAAATTGTAAAAACTCCAACAATAGAAAATGCTGCACAACATGCAGTAATCAACGCCGCTCTCTTTATATTTTTTATTTTAAAATAACTGATGTTAGTCACTCCTTGTTCTTTTTTATTCCAAGCATCATTAAAAATATCTGTTGATGGTTTAATTTTATTAGCACTATCATCCATAGCTGATTTTATTAAACTATCTAATTTATTATTCTTATTCATTCTAATACACTCCTTTATCTATATAGTTGGCTTACACTATATTTGTTTGCATTTAACTTCTACTAGATGATTTTCATTTTCAAAACAATCACCCAATTGCTTTTTTAAAGCACCTCTTGCGTAGAATAAACGGGATTTTACTGTTGCTTTAAAGCATCCAGTTACTTTTGAAATTTCCTCTATTGACATATCATTAAAGTAATATAAAATAACAACAGTTTTTAAATTTTCACTTAAATTATTAATTGCACTTTTTACTATGTGCTTTGTTTCATAAGTATCAATTATATTTTCTTCATTTTGTTTTTCATTATAAAACAAGGCTCCATTGTCAGATGTTATATCAGTAGGAACTAGCATAGATTGTTTTTTAGACATTTTCCAGCCTGTTCGAACAAGAATTCTAAAAAACCATACTTTAAAAGCTTCTGGATCTTTAATCTTGTCTATTTCCATAAAGCATTTCATATAAGTTTCCTGAAGAATGTCCTCTGCAATTCCTCTTTTTCCAGATAAAAAATAAGCAGTGGCCAATGCTTTCTTTTCTACGGTTTGCAAAAGTTCCTGAAATGCCTCTTTTTCTCCCAGCTTACAGCGTCTTATCGTGTCTTGCATATCCAACTTTTACATCTCCTTTCTTTTTGCATTCTATAATATAAGAGCATAAATATATTGTTTAGGTTTTGTTAATTTCTTATTTTTTTAAATATTTCTGAATTTGGGTCTTATAACATAAAAATATCTTTATGTTTACAGTTATTTTTAATCTAATCTTATTGCAATTTTTAATCTTAAATAGCAAAAGGAGTACCTTTTTCAGCTACTCCTTTCATCGTCTATATGCAAATTATTAAACTATAATTTATATTGAATTTTATTAATTATATTTCCTCTATCTTCTTTGTAAATCCTTATTTACATAAAAATCAACATGATTTATTAAACAAAATATTTAAAATATCATTAGGGCAATTTAAATAATATGTAGATTTTATATTATCCGAATCATCTCTTCCCCATAACGCTAATGCTGAATCAACTCCAGCATTTGTAGCACACATCACATCATATATAGAATCACCAATATATATCGTATCTTCTTTCTTAGCATTAGTATATTTTAAATATTCTTCCATTGGTTCAGCATTTGGTTTATGTTTGATAGTATCATCTGCACAAATTACTGCATTAAAGTAATCATCTAAACCAAAATTCATAAAATCATCTTCATATTCTTTTCGTGTCTTAGATGTTATAATTCCTAATGTTATAAAATTTGATTTTAGCTCTTGTAGTATTTTTCCTATTCCATCAAAAACACAAATTTCATCTGAATATTCATTAAAAAATTCAATCCATATGCATTCTACTTTTTCTAACTCCTCTATTCCTAACTTTATCAAAGCATCTTTTCCTGGTATCCCAAGTGCAAATTTAAGTTCATCTAAATCCTTTTTTATTCCTTTTACCTCTAATATAGTTTTCTGTAATGATCTTAAAACCGCCTTTTCAGTATCTATTAAAGTCCCATCAATATCAAATACAACATGTGAATATTTCATTTAATCCCCTCCAACATTTTGTCAATTCTCAATTATCAAAGCTAAATTATTAATCCATTAACTCATTAGCCATCTTACTTAAACCATATTCATAATCTTCTATAAACTCATCCGATATTATAATTTTAGGCATTGCATTTTCAGGTATTCTACACTTACAATAAAACTTAATTTCTTCTAATTTATCTATTATATAAGAATTACTATAAAGAACTATTAAATTAGGATTTATTAGTGCTATATATGATTGAATTATTTTTCCATAATATTCAACAATATTAATGTCAATATCATTAAATTCATACATAGGGTATTTTTTACTATCACCGTAAATTGGAAGATAGTGTATTTCACCAGCAAAATTAGATGTCCCACTCCATATCTTACCGTCAATAACCATATTAGATCCCATTCCGTTTTTCCCCATATATATACTTGCTACAGCCTGTATATCTTTATTTTCATGCCTTGCCCAATATCCCCTGGCTGCAACTTTCATATCGTTCTCAATGTTTATAGGAATTTCATATTTATCTTTTAAATACTTAATTACATCAATATCATATAATTCTTCATATTCCATGTGAGATGTAATTTTTCCACTATTAATATTACTTGCAATTCCAATCATTATACTTGCTAACTGACTATAATTTAGTTTCATTGAAATTATTATATCTTCTATACATTTTAATATTTTATTTTTACAATTTCCCCTTCCATCCTGTATTTTATTTCCACAGTGATCAGTTATAAACCAATATATTTCAAATCCCTCTAAATATAATGACAGTGAAACTAGATACATTGGATTTAAATTATAATTTTTAGCACATCTTCCTCCTGATGAATCTTTAAGTCCACAGTCTATTACTTCTCCTTTTTCAAGCAAATACTCTATAGTATTACTAACAGTTGGAAAACTTAATCCTGTATATCTAGCAATATCACTTTTAGTCATAGATTTATTGCTATCTAATATATTACGAATACTGTTAATGTTAATATTCTTTATAGTCCCTGAATTAGCCACATTTCACACCTCTTGCACTTATTAAAACTCTTTTAATAAGTCTATTGTAACAATTTACCTTTTATACGTCAATTATAAATAAAAAATTTCTCTTATTTAATATTTCTATCAAAATAAATATAAAAATAGCCTTAACCAAGTAATTATAATTGATTAAGGCTATTTTTACATTTATTGTATGATACATCATATTGCCTACAAGTGCGAGAAACCTCTGTTGATATTTATTTTTAAATTAATAATTATTTTGCTTCTTTGAAATACTCGCTATCAATATCATCACAACTCCAGCTAGGCCATATATAAGTTTTCCAATTAATATAGTTGTTGGTAATAAGAAAGTTGGCTCCACTATGTCTAAAGATGCTGGATAGTTTGAATAGAAATTTCCTCCAAATAAATCAACTGCATATGGTAATGGAATATAGTTAATCAGTATCATAACTACCATAAGTACAAAAACTACTGCTTGATGGTATCGTCCACCAAAAGCTCCCAAACCAAGTACAAATAACATGGCTGGCAGTAGTGTAATAATACTTGGAAACACAAGGCTTCCAAAGTTTATGAAATGAAAATTCACTCCGTAGAACCACAAACTATATACAATTGGAACAAGAGAAATTAAAACAAAAGCTATGATAATAGTTCCATAACGTAACATTTGAAACCTAAATGGATTAATAGGAGTTGCTTTAGTTAAAGTTTGTACATTCTTTTCTTGTTTTGAATAAAGAAAAGATATAAAAAATAGTAAAGCAACAAGCAAAATTGGTAACATTTTAGCAAGGTATGCTCCATAGCTCCAGCCAGAAAATGGCGCAGTATTTGCAACCCCAAGGATAATATCTCCACACATTATCTGATGACTATACAAAGCAGAAATAATTAATAGTCCTAGGAAAAATTTATTTAAAAGCAATCGCTTAAGCTCATATTTAAATAATCTACTCAATGTTTAAATCCTCCTCTTTAAGTCCGCAAGCATCTAAAAAGTCTTGCCATGTAATTTTTGTTTCTTCACTCTTCTCATATAGTTTGGCTAAAATTTTATCCATTTTATCTTCACCACCAACTAGCTCAGCAGCTTTTAAAATTTGAAGAGGCATTTTTTCATATAGGCGTGTAACTCTATTGCAGCCATCAATTTCATCAGCATATTTTTCTGGTAGTATTTTTAAATATTCTGGATGCCTATTATAAAAATTATTATCTTGCTCTTTTGAGCCTTTCTTCCATATGTCTACATAATTTTTTTGAGCATATTCTTCACCACGTGTTTCCTTCACAACTCGATAAGTTGTATATACAGCAAAGCCTTCTGCTGACCAGTTTTCATTATTTCCACCTTCATCTATAGTTGGCAAACCCCACCACTGATGAGCAAGTTCATGTGCCAATACTTCTGCTTTTGTTGCTCCATTTGATTTATCATTTAGATTTTTATCACTAAAGCTGCTTTCAGGAATAGTACTAAGATTTGGCAATCCCAGTCCACCACCAACAAACGTGGTTCTTTGGGCTATTTTACATGGGTTATTCTCGGAGATGTTATGTAACTTCCCATAGTTAGAAGTACAATATTCAATAGTGTCACCCATAACTTTTTCAGCACTCATATCTTTCATATTCTCTTCAATTTTACAGCTATAATAAAACTCTATTGGCATACTTTCATCACCTAGCTTCTTCACGACATAATCACCTGCCATAATAGTGAAAAAACCTTTGCCATTAACACGAAAAGACCAAGTTTTATTTTTTCCATCCTCAGAAAGGATTTTTACTGTGTTGCCCCCAATATTCCTTATTGGTTTATCCTCTCCATCATCTTCCTGTATTTGCTCTCCATATACAATTGGTGTGAGCTCTGACGGTATTGTAAACCTACCTGTAATTGGCGATTCATCTTTATTAAGCGATACTTTAAGTTGTGGATAAATATAGCTTCCAAAAGAAAAATCTATACCTTTATTACTCATATTACACATTACCCATAAAAGGTCACCATCCTTTTCTTCAATTTTGGGTGTACCGTCATATTCTAAGTTAATCTTAATTTCCGGATCATTTGGTACAGTAAATGTAATACTATTTTTTTTATTGTTTGAATTTCTAAATACAATCTCTTTTCCATTTGCCGTTATATGATGAACAGTATATCCAGAGTTCATCTTAAGTTTACATTCTTGCTCACCACTGCTCAAATTTTTAATAAAATAAGTTGTCTTTCCTGAAACTCTGCCTCTGCTAGTATCAAATGATATTTCCAAATCAGTGTTTAACAATTCAAGCTGTTCATTAATTTCATCTGAATCATCAAACTTAGATTCTAATGCAATATTAGGTTGATTTATATAAGCATAGACTCCACTACTGATTAGTGCTATAGCCAATAAAGGAATATAGACTTTCCTTGAATTGTACAAAATTGACTTAAATAATCCTTTGCCATAGCGGCGGACACATAATAACCCAATTACCCACAATCCACCAAGTACCAAGAACCAAAACAAACGATTATGCTGCATCAAACGAAATACTATGCCATTACCAAAATAATCTGAAAATGAATTAATAATTGGATTTATCCAATGTAAAATATTGTTACTATCAAACCATTTGCTAAAACCTGTAAGCATAAATGCAATAAATGTAATCATGCTAATATCTGCGCGACCAAAAATCTGATAAAATGCAGAAATTACTAAAATTGATAATAATACAGAAGGTAACATTAAAAGAAAAAAACTATTCCAATAAGTATATGCATCAAAAATGTTTCCCATTTTCATAAATGTATATGGAAAATAAAGTACTGATGTAATAGAAACAGAAATAATGGCTACTATTCCTATGGAAATAAGTCTTACCACATTCAATACTAATGGTGATACAATACTATTAGTTAATGCTTCTGTTTGATGTTTGCGTACCCTATCAAATTCTAGCAAAGTCAAAATTGCAAATAATACGCCTCCACCTAATGCTCCAGCCATAGATGGATTTCCAATAAGATCGCTAGATGACGTCCCAAAACTTAAAGTCATTTGCAATTTATATCCTGCCATTGGGCAAATCATAGTTAATACCATGATTAAATAAACAAATTTCGAGTGAAAAATACGATTTAATTCCACCCTTAGGTAGGAAAAAAACTTCATTATTACATCACCTCTTTTTCCATAATAAGATACATATATGCGTCCTCAAGAGTGGGTTCTACAACTTGTGCAAAAATCGGAAGAGTTTCTGCTACAATACGGCAGGCGATTCCACGTGCTGTATTAACTCTTGCTGTTATCTTATATTCTTGATTTTCACTTTTTTCTGATTTTTCTTCAAACACCCCAACATGATTATGAGCCAATGCAATCAATTCCTCTGGTGCACCATTAAACAAAATTTGACCATGATTAATAACAATCAGTTTATCACACACTGATTGTACATCTTCGATTATATGTGTAGATAATAAGACAATTTTATCCTGTGCTGTTTGAGAAAATAAGTTACGGAAATTAATACGTTCCTCTGGATCAAGCCCAACAGTTGGTTCATCGAAAATGAGCAGTTCTGGATTTCCCATAAGCGCCTCAGCAATTCCAACACGTTGCCTTTGACCACCAGATAAAGTGGAGATACGTGCCTTCTGTTTATCCATGAGATTAGTCTTCTTAATAACCTCATTAATAGCCTTCTTACTATTTTTTATTCCTTTGAGTGCAGCTATGTAATCTAGAAACTGCCATACAGTAAGTTCATCATAAAGCCCAAAGGATTGTGGTAAATATCCTAGTCTTGCTTTTAGCTTTTTTTCATTCTTCAGCAAAGGCTCACCATCTATAAGAATTTCCCCACTAGTTGGTAATAGTCCTGCTACAAGTAGCTTCATAAGCGTTGACTTTCCTGCTCCATTAGGACCTAAAAGCCCAATAAGGCTTGGACTTTCCATTTGCACAGAAATATCTTGTAATGCTTTTTTACCTGTACGGTAAGTCATTTTTAAATTTTTAATTGAAATCTTCATAGTGTTTTGTGATCCTTTCTTTTAAAATCTTTTAATATAAAAATATCATTAGCCATATAAAAAATAAGTATATTTTTATAGTACAAAAATGTTTTTTGTAAATAAAAAGCAGGTTAGAATTTCTTTAAATTATCCTTAACCTGCTTACATACATAATTACTTACACCTTTTAAAGAAGCTGATTTAAACGTATTGTTAATCTATTTATTTTTCATTAATTGCTTTATTATACTCAAGATCTGCATATGCTTTTACTGAAAATCTACTTACTTTACCTGTAAATGGATTAATACCTACATCTACTTTTTTAGTAGAATCATTTTCATCTTGATAGAAAAGGTGATTTCCTTTTACAAGTATACATTTAGGATTTTCTATATCACTTAACTTATTTTGCTTAATAAAATTCTCTGCTGTATTTTTTAATTGTTCTTCACTAATTGCTAATGGCATATCTGATTCCTTAGGAATACCTTCACTAACCATTACAAAATCTACTTCCTTTGTATTTTCATTAAAGTCAAGCATATAGCATTTATCCTCGCCAACGCCAACCCATCCAGTTTGAACCATTCCATGTTTTAATTTTGCCACTCTATTTTTAAGTCCATCATCATTTTTTTCAACAAAATCCATTTGTTTATCATACTCTTCCTTAGAAATCTCCTTATTGTCATATGCCTCCTGTATATCTTTTTGTTCTTTTGGCTTTATTTCATCCAAAGTTTTTTCATTTAATATGCATGCACTGAACTTAAAGTTTTCATTTTCTTCAACTGATATGTTAAAATAATTTTTTAAAATATCTAAAGACTTTTCTTTATAAGCTTCCTCCTCAGCACCACTTACTTTGCCTGTACCATCATCTTGAGAAACTACTGAAGTATCATCTTTAGTATAAACAACATTTTGCTTTACATTCTCTGCAAAAGCTGTTTTTATGTTAATCTCATTAAATAAAGCACTAGTAGATGCCACTACTCCCACGGCTACTAATACTGCTGTTAATTTTTTGGAAAACATAATACTTCCTCCCTATACTGTTATTTTTTCATTTTACCTAATTGTGTGTAAATAATTACCACTCCTTAATTATAAAATTTAAATATCCCAGAAGTTTATTGTAAATGTAAAATAGTTGTAAACTTTTATTTATTTTGCTAAATAGCAATCTCAATCTAGAAATTTATAACAAAAATTTTCTATAAACAATAGACATCTCATTGTAATATAAATATTTTAGAATACAGATTAAATTGATTTATCTATAATTGTAGAAGGTTGATTGAAAATTATGGTTACTTCTGTACCTTTACCTAATTCACTATTTATTTTTATATCTGCATTATGAATTTCCGCTATTTTTTTGCAGATAGAAAGCCCAATACCTGCTCCGTTATTTTTTCTGCTCCTTGCTTTATCAACTACATAGAAAGGCTGCCAGATTTTATCCAAATGTTCTTTAGTCATTCCTGTACCCGAATCCAAAACAGATATAAAAATTTTATCATTTAAAACAAATACTCTTATATATATTTTAGAATCATTCCTAGATGCTTTTATAGCATTTTCCACTAAATTGCATAATGCTATCTTAATTAGATCTTTGTCCACATCTAATATGCAGTCTTTCTCTTCAATAATTAAATCTATATTTTTATCTTTAAACTTAACACGTAGAGATTTTTTTACTTCATATATTATCGGCATAATTTTTTCAGGTGTTAATTTAATTTCCTGAGTCTTAGCATAAATTAAATCCATCATTTTAAAAGCCATTTGCTCAAGTCTTTTCCCCTCTTTGTAAATGTAATCTGCAGATTCGAAAAATAATTCTTCATTATATTTTGATGTTCTTATTAAATTAGCATATCCAATTATAGAAGTTAAAGGTGTCTTAAGCTCATGAGTCAGGTTATTTATGAAAGTTTCCTTTTCAATATTCGATATTTCCAACTCATTTATTTTATCTTCTATTGTCTGAGCCATTAAATTAAAATGATTTGAAAGAACGTTAAATTCATCTTTTGATTTTATTCTTACTCTTTCAGAATACTGACCCAAAGATATTTTTTGAGTGGAATCTATTAATGTATTTATTGGTTTTGTTATTAATCTGCTTACAAAAAACATAAAAATAGCAAAAAGAGAACAGATTAAAATATCCAATTTCATAAAAAGGGCATATTGATTTATTTTTTCAATGTATATATTTGAAATATCTTTAGCATAATGTATTTTTATTGGAACATTATACACATTAACTAAACTACTTACATATAAATACTGCTTTCCATCTAATGTTTTAATAATGTAGTTAGTTTTTCCTACAGAAAGATTTTCTAATTCTTGTTTTTCATCTGAAATAGGAAATTTCACATCTGAATATAGTACTTTATTTTGCTTGTCTAAAATTTCTATATCCCCATGTTGCCCATCTTCACGATCAAGCAAACTGTTATATTCACTCATTAAAGTGCTAATTGACATATTAATGTCAGGAGCAGTATTTAAATAATAGATTTTTTGCAAAGCTAGAGAATTAATTCTGAATTCTGAAGAAACAATTTTTTGTTCTGAAAGACATTTCTCAACTTCCTTTTCTAATAGATTATTATGAAGTTTTTGTATCAATATAAATCCAGCTATGTTTAAAGTAACTATAAGTAATAATAAAGAAAATATATATATTTTTTGCCATAACTTCATATATTCTACTCCTCTAATCTGTATCCAATTTTATATACAGTTTTTATATTATCTGCAATATCCAGCTTCTTTCTTAACTTTTGAATATGGTTATCTATTGTCCTTGTTTCTCCCATATATTCGTAACCCCATATCTTTTCTAGTAAATATTCCCTTGATAGAGCCATATTTTTATTTTTCACAAGCAAAACCATGAGCTCAAATTCCTTTAAGGTAAGATCAATTGTCTCATCATCTTTTTTGATAATCCTTTCTTCTTCATATATTTTCAAATTCCCAAATTCTATACAATTACTATTTTTAGAATAACGCCTTAAAACTATTTCAATCCTTGCCAGTAATTCAACTGTTTCAAATGGTTTGACAATATAGTCTTCTGCACCAGATTTAAGTCCAGTTACTTTATCTGCAAGTCCATTTTTAGCGGTCAGAAATATTACTGGTATATTTAAGTCTTTTATTTTTTTCATTAATTCGAAACCATCCATACCTGGCAACATAATATCCATTAGTATAAGATCAAAAGATTCTTCTTTTAACAAATTAAAAGCTTCTAAACCATCAAATAATTGCTTACTTTTATAACCAACCATACTCAAATTTATTTTTATTAAATTAGAAATAGCTTCATCGTCTTCTATAATTAAAACATTTATTTTCAACTATATTCCCCCTAGTATAATAACTTAATATTTTTCAGTTAATGTTTAATTTATACCTCCATTATATAACAAACTTTTCAAAATAATCTTAAAATAGTTGTAAAATGGTTTAAAATCAACTTAATCTATTTATTGATTATATTCCTAAAATAAACTACCATTCTTTTATAAGAAAAGCATAAAACCGCACCTATTTATGGTGCGGTTCAATAATAAGTATTATATTAAATTAAATTCACTAATCTTTTTAGTTTTAATTCCAAATTTGATTTGCCCATTCTGGATGATCAATAAAAGGATTTCTATTGTGCTGATATTTTTTGTATATTATATCATTTCTCTTTTTTTCAATCTCATCAACAGGGTCTTGATTATTCCATTGAAGTAATGTACTTAATTTTCCCATGTATGGATTAGCCCCATTATTAACTTTATCATTCAATTCTAAATCTATTTCTCCTTTATCACCTTCATATCTTACATCCATGTAAAATAACATTCTAGCAATATCACCTTTTACGCTATCTCTTGGTTCCCATGAATCATTATCATATTTACATAAAGTAGCCTCACTATGTGGAACTCCTCCATTATCAAAATCTAAATTTCCTCTTGCACTATTTACAGATACATCCGCAGCTCTTAAATGATGTAAATCTGTTCCTGGTCCTGTTTTAGTTCCAAAATTACCATGTGACTTTGCCCATACATGCTCTCTATTCCAATTATTCACTCCTGCTCCTTTTGTGTTTTTTCCTTGTGAACGACCTGTATATAATAGTATTACGTTGTTTGTATTATTAGGATCTTCATCAGTGTCCATTAATGCGTCCCAAACAGCAGCGTATGATAATTTTTTATTATCATCAATTATCTCATGAAGTGATGATTTTAAAGCTTTTCCACTCTTACCAATAGCATCTGCATAATAGGTATCATCATATGAAGTTGTTGTGTCAGTAATTGTAGTATCATTAATACTTACTTCATCACTTCCACTAATCTCTTCATCAATACTCGTATCTGAAGGATTTTCGTCTGAAACATTTTCATCTGAAGTACTTGCATTTAAAACGTCTTCATTAGAAGAATTTATCTTTGTTATACTAGTAATATCTTTTAATCCGTTATGTGAAAAATACGAACTTAAATACCCTGTAACAGTAATTTGACTTCCTTGTAAATCTGGATTTGTTTTTAATCCAAAAGAATCTCTATATTTTGCAGAAACCTTAACATAAATCATATTTGATGTACTTGTTTCTGTTTCACTGTCTGCAATTGCAATAGCAGTATCACCAGTGTATCCACTTGTTAAAACTCTATCAGTAGCTATCGGTTGTCCAATTATATAGCCTTGAACAGTTTTTAATGTATTATTTTGATTTTCTATAGCTTGTGTCACTGAATACGTTTCTGTGATTATCCCTGCTTCTGTTATACCATATGTTGTCTTAGCTGTAGAAAAGGAAAAAACTAAGGCTAAACTAAGAATAAATGTTATTGTAAACCTTTTAATATTAAACTTTGCATTATTCAATATTACCCCTCCTAAAATATTTATTAATAATCCATTTAAATGCATAGCTTCCCCCTTCTCTATAGCAATGCATTTAACTTTACCTAAATTATTATGTTTTAATATATTCTAAATATTTAGGATATATTAATAAAATTGAAGTATTTCTTTATTATTAATATAGACATTAATTTTTAACGCTTTTATATATCTATTTTTTAACACTTTTTCTTTTTTATTATAATAAATTAGCGCTAAAAAAGTGTTTTTTATTTCTCATATACTTTGTTTAATCTTATTCTTTTTTTCATACAAATCTAATTTGTCTACAATTATTAAGCTCTAAAAATTTATAAAGAAAAATGTTATTAATAATAATTTTATATATAAATTATTATTTTATGTAAATTTAATTTATAAAATAATAGCAATTTATGTAATCGCTTAAATCACATGTACATTTCGCGTCGAATATTGTATAATAATTTCGGAAACAATTACATAATAAAAATATAAGTTTAAAATATTAATATATTATCCAGTAGCTTAACTTATTGAAATTCCTTGTACAAAAAGAAATGTATCAGCAGTTATCAGTACTCTTTGTACTACTAATTTAGTAATGACGGGAGTAAATTAAAAAATTCCTTTTGATGATGCTCTTTCAGCTATGTATAAGGGAAATAACTGATTACCAGAAGAATTGAGAAAAACAGCCTTAGATGGTATTGCAATTATTCCAACGGGTAAATCACTTAAAGAAAAAGTATTCTGCAAAACTAACAATTAAGAGGAGGCACAAACATGGATATTTTATTTGGAACAGCTCTTTTACTTTTAGTCTTAGGACTATTTACTTTATTTAGTTATAAGGCACCAAATGGTATGAAGGCTATGGGCGCTCTTGCAAATGCAGCTTGTGCAAGTTTCTTAGTTGAAGCCTTTCACGATGCATTTTTTGGAGAAGTATTAAATATTGAATTTTTACAAAGTGTTGGTGCAGCTAATGGCAGTCTTGGTGGAGTTGCTGCTGCTATACTTGTACCTCTAGCACTTGGTGTTTCACCTGTTTATGCAGTTTTGACAGGACTTGCATGCGCTAACTTTGGTATTTTGCCAGGTTTTATCGCTGGTTATCTTATATCTTATGTAATTAAGTTCTTAGAAGAAAAGGTACCAGCTGGCTTAGATCTCATAGCTGTTATAATTATTGCAGCACCCCTTTCACGTTTAATCGCAACATACATGACACCACTCGTTAATGGTACATTATTAAAAATAGGTGATGTATTACTTGCATCTGCTAATTCTAGTCCTATTATTATGGGTATTATTCTAGGTGGAATATTAACAGTAGTAGCTACTGCACCGCTTAGTTCTATGGCACTTACTGCTATGCTTGGATTAACAGGTACACCAATGGCTATAGGTGCTTTAGCAGTGTTTGCTTCTTCATTTATGAATTTTGTATTTTTCCAAAAGATGAAGTTTGGTTCTAAAAAGGATACTATTGCTGTTGCAATTGAGCCACTTACTCAAGCCGATATTATAAGTGCTAATCCTATTCCTATATATATAACAAACTTTATAGGAGGCGCGCTAAGCGGTATAGTAATTGCTACTATGGGCCTTACTAATATGACTCCAGGTACAGCAACTCCAATTGCAGGTTTCGCTGTTATGTTTGCTTACAATACCCCTATTCAAGTATTAATTGCTTCATGTATATGTATTTTATTAAACATACTCAGTGGATATATTGGTCACTTTATCTTTAAGAATCATAAAATTCATACTGCTGATGAAATCAGAGGTACTGTAATAACAGAATAAACAATACGTTGTTCACTATAGAATATAATTAATATTCGTATACATAAATGAAGAAACTGCCATATTAACAAACAAAAATGTTAATATGGCAGTTCTCTTATTTTTATACTAAAAAATATTTCTAATTTAATTGTAAAATTCCAAGGCCCGTTTTCCTATATTTTTAAATTCTCATCTTATTTAAAATACTTTCTAGACATCTGATTTTCATATCAATAATTAATACTGCTTAATTGCAAAGAAATTAACTAGTAAAATTTACTTTTACTAGTTATACTTTTAATCTCCAACACCAAAATCGGTATTTTCAAATAATATTTCTATTTTTTCAACATCTCTTAAGAATTGATATTCTTTTTCAAACCATTTTATTAATTCTTCATCTCTTTTTATTTCAGTGGTATTTTCAGTAAATATATTTACTGTTCCATAGTCAAAATGATGTAATACTATATCTATATCTCTTTTTATCATTTCTTTATTTTGCCCTTTTATCCCAACCAAAAGACAAACTGATTGAAAATTCTCTTTTACTTCTTCATATGTTTTAAAGTTAGCATTTTTATTTAAGAATTTATTTCTAAAATCATTATCAAAACTCTCGACTCCAATTTTAAAAACTATTTCTATTCCAAAAAAATCTCTCATTTCTTGTAGTCTATTTTTATAACACCAATGACTTTCCAAAAATATTTTTTTTATGCCGTTCTTATTTATGACTTCTTTTATCTTCTTTAATGTTTCTTTTGGCAATTCAAAACAGCTGCCAGAGTTTATTACCTCTAAAGTCTTATAAACACCTTTTACATTATCAAGAACTTCAAAATTCAATTTATTTATTTCTTCCTCTTTTGTTGAGTTATCATCTATATAATCACAAAATGTACATTTACCCCAAATACATGGAAATCCCTTTAATAAAACAATTTCTCTCTTATTTTTTTCTTCTATAATATTATATCTGTCCATTAATCTCATCCCTAACTAAGTTCATAGTAATTTTTATTGGCATAGCTTTTATTACTGAAAATACTAATGCAAAACTAACAGCTTTATCTAGCAAATCAGTAAATATTTGAGTAGAAAATACAGCTGTAACTGTACTTATCCCTAAATTTTTAAATACAGCAACAAATATACTAGAACCAGATGAGGTTACTCCATTAAACACAAAAGCTGCTACTATTGATGCCGTTATTGATCCTAAAATTGTAATTAATATAATTGATAGTACTGATTTAATACTTTCAAATTTAGAATTTTTAAAACATACTCCCGTACTTAAACCCACAATTATCTGAACAGGCATGAAATAAAATGAAATTGGATCAAAAGTTGATCCATTTACTATTGAAGTTAATCCACCAACTATTCCGCCATTAATTGGACCTAGTAAAACTGCACTTAATAAAGTTCCTATTGTATCAATATATATTGGTAACTTAAAACTTAACGCTATAAATCCCCCCACAAGATTTATAACTATACATAACGACATAAATATCATTACATTTAAATTTATTTTTTTCATATTTTAATTCCCCTTTTATTGCTTAATTGCCGTACTTTGAATTATTTAATATATTAAAAATATCTTTCTTATGCTCTGGAAATAATCTTGTTAAAAACATTTCCATGAATGCTTTTGCATCTACTTCTGTTAATACCAAACAATTTGGTTCTTTTCTATAAAAATCCCCTTCATCTACTAAGCTCATGCCAATTGCCTTTCCCTCTGTAACTATATCCACATAATATTCTTTTCCACTACAAATACTTGAATCTATAAAATAAGCTATTGCTAATGGATCATTTATCACACACCCCAAAGTTCTTTCTTGCTCCCAATGAAAATCCACATAAAATCTTGTTATTTTAACTATTAAATCTGCTAATGGATTCTTAAATTGCTTTAACATTTCTATATAGTTAGGTGTTAATACAATTTTTCTTGTTACATCTAATCCAACCATGGTAATTTTTCTATTAAGTTCATTAAAAACTTTTTCTGCTCCATGTGGATCTACCCAGAAATTAAATTCAGCAACTTGAGAACAGTTTCCAAAGCTCTTAAAAGCTCCCCCCATTAAAATTAATTCTTTCATTTTCCTTGTTGTTTCTTTATCTTTATCTAAAGCTTTTGCAATATTAGTTAATGGTCCTATTGCTATTATTGATAATTCATCCTCTTCTCTTAAAGAATTTAGAATAAAATCTACTGCTCCATCTTTATAATTAGCTTTTTCTACTTTAGGTAAATATGTTTCTCCAAGTCCATCACCTCCATGAGTGTCTTCTGCTGTAATTAGCTCCCTTACTAATGGTTCACCATCTCCTATATATACAGGAATATCTAACCTGCCAAGCTCTTTTAATATTTTAAGAGCATTTTCTGCACCTTTTTTAGCATGTACATTTCCAGAAACAATAGTTATACCTTTTACTTCTAATTCCTCCGATTTTAATGCAAGCATGATTGCTAATGAATCATCAATTCCAGGATCACAATCTATTATTATTTTTTTCTTATTCATTAAAAATCCTCCTTATCTTTTATATCTAGAATAAAGCCACAACTCTCTATTTTTTCTATTCATTCTTCAATTAATCTGATTTCTACACCAATATATTATTGATTTTTTAATATTTAAAAATCATATAATTTATTTAAAATGCTATGTTTTAAAGTTTTGATATATTTAATTAGCAAAGTCACATTGTAATTAGGTTTGTAGAATCCCTCTAACTTTACTTATTCATATAAACACACTACTAAAACATAGCAAGATAAAATAACAATATAATTTCCTAAAGAATAAAAAACGCCTTGAGCATATCCATCTCAAAGCGTAAGAAATTAAAGTCACTTAATTTTATGAGAAAAATCACCTAAATCAAGTGCATAAAAATAAAAAAAGTCGCACTTAACCATGCGACTCATTAAATCTTATTTAATTGCCTAGTTTTTTATAGAGGGATGGTCTTCGAACCTCTCCCACTTTTTGAATAAAGTGGATTTTTTTATTAAATTTTCTTCTTGAGTATATCAAACATTATAATTATTTTCAAGTAGTATTTATTTGATTTTAACCTTATCTAATTTTTTATTGTACATAAACATATATAATGAAGCTGCAAATATTATTACATATCCTATAACACTTAAGTAATCTGGTAAAGCTCCAAATATAACTAAACTTATTATAGCTGAGAATAGTATGTTTGAGTAATCAAATATTGATATTTCTTTAGCTGCTGCATATTTATAAGCTAAAGTTACTCCAAATTGACCTACACTTGCAAAAACACCTGCCAGTATTAAATAAGTTAGTTGCATCATTGTCATTGACTTATAAGACATCATCATAAATGGAAACAATACTATTGATGAAAAAGTTGAAAAATAAAATACTACTGTATAATGTTTTTCCTTTCCTCCAAGCACTCTAAGACAAGTATAAGCTGCTGCTGCAAATATAGCACCTCCAACACCTGCCAAAGCTGATATAACTTCAAGATTAAATGATGGTTTTATAATAAATAAGGCTCCTAAAAATGCAATTATTAAAGATGCAATTTGTTTTGTATTTATTTTCTCACTTAAAAATAAAGCTGAAAAAATAATTACGAAAAATGGACTTAACTTATTTAGCATATTAGCATCTGATAACACTAATTTATCTATTGTATAAAAATTTAATACAATTCCTAATGTTCCAAATAAAGACCTTAATATAAGAATCTTTTGATTTTCTCTTTTTCCAAAAAAGCTTTCTTTATGCTTAATTATTAAACTTAAAGCAATTAAACTTGCTACTAAATTCCTAAAAAATGATTTTTGCAAAGATGGTAAATCCCCTGAAAGCTTAACAAAAGCTGACATCATTGCAAATCCAAATGCTGATAATATTATAAATATTATTCCTTTACTTCTATTACTTAAATTGTTTAAACTCATGATTTCCTCACTTTCTTAGTTAAATAAATATCTATATATAATTTATATATTTTAAAATATTTTGTTTCAATAAATTATTTATATAAAATTCTTTCCACTAACTATAATAACATATTACTCTAAGTTCTTTAAAATTTAATGTTAAAATACAGCTATATTAATTTTAGTATTCTTAAATTCAATTACTTAGTTCAACTTTACTTATTAATGTATTAACATTATTTAAAATAAAAACTGCTGATAACAATTTTATCAGCAGTTTTTATTTTAATACGTATGATTTAATTATAATATATAATTTGATGAAATGTACTTTTTCTTAGGGAGAACAGAAAAAATCCAAACTAAATGATAAGGTCACGCAATTATTCATCATTTAGCATTTTAGTATTTTGAGTGTGTGCTTTCAATACTTGCTAATTTATTTTTTCTAGTACATTTCATAAATCTTTGCTTTTGTAAAATTTTTATTGTGTATAGCAATAATTTTTCTCATCTGTCATTAAATGAGTTATATTATTTTTGAGATTGATTCTCAATTACAATATTATAATATCTCTATTTAGCATTATTGTCAATACATTATTAAAAAATTTTATATCTTATTTTAGTTTTTTAAATTATCTATACTAAATTTTACATTAAAATTCCACTTCTTTAAATTGCTATATACTTTACTAAAACAAAACCTTCTTTATTGGTGAATATTATAAATTTTCTACTAAAATATATCTTAAATCAAAAATTGATATTATAATGTAAAATTTAATTATAGTGATTAAAATATTCAAATTTTTCATACTTAAGTCTAATATTTTAGCTGAATAAATCCCCCCTTACTGATAATATGACCAACTCCTATTTCCGATATTTCTTTTATATAATAAATAAATATTTTTTGTTTTTTGAGGGAATACTTTTATTGTGTGCTAATAATAGGTTATAACGTACTTTAAAATAATTACGTTAAATTTACAAATTAAAGTTTTAATTTAGATTTTAATTTATATTGATCATAATCTAAAATTCAGTATAAATTATCCTTATCTTAGGATAAATAATTTTTAGGAGGAACATATATAATGAAAAAGTTTGTTTGTACAGTATGTGGTTATATTCACGAAGGAGATACCCCACCTGAAATTTGCCCTGTTTGTAAAGTAGGTGCAGATAAATTTATTGAAATGAAGGATGATATGGCTTGGGCTGATGAACATAGAATAGGAATAGCAAGTGGTATTCCTAGTGACCTTATAGAAGATTTAAGAGCTAATTTCACTGGTGAATGTACCGAAGTTGGAATGTATTTAGCTATGTCTCGTCAAGCTGATAGAGAAGGTTATCCTGAAATAGGCGAAGCATACAAGAGAATTGCTTTTGAAGAAGCAGAACATGCTGCTAAATTCGCTGAAATTTTAGGTGAAGTAGTGGTTCCTGATACAAAAGCTAACTTAAAGGCTAGAGTTGAAGCTGAATTTGGTGCTTGTGATGGTAAAAAGAAATTAGCTACATCAGCTAAAAAAGAAAATTTAGATGCTATACATGATACCGTTCATGAAATGTGTAAAGATGAAGCTAGACATGGTAGCGCATTCAAAGGACTACTAGATAGATATTTTAAATAGAAATTTATAACTAAAATTATTTTAAATATAATACGTGTTTTAATTATATGTTGAAATATGCAATAGATAAAATCACATATTTCAATAAACTGCTAAAACATAGCACAAATATAAAATTTTATTTTAAAAGGAGTGTTTTAAATGCAAAAAATTAATTGTGACGTAAATAATTGTTCTCATAACTGTTCTGGTACTTGTTACGCAAATCGTGTTGATATAGGTGGTGATTCTGCACAAAAAGATTGTGATACTTGTTGTGGTTCTTTCTTAGATAAAAAGAACTATAGCGATTTAACTAATAACTCAAATAGTTCTGGTGAATGTGATTGCTTAGTTTGTACTGTTAAAACTTGTACTCACAACTGTAATAACCTTTGTGATCTTTCATCAATAAATGTTAATGGGGCAAATCCAAATATGTATACAGAAACTAATTGCCAAAGTTTTGAATCTAAATAACATATTTTAATTAAATAAAAAACTTTTATTCGTAATTTTCTATATTTAAAGTTATGAATATTACTTGTCTAATTGTACATTCTATCTATAATTGCTTAATTTTATGAGCTTTTTATTTTAATACATTACATAAAATCTTTTTATAATAATAAATGTATGAATTTCTTTCATACACATCTTGTATTTGCACCTTACTCTGTTATACTTGTTAGTGTCATATAATACTGAAAGAGGTGTTTATTATAATAATAAATTATAAAAATATGGAAAACAAATTTGAGATTAATAACAAAGTTGCCTTTATTACAATTTTAAAAAAGAATGGTGAAGAACTTACAGCTAAAGTAGATGTTGAAGATCTTAATAGAGTTAAAGAATCAGGAACTTGGTTTGCTGAATGGAACAAAGATCTTAATAGCTATACGGTTCAAAATATAAGTGTAACTAAAATGAATAAAAAATCTAAGCCACTAAAGCAAAGTTTACAATCTATAATTTTAGATACTAACACAAAGACTCCTATTAGACATATTAATGGAGATACTTTAGATAATAGAAGATCTAATTTAGAAATAGTTGAACGTAACATAAAAAATGATTATGAAGTAATTAATGATGATACTATAGCTATACTTTTAAGAGATAAGTATGGTAAGGTTCAAAATAAAGCATTAATATCTAAAGAAGATTTAAGAAAAGTAGTAACTGATACATATACTTGGGTGCTTCATAAAAATTATGATAATTTTTGTGTTATCGCAAATACGCCTAAAGGCAGAATACATTTAGATAGAGTACTTATGAATCCTGATGAAAATCAAACAGTTCATCATATAAATCTTAATCCATTAGATAATAGACGAAATAACTTAGAAATAACAAGTATATAAATTCTATTATCCTCATAAAATTCAAATTATGTTTTTAGTGTATTGATATTGAACTTTAATAAATTATATTTATAATACTACTTTAATCATTTCATATATAAAAACATATCTAAAACATGATTAACATAAAAATAAGCTCTAAGCATAAAAAATTATACTCAGAGCTTATTTTTATTTAATTAAAAAGTTAATTACTATTTAATTAATTGTTAGAAGCTTTATTTTAAAGTTATTCCTTTACTGTCTTTTCCATGACAGATTGCTGCTGATGAACACCCAGAACATCCACAACCACAACCGCCTTCTCCATTTTTAGCTTTCTTTACCCTTTTGAACACTACTAATCCCATCATGAAAAATATAATACTAGCTATTATTATTGTAGCTAACATAAGTATCACCACCCCTTATAAAATTTATTAGTAGATAATTTAAAATAATTACCTACTAATATTTAACATACTATTTTATATAACTTAATTTAACATTACTATTTATATTTACTGATTTTTTATTTGATAATAGAATTCCAGCTATTATTGCTACTACTATAGCGATAGATATAAGTGCGCCTATTATATTTCCACCATAGAATAAAGCATTACCCACTTGATTTATTAATAATGCAACAAGATATGCTGTACCAGTTTGGAATCCTAATGTAATCCAAGTCCATTTCCATGAACCCATTTCTCTTTTTATTGCACCTATTGCTGCAAAACAAGGAGCACAAAGCATATTAAATGCTATGAATGAAAATGCACTTACTGCTGTAAATACTCCAGCTACATTCATAAGAAGTGTTGGATCTTCTTCTGTTGCTTCTGCAATACTAAACAGTATACCAAATGTTGCTACAACATTTTCTTTTGCTACAAGTCCAGTGATTGTTGCAACCGCAGACTGCCAATTACCAAAACCTAATGGTGTAAAAATTGGTGCAAAAACATTTCCTATACTTGCTAGTATACTGTCACCAGCATCTACCATTTCTAATGACCAATTAAATGATTGCATAAACCAAATTGCTCCACAAGCAACAAATATAATTGTACCAGCTTTTATAATAAAGGCCTTTCCTCTATCCCACATATGCATAAGAACGCCTTTTAAACTTGGTATATGATATTGTGGAAGTTCCATAACAAATGGAGCTGGCTCTCCTTGAAATAGTTTAGTCTTCTTTAGAAGAATTCCACAAATAATTATCATTATAATTCCTAAAAAATATACTGATGGTGCTACCCATGATGCTCCACCAAATATTGCTCCTGCAAACAATGCTATTATTGGAATTTTAGCCCCACATGGAATAAATGTTGTTAACATAATAGTCATTTTTCTATCTCTATCATTTTCCATAGTACGAGTTGCCATAATTCCTGGAACTCCACATCCTGAACTGATAAGCATAGGTATAAACGATTTTCCTGAAAGTCCAAACTTACGGAATATTCTATCCATTATAAATGCAACACGTGACATGTATCCACAGTCTTCAAGTATTGATAATAGAAAGAATAATATCATAATTTGAGGTACGAATCCTAATACTGCACCTACACCACCAATCAACCCATCAACAACTAATCCTTGTAACCATGCCGCTACGCCTACCCCTTCAAGCCAAGTTGAAACATTTCCACTTATGATTTCTCCAAATAATGTATCATTTGTCCAATCTGTAGCTATAGTTCCAAGTGAACTTACAGCTATGTAATATACTCCCCACATAATTAATGCAAAAATAGGAAGTGCCAAAAAACGATTTGTTACTATTTTATCTATTTTATCTGATGCAGTTTCATTGTTTTTATTATTCTTTTTTACTGCTTTAGAAACTACTTTTCCAATAAAGTCATAACGTTCGCCTGTAATTATACTTTCACTATCATCATCAAGTTCATTTTCACATTTATTAATTATTCCATCTACTTTATCTAACACATTTTTTGAAAACTTATTATTATTTAAAATATTTTTATCACGTTCAAAAAGTTTAATAGACAACCATCTAGAATCTATTTCATTCTTAAAGCTACTATTATCTAAAGCTTCTTCAATATTTTTTATTGAACTTTCTACTTCTTGTGAGAGTTCTAGCTTAAAATCATTAACATTTTCTTTTTTTGAAAGTTCAATTGCTTTTTCAACAACTTCCTTAATACCTTTTCCTTTTATAGCTGAAGTTTCAACAATTGGACAACCTAATAATTGTGAAAGTTTTTCTACTTTTAGCTTGTCACCATTTTTCTCAACAATGTCCATCATATTAAGTGCTAAAACTGTTGGAATTCCAAGTTCTAAAATTTGAGTAGTTAAATATAAATTTCTTTCAATATTAGATGCATCAATTATATTAATTATTACATCTGGTTTATCATTCATCATAAAATCACGTGTTACAACTTCTTCAAGCGTATACGGTGAAAGTGAATATATACCTGGTAAATCTACAATTTCAACATCCTTATTCCATTTTAATTTACCGCCTTTTTTTTCAACTGTTACCCCTGGCCAGTTACCTACATATTGTGTTGATCCTGTAAGGTCATTAAACATAGTTGTCTTCCCACAATTGGGATTACCTGCAAGACCTATCTTTATTGACATTTGTCTTCCCCCTTAGTTCATATAGATTATCATTCTCATTGAATGATTATATAAAATATATTAATTTAATACTTAATCAACAATTATCATTTCTGCATCAGCTTTACGAAGTGATAATTCATAATTTCTAACCTTTATTTCAATCGGATCTCCAAGCGGTGCTACTTTACGTACAAATATCTCACAACCCTTAGTTATTCCCATATCCATAATACGTCTTTTAATAGGACCTTCTCCTTGTATCTTAAGAACATTAACCGTTTGTCCACATTTAATATCTTTTAATGTATTCATTAATAATTCCTCCTTAAACTATTATTCTACTAGCCATAGATTTATCTAATGCTATTCTACTACCCTTTACTTTTATTATTAAACTTCCTGCAATTTCAGAAATAATACTTACAGTTTCTCCTGTAATAAATCCTAAACTTGATAGGAACTTTTTAGTCTCATCATTACCTCTAATTTTTTTAATCGGCATACATTCCCCTGTATTTGCTAATATTAACGGCATATTCTCTCCTCCTCATATTATATACTCATATAATTTAATATCTAGTACATCCTTTATGAAAATGAATAATCTTTTCTATTGATAATTATTATCATAATGGTATTATAACACTTTTATCCTAAGTTGAAAATGATTTTCATTGATTTCGTTATATTTTTAACTTTTTTTCAAAAGAAAAGGGTTCCTGATAATATACTGATATTTAAACAAGCTAATATATACATTATTGATATTAATTAAAACTATTCACCTAATTTTTCCAAATACAATAATTTTATTATATATATCTTTCTATTAATTTTTACATACCTTATAAGAGATTTTATTTTCATTTAATAAAACTTAATAAAATTTAAAAACATCTTAAATTTAATAAGGGATATTGGCTCTGGTATAGCTAATATCCCTTATTAATTCATCAGTATTTACTTACATATATTTCCTACAACATTTAATACATCCCAAGTTCTTGAAAATGGCGGTGAATAACATAAATCCAGCATTCCAAGTTCTTTAGTTGTTAATTTTCCAAATATGCATGCAGCAATAACATTAACTCTCTGTACAGCATCTTTATATCCTGCAACCTGACCACCTAATATTCTTTTACTGTTAGCTTCATATATTAATTTAACATAAATTTTGCTTTGACCTGGATAATAGCTAGTTTGATTCATATCTGTTATAAATTTAGTCTTATAGTCCAATCCCATTTGTTTAGCTTTTTCTTCTGTAATACCTGTTCTTCCAGCTTCAATCTCTAAAACTTTTATACAACTAGATGATAATGAACCTTGAAATGGTAAATTAGCTCCTCCTAGATTTTCTCCAACAATACGTCCAAGTTTATTTGCACCCGTAGCAAGAGGAACATA
The DNA here is from genome assembly GCF_900290265.1 of Clostridium cagae. Taxonomy (NCBI): domain Bacteria; kingdom Bacillati; phylum Bacillota; class Clostridia; order Eubacteriales; family Clostridiaceae; genus Clostridium; species Clostridium caccae. The sequence goes on from NZ_OKRA01000001.1 coordinate 2,629,285, forward strand.
ACTTTTTTCATTTGTAAGAATTTGATTTATCGTTGCACAATCTCCAGCTGAATAAACATCTTCAATTGATGTTTTTCCATATTCATCTACAATAATTGCTCCATTAGATAACATATCTATTCCACTATCTTTAATAAACTCTGTATTAGGCTTAACACCTGTAGATATAATTACTATATCCACATTTATTTCTCTTTTATTTGTACATATTTTTGTAACTTTATCATCTCCTATAAGTTCTGTAACAGTCTCTTGTAAATATAAATTTACTCCCTTGTTTCTTAATTCTTTTTCTAATACATCAGTGATTTCTTTATCAAAAACATCCTTTAATATTCGATCCTCCAATTGAAATACTGAAACCTCTTTTTCATGATTTTTAGCTGCCTCTACTGCCTCTAATCCAATAAATCCTGCACCTACTATTGCTATACTTTTATTGCTTTTTTCTCTCAAAAGCTGCTTTAAAATTTTTCCATCATCCATACTTTTTAATGTATACACATTTTTTAAATTAACATTTTTAATTGGAGGTATTATACTCCTTGCACCTGTCGCTATCATTAATTTATCATATTTATCATTAAATTGAGAACCTGTCTTCAGATTCTTTACTGTAACCAACTTATTATTAAAATCTATATTAACAACCTCATGATTAGTTTTAACATCTACTCCACTTTTTATAAATTCTTCAGGAGTTCTTGCAATCATATTTTGTGAATCTTCAAAAAAATTTCCTACGAAGTAAGGTAATCCACAAGCACCAAATGATACTATATCTGATTTCTCATAAATTATGATTTCAGCATCCGGGTTTACTCTTCTTAATTTTGCAGCTGCACTTGTACCTGCTGCTATTCCACCAACAATTACTACTCTCATTTTTTTCCTCCTAATCTATATTAAACATTATATTCCCTATTTACCTTAACTCTTTACTACATAATAATATCTTTCTTTTAATTGGTCAATATTCTTATCGGATTACTCTTATTTATGTTAAATACTACATGCCTTTAAAATAGTGTCTATATTTTATCTTCTTTTCATTTAATTATTATGTTAAAATAATTTATATAGTAAATATTTCAAAAAGAGGTGTTAATTATGGATCGTATGAAATCAATGTTAATTACAGTCGGTATTATATTGGTATATTCAGTTGCCGTTGCACTAATCTATAAACTATATAAAAAATTCTCTGCTAAAAGAAAAAGTAGATAAGCTTTACCATAAATATTTTCAATTTTAAAAGATATAAAATTAATGAAATCGATTAATTTTATATCTTTTTTCAATGTAAAGAAAATCATTGATATATATAAGTAAATTGGCCTAATTTATTAAACTTAGGAATACCCAAAATGAATATAGTCTAATTATGATACACCTTATATATTACATATATCACTGCACACTAAAATATAGCCCTTGTAATATCGTACTAATATTTTATATTATTAATATTTAATAACTCTTTTAAATTATCTATCTTATAATCATATTTGTCTAAGTCACCAAATCCATAACTTGCATATATAAATGGCACCCCTGCCTTATCGCTTGCTATGGCATCCCATTTAGTATCCCCTACATATGCCGGTTTAATTAATTTATTTCTTTTTATTACTATTTTTATATTTTCAGCTTTTTCTAGTCCTGTTCTACTTGGATCCTCAAAGTCAATAAAATATTCTTTTAAATTATGTGTCTCTAAAAAACATTGTATGTATCCATCTACACAATTGCTAACTATAAATAATTTATATTTTTTAAATAACTCTTTTATTGTAGATTGTAACTCTGGATATAATTTACCCCCATTTTTTAATAAATACTTTAATTCAATTTTAGTGCATTCATCTATTACCTCTTTTCTTAATTTTTCACTTAACTGTGGAAAAAACTTCTCTAATATATCATTCATTGTCATTCCCATAACATTTTTAATTTCTTCAAGAGACATTCCGTTTTTAGTTTCTTCGTGCTTAGAAAAAACTTCATTCCAACATACATAGAATGCTTCTGTAGCATCCCATAGAGTTCCGTCTAAATCAAATATAAGACTATCCATATAAATTCTCCTATCTATAAAATCTTTAATAATATTTATTTTCCCTAATTAAATATTTCTTTCCTTATTAATTTTAAAATATAATTTTTATATTTCAAATACATGGATTTTTTAATATACATAATTAAAATTTAGTTTCTTTTATGGTATGAATTTATTTAAGGTTTTATTCTAAAAATAAAGTTATATATTTATTTATATAATAGTACAAAACATACATTTTTTTCTTAGAATACACTAATTCAAAACCCTTGTATGAGAACATATGTTTGTGTATAATATTATTAAGGATATATGTTTAGATTAATATATAAGGATGTGTACACAAATGGAATTAATGGAAAAGCTAAAAATTCTTTCTGGAGCAGCAAAATATGATGTCTCTTGCTCATCATCAGGTTCTAAAAGAAAAAATAAAAACAATGGACTTGGAGATGCTTCTAGTAGTGGAATATGTCACAGCTTTACTTCAGATGGACGTTGTATCTCATTGCTTAAAATATTATTTTCAAATGATTGTGTTTTTGATTGTAAATATTGCATAAATGGTTCATCTAAAGATTTTTTAAGAGTTAGTTTTACTCCTGAAGAAGTATGTAACCTTACTATTAATTTTTACAAACGTAATTATATAGAGGGGTTATTCTTAAGTTCTGCTATTATAAAAAATCCTAATTATACTATGGAACTTTTACTTAAAACTGTGAAAAAATTAAGATTAGAAGAGAAGTTTAATGGATATATTCATTTAAAAGCGATTCCTGGTGCTGATCAGAAATTAATAAATGAGGCTGGAAAATATGCTGATAGAATGAGTGTAAATATAGAATTGCCTTCAAATGATAGTTTAAAATTATTAGCTCCTCAAAAAAATAAAGATAGTATATTAACACCTATGAATACTATAAAAAATTCTATAATTAATTATAAAGAAATGAAAAAAAACATAAAAAGTACACCTTTATTTGTTCCTGGTGGGCAAAGTACTCAATTAATTGTTGGTGCTACCCCTGAAAGCGATGCTAAAATATTAAATTTATCGCAAGCATTATATGATAACTATAATTTGAAAAGAGTTTATTATTCTGCATATGTTCCTGTTGTAAAAGATAATCCTCTTTTACCTGTGATAAGTCATCCTCCTGTTCTTAGAGAGCATAGACTTTATCAAGCTGATTGGTTAATTAGATTTTATGGATTTAGAGCAAATGAATTATTAAAAAATAGTACAGATAATTTTGATTTAAATTTTGATCCTAAAACTTCTTGGGCTTTATCTAATTTAAATGATTTTCCTGTAGAAATAAATACTGCATCATATGAAAAATTATTAAGAATTCCTGGTATTGGTGTTACTTCTGCTAAAAAAATAATAAAGATCAGAAGAGTTCATAGATTAACTTTTGAAGACTTGAAGAAATTAAGAGTTATTTTAAAAAGATCTAAATATTTTATAACTTGTGACGGTAAATATTATGGAAATATTTCTTTTGATGATTTAATAATAAAAAACAAATTATTAGAGGATTCCTATAAACCATCTTCCAAAATAAATATTAATCAAATATCATTTTTTGATTCTTTTGAAATGAACAATAAGACCTTAAGTGATAAAATAACTTCTATAAATGGAGATTTTTAATTATGAAAATACTAATATATGATGATACTTTCTTTGGACTTTTAAATGCTTTATATAAAAGTTTTAATTATGATCAGACAAATTTATTTATATGTAGTAAAAAAAGTAATATCCCCTTACTTGGAAGCGAAATTATTAATGTAAATACTAATTCTCATATTGCTAAGAAAGTCCAAAATACTATAATTTATAAAATAGACAAATTAGCTCTAGAAAAAATTTATATTGTATATTTAAGCAATTACGAAAATAAAGAAATGCTTTTACTTAAATATTTAAAAATTGCTTTTAAATTAAATAAGGACGTTCATTCTTTTTTAAATATTGATGAAGTTAGACTTATAGATACTATTAATAAAAAAGTAACTTATGAAAGTCATAGATTTAAAGGATTTGTTAGATTCAATCTTATAAATAATAAATTTTTCTATTCTTGTATTGAACCTGATAATGATATATTAGAACTTATAGCTGACCATTTTAAGAAAAGATTTAAAAATGAATACTTTATAATTCATGATTTGAATAGGGAAAAAGCAATAATTTATAATAAAATAGATTATGAAATAATTCCTCTTGATTTAAAAGATTATGAAAAATTGAAAACACATTCTGATAACTATGGTAAGCTTTGGAGCACATATTTCAAATCTACAGCTATAATTGAAAGAAAAAATCTAAAATTACAAAGTAGAATGATGCCAAAAAGATATTGGAAGCACATAATAGAGGTTAATGATTAAAATCTATATTCTAGTCATTAACCTCTCTGGGACATTAGATAATTTTGTATTTACACAGAATTATCTACACTCTCACTTCTCTAGTATATTTATAAGTAAAACTTATCATAGTAATTAAACCTAACCTACTAAAATTCTATTCTACCAAATAGATAATCTATCTTTTACTTTTATATACATATCATCATTTTCAGTTACATTATAAATTTCATAGAATTTTTCAAATTGTTGTAATACCGTATTTACTCTAATATCACTAGGTGAATGGCTATCTATTTTTAGTAATAATACCTTATATTCTTCAGTAGTTATATCTCTCCATACTGTAGCAAAATTTCTAAAAAATTCATCATAATTTGCATTTGGGATATTATCTAAAATATCCAACATACAAGTCATAGATCCAATATCAGCAATGTTTTCACCTAAAGTAATTTCTCCATTTACTTTTATTCCAGGTAATGCTTCTATATTTCCATAAACTTCTTCTATTTTTTTAATTTTATCTTCATATTTTTTGTAATCTTCATCAGTCCACCAATTTTTTATTTTACCATTTTCATCAAACTTAGATCCATTATTATCAAAAGCATGAGTAATTTCATGGCCAATAATAACTCCTAATCCACCTAAATTTTTTTCTTTACTTTCATTTATATCATAGAACGGTTTTTGCAATATAGCTGCTGGAATTGTAATTTCATTAGACTCAGCATCATAATATGCGTTAACATCTTCTGGTGATATTTTATTAAATGACTTTTTAGCATTTACAGGTTTTTTATATGAAAACTTCTCTAAGTTTATTATATTTTCAAGAAATGAGCCACCTTCTTTATATGACTTTATTTCTAAATTTGAATAATCTGTCCATTCTTCTGGATAGCCTATATTTACTTTTATATTCTTTAACTTTTTAATAGCGTTATCTTTAGTGGAAGCACTCATCCACTCAAGGTTTTTAATTCTATTTGAATAAGTATTTATAATTTCTTCAGTAATATTTTTCACATCACTTTTTATCTCTTCACTAAAGACCTCTCCTACATATAATTTACTTAAAGCTGAATTGAAATTCTTTTTTACAAGTTCTTTAGTTTCATCTTCTAATGATATATTATCTATATCATATAATGATTTTTGTAAAGCTAAATATTCATTTCTAAAATTTTCACTTAAATATTTGCTTGCTGCAGAAATCATACAGACTTCAGTATAGTCTTTTATTACTTGCAAATTTTCTTCATTATAAATCTCATTTAATTTATCTAACCATTTAGGTTCAAATAAAATTACTTTATCTACATTTTCATAGCCAAGATTTTTTATTATATAAGATAAATCTAAATTATTTGAAAGTTCATTAATGTCACTGATTTTATAAGTTTTATAGTTATTTTCTTGATTATTATAATAATCTGCAAATTCATTAACACCTATAATAGATGATGCTAATTGATTTTCAAAGTAAAATAAATTACTAACTTTCTTATTTGCTTCTTCTCTAGAATATCCACTTAATATTAATATATTAATCAAATATTTTTCCATATTTTCTTTATTATTTTTAGTTTTATCTGTCTCATTTCTATATTGATCTGAATCTCCTAAAACTAATCTGGTTGATGAAATATATAGTGCATTGTTCTTATTATCATAAATATCGCTTCCCACACTAAAATTAATTAAATTGCTAAATATATTTATAGTCGGATCTCCTAATAATTTTGTAAGTTCATTTATATTTTTAGCTTCTTTTATTTTTTTTGTATATTTCTTTATAGGTTCTGCACCTTGATTATTTCTTTCTGAAATATTAATAGAATTATTATATAAATTTATTATCTTCTTTTCGTCTGTATTACTTAAATATTTATTTTCATGAATTAATAAATCATTAAATATTCTTTTTGTATCATTGTTAACCTTATCTTTTGTTTCAGTAAAAGTACTTTTAGCTTCCTCATCTTGTTTAAGTATTGATTTTTCTAGCCATTCCTTATTAACTGTTTCATAAAAATTATCTTGTAGTCTTATTTCATTATTACTCTGCGTAATTGCTTCACTTGCAAATACATCATAATTTATAAATGAATTTATAATAAATACAGATAATATTAAAGCTAATGTACGTGCTATTTTTTTATACTTTATCATATTAGTCCCCTTCACATTTTATATTATATGTTAATTATATAAAAAACATCTGCTTAATAATAGCATTATTAAACAGATGTTTTTTATTTAAGTATAATTTAAGATAAAATTAATATTTGACTGTATATTAAAGATATTCTGATTACGCACTAAGTGAAGTTAAATTATACTTTGACTAAAAAAACTACTGTCATCTTCTTTTTTATTGTGTAGTTCTTAAATTTACTTTTTATCTGTTTATACATTATAATTTATCATTTGCAATTTGATATGCTTTTATAATACAAGAAAAAACACTTCTAAATATCATATTTTTCTATGCATTTTTTAGTATTATAATAAAATTATTCTGATATTTTATCACAATAATTATTTTTTAAATATTTTCCATTAATAAAATATGCATTTTCTACAAAAATCACTATTTTCATAAGTATGCATATTATATATATTGAGCAATCAAAATGAAAGGAAGAAAAAATTTATGTACAAAAAGGATGATTGCAACTTTAAATTAAAAGAGTATGCACGTGCATTTATATTACCTCAACCTTATGAAAATCTATTCACATGCAAAGAAGGTTTTACTAAAGGAACTATTTTTAAAGACCTTTATGAACCTTATGATGAAAAGAAAAAAAGTAAATGTTAAAGTGGGGTGATATTTTATGTATGAAAAAGATTTATTAGATAGTATAAGAATTTATCAATTTTGTGGTGTTGAGCTAAATTTATTCCTTGATAATTTTCCTGATAATGAGGATGCCAAAAAAGACTATGATACAGTATCAGCTAAATTAACTTGTTTAATTAATGAATATGAAAAAAATTTTAGTCCTTTAACTAATTTTGGTACTTCCTTTAAGGAAGATCCACGTTCTTGGATAGAAAAACCTTGGCCTTGGGAAAATGATGATTAGGAGGAATAAAAACTTATGTGGTATTATGTTAAAACATTGGAGCATCCAATAAATTTAAAATGTAAAGACCTTCAAATGGCAAAATATCTCGTGTCTCAATACGGTGGTCCTGACGGTGAGTTAAGTGCTGCTCTTAGATATTTAAACCAACGCTATACAATGCCTACTGGAAAATCCAAAGGCTTACTTACAGATATAGGTACAGAAGAAATGGCGCATGTAGAAATGCTTGCAACTATGATATATCAACTTATGGAAAATGCAACATTAGATGAACTTAAAGAAGCAGGGCTTGGTGGACATTACGTTGACCATGGCAAAGCATTATTCTATACAGATGCTACTGGAAATCCTTGGACTGCAACTTATATCCAAGCAAAAGGAGATGTAATTGCAGATTTACATGAAGATATGGCAGCAGAACAAAAAGCTAGAGCAACTTATGAACATTTAATTCAATTAACTGATGAACAAGATATTAAAGATGTTTTAAAATTCTTAAGAGAAAGAGAAGTTGTACACTATCAAAGATTTGGTGAAGCTTTAATGAATGTTCAAGATCATTTATGTAAGAAATAGTCTCTATTTAAAATTTAAATTTTATGCTCTATTTTAAATTATGTTTATATTACAATATCAACACACTTTTAAAATAATGCAAAATTTTTAAAACTTTTATAATTAAAATGAAGTTTAAAAATCTCTACAGTTTTATTTCTGTAGAGATTTTTAAGTTGTTTAATTAAAAATGTACTCCATTCCAATAAACACATTGTTTTACTATTGTCTTTTCTAGGAATTCTATTCCTTCTAATGCCCACTTTTTATATTCTTCAAATCCAACTCTATCTATGATATATCCTATATGCTCTTTACCACCTGGAGCACTTTTATCTATATACATATCCACAAATTTATAAGTATTTAATATTATTTTAATTATACTTTGTTCATCTGCCCAAATTAAGAAATCTTCAGCAAGACGTGGATTTCTCTTACCACTTCTACCCATTATAACTAATTTGTAATATTTTTCCTTGCTTCTTGTCCATGCACCAGTAGGACAATTTATAACACATTCTCCACATCCAATACATTTTTCTTCATTTCGTACTATCTTATAATTAACAGCTTTAAGTGCATCTACTGATTTTTTCTTACATGCTCTTACACATGCTCCACAGCTTACACATCTATCTTTATCATACTGTGGTTCAGTCATTCCTATTATTCCAAAATCATGCATTCTAGCTTTTATACAATCATTTGGACATCCTGTAAGTGCTACTTTAAAGTGCAGATCATTAGGGAATATTGCTTTTTCTATTCTTTTAGCAAAATTAGTTGTATTATAGTTTGCAAATGGGCAAACATTATTACCAATACATGCTGATACATTTCTAGTTCCAGCAGATGTATATCCCTTCCCTGGTATTTCTTGATTTATACCTAAGCTTTCTATAATTGGTTGTAGTAATTCATTTACTTTATCAATATCTTCATACTTTATTCCTGGTATTTCAAAACCTTGACGTGTTGTTATATGCACGCTTCCATTACCATATATTTGAGATATTTCTTGTATCTTGCCTAATAAATCTGCTTGTAAATGTCCTCCTGGAACTCTAACTCTAGAAGCAGTTAATCCCCTTACTTTAGTAACTCTAAAAGCATTTTTCTTGATTTTTTTTGTATTTAAATCCATAATTAATTCCTCCTAGTCCAGTAAAGACTTACCTTTTGAATAATTAAAAACAGGTCCATCCAAACAAATATACGTATCATCTATTTTACAGTGTCCACATTTTCCTATTCCACAGCACATTTTTCTTTCTTGAGAAATCCATATATTATTTTCTTCTATTCTAAGTTTTAAAAATCCTGCAACTGTAAACTTCATCATCATAGGTGGTCCAACTACAATAACAGCAACATTATTTAAATCTTTTATATCAAGTTCTGGTATATATTTAGTAACTAAACCTACTTTTCCATCATAGTTTTCATCAGCATTATCTACTGTAATAATAAGATTTATTTTCTCATCCCAGTCTTTTATATCTGATTTAAATAAAATGTCTTTAGGTGATTTAAATCCTGATATTAAAGTAAAACTATTTACTTCTTCTATATTATTTGAGAAATAATCAACTACACCTTTAACTGGAGATAATCCTGTTCCCCCTGCAACAATAATTAAATCTTTTCCTTTATATTCATTAATATTAAATCCATTTCCATAAGGACCTCTTAAATACAATTTATCGCCTACATAATTATTGAATATTTCATTAGTAACTTTTCCAACTCTTCTTATTGTTAAATCAACAGTATTTTCTCCAATACCACTTACTGAAATAGGTGCTTCTCCAAATTTAGGCAATGATACTTCAAAAAATTGTCCTGGTTTTACATCACCACAAAACTCCATTCTGAAAGTATATTCAACATCAGTATGTTTAATAACTTCCTTAATTTCTGATAAGAAAGGAATATATTCATTTTTACTCATTAGAAGACACCTCTTTCATTCCATTTTCTAATTTATTTACACAATTAGAGAAAGATATATATTCTGGACAAATATCATCACATCTACCGCATCCAACACACATGTGATATCCCCATTTCTTTTTATAATCATATACTTTGTGCATAACTTTAAATCTCATACGTTGTCCTTTGTCAGCTCTAAAAGTATGTCCACCCGCCATCTCAGTAAATCCATCTACTTGACATGAAGCCCATACTCTACGTCTTTCACCGACTTTTCCATTATCACTGTAGAATATATCTTGCATTGTATTACAAGTACAAGTTGGACAAACAAAATTACATCTACCACATGCAATACAACGAGCACTATAATCTTCCCACATTTTTGAATTTATAATATCTAATGAAAGATTTTCTGGCACTGACACTTTTTTATTATTTTCATTTACAAAATCGGGTTTAACTTCTATACTTTCACCAATTGAAAATAATTTTATAAATTCTTCCTCTTTAGCATCAACATATACTTTATCATCTACAATTTTTAGATATGCAGCATATTCGTCAGTTTTATTAGTTTCCATACTTACACAAAAACACTTTTCAAATGACTTTTCACATCCCATTAAAATAAACTTAGTCTTTTCTCTTAATCTTTTATAATAAAAATCTTCATACCCATTTTTTAAATAAATATCATCCATGCGTTTTATAGCGTGTAAATCACAACTTCTTAAAAAGATTACTGCACCTTTTTTAGTAGTGCTAGCTTCTTTCACCTCATCCTCTGTAAAGAAAAATAAAGTTTCAGATATCGGCAATAAAATTTCTTTAGATGAATACTCTGCTTTTCTATCAAAAACTATTTCATCTATATTTTCTACTTTTCCATATCTAACTCTATCTGTATCAGAATAAGTTCCTTCTCCTAAAAATAACTTAGGTGCATATATATCATATTCTGTTAATAAGTTATCAAATATATTGTTTACATCAGTTTTCTTTAATTTATATCCCATAATATTATCCTCCTTATTTCTTTTTTGATATTAAATAGTATGGAACCGCTAAAAATATAGCTCCTCCAATGATATTTCCAAGTGTTACAACTATGATGTTATATAAATATCCCATTATACTTACATTAGCTACACCTGGTGAAAGTAATCCTACTGTTAAAAGTGTCATATTAGCCACACTATGTTCAAATCCAGCTGTTATAAACACAAATAAACACCAAAATATCATAATTAACTTAGCAACTTCATTTTTACAACGGAAACTACACCATACAGCTAAACAAACTAGTATATTACAAAGCACACCTCTCATTAATAATGGTAAAAAAGGCACACTCATTTTTACTGCTGAGGTATTAGCAATAAATTCTCCTACTGGACCTGTTGCAAGACCTGTTAAGTAAAACATAATACCTAAAATTATAGAACCAACTAAATTTCCAAAAAAGCAAAGTCCCCAAACTTTAAATGTATCACTCCATGTTACTTCACCACTTAAAGAACCTGCTGTCATAACAAAATTATTTCCTGTAAAAAGTTCTGATCCTGCCATTACTACTAAACTAAGTGCTACTCCAAAAGATGCTCCCATAATTATTTTAGTAAATGGTGATCCTGCATTACTTAAAAACCCACCTATTGTAAATATAAGTATTATTCCCATTCCTACATAAGCACCTGCAAGCATTGAACTAATAAAATAACCTAATTTATTAGTTTTTAGTAAATTAATCTTTGCTTTTGCAGCCCCTACTACACTGTTAAATTCTTCACAAAACATCGTATTAAGTCTCCCTTCATAATTTCAATTTTAAATTATAATTTCTATTAATCTAAGTATATATTTTAAATAATTAAAGCACCGTGATTAATATCACGGTGCTTTAAAAAATTCAGATAGTTTTTTCTGATTTTTTACTATTATCTGCTTATTTTTATATTCAATTAAATTTTCATTACATAATACTTTTAATGCTCTGGATATCGTTTCTCTTTTTGAACCTAATAAATCTGCTAAATAGGTAATAGTTATCTTTTTATCAACTACTACTTCACCATTTTTTTCACTTCCATAATCCTTGCTTAATTTCCACAGCTTTGCACATAATCGTTTTTCCATTTTTATAACACCTGTTGAATTTTTAATCTGCCTATACAATCTTCTTACTTTCATCGATAATGAGCACATTACATTTTTTGTTAATATAAAATCTAACTCCATAATTTTCATAAAATCTTCTTTATCAAAACTTAAAATTTCTGCATCTTCAAAAACTTCGCAATTAATGGATGATGGCAAATCCTGTATTATAACATCATTAATCATTTTTCCTTTACCTAAAATAAAGATAGCTCTTTTATGCCCACATTCATTTAATTTATACAATGATACTGTACCACTTAATATTACATATAAAATTTTCACATCTTCTTTGTCTCTAAAAATATGCCTACCTGAAGGGTACTTAATTAAAATTCCCATTTCAATAATTTTGTTCAAAGAATCATCACATATATTTTTAAAGATTTCTAAATTCCTAAGTTCCTGCATGGTAACATTATTCATAATTCCTCCAAAATATATCTTCTAAATAATATTTCATATATACTTTAGCTTAAAGCTAACTTTTAAGTTTCGGCAAGAATCTTACCTGTATCTCTTAAATCATATTCACCCAACCCTTTGATTTCCTTTTTGAATTCTTTAGATTGAATTATTTCAATTATTAACTTATAAAGTGGATATTTTAAAAATGATTTTTTTATAATCAAATCATATCGTTCTTCTTGTATAGGTACAAAATCAATTTCACTTACTTGATGAGCAACCTTTTCTATTCCTATTCCTAAGTCTCCATCACCCACAGCTATACTGCTTGCTACTGCTAAATGAGATGATTGTTCGAAGTTATAACCTTTAATAGACTCGCCTTCAACATTATATAATCTTAATTTCTCATCTAACAATACTCTAGTACCTGATCCCTTTTCTCTATTCACTATACTTATATCGCTTTTTATTAAATCATCCCATGTTGTTATGTTATGTGGATTTCCTTTAGCTACATAAAATCCTTGTCTTCTATATGCTAAATTAATTAGTATACATGGAATACCTGGAATTAATCGTCTTACATAAGCTGTATTATATTCATTTGTATCACCATCCCAAAGATGTGATGATGATATTGATATCTTATCATTATATAAATCATACAAGCTTGTATAACTGCCAACATTTGAACGTAAAACTCTAATATTATCAGTTTTTTCTTCAATATGACGAGCTAAAACATCTAAAATAATATCTTGTCCTGAAATTATGATATCATTTTCTATTTTAAATTCAGAATTTATATTTACATCATTCTTCAAATAACTTTTCGTGATATTTTTACTATTTTTTGAAGAAGATTTTTGATTATTTATATATTCAAAAACATCTTTTTCATCTATCCTTAATTTTTTTCCTATCTTATATCCAGGTAATTCGCCTCTCTTTACAAGTTCATAAACTGTATTTTTATTTATTTTTAATAATTCTGATACTTCAAGTGCAGTCAATGATCTTTCTGAGTCCACAATTAATCCCCCCCTTGTATAATCTAGCTATAACATTTCATAAAAAACTATTTATCTTTCTAATGAAGATTTCACTTCTTATTAATTCTATCATTAAGAAATAATAGTTGCTATAAAATATTATGTTTTGTTAGGAAAATTTTGTTATTTTATTAATTATGTTGTTGAATCACCTCTTAAATAATGGTAAAATTATTAAAAATATACAAAACAGTATAAAACTTAATGAAACTATACAAAACACTGTTAAAAGGGGAGATATTTATGAAAAACAAAATTTTAATCACATTATTAACAGTTACATCTTGTATCGTATTACTTTCAGGATGTGCAAAAAAGGAGATAAAAAACAGTTCTGCTCAATCTAACAATTCTGAAAAAATAGAACTTAACATTTCAGCAGCTGCCAGCTTAAAAGAGGCTATGGCTGATATTCAAGAAAAATTTAAATCTATTGAGCCTAATACTGATCTTGTTGTAAATTATGGTTCATCAGGTTCTTTGCAACAACAAATTGAACAAGGTGCTCCTTGTGATATCTTTATTTCAGCTGGGCAAAGTCAAATGAAAAAATTAGATGAAGAAAACTTATTACTTGAATCTACAAAAAAAGATTTAGTAAAAAATGAATTAGTCCTTATTGGTCCTAAGTCTACAGCTATTACTAGTATAAATGATTTAAAAACAGATAAAGTAAAAAAAATTGCAGCTGGTGAGCCCTCAAGTGTACCTGCTGGAAAATATGCTGATGAGACTTTCAATAATTTAAACATAAAATCTGACATAGAATCAAAATTAGTATTTGCAAAAGATGTAAAAGAGGTACTAGCCTGGTCTATATCTGGTAATGCTGATGTTGGGTTTGTTTATTTAAGCGATGCTTTAAATAATAAAGATGCTAAAATAATTGAAACTATTCCTGAAACATGCCATTCTCCTATTACTTATCCTATTTCTATAGTAAAAAATACATCAAAATCAGATGTTACAAAACAAGTTGATGCTGCAAAACAATTTGAGGATTTTTTATTTACAGATGATGTTAAAAATATTTTTGAAAAATATGGCTATAAATCTATAGACTAATTAATTATGAGGAGGAATTAATATGGGTATGGACCTTTCACCATTATGGATATCTTTAAAAACATCTTTAGTTGCGACATCTCTTACCTTTGTATTAGGTATTATTGTTTCATACTGGATAGCAAATTTTAATGGAAAACTCAAAGGATTACTTGATGGTTTATTAAATTTACCATTAATTCTTCCTCCAACTGTTGTTGGATTCTTTTTACTTCTTATATGTGGTAAAAATGGATTTATAGGAAAACTATTTTTAATATTTGATAAATCTTTAATTTTTTCTTGGACAGCTACGGTAATAGCTGCAGTTGTTGTTTCTTTTCCAATGATGTATAGAACAACTAGATCTGCCTTTGAACAAATAGACAGTAATATTATTTCAGCTGCTCGAACACTCGGATTAAGTGAACTACAAATATTCTATAAAATTGCTATTCCCTTATCTTGGCCTGGAATAATAGCAGGGTTAGTATTATCTTTTGCTAGAGCTATGGGGGAATTTGGTGCAACTTTAATGATTGCAGGTAATATCCCTGGAAAAACTCAAACTATGCCACTAGCAATATTTTTTGCAGTGGAAGGTGGGGACATGCAGAAAGCCCTTTTATGGGTTATCATAATCGTATCGCTATCATTATTTATGATTATTTTATTAAATTATTGGTCAGATTTACAACTTAAACTCATTGGAAGGAGAACTAAGTAATATGTCTTTATATGTAAATTTTAAAAAAGAATTATCTTCAATTTCTTTGAATGTAGAATTTAATCATAAAAAAGGAATATTAGGATTTCTAGGGGCATCTGGTTCAGGTAAAAGTATGAGTTTAAAATGCATTGCTGGTTTAGATAAACCTGAACAAGGAAAAATAATATTAAATGATACTATTCTATTTGATTCAGAAAAAAACATATCTGTTTCATGCAAAAACAGAAAAATAGGTTTCTTATTTCAAAACTATGCCTTATTTCCCAATATGACTGTTGAAGAAAATATTAAAATTGGACTATTAAATGTCAAAAAAAATAATGTTAATAATTTGGTTAATAAATATATAAATAGATTTGGATTAAGTGGATTAGAAAAAAATTATCCTTGGCAGTTATCTGGTGGGCAACAACAAAGAGTTGCTTTAGCTAGAGCTTTAATTACTTCTCCAGATATATTACTTTTAGATGAACCTTTTTCAGCTTTAGATCATCACCTTAGACATAACATGGAAAAAGAATTATTATCTATTCTAGAAAATTATGATGGCACTGTTATTTTTGTTACTCATGATATAGAAGAGGCCTATAGAGTATGTGATAATATTATTGTCTATGATAATGGTTCTGCTCTTAATCTAAGAAATAAGAATTCATTATTCATTAATCCACAATCACTTGCTGAAGCAAGATTAACCGGTTGCAAAAATATATCTCATATAAAAATAATTGATAATAATAAAATCTATGCTGAAGACTGGGGACATGAATATATTATAAAATCTAATTTTGATATAAATAATATTAGTTATATCGGTATAAGAGAACATAACATAACATTATGTAATGATAAAAATATTGCTAATACATTTCCTTTTATGGTTGAAAATATAATAGAAAATCCATTTGATTATACAATATATCTTAAAAACCCTAATAAAACAACTTCTAACTTAATAAACTTTAGACTTACTAAAGATCTCATTAATTTTCACAAGGGAGATTTAATATATCTTACATTTTCTGCTGATAATTTATTTTTATTTTAAGATTATTTAAAATTAATATACATCACTTATTTAATAATATTTAACTAAATTTAAAGTTTTTTTAGTTAATAGTAAGGAATTTAAAAATTTTGATTAAAAGCCCTAAAAATTTTCTAAAAATACATATTTTAAAATTCCTGTACATTGAAAAAGAGGATTCACATTTTAATGAATCCTCTTTTATAGATTAAGCTCTATTTTAAATATGTGTATATATTAACATGCCACCAAAACACAGCCATAAGTTAAAATAAATGTAATTTGATACAACCTCTTTTATTTTACTAAGTATCTATTTACTTTGTAAATATTCATCTATAGCTTCTGCTGCTTTCTTACCAGCACCCATTGCAAGTATTACTGTTGCAGCACCTGTAACAGCATCTCCACCTGCATAAACACCTTCTTTAGTAGTTAATCCATTTTCATCTGCAACTAAACACTTCCACTTATTAACTTCTAATCCCTCAGTTGTTGAAGAAATTAATGGATTTGGTGAAGTTCCAAGTGACATTATTACAGTATCTACATCCATAATAAATTCTGATCCTTCAATTTCAACTGGTCTTCTTCTTCCAGATGCATCAGGTTCTCCAAGTTCCATCTTAACGCACCTCATACCATTAACCCATCCATTTTCATCTGTTAATATTTCTTTTGGATTAGTTAATAAATCAAAAATTATTCCTTCTTGCTTAGCATGATGAACTTCTTCAACTCTTGCTGGAAGTTCTGATTCACTTCTTCTATATACTATATGACTTTCAGCTCCAAGTCTTAATGCAGTTCTTGCAGCATCCATAGCAACATTTCCGCCACCAACTACTGCAACTTTTTTACCATTTTTAACAGGAGTATCATATTCATCTAAATATGCTTTCATTAAGTTAACTCTTGTTAAAAATTCATTTGCAGAGAATACTCCATTTGCATTTTCTCCATTTATACCCATGAATTTAGGAAGACCTGCTCCTGATCCTATAAATACAGCTTCAAACTTTTCATCTTCAAAAAGTTCATCTACAGTTATAGTTTTTCCTATTATAACATTAGTTTCAATTTTAACACCTAACTTTTTAATATTTTCAACTTCATTTTTAACTACCTTTTCTTTTGGAAGTCTAAATTCAGGTATACCATATTCTAAAACTCCACCAGCTTTATGTAAAGCTTCAAATATAGTAACATCATATCCCTTTTTAGCTAAATCTCCAGCACAAGTTAGTCCAGAAGGACCACTTCCTATTACTGCAATTTTTTTACCATTTGAAGGAGCTGTTTCACTTAAATCAACATTGTGTTCTGCAGACCAATCAGCTGTAAATCTTTCTAGTTTACCAATTGATACTGGTTCACCTTTTATTCCTAATACACACTTACCTTCACATTGACTTTCTTGTGGACATACTCTACCACATACAGCAGGAAGTGCACTATATTTTGCAATTTCCTTTGCTGCATCTTCAAATTTATTATCTTTTATGTGTGATATAAAACCTGGAATATTGATAGCTACTGGACACCCTTCTATACATTTAGGATTCTTACAATTTAAACATCTTGAAGCTTCTTTTTTAGCTTCTTCTTCATTATATCCTAAACATACTTCTTCAAAGTTTGTTGCTCTAACTTTTGCATCCTGTTCTCTTACAGGAACCTTAACCATTCTATCTTTCATATCCATTATTTATCACCTCCACAGCCACAGCCACCATGACTATGAGTGTTTCCTTCTTCAACCTTTAATTGAGCTCTACCTTCTTCACTCTTATACATAGCTTGTCTTCTCATTGATTCATCAAAATCAACTAAATGTCCATCAAATTCTGGACCATCAACACAAGCAAACTTAATTTCATTTCCAACAGTAACTCTACACGCACCACACATACCTGTACCATCTACCATAATCGGATTCAGACTAATAGTTGTCTTGATTTCAAGTTCTTTAGTTAAAGCAGCCATAAATTTCATCATTATCATAGGTCCAATAACCACTGCATGATCATATTTCTTTCCCTCATTAACTAGACTTTGTAAACAATCTGTAACTCTACCATTGAATCCATAGCTACCATCATCTGTTGATATATATAGATTTCCTGCAACTTTTTTCATTTCTTCTTCTAATATTAAAAGTTCTTTATTTCTAGAGCCTACTATAACGTCTACATTAATACCATTTTCGTGCATCCATTTAACTTGAGGATACACCGGTGCAGCACCAACTCCACCTGCTACAAAAATAATATTTTTCTTTTTTAATTCTTCTAAATCTTCATTAATAAATTCACTTGGTTGTCCTAATGGTCCAACAAAGTCACTTACATAATCATTAACTTCATATTGAGCCAATTCCTTTGTACTCTTTCCAACAGTTTGAAAAACTATTGTTACTGTTCCCTTTTTGCTATCATAATCTGCAATAGTTAAAGGAATTCTTTCACCTTTGTCATCATTTTTTATTATTATGAATTGACCAGGTTTTGCTGATTTTGCTACCCTTGGAGCTTCTATATCCATTAAAAAGATATTATTTGTAAGCTCTCTTTTACTAACTATCTTATACATTTCTGTTCCCCCTGTTCAGATTTTATGTGCATACTATAAATATACACTAATTTGATAAATTTTTGAAATTATTTTTTGAATATTTGCTTAATTAATATGTTATTTTACTTAAATGTATATATTTTCTATTTATTTGTACGAACTCGTAATAAGAATATATCTACTAATTTAGATCTATTCTTTATATGTAAGTACTATTCTAAAACATACGCTAAAAATAAAAAACTAATTTAATGAAAATTTAAATAGACTTCCACTAAATTAGTTTTTTATTATACTATATTCAAAATAAACATCTCACTAATATCTACTTCTTTCTTTCAAGGCTCTTTGCATTTCTCTATTATGAGCTTTTTCTAGCATAGAATCTCTTTTATCGTAATCTTTCTTACCTTTACAAATACCCAAAGCAACTTTAACTTTTCCAGCTTTTAAGTATAATGTTAATGGAATTAAAGTATATCCATCTCGAGATACTAAACCTGCTAATCTGTGAATTTCTGACTTGTGTAATAATAATTTCTTTTCTCTTAAAGGCTCAACATTAAATATATTGCCTTGTTCATATGGACTTATATGCATGCTTAATATAAAAATTTCACCATTTCTGATATCTGCATAAGACTCTTTTAAATTAGCTCTACCATTTCTAATAGATTTTACTTCTGTTCCAACCAATGCAATACCAGCTTCAATAGTTTCCTCTATAAAATACTCATGTCTTGCTTTTCTATTTTCTGCTAAAGTATTTGAACTTTTTTTTCTTACCATTTAATCACCCACAAATAATTATAAATTTTAACGTATAGCTGTATTTTAACATAGTGTTTCTGTACTCATAAACGACACATATTTAAAATACAGCCTACTGTATAATTTAGGTTTCATATTAACTTTCATATAAAAATTATAATATAACTAATATTTTTAATCAATTAATAGATGTTTAATTAAGAATGGTATCTTCTTCTGAAGATAAAAGTTCATTTATAATTTCTTTACTGGTTTTTTCTTCATTATTCTCTTTATCTTCATTATCTTCATCTATTTTTGTTGAAACTAGTTTAAAATAAATTTCTCTATTATCTATATCAACCTTAACACATTTTACTTTTACTTCATCTCCAAGCTTATGCATGTTCTTTGTCTTTTCACCAATTAACGCTAAATGTGCTTCATCAAATATATAGTAATCATCGTCTAATTCAGTAACATGAACTAATCCTTCAATAGTATTTGGTAACTCAACAAACATACCAAAAGATGTAACAGAAGATATCATTCCATCAAATTCTTCTCCTATTTTATCAAGCATATATTCAGCTTTCTTTAAATCATCAACTTCTCTTTCAGCTTCTTGAGCTACTCTTTCTTTTTCAGATGATTGTTTTGCTGCTACATCAACTATTGGTACTAATTTCTTAAATCTTGCATCATCAATTTCTCCATTAAGATGTTCTTTTATTATTCTATGAATTTGTAAGTCAGGATATCTTCTTATTGGAGATGTAAAGTGACAATAATACTGTGCAGCTAATCCAAAGTGACCTACACATTCTGGTGCATAACGTGCTTGCATCATTGATCTTAATAATAATGTACTTACTATTGTCTCTTCTTTTTTTCCTTTAACTTGTTCTAATATACTTTGTAAAGTTTTTGGATTTACATCTTCACTCCAATTAATTTTATATCCTAAATTATATATAAATTCTTTAAATTTAACTAACTTTTCTTCATCTGGAGTTTCATGAACTCTGTATACAAAAGGAAGTTTGCTCCAGAACATATGCTCAGCAACTGTTTCATTACAAATTAGCATAAATTCTTCTATAATTTTATTAGCTATTTCACGTTCATATGGTTTTATATCTATTGGCTTTCCCATTTCATCTAAGATTATCTTTGATTCTTCAAAGTCGAAGTCAATGGCTCCTCTTTTCATTCTCTTACTTCTTAATATTAAGCAAAGTTCTTCCATTAACTTAAAATCATCACAAAGATAATCATATTTTTTTATTAATTCTTCATCGTTATCTCTTAATATCTTAGTAACATCAGTATATGTCATTCTTTCACTTGTTTTAATAACACTTTCCATTATCTCATGATCTACGACTGTTCCTTTATTGTTTATTACCATAAAGCAACTTAATGCTAATCTATCAACTTTTGGATTTAATGAACATATACCATTAGATAATTGTTTAGGTAGCATAGGAATAACTCTATCTATTAAATAAACAGATGTAGCTCTTTTCAATGCTTCCTTATCTAATATATTATTTTCTCTAACATAATTAGTAACATCTGCAATGTGAACTCCTAATTTAAAGTTTCCATCTTCCAATTTTTCTATAGATACAGCATCATCTAAATCCTTAGCATCTTCACCATCTATAGTTACCATTCTAAGATCTCTTAAATCTACTCTTCTCTTATATTCTTCAGGCTTTATAGTTTCTGGAATTTGTTCTGCAAATTTTAAAACTTTTTTACTGAATTCTTCTGGTAAACCAAACTTTCTTATAATTGTTAAAATATCAATACCTTTATCGCCTTTTTTACCTAATACTTCTTTTATTAATCCTTCTGGACTTCTTTTTCTATCAGGCCATTTAGTTATTTCTACTATAACTACATCACCATTTTCTGCTCCATTTCTATCCTTTTTAGAAATAAAAATATCTTGAGTAATTCTTGTATCTTCTGAAACAACAAATCCAAAGTTTTTATTGTCTTCATATATACCTACTATTTTAGTTGTATTTCTTTCAAGGATTTTATAAACTTCGCCTTCTCTTTTTTTAGTATTAGAATTTTCTCTTGTTATTTCAACTTGTATTTTATCTCCATTTATTGCTCCGTTCATACATGAACCTGGAATAAATACATCACTTTCGCCTTCTACATCTGGTATTAAAAATCCAAATCCCTTTGGATGTGCTTGAAGTCTTCCAGTAATTAAGCCTACACGCTCTTCTATTACTGATGCATTTTCGGCTATAAAGTATTTGTTCTTTTCAGTAGTTGAAATCAATCCTTCATTCCCCATAATTTTTAACATCTTTTTGAAATCACCATATTCATGTGATTTTATATCAAAAACAAGAGCCAACTCTTCAATAGTCATTGGACTATAAGCAGGTTCTTTCATAAAACTTAATAATGTTTCTTTTATTGTCATAACACGTCCTCCTGTTATCTTGACTGATAGCAAATATTTCTATTATATTAAGTATATACTACCACAATAACATTTTATAATATATATTTTTTATAATTATCTTTAGTATTTACTTATAAATTTAAATTTATTTCATTTTAACAAAAAAAGACTGCAAATTATTAATTTATAAATAAATTTAACTTGCAATCTTTCTCTCTAAAATATAGCTTAATCTAATTGTTTATTTAATAAATAGATTTATCAAAATTCCACCGTATTTTAATATTACTGGTGCAAATACTACTGAAACAATTGTCATAAGTTTTATTAAAATATTCATAGATGGTCCTGAAGTATCTTTAAATGGATCTCCAACTGTATCTCCTACAACCCCTGCTTTATGAGCATAACTTCCTTTTCCACCATGTACTCCACTTTCAATATATTTCTTAGCATTATCCCATGCACCACCAGCATTTGCCATCATAATTGCAAGCATAACACCTGTAACTACACCACCACCAATTACTCCTGCTAGTGCTTCAGTCCCTAATAATATTCCAACTAACAATGGCACTGCTATAGCCAATATTCCTGGAAGTATCATTTCTTTTAATGCTGCATTAGTTGATATTTCAACACATTTTGAATAATCTGGTTTTTGAGTTCCTTTTAATATTCCATCATTTTCCTTAAATTGTCTTCTTACTTCCTCAACCATTTGAGTTGCGGCTTTTCCTACTGATTGCATAGTTAATGCAGCAAAAAGGAATGGTAACATACCCCCAATTAAAACTCCAACTAATGTTAATGGATTAAGTAAATTTATAGTTTCTAGATTTACTATTTGTGAATATGATGCAAAAAGTGCCAAAGCAGTAAGTGCTGCCGAACCAATAGCAAATCCTTTTCCTATTGCTGCTGTTGTATTACCAACAGAATCTAATTTATCAGTTATCTCTCTGATGCTATCATCTAAATCACACATTTCTGCTATTCCTCCAGCATTATCTGCTATTGGTCCATATGCATCAACAGCAACTGTTATAGCTGTTGTTGATAACATGCCCACTGCTGATAGTGCTATACCATATAAGCCTAATGCAGTATCTTTTGCTCCACCTATTGCAAAAAATGATACTATTATTCCTACAGCAATTAATAGTATAGGTACAACTGTTGATTTCATTCCAACTGATAATCCTGCTATAATATTTGTTGCAGGACCTGTCTCTGACTCATTTGCAATAAATTTAACTGATTTATAATCAGCAGAAGTATAGAATTCAGTAATTTTACCAATTAATAACCCTATTAGTAATCCAGCAATTACAGGTAAGAAAATTTTATAGCTTCCAAGTAAATATTTACAAGCTATAAATCCTGCTACTAATACTATTGCACCTGAAATTGTACTACCTAAATTTAAAGCCTTTTGAGGATTATCTCCTTTATATGACTTAACAAATACAATTCCTATTAATGATGCTAAAATACCTATTGAAGATAAAACTAATGGGAAAATTACTATTTCTTTTCCCCATGAACTAACCAATACAGCGCCTAGAGTTATTGCAGATATAATTGATCCAACATAAGATTCAAATAAATCTGCTCCCATACCTGCAACGTCTCCAACATTATCACCAACATTATCTGCTATAACAGCTGGATTTCTTGGATCATCTTCTGGAATACCAGCTTCAACTTTCCCCACTAAATCTGCTCCAACATCAGCTGCTTTAGTATAAATTCCACCACCAACTCTTGCAAATAAAGCAATAGATGATGCACCTAATCCAAATCCTGTTATATACTCTACATTTAAATCAAATACAATTGAAAAAATACTTAATCCAATTATACCTAGTCCTACTACACATAATCCCATTACTGTTCCACCAGAAAAAGCAACTGATAGTGCCTCTTTTATTCCTGATTTTGCAGCCTCGGCTGTTCTAACATTAGATTTTACAGCTATTCTCATACCAATATAACCTGCTATAATTGAAAATAGTGCACCAACAACAAATGCTATTGCTGTTTTATAATTTAAAAATACTAGTATAGCAATAGCAACTACTACTATAAAGACACATAAGTAAGAATATTCCTTTCTTAAAAAAGCCATTGCACCTTCTTCAATATAACCAGAAATTTCAATCATCTTTTCATTTCCAGGGCTTTTTTTCAATATATCCTTTGCTAAAAAAATGACAACAATAAGAGCAATAAAACCAGCTATTAATGAAACATATAATAGATTCATATATTTCCTCCTTATATTTTATTGGTTTTTATATATTATTTATTCTTATGTATAATTTTTGTATTTCATGACAATAAAATAATTCTATTTGTCTATTTAGTATACATTATTATATTATATGTCTATTGATACAAAATCTTAGTTTCATATTTTAGTTAAGTAAAGAACTCTTAATTTTAAGTTAATCCTTTAGCATATAGATTTTTAGCTTTCAGATGTCATATAGTTTACTCTACATAATAAATAACTAAGATCACCCTATGGAAATTCCTTTTACATATTTTATATCCGTATTCTTTAAGCTAATTGTTTTTATTTTAATCTATGTTTATATATGAACTAGGTTAATTATCCTTACAATTTAACTTTTGTAATTCTTAATCAAATATTGTCATCTTTATTGATTTTTCATTTTATAATTTGCTAAAAAATAAAAGTAAGGACTACTTCTCATTAAGTAGTCCTTACTTTTATTTCATAAAGTTTAATATTAATGTATTAAGTGCAAATAATCCTGTAAAAATCCAAGTTAATCTTACAAGCATTACTTCCTTAGTTCTTGCTTTATTTTTTGAAAAGAATGTATCTTTTGATCCACCTTGTATTAATCCACTTAAAGCATCAGCTTTACTAGGTTGCATAAATATAGTTACTACTATCAATAAACCTAATAGTACTTCTACACCCATTAACATACTTTGCATAGGTAATCCCTCCTATATAGTTAACTCGTTACAAAATAACATATTTATTAAAATTGTAACATAACATTTATTTTATTACAACTTTTCATTAATGTAAAGCTTCTAAATTTATACAGAATAAATCTTTTTAAATCCAAATTTCTAATATATAAATAATACTTAATTCCTGTTGGTATTCCCATTATTTGAATTAACATCTTCTAGAAATTATAAAACTAAAAAACAGCTACAAATTGCAGCCGTTTTTTAGTTTTGTTAGATGCTATATATCTTATTTCATTTTATAAATTTATTTTTTTATATTAAAAAATGCTTTTTTTCCTCTATATTCAGCTACATCTTCTAATTCTTCTTCTATTCTTAATAATTGATTGTATTTTGCAACTCTTTCAGATCTAGCTGGTGCACCTGTTTTTATTTGTCCTGCATTAACTGCAACAACTAAGTCAGAAATTGTAGTATCTTCAGTTTCTCCAGATCTATGAGAAATAACAGCAGTATATCCTGCTCTATTAGCCATTTCTATTGCATTTAAAGTTTCAGTTAATGTACCAATTTGGTTTAATTTTATAAGAATTGAATTGGCTGCACCAATCTCTATTCCTTTTTCTAATCTTTCAGTATTAGTAACAAATAAATCATCACCTACTAATTGAACTTTCTTTCCTAATCTTTCATTTAACAACTTCCATCCATCCCAATCTTCTTCTGCCATACCATCTTCAATTGAAATTATTGGATATTTATTCACCCAATCTTCAAAGAAATCAACCATTTCAGCTGATGTCAATGTTTTGCCTTCATTTTCTAATACATATTTTCCATCTTTATAATATTCTGAAGATGCTGCATCTATAGCAATGAACATATCTTCTCCTGCTTTATATCCTGCTTTAGTTATTGCTTCTATAATAACATCAATAGCTTCTGCATTTGATTTTAAATTAGGAGCAAATCCACCCTCATCTCCAAGTCCAGTAGCATATCCTTTATCCTTAAGAGTATTTTTTAATGTATGGTATACTTCAGCACACATTCTTAAAGCTTCAGTAAAACTTGTAGCACCTACTGGCATAATCATAAACTCTTGTAGATCTACTGAATTATCAGCATGTGATCCACCATTTATTATGTTCATCATAGGTACTGGTAAAACTTTTGCATTTACACCTCCAACATATTTATATAAAGATAATCCTAGTGCATTAGCAGCAGCATTTGCAACAGCTAATGACACTCCTAAGATTGCATTAGCCCCTAGTTTTCCTTTATTATCAGTTCCATCTAATTCTATAAGCATTTTATCTATATATGGTTGATCAAATACATTACAACCTATTAAAGCTTCAGCAATTGTATCATTAACATTTTGTACTGCAGTTAATACACCTTTACCTAAATATTTATCTTTGTCTCCATCTCTTAACTCTACTGCTTCATACATACCAGTTGATGCCCCTGATGGTACTGCAGCTCTTCCTATTGTTCCATCTTCAAGATATACTTCTACTTCTACAGTTGGAAAGCATCTTGAATCTAATATTTGTCTTGCAACGACGTCTATTATTTCTAAGTAATCGTTCATTTAATTACCCTCCTTGAATTATATGAAATTATTTGATAATATTTATCAATTTCATTTATATATATAAAACATAAAAATGAAAAGATTTTTTTAATTACCTTAATATTATTGCTAATAATCAATCTTAATATTCAAAAAACATATTTAACTATTTTTTGTATTGAGGTATTAATTTACTTTTGCATATGTTAAAGTCTATGCCAAACACAGCTTACATTTTAAAGTTCATTTTGGTACATTTAGACTTTATAAGTCATAATTTAGTAGTAACCAATATTATAGGAGCTTGTATAGATATGGTTACATTATCAGCTATTCATTGGGTTTACTTGATATTTATAGGATTAATTTTACTATCTGTTATACTAAAAAAAGATATTTCAATTATATGTATAATAGGTATTTTATCAATAGCATTTATGAATAATTTTTCTATTTCCGAATCTATTATGTCTGTTTTTAATGGTTTTCTTTATGCAATCAAAGAACTACTTCCTATAATACTTATAATTTCTGTAATTACTGCTCTTAGTAATCTTCTTTCTGTAACAGGAATAAATGAAGTTATGATCTCCCCTTTAGCTAAATTAATAAAAAATAAAGTATTAGCTTATTGGATTATTGGTATTTCTATGATGATAATCTCATGGTTTTTCTGGCCATCACCAGCAGTAGCACTAATTGGAGCTATTTTAGTTCCAGTAGCAGCAAAAGCAGGACTACCTAAATTAGGAGCTGCGATTGCTATGAATATATTTGGGCATGGTATTGCTTTATCAAGCGATATCATAATACAAGGTGCTCCAAAGATAACTTGTGATGCTGCTGGTATAGCTATTAACGAGTTCATGCCATCAATAATAATTTTAGAATTAGTTATGGGACTTACTACAAGTATTTTAGCTTTTTACTTTATAATGAAAGATATTAAAAATAATAACCTTAATTCAACAAGCGATAATCTAGATTTAGAAGAGGATTTTAAAGAAGATTTTAAAGATAATATATCTAAAACAAAGAAAAATTTTTTAGCTTTCTTAGTATTGTTTTCTTATGCCTTAGATGTTGCTTTCATGTTTTTATTATCCATTAAAGGTGAAAATGCAACTTCATTAATTGGTGGCACTACCTTGTTTTTATTGCTTATAATCTTCTTAAGTATATTTAAAGACATTAAAAAAACTCAACTAACTTCATACTTAATAGATGGATTTCAATTTGCATTTAAAGTTTTTGGTGCTGTAATTCCTATAGCTACATTTTTTTATTTAGGTGGTAGTGGATTTGAACAAATTATTGGTAATCCATTAACTAGTGCTTCAGAAGGAATAATAAATGATTTAGGTATAGCTCTTTCCAATGCTGTTCCTTTAAATAAAATCATTGCAACATTTACCGTTTCTGGCGTTGGAATACTAACTGGATTGGATGGTTCAGGATTCTCTGGGCTCTCCCTTATTGGTTCATCAACTAGGTTATTCTCTTCATCTCTATCACTAAATTCCTCTCCATTAGCTGCTTTAGGTCAAATCTGTACAATTTGGATTGGTGGTGGGACTTTAATACCTTGGGCATTAATTCCTGTCGCTGCTGTTTGTAAAGTATCCCCATTTGAGCTAGCAAGAAAAAACTTTCTTCCTGTTACAATAGGATTAATTACAACCATGCTGTTTGCCTTAGTTTTTTTAATCTAAAAATAGGACTATGTTTTAAAATAAAAATTACCGTTAACCTAAATGATTACATCATCAGTTAGATTAACGGCTTTAATTTTTTATTTTTCATTATTAAAATACCTGTCAAACTTAATGCTCCATTGATTTGCTTTGTTTTTATCTATTTCTTTAATTCCTTCAAGAAATTCATCTAAAACACCAATTCTTTTTAATCCCTTCATTAAGTGCCTTGGATAATCTACTTTTCTAGAGTATGCTTTTTTAGGATCAATTATCATTAGCTTTTCATCTTCAGATACGAATATATCCTTACATCTCGTATCGAGTTTAGTAAATTTAAGTTTTTTAAACTCTGTTAATAAATTGTATATCTTTCTTATTAATTTTTTACTTAAACCATTCTTCTTAATATAGTCATCTAATCGTTCACCATCTACTATTTCTCTCACGACATATAGCTTACCTCTTTTATAAAGTCTTGGAAAATACTTCGAACCATTTGTTCTATACAATATACCTCCCTCGTCCTTACATACTTTTTGTGTTAAGAAAATTTTCACTACTTTATTTCCTGGCAACTCATAAACTATCCCATTATTTCCTTGTCCAAGATATTTTCCTTCTTTAAATAGTTTTTCTGTCTTTTCATCAAAATCAGCAGAATAAGCAAAATTTCTTTTCATTTCATCAATCCTAAGTCTTTTTTATAAATATATTATCTAAAGTCTAACTTTATGCAAAGAAAAAGTTCTTGTTATCTAAAAAGCTTTTATTTCTTTGACTATATTCTTTAACATGTGTTTATATATAGGATTAGTAAAATGGCATTGTAATTTGCTTATGAATATATAAACTCTCGGCTAAAACATATTTAATTTAAAAATTTCCATATAAAAAAGAGTCTAGTAATTTATTTTTACTAAACCCTTTTAAAAATCATTTATTATTTAGTTGTCACTAAATTTTCTCCTGTCATTTCAGCAGGAACTTCTAATCCTAATTGATTTAACATTGTTGGAGCTATATCTGCTAGCTTACCATCTTTTATAGTTTTTCCTTCTGTGTTATTTGCAATCCAAACAAAAGGTACTGGATCTATTGTATGCGCTGTAAATGGATTTCCTGTTGAGAAGTCTATCATAGTTTCAGCATTACCGTGGTCAGCTGTTATGAATAAACATCCATCTTTTTCTAACATTTTGTCAGCAATTTTTCCTAAGCATTCATCAACAGATTCTATAGCTTTAACAGCTGCTGGAATAACCCCTGTATGTCCAACCATATCTGGATTTGCAAAGTTTAAAATTACCATATCATACTTATCTGAATCTAATCTATTTAATAACTCATCAGTTACTTCGTATGCACTCATTTCTGGTTTTAAATCATATGTAGCAACTTTAGGTGATGGAATAACAACTCTTTCTTCACCTGGATTTTCTTTTTCAACTCCACCGTTAAAGAAGAATGTAACGTGAGCATATTTTTCAGTCTCAGCAATTCTTAATTGATTTAATCCTTTTGAACTTACATATTCTCCAAGAGTATTAGCTAAAGTTTGAGGCTTATAAGCTACTTCAACACCTTCTAAAGTCTTGTCATATTGAGTCATTGTTACAAAAGTAAGATTTAGAGTTTCTCTCTTAAATCCATCAAATACTTTATCATTAATAGCTCTAGTTATTTCTCTTGCTCTATCTGGTCTGAAGTTAAAAAATATAACTGAATCTCCATTTTTTATTGTTGCTGTTGGATCTCCATTTTCTAAAACTACTGTTGGTAAAACAAATTCATCAGTTTTATTATCATGGTAAGATTTTTCCATTGCTTCTACTGCACTATTAGCAGTTTCACCTTCACCTAATACTAAAGCATTATAAGCAAGTTCTACTCTTTCCCATCTATTATCTCTATCCATAGCATAATATCTACCACTTATAGTAGCTATTTTACCTATACCAACTTCAGCCATCATAGATTCAGTTTTTTCTACAAATTCTTTACCTGATGACGGTGCAACGTCTCTACCATCCATAAATGCATGAACATATACATTTTGAATTCCTTCTTTTTTAGCAAATTCTAAAAGACCTCTTAAATGTTCGATGTGTGAATGTACTCCACCATCTGATAATAATCCCATTAAGTGTAATGCAGAATTATTATTTTTAGCATTAGTCATAGCTTTCATTAAAGATTCATTTTCAAAGAAATCTCCATCTTTAATAGCCTTAGTAATTCTAGTTAATTCTTGATATACTATTCTACCAGAACCAATATTTAAATGACCTACTTCTGAGTTTCCCATTTGTCCTTCTGGTAATCCAACTTCTAATCCACTTGCTTGTAATTGTGATGTTGGATAATTTGCTACTAATCTATCAAAATTAGGTTTTTTAGCTAAGCTTACAGCATTTCCTTCAGATTTTGGCGCTATTCCAAAACCATCTAATATCATTAACATAACTGGTCTCTTTGACATATTCCTATCCCTCCAGATTTATTATTAAAATATCATAATATACTAATATTATCTTTTATTCTCTATATTTTTAACCATTTTAATTATATTATTTTTTTAGATGTATTGCAACTTATAATACCTTTAAGATTATATATGCAAATAACATAGAAACATGGCATTACTAACTTTTAATTTAAACTGCAGTAAACCATTTAAGGAATATTTCTGATTGATTTTGAAATATTTCCATCATTTTCATTTAAAATATTAATGCAAGATTTCTTATCTTTCTTTATAAGCAACATAAGAATCGCAACTTTAACCTGATTTCCGCTATCAATTAATGCTTTTTCTGCTTCTTCTACAGACGAATTTGTACACTCTGCAATTATATTTTTAGAACGTTCTATTAATTTTTTATTGGTTGGCTGAACATCAACCATTAAATTATGATACACTTTTCCTTTTTTTATCATAAGAGATGTAGAAATCATATTTAGAATCATTTTTTGAGCCGTACCGGCCTTCATCCTAGTGCTACCTGTTATTACTTCTGCACCAACAATAGCTTCAATAAAATATTTAGCATGTTGACTAATTTGAGCATTGTTTACACAAGAAAT
Source organism: Clostridium cagae (assembly GCF_900290265.1). Taxonomy (NCBI): domain Bacteria; kingdom Bacillati; phylum Bacillota; class Clostridia; order Eubacteriales; family Clostridiaceae; genus Clostridium; species Clostridium caccae. The sequence goes on from NZ_OKRA01000001.1 coordinate 2,660,826, forward strand.
AGCTCCAGTTAAAGCACCTATTTCATTTGCATAATCTAATCCACCAATTACATAAGGAGTTCTGCCACTTGCTGCTAATCCTATGACAGTATCATGAGAATTTAGTTTAATCTCTTTTAAATCTTCTTTTGCAAGAGTTAATGAATCTTCTGCACCTTCTTTAGCTTTTAATAAAGCACCATATCCTCCTGCAATAATTCCTTGAACTAAAGACGCATCAACTCCATAAGTTGGAGGACACTCACTGGCATCTAAAACTCCAAGTCTCCCTGAAGTACCTGCTCCTATATATATAACTCTCCCCCCAAATAACATTTTTTCATAAGTTGCATCAATTAATTTTTCAATTTCAGGAATAACCTTTTCAATTGCGTACGCAATTTTTTTATCTTCAGAATTTATAGTTTTAATAATTTCACATGTACTCATAATATCTATATTTTCACTATTTATATTTCTTTTTTCTGTTTCAAGATTATCAATTATACTACCCATTCATATCACTTCCTAAAATATTATTAATTTATTGAATTATACAATTTTTGGAATAAATTTTCAAGATATACACAGCTAAAATTGTGTTGTAAACAATAAGTATAAAATTAAGTTTCATTAACATTATTTACATAATACATTTATAGCAAATATGCCTCTGATAATATAATTAACAACATTTGTATATTTACATGCATAATAAAATGATACACATAATATTATGTAATAAGTAATATCATTTGGAATTTAATAGGTATCGTAAATGATCATTCTATTTAGATTTTATTAAAAGAAAGGTGTTAGGTATGGATTATAAAAAAATTGCTCAAGACGTGTTAAATGCCGTAGGTGGAAAAGACAATATATTGTCAAATGAAACATGTATGACAAGGCTTCGTATTACTACTAAAGACTATTCAAAAGTAGATCTATTAGTAATAAAAAAAATTGAAGGTGTTTTGGGTGTTGTTGAATCCGAAACCTTACAAATTGTTTTTGGACCTGGTAAGGTTACAAAGATTGGTTCAGAATTTGCAGAATTAAGTGGTTTATCTTTAGGTTCAGCAGATAACATGACTGTAGAAAAATTAGCTAAAGAAAATAAATCAGAAATTAAATCTAAACAAAACCATCCAGTTCAAATTTTCCTTAGAAAAATTGCTAATATTTTCATCCCACTACTGCCTGGCATTATTGCAGCCGGTTTAATCAATGGCATCTGTAATGTTATTAATGTTTCCACAAATGGAGCTCTTAGTGGGAAATGGTGGTATGAATGTATTAGAACTATGGGTTGGGCCCTATTTGCCTATTTACCTATCTTTGTTGGTATGAATGCTGCAAAGGAATTTAAAGGTTCACCAATATTAGGTGCTTTAGCTGGTGCATTATCAATAGTAAATTCTTCTATGCCTCTTCTATGTAAGTTTAAGGATATAGAAGTTTTACTTCCTTTTACAGACAAAGCATTCAATCCTGCAGCAGGTGGTTTGTTGGCAGCTTTAATTGCAGGTATGTTTTTCGCATGGCTTGAAAGACAAATCCGTAAATTTATGCCTGATATTCTTCAAACCTTTTTTACTCCATTATTAACTGTTATTATTGGTGGTTTAATAACTCTAATAGTACTTCAACCAATAGGTTCTTTCTTAACTTCTGGTATTTATGGTGGATTAGATTTCATTTATACAAAACTCGGCTTAATTGGTGGCTATATTTTATCTGCCTGCTTCTTACCATTAGTTTCCGTTGGATTGCATCAGGCATTAACTCCCATTCACGCAATGCTTAATGATCCCAACGGTGCCACAAATGGAATTAACTACTTATTACCTATACTAATGATGGCAGGTGGTGGACAAGTTGGTGCTGGTTTTGCATTATACCTAAAAACTAAAAACAAAAAATTAAAACAATTAACAAGAGATTCATTACCCGTTGGAATATTAGGTATTGGTGAACCTTTGATGTATGCAGTCACTCTTCCATTAGGGCGACCATTTATAACAGCTTGTTTAGGGGCTGGTTTTGGTGGAGGTTTAGCTTCATTATTTCATTTAGGAACAGTATCTCAAGGTGTATCAGGTTTATTTGGATTATTAATAGTTGAACCTGGAAGTCAATTCTTCTATATTATTGCAATGATTTCAGCTTATATTGGTGGTTTTATATTAACTTACTTCTTTGGTGTAGATGAAGATAGAATAAATAAAATTTATGGAAAATAAAAAAATAATAGGTGGTTAAAATGAATGACTACGGAATATCTTTATATCTTGGAACAGGATATGAATATAATAGATATATCATAAAAAAAGCATACAAATACAATGCTAAATATGCGTTTACTTCCCTTAATATACCTGAAGAAAAATCAGCTGATTATAAAAATGAAATTAAATCATTATTAAAGTTATGTAAACAAAATTGTCTTAATCTTATAATAGATGTTGAGCCAAAGATTCTTGAAAAACTGAGTTTTAAAACCTTAGAAGAATTAAAACTGGCAGGTATAACTCATTTACGCTTAGATTATGGTTTTTCAAATGAAGATATAATTAATTTATCAAAAGAGTTTAATATAGTTTTTAATGCATCTACTTTATTAGAAAAGGATCTATTAGAACTTATAAAATGTGGTGCAGATTTCACAAAATTTTATGCATGTCATAATTTTTATCCTAAAGAATTAACAGGTCTTTCTTTAAAGAAAGTAGCAAAGCTGAACAGAAAATATAAAGATTTAGGATTAAAAACCATAGCTTTTGTAGCAGGTGATAAGATATTAAGAGGCCCAATTTATAGTGGATTACCCACAGTTGAAGAGCATCGACAAGGTGATATGTTATTAAATGTATTACAGCTAATAAAGGATGCTTATACAGACATTTGTATAGTAGGGGATGTTGATATTAAGGATGAAAGTTTTAAATCCCTTATGGAATTGTCTAATGGATATATAAGTTTACATGCAGATATTATTGATAATTATTCCTTTGTTAAAGATATAATCCACCATGACAGGCCTGATTCTTCTGAGTACGTTATTCGTTCACAAGAATCAAGAATTTATACTTCACAAGGAAAAAGATTTAATGTAGAACCAACTAAAGAACGTAAAAAAGGAAGTATATCAATAAGCAACTGTAATTATTTACGATATTCAGGTGAACTTGAAATTGCAAGAAAGGACTTACCTATTGAAAATAGAATAAATATTATTGGTACTGTAAAAAACAAAGATATTGAATATCTAAATTATATAACAGATGGCATGGGATTTAAATTTATTTAGATTTATTAAAAAGGATGTATCAAAATAATGATACATCCTTTTTAATTAAACTCTAATTTTTATTACATAAATCAAAAGAGTTAAATCTAAAAATAAATCCTAACATTCATTTTAGCTTTAACTCTTTTCCAATTATATTATTGTCGATATTTATTTATTATTTTTAATTTCATTTAATCTATCTTTAATATAGAGTACTTTATTATTGCTCCGAAATCTCTTGTTCTTCATTTTTAGATTGTTTATTTTCATCTATATATTCATTCATATGCTTTTTACTTTCTTCTATATTATCTTTTGTATAAGTATGTACTTCATTGTAAGTATATACTTTATTATGTTCTCTATCTTTTTTTTGCATTTCTAATAATTTTTCTTCATTATTTATTTCTTTATAATTTCCATCTTGCAATTTTTCTTTTAAACTAGATGATATTACCACACCATTTCTTACTTCATCACCATTATCATATGATTCATTTGCTTTGGTATTTGAATTTTGTGACTCTGCTGAACTTTCAGATTTTTGTGATTTAGCAGCTTGAATTTGAGATTCTATTAATTGTATTTGAGACTCTATCGATTGTATCTGTGATTGCTTAGTCTCATCATCTATTTCATTATTTTGTAATAATTCATTTCTTTCAATCTCTAATTCTTGCTTACTGCTTTGAAGACTTGATATTTGACTACTATTATTCACACTACTACTTTGAGTATAACTATTTGTTGATGTATTAGAATTTATTTGCATTAAAATCTCCTCCTTGAATCTTTTTCTAATTCAAGAATAGTGTATATCAGTAAGCTTAACAGTAGCTTAATCTTGATCCAAATAAAATTATTGCTATATTTTGATTATTAATTATGTCTACTGTATAATATAGCTTGATAAGAAATAATTGTTTTTTCTTGTTGAATCTTACAATAATTAAATAAAAGGGAGCTTTTTTTATATGAAAAATACTAACTTATCTAATGTAAAGTTAACAGATGTAATAAATGTAGATACCCTTCAAAAAATTTTAGATGCATTTTCAGATACTACAGGAATATCAACCCTAGCTGTTGATCTTGATGGTCCTGTTACAAAAATGACTAAACCATCAAAGTTTTGTATGAATCTAACACGTGGTACTTCTGAAGGGTTAAAAAGATGTAATCAATGTGATATTCAAGGTGGACTTAAATCTGGAAAATTAAAAAAATCTACCGCTTATTATTGCCATGCTGGATTAATGGATTTTGCTGCTCCAATTTTAATAGGAGATATTCAAATTGGCTCTTTAGTTGGTGGACAAGTTTTACCCGAATCCCCTAAAGAGGATAAAATCAGACTCGTAGCAAAAGAAATAGGAGTTAATGAGGATGAGTATATTAATGCTGTTAGGGATATAAGAGTTCTTTCAAAAGAATCAATTGAAGCTGCTGCTAATTTACTCTTTATAATAGCTAACACCCTTTCAGATGTTGGATATCAAAAATACATAGGTAACGATTTAACTAAAAAATTATTTGAAGTTTCTCATAATATATATGAAAAAATTACCGAAGTTGAAAATTATGTAAATAAAGTTAATGAAATAAACAGTATTCTAGTAAATAGATTTGACACACTAATTACTTCAGCTAATATTTCTGCTGACAATGTAGAAGAAATTGATCAAGTGGCAAAATATATCAATAATGTTTCTTCACAAACTAACTTATTAGGACTTAATGCTTCAATAGAGGCCTCTAGGGCTAAAGAATTCGGTGCTGGATTTGGTGTTATTGCACAAGAAATAAGAAAATTATCTAACATGAATAGCGAACAATCAAAAAAAATAGGTACCGTTCTTCATACTATAAAAGATTCTATTTTTAATATGAGTGATCAAATTCAAGATACTAACGAAAACGTTAATGAAAATGTTGAAGCTTTGAATCAAATAATTAATTCTATTTTTGATCTTCGTAAAGATGCAGAGCTTCTAGAAATTTTCGGAAACAAACTATCTGATTTAAATAATAAGTAGTAATCTATTTGAATACAAAATTTCATAAATTATTATAGGATTTTTAAATGTACATAATTTCTTAAAAACAAAAAAGGCTATGATTAAATCATAGCCTTTTATTATTTTTAGTAGTTAACTATTCCAGAAAAATCTTCTGCTTTTAAGCTAGCTCCACCAACTAATGCTCCATCTATATCAGACATAGCCATTTGTTCAGTGATTGTATTTGGTTTAACTGATCCACCGTATTGAATTCTTACTTTATCAGCAACTTCTTTACCGTACATTTCTACTACAACGTTTCTGATTGCTAATATTGTTTCATTAGCTTGTTCCTTAGTAGCAGTTTTACCAGTTCCAATAGCCCAGATTGGTTCATAAGCTATAACAACTTTTTCAGCTTGTTCTTTAGTTAATCCAGCAATATCAACTTTAATTTGGCAAGCGATAAAGTTATTAGTAACTCCGCTTTCTCTTTGTTCTAAAGTTTCTCCACAACAAACTATTGGAGTAATGTTGTGAGCAAATGCTGCTTTAACCTTTTTGTTTATTGCTTCATCAGTTTCATTGAAGTATTCTCTTCTTTCACTGTGTCCTAAAACAACATATTCAATTCCCATAGCTTCTAACATTCCTGGAGCAACTTCTCCTGTAAATGCGCCACTTTCTTCAAAGTGCATGTTTTGAGCTGCAACTTTTATATTTGATCCAGCTGTTGCTTTTTTAACAGCATCTAAACATACAAATGTAGGACATACAACTACATCACAAGTAGCATCCTTAACTAATGGTTTTAATTCTTCTACAACTTTAACTGCTTCATCAACAGTTTTATTCATTTTCCAGTTTCCCGCAATAATTGCTTTTCTCATCGTTTTCACCTCATAATAAAATTATAATAAAACATAAAGTTTTAAATTTCTATAATAACTAATTCTACATAGTAGGGTAAAACTCCTTTAAGAAGTTTTACCCTTTACTAACTTATTTAATATTAGTCGTTTAATGCAGATATACCAGGTAATACTTTACCTTCTAAGAATTCTAGTGATGCTCCACCACCAGTTGAGATATGAGTCATCTTATCTCCGAATCCTAATATGTTAACAGCGGCTGCTGAATCTCCACCACCAATTATAGTAGTTGCATTTGAATCAGCCATTGCTTTAGCTACTGCAATAGTTCCTTTATTGAAGTTTTCAAATTCGAATACTCCCATTGGTCCATTCCAAATTACAGTCTTAGCATCTTTAATAGCATTAGCATATACTGTTTCTGTCTTTGGTCCAATATCTAATCCCATGTTTCCAGTTGGAATATTTTGATCATTTGTTACTGTAGCTTCAACATCTTTGAATTCTGCAGCAACTCTATGATCTACTGGTAATAAGAATTTAACACCTTTTTCTTCTGCTTTAGCTATCATTTCTTTAGCATAGTCAAGTCTATCTTCTTCAACTAATGAAGTTCCGATTTCATATCCTTGAGCTTTTAAGAATGTATAAGCCATTCCTCCACCAATTATAATAGTATCAACTTTATCTAAAAGATTGTTGATAACAGCTATTTTATCAGAAACCTTAGCTCCACCTAATATAGCAACAAAAGGTTTTTCTGGAGTTTCAACTGCATTTCCTAAGAACTTTAATTCTTTTTGAATTAAGTATCCACATACAGCAGTGTCAATATAATCAGTTACACCAACTGTTGAACAGTGAGCTCTGTGAGCAGTACCAAATGCATCATTAACAAAAATTTCAGCAAGTGATGCTAATTCCTTAGAGAATTCTTCACCATTCTTAGTTTCTTCTTTTCTATATCTAGTATTTTCAAGTAATACTACATCTCCATCTTTCATTTCAGCAACTGCTGCTTTAGCATTTTCGCCTACAACAGTGTTGTCTGGAGCAAATTTAATTTCTTTTCCTAAAAGTTCACTTAATCTTTTAGCAACTGGAGCTAAAGATAATTCTGGCTTTGGTTCTCCCTTTGGTTTACCCATATGTGAGCAAAGGATAACTTTTGCACCATTTTCAACTAAATATTTGATTGTAGGAAGAGCTCCGTTCAATCTATTTTCATCAGTTATAACACCATCTTTTAATGGTACATTAAAATCACATCTAACTAAGACTTTTTTTCCTTTTACTTGGATATCTTCAATTGTCTTTTTGTTAAAATTCATCTTTTTCACCTCTAAATATTAAATTTTTCTATATTTTAAAATAGTCTGGCCTTATAGCCTTATACTACAAAACCAGACTTATTTATGATTTTAATTACTTTTAACTAAAAGCTAAAATTACTTTAAGAATTTAGCGAAGTATTTAATTGTTCTAACCATTTGGCTAGTGTATGAATTTTCGTTGTCATACCATGAAACAACTTGAACTTGGTATGTGTCTTCATCAACTTTAGCTACCATAGTTTGAGTTGCATCAAATAATGATCCGAATCTGATTCCTACGATATCAGAAGATACTAATTCTTCTTCAGTGTATCCAAATGATTCGTTAGAAGCAGCTTTCATAGCAGCATTTACGCTTTCAACTGTAATGTCTTTTCCTTTAACTACAGCAACTAAGATTGTAGTTGAACCAGTTGGAACTGGAACTCTTTGTGCAGAACCAATTAACTTACCGTTTAATTCTGGAATAACTAATCCGATAGCTTTAGCAGCACCAGTTGAGTTAGGAACGATATTTACAGCAGCAGCTCTTGCTCTTCTGAAATCTCCCTTTTTATGAGGTCCATCTAATACCATTTGATCTCCAGTATAAGCATGGATAGTTGACATAATACCAGTTTGAATTGGTGCTAATTGATTAAGTGCTTGAGCCATTGGAGCTAAGCAGTTAGTTGTACAAGAAGCTGCAGATATTATGTTGTCTTCAGCAGTTAATATATCTTGGTTAACATTGAATACAACTGTTGGAAGGTCGTTACCAGCTGGAGCTGATATAACAACTTTCTTAGCACCTGCATCGATATGTGCTTGTGATTTAGCTTTTGATACATAGAATCCAGTACATTCAAGTACTACGTCTACACCAAGATCTCCCCAAGGAAGTTTTGAAGCATCAGCTTCAGCGTAGATTTTGATTTCTTTTCCGTTAACAACGATTCCGTCTTCTTTAACTTCTACAGATTCTTCATATCTACCTTGTGATGAATCATATTTTAATAAGTGAGCTAACATTTTAGGATCTGTTAAGTCGTTGATTGCAACCACTTCATATCCTTCTGCTCCAAACATTTGTCTAAATGCAAGACGTCCAATACGTCCAAAACCATTAATTGCTACTTTTACATTTGCCATTAAAATTACCTCCTAAAATAATGCTTTTTATAAAAATTAAATTTTACAAACTAAATTAATTTTATACATAAATTAACGATTTAATGTTTCTAGTATTTTTTTACCAGTTTCTTCGTCTGTGACTAAGATACCATTAATATCATTAAATTCTGTCGATATTATTGACTCTACTTTATTCTTTCCACCTGCTATAGCAATATGTGTTCTGATTTTTCTCGCTTCGCTAATTTTTATTCCAATTGAAGTAGCTTCTGATATAATTTGAGAACTTTTGGTAAAATAACATCCAAAGGCTTCCCCAACTGCACCATTATCTATAAGCTTCTTAATTTTTGCTTCCGAAACGCCTCTTTTTTTAGCCATTTGTACAGCATTTCCTATGCCATACATTAATATATCAGCCTTATGTAACGTATCTACTACAGCTTTTATTTCTTCTTCTTTAAGTAATGTATCTAATACGTCTAAACTTAAATTTTCTGAAACATGCAACATTTTATAACTACCATTTAGCTTTTTTGCTAATGAAGCTGCTAATGTATTAGCTTGAGTTTCTACATTTTTGCCTACGCCACCTCTTGCAGGTACTACTTGAATATTAGATAAATTATTTATCTTAGGAAATTGTTCCACTACAGCTTTTAATGTGCTTCCACCAGTTAACGCAATAATATCATTGTTAACTAATACATCTTTCACATAATGAGCACAAGCTTTTCCTAAATCTTTTAAAATCGAAGGATTATTATCTAAATCACCTGGAACTATAATAACTTTCTTTAGATTAAGACTACTTCTTACTTCTTCTTCAAGCTCTGAAAGTCCCTTTATTTCATGAATAAAATCCTTTAATTTATTTATTATCCTCTCACCATCTTCAGTGACAGTCATTCCTGGAGTATTTATTTCTATTAAACCTTGAGAGTTCAAAAAACTTACTTCATTTCTTACCACTCTTTCACCAATTTTCAATTCATTGGCAAGAACTCTTCTACCTATTGGTTGATTATAGTATATAGTTCTAAGTACATTGTATCTCTTTTCCAATGTTTCAACAAGTTCAGGAACTATTTTTTTCTGTAATTCTAATATCTCATGCAACATAAACACTCCCTTGGTCTTTATGCGTCCCATGCACTTAAATCATGTCCCACAAATAACATTATAAAGCACCTTATGAAATTTTTAAAGGCTTTAAGCAAAATTTTTTATATATTTTTAAATTTTCTTATATTACCCATATATTTTTAACACTTTTAAATATCTTAAGCATATAAATAATTAATTAATATTTAGAAGTTAAATTTAAACTTTAACACTCTAAATATTAACCATTTAATTTATTAAATCCTCTTTCTTTTTGATGAAGATTTAATTCCTAATTCTTCTCTATATTTTGCCACAGTTCTTCTAGAAATATTTATCTTTTCTTTATTTAATATTTCAGAAATAATTTGATCTGAAAAAGGTTTAGATTTATTTTCTTCTTCTACTATCCTTTTAATTTCATTTTTTATAGTATTGGTAGCTATATCCCCTTCATTGCTTAAAGAAAATCCACTTTCAAATAATGATTTTATCTTTATTGTTCCATAACTAGTAAGTACATATTTCTCTTTTATAGCCCTACTAACAGTTGACTCATGCATTCCTATTTCTTCTGCAACTTCTTTTAACGTTAAAGGTTTTATGTACTCGTAACCTTTATCAAAAAATTCACTTTGCTTATTTAATAAGCATTTCAACACATTATATAAAGTGCTTTTCCTTTGTTCAATAGACTTTATCAAAAACATAGCTTTATTAATTTTTTCTTTAACATAACATACTGTTTTTTCATCTGCATTATTTTCCAAAACACTTTTATAAGTTTTATTTATAGTAAGTTTAGGCAATACGTTATCATTCATTATAATAAAATATTGCTTTTCTATTTTTTTTATTTCAGCATCAGGGATTATATAACTTACTTGTTCTCCTGTGTAGAATCCTCTAGATGGCTTTGGCTCTAATGTTTTAATTAAATCACCATACCTTTGAGCTTCTTTAGGGTTTATTCCTAATTCTTCACCTACTAGCTTATATTTATTATCTGCTATATTTCCTAAATGATTCTTTATTATTTTTTCCATAGTATCATCTAAGATACTTAATTTTTTACTTTGAATCATTAAACACTCTTCTATATTTCTAGCACCTATACCGTATGGTTCTAAGTCTTGTACAATTTTCAATGCTTCTTCTACTTTAACTTGATTTATATTAAGTTCATTGCTTATTTGAATTGTTGATATTTCCAAATACCCTCTATTATCTAAGGATTCTATGATATATTTTGATACTACTACTAAATATGGATCAATATTTAGTCCAATTAATTGTTCTTGTAAAAACTCATTTAAAGATTTACTCTTTTCAATATAATTCCAAGGAGTAGAATCTGTTTCTTTGTTATTTACATAATTATTATCAACTTCATTCTTATAATTATTAGATTCTAATTCCTTTATTAGGTTTTTGTAATCATATTTATCTTCTGAAGTATTATTTTCTATTCCTTTATCTAATTCACTAATTTCTAATATTGGATTTTCAGCATATTCATTATCAATGAACTCCCTTAAATCATGCATGGACATTTGTAAAAGTTTTATCGATTGTTGCATACTTTGAGTTAATACAAGTTTTTGATCCTGGGTAATTTTCATACCATAATCTAATTTCATAAACATCCTCTTTTCTTATATCATATTGTAATAAAATTATATAATAATTATAGAAAACCTTTTCTCTATAGAATAGTATACTCTGATTTCATTAATTAAAGCAAGTAATCTAAATCCTTACTTTACAGTATATTATAAACTAATGATTTAATGCTAATAACTAATAAAACCATGATTTAAACAAAATTTATAATTTTTTGTTTAAATCATGGTTTTATTTTTATTTTACTTAGTTAAATATATTAGTCCACAACAATTAGGCCCTGAATGAATACATACACTAGATCCTAATGGACATTCAGTATAGTTCATATTATTTTCTTGTAAATACTCTAAAAAGGCTGCTTTAATTTCTACATTTTTTGCATCAACTAGTAATATTGGAACATCTTCATCTAATTGTGCTTCTTCTAATTCAGAAATTATTTTTCTAATAGCCTTTTTATTTCCTCTTATCTTATCTTTAACAGACATAAGTCCATCTTTTATATCTAGAATTAACTTTATTCCAAACACACTACCAACCATTCCAGCCGTTTTAGATATTCTTCCACCTCTTATAAGATATTCTAATGATTCAAAACACATTAATGTTTTCACATTATATTTAGCAGAATCTATTATCTTAAATGTATCATCTAAGCTATTTCCTTTTTCTAAAAGTACAGCTGCTTTTAATACTAAAATTCCTAATGCTGGTGCTATATTTTGTGAATCTACCAACATTATATCATCACTTTCTATTGTATTTTTAGCTATACATGCTGATTGATATGTTCCACTCATCGCAGAAGACATATGTATTGAAAGTATCTTATAACCTTCATCTAGATACTTCTGATATGTCTCTATAAATCTAGTAGGAATAATTTGACCTGTAGTTGGTAATATATTATCTTTTTCTATTTTTTCAAAAACTTTATCTGGATTTATTTCAATTCCATCTAAATAACTTTCTTCTTTGAAATTTATTAGAACTGGTAACACTTCTATGTCATATTTTTCATATATTTCTTTTGGTAAATCAGCAGTACTATCTGTGATAATTTTTATCTTCTCCAAATGCCTCATTCCCTTTCCTATTTCATGTTTGGAAATCCAAATTGCCTTAAAGCTTCATATGCAACTATTGACACAGTATTAGATAAATTTAAACTTCTAGTGCTTGATTGAATCATTGGTATTCTCATACCAGTAATCACTTCATGGATTGACTCTGGTACACCACTTGATTCTCTTCCAAACATTATAAAATCACCTTTTTGAAATGAAATTTCGCTATAATAATCTCCAGCATGAGTACTTGATAAAAATATTCTTTCATTCTTGTATTTTTCCATAAATGCTTCATAGCTTTCATGAATTTCTAAGTCTAAATATTTCCAATAATCCAACCCTGCTCTTCTTACATGTTTTTCATCTATATCAAATCCTAAAGGCTTTATTAAATGCAGCTTACTATCAGTAAGCACACAAGTTCTTGCTATATTCCCAGTATTTTGAGGAATTTCTGGTTGATATAATACTATATTTAAATTCAAAAGATCACCTTCTTTTCGTTTATTGTTATAAATTTAGTATAATTATTAATTCAGTATAATTAAAAAGTATACTATATGGTTCACTAACTGTCTAGTCGTTCCTTTGCTTAAGCGTAACTAAAATTAAACTTGCTATAACAAATAGTTTATGCAAAAACAAGGTGGGTATAACACGCTTTAAAAGTTAACAAGTTAGTGTTCCTGTTAAAAACCAATTTGATTTTTTCATCTCTTAACTTTCCAAATTTAATTTTGAAATAATATCTATCATAAGTTTATATACCATTAGCTTCAAACCTCAAAATTTTTATATTTTGTAAAAAAGAATAAAAAAACAAAAGGTATATTAATAATACCTTTTGTTTTTTTAATTATTGAACTACCGGCGGAGCTACTGGGTCTCCAGGTACCGGTGGAGCTGTTTGTGGAGTTTCAGGTGGAACAGCACCTGGAAGTTGTTCTGTAGCTGCTGGTGGAATTAATGGTTGAGTTCCCTTTTTAACAACTATATCCACTGCTGTATAATAATCAGTTGATATTAATTCTTTATTTGTTTGAACACCATTTTCATATGTTAGTTGATATGAATTGACTTTATATCCTGTCATTCCACCACTTTCTGTTACTTCTTGTCCTTCTGGCAAAGTTGCATCTTCTACTACTTTTACAGTTGGCTCTATAGTTTGAATTATTTCATTTACCATATCATAAGTTTTTCCACCTAATTCAGAAACATTACCATATATATTGTAAGTCATAACCTTATTATATGTATTTCCTTCTATATAAATTGGAGAATCATAATTATTTTTAAATTTATAATCTATATCTCCATAAGAAACAGTTGCATCTAATCCTGGCTTTGCATAACCTACAGACATCGAATGATTTCTTCTTTCTACTGATCTTATATTTGCATGCATTACCGCTCTATAAAGGGCTGTTGAAACTTGGCATATACCTCCACCTATTCCTGGTTCTACCTTATTACCAACATAAGTTGCTGCTTCTTTATAGCCTCTTTCAACTGTTCTAGGACCAACAACTTCATTAAAACTAAATACATCCCCTGGCATTAAAACCACTCCATTTATGGCTTTAGTTGAAATATCTATATTAGTACTTCTTCCTTCAGATGATGTACCATAATTTGAAGAATATGAACCAATAATTCCATTTATTTTTGATAAATCTTTATTTGTAATTTTAGGTTGTACCGTTTCTAATTCCATTGAAATTATATTTTCTTCATTTATGTGTCCTGTTATAGCTTCTTTTAATTTTTTATCAAACTCCTCCATATTTATGCTTTTTCCAACTACTTCATCTATCACTGAAAAATTACTACCATTAATTGAAAGAGTGGCATCCTTAGGTTCAGTTTGCACTTTGTCTTTTATCGCTTCTTCACATGCCTTTAATTTTTCTTCATCATATGATAAATTTAAATTTATCTCATGCTTTTCTTGTCCTTTATTCTTTATATAAGAATATTTTTTCAATGCTGAATGATCTTTCCCAAAATTAATAGCTTCATCTAGAACATTATCAAGATTATATACTGGAGATATGTCAGAATACAATAATTCGAATTCTGAACCATCTACTTTTATAATTGCCTTTTTATCTCCTATTCGCCCCTGAAGATCTTGAGCTAATTTTTCTCTAGCCTCTTCTTTAGTCATTCCTCCTATATTTATATCTTGTACTGCTACACCTAAATATATCTTATCATTCCAGTCCTCTACTATTTTACTAATAGATAAAAAATATCCAGTAAATAATGCCGAAGTAATAACTGCAAATGCACATATTCCTATTATTATTTTCTTTTTATTACTTGATACCTTTTTAAGAACTTTCCCCCTTTTTCTATTCTCTTCGCTCACATTTATTCCCCTTTCAATAAATATACTGAATTAGTAGTTTAATACTACTAATATTTTTATAAAAAATTCTATGCTTTAAACATAATTGCATGTTTTATTATATCACATTATTTCTTATATTTTATAAGAATATTATCGTATAATTTACATAAAAATAAAGGTATCTTATTCACATTTTATAAGACACCTTCACTTTATAGTTTAAGCTTAACTTTTTAATTGATTATTCTGTAATTTAACTTTCGCTCTAGATCTGGATGTTTCACCATCATAATCAAATGCTTCAATCGTAACATTTATAGGACTTCCTTTAGGAACATTCAACTTATTTGTATCTATTACATATTTTGTTGCATTTTCATCCACAGTTGCTACCCAATAATTATTTACAAATATATTATATCCTAGCAAATCCATATCAGGAACTTTATCCCATGATAAATATATATGATTTTTATCTATTGTTGCTTTGAACCCAGTTACATCTCTAGGCTGAATTAATAATTCTATATGATCTGGTCCCCAATTAGCATCTACTGGATTTCCCACTCCCATCACTTTTTGATCTTCGCTAAACTGCCAAACTCTCCATCTTGTCCATCCTCCTATGTTAGGTGGATATGGTGGATTAATAGGAAGCTTAGTGTACATTGCGATCCATAAAGGCATATTTTTTAATGGATATCCTTTTCCTTCAACATAGAAATTATCATATAATTCTATAAAAAATAATCCAGTATAAAGCATAAGTCTTCTTCTAGTTTTTTTTTCAAATCTCTTTCTAAACCTATCTATCCATTCTACTAACGTTTTGGTTGATATAGTTTTATCAATTGGATATTCTACATCTAAAACAGGAAATAAATCACCATAATTTTTTTCTCCAAATCCTTCTTGAAGAACATTTATAAAATCATCACATTGTCTATCAGCATCTGTTAAATCATATGATGGAACTCCAAAATGATATGCTCCTACAGGAATACCATAGTTCCTGCTCTCTTTTGCAAATTGAATAAATTTTTTATCTACTCTAAATCTTCCTGAACCTGATCCAGATGATCTTAAGTATAGAAAGTCTATTTTGGTAGCTATTATAGGAAATTGAACGTTTTGAGTATATTCATTAATATCTATTCCAAAAAGACTTTTAGGATTTTTATCTTGCATATTTCCTCCAAATAAAAAGTAGTCTTATTATAAAATATTAAAGTTACTCAAAAAAAGTACCAATAAAATATAATTATATAATAACTATAAATCTTCTATCTTTAAATTAACATAAAAACTTATATTATCATCAATACATTCAGCCCATATTTTACCTTCATGTAAATTAATTATATTTTTAGAAATAGCGAGGCCTAATCCTGATCCCCCTGTAGTAGTATTTCTTGATTCATCAACTCTATAAAATCGATCAAATACTTTATCTAATTTTTCTTTAGATATATATTCTCCCTTATTTCTACACACAAAAGTTACATAATCATCTTTTTGGTAAAGACCTATGATTATTTCTCCAGGTTTAATTGAATACTTTACAGCATTCATTATTAAATTTTCAAACACTCTAAGCATTTTTACTATATCTATAAAAACATATGCTCTATCTATATCAAATTTTTTATTTATACTTACTGAGTTTTCATCTACGATTGGTGTCATCTCTTCTATTAATTGAGATAGAAGTTCACATAAATTAACTTTTTCTTTAGTTAACTTCATTCCATTATTATTAAGCTTCGTATATTCAAATAAATCTTCAATTAATATATTTAATTTCTGTGCCTTGTTATAAGCTATATTTAAATATTCGTTCATTTCTTCCTTGTTTTTGTATCTATCTTCTTTTACCAAACCTATATAACCCATAATAGACGTTAACGGAGTTCTCAAATCATGAGATACATTTGTAATTAAATCAGTTTTTGTTTTTTCTGCATCTCTTTCAGCTTGTATTTTCTCACCAATCTCCTTAGCCATATTATTTATGTTATTAGCTATCTTTCTAATTTCATCTCTTCCTTTTTCCTCAATCCTATAATTTAAATTTCCATTTGCTATTGTTTTTAATCCAGATGCAATTTCATCTAAATACTTCATTTTATTATTAGTAATTATTACAAATGAAATTATAAAAATTATAAATGTAAGTGATAATGCTAAAGAGGAATTAGACATTTCTACCGTATTATATACTATTTCTGCCTTTGGAATTTTAGAATATATTAAATATAATCTGGTATTATCCATTTTTAATGGCATAATATAAATTCTTTCCCGTGCTGCATTACTAGTATCATTTTCATTAGAAATAATATCTCTAAATACACTATATATATCTATTGTTTCTTCATAAACATTTGAAGTTTTAAAAACAACTTTTCCTTCAGTATTTGTAATATATATCTTACTGTTATTATACATAGGTGAATTTAATATTTTTTCTATCTCTTTAGAGTCATCTATTTTTAAATGTTCCGTTCTTTCTAACTCTTTTAATAACATATTAGCTTCTTTTTCTGTAGATTCATAATCATAAAATACTTCTGGATTTCGATATTCTTTTTTTAACAGTACATCTGTGAAATTATAAAATGTAAAAGATAATAAAAAGCATACTCCAATTACTAGCATTAATTCAAATCTAATGCTTCTCTCAATATTTATTCTTAATTTTAAACATATGCTACGAAAAAACTTATAAACCTTTAAAGCAACTAATTGTTCATAAAGGTTTTTTAATTTTTCTTTATTTTTCAATTTTATACCCAACTCCCCATACGGTCTTTATAAATTTAGGGGTTCTTGGATCACTTTCTATTTTTTCTCTTATTTTTCTTATATGTACCATTACAGTATTATCTGAAGACATAAATTCCTGATTCCAAACACTTTCATATATATTTTCTATTGAAAAAACTTTTCCTCTATTCTTAGAAAGCAATAACAATATATCAAATTCAGTAGGCGTTAATTTCACTAAATTATTACTTAATATTACTTCATGTGTTTCTAAATTTATTATTAGTTCATCAATTTCTATTATACTCTCTTCTTCTTTTTCATCTTCCATGTGCTTAGTATTAAACTTATAAAATCTTCTTAATTGTGATTTTACTCTAGCTACTAATTCTAATGGATTAAAAGGTTTTGTTATATAATCATCAGCCCCCATATTAAGTCCCAGTATCTTATCTATGCCTTCGCTTTTAGCTGATAACATTATTATTGGCATTTCTCTTTCTTCTCTTATTTTCAAACATGTATCTATACCATTTAATTTAGGCATCATAACGTCTAATATTACTAAATCTATATTTTGTTCTCTAATTATATTTAATGCTTCTTCGCCATTGCATGCCTTTACTGTAACATACCCTTCACTTTTTAAATATATTTCAACTAGATCTCTAATTTCTTTTTCATCATCAACTATTAAAATAGTTTTATTGCCTATCATATTCATCCCCCTTTTATTGTAAAGTAAACATAATTTTCCTTAACTATATTTTAACTTAAATTTCTAAAAAAAACCTCTGTAAACTTCTTAAGATTTTCTAAAATTAAACCCTCATTTTAATTATCGGTTATATATTAGATGAACTACACTAAAAAAATCGTCAAGCGACTTTGAATCTGTTTCAATAATGTATTTTTAGTAAGAAACAAAACAAATAGAGATAAGCATTTATACAGACGCTTATCTCTATGTTATATGATTATTATTTTATAATGGTTAAAATTTAGTTAAAGTTTTTATTCAAAACCACTATATTCTATCTAATGACCTTTATAGATTCATCAATTATCATATCTATAAGTTCTGAAAATGATATATTAACTCCTGCTGCACTCTTAGGAATTAAACTATTTGGAGTCATTCCAGGTAAAGTATTAACTTCTAAAATGTACGGAACTTTATCTTCAGTTACTATCATATCAACTCTTGAATAAACTTCACACTTTAATGCTTTGTATGTTGCTAAAGCCATTTCTTCTACTTCTTCATGTAATTCTTTTGGAAGTTCTGTCACAAATTCATCCGATCCTCCATCTGCATATTTTGCAGTGAAATCAAAAAATTCAGCTTTTGGCTTTATTGCTACAACTGGTAACATCTTATCGCCAAATACAGGACAAGTTATTTCATCACCTTTTATAAATTTTTCTATAATAACTTCGCTGTCCCATTTAAAGGCTTCTGTAACAGCATTTTTTATATCTTTTTCTTCTTTTATTATAAATGTAGCAACACTTGACCCCCCATGGGTTGGTTTTACTACTACCGGATATCCCATTCCTTCTATTTTTTCATAATTTATTTTATCATTTCTTCTTAAATTTATCCAAGGTGCTGTTCTTATATTAGCAGCCTTTAATATGCATTTACTTATGTCCTTATCCATGCACATAGAGCTACTTAACGGACCACATCCTGAATATGGTATCTCAAGTGTTTGAAGAACTGATTGAACTGTTCCATCTTCTCCAAATTGACCATGCAATGCTAAAAGTGCAAAATCAATGCCTTTAACTTTATTTATTATATCTTCTTTTTCATCAATAACTATAGAGACCACTTCATATTTATTTTTATTTATACTATCAACTATTGATTTACCACTTTTTAAAGATATTTCTCTTTCTGATGAAATACCTCCCATTATTACTCCAACTTTCATTAGTTACCTCCAATATCTTAGTTCAATAATTATTTTATATTATGCTATTTTTTAATATGTGTTTATATTCGAGCTCGGAGAAACAACTTTATAATTGAATTATACTCCTTTTTAATATTACTAAGTTTAAACTCTTCATCAACTCTTGCTTATTATAATATATAAACTCTCTAATAAAACATAGCCTATATTTTATATTAATCATATTATATTAATTTTAATATATCTTATAATTATATATTAATAAATTTTTTGCAAAAATTAAAGAACCACTAATAATAACCTTTAAATTACTAGTGGTTCTAACTATCTTTTTATTTAATATTATCATATTTACATATATTATTTAATGGACATTCTTTACATTTAGGATTCCTAGATGTGCAACATCTTCTTCCATGAAATATTAACAAATGATGAGTTAACGACCACTCACTTTTAGGTAACTCTTTTTGTAACTGCATTTCAACTTCTAATACATTTTCAGAATTTGCAAGTTCTAATCTATTTGATACTCTAAAAACATGAGTGTCTACAGCTATTGAAGGCACACCAAAGGCATTTGATAAAACTACATTTGCAGTTTTTCTACCTGCTCCTGAAAGAGAAGTTATTCCTTCCATAGTTCCTGGAACTTCACCATTAAAATTCTCTTTTAACTGCCTAAACATAAGTATTAAATTTTTAGATTTGTTACGATATAACCCTATTTGTTTTATTCTGTCTTCTAATTCTTCATTTGTTATCTTTAAAAAAGCATCTAAATCTGGATAATCCTCAAATAAAGTTTTTGTAACCTCATTAACCTTTTTATCAGTAGTCTGCGCTGATAAAATTGTAGCTACTAACAACTGAAAAGAAGTTTCATAATTTAATTCACATTTAGCATCCGGGTAAGTTTCTTTTAGAATATCTAAAATCTTTTGTGTCCTTACTTTCATATTGTTTATAATCTCCTCTTATTTGTAAACTCCCCTGTATTCTTCAGGTAATAAGTTTGCTATACTCTTCATTAATATATGGAGACATCTATCATCATATTCATGTTTATCTTCATTTTCATTTTTCTTTGGAAGTTCTATTTTTTGCCCTATATTTATATTAACATCGGCATTTTGCCATTTTTCTCCTCCCATATCCCCACTTTTGCTTATAGGAAGAAGCTTTTCTGTTCCATTCATTCCAATAGGAATTATTTCTGCTTTTGACATTCTAGCCATTAATAATATTCCCTTTTTCCCCTCAATCATAGCACCTGTCCTACTTCTAGTTCCTTCTGGGAAAATTAAAATATCATTTCCAGCTCTAAGAGTCTTAACAATTCTTGTTATAGCATCTTTGTCTGGTGAATTAGGCTTTATAGGAATATTTTTTATAACCTTTGTTCCTACTCTTGTTATAAGATCATCACTTAACTTAGCACCTGCAATAAAATATGGATCACTTTTTTCTCTTAATATTCTATCTAACACTAATCCATCTGCATTGCTCAAATGATTACATATAAAAATTCTAGGTTTTTTGGTTTTATCTATATTTTCAATTCCATTTAAGGTTATATTTGCATATTTTTTTATATAATTTGCAATTTTCATCTTTCCAAAATTCACAAGAAAACTTTCTGGTAACATTTCTAATATTTTTACTATAGTTGGTGATAGCATATTTCTCACTCCCGCTTCAATCTCTATATCTCTTTATATATAATAATTATATTCTAGTTTTTTGGAAAAGTCTATTTATATACTCATTTAAATATGGAGATTCAAACTTTTGATTTTGAGCAAAATTATTACTCTTTAAGTAAAGTTTGCTTCTAATCAAAGCATTTCTTTTTAAAATATTTTTTCCTCTCCATCCACAAGATGTATTCTTATAACTTTCCTTAAATTGTCCATTTCCCATAGCAATAATAACTTCTTCATTATTATTAATCATGAAATCAAAAGGCATAAATTCTGGTATTTTAGATAATTCTTTATCTATATTATAACGGCATACCAATTGACATGTATCACACCCAAACATTCTACCTTGCAATTTTTCTATTTCCCAATCTTCTAAATCTTTTTTTTGAGTAATATAAGATAAACATATATTACAATTTTTTTTGTTAGAATTAATGGCTTTAGTTGGACATGAGACATAGCAGTCCTTACATTCACCACATTCCTTAAATAAATTTAGATCTTCAAATGTACCATTATCTTCATCATAAATCTCCAAATCGGTTATTATTTCACCTAAGAAAATATATGATCCATATTTCTTATTTATAAGTAAATTGTTTTTCCCAATAAATCCAACTCCACATAAATAAGCTATGTATCTTTCAGGTAATGAGTTGCTATCAACAAAACTTTTTGCTTTTCCACCATGTGATTCTATGATTTCGCAAATAATTTTTAAGTATTTATTTACTACATAGTGATAATCCATTCCCTTTGTATATACAGAAAAACCGTTATTATTATTTGACTCAGACGTTAAATAAGGGAAAGCTATAGAAATTATAGTTTTCCCCTCTTCTAAATATTGAATTGGATTTATTCTTTTCTCTATATCATCCTCTTCAAATTCATTTTGCAAATTTAAATCTTTTCTATCTTTATAAAAATTCTTTAGTTCATCAAACCTTCTACACTTTATAAAACCTATTGAATCTATACCTAAAGAAGAACAGGTTTTAATTATTTGATCTTTTATGCCCATCATATATTCCTCTAAATTATCATTTCATTATAAATTTTTTTCTTTATTCCTTTTAAATCTTCTATTTCAATTATAGAAGCTTTAGTTCTAACAATGTTTCTAGCAGAAACCCCTACTGTTGTTGCCCCTTGTGGAACATCATGCAATACAACTGCATTAGAACCTATTTTAGCATTGTCTCCAATATTAATTGGACCTAAGACTTTTGCACCTGCCCCTATAAGAACATTATTTCCTACTGTTGGATGTCTCTTACCTTTATCTTTACCAGTACCACCAAGAGTTACTCCATGATATAAAATAACATCATTACCAATTTCAGCAGTTTCTCCAATAACAACTCCCATCCCGTGATCTATAAATAGCCCTCTTCCTATGGTTGCACCTGGATGAATTTCTATTCCTGTAAGAAAACGTGATAATTGAGAAATAAATCTTGCTAAAAAGAAAAACTTGTGCTTATATAAAAAATGTGAAATTCTATAAGCTATAAGAGCATGAATACATGGATATAAAAGTAATACTTCTATCTTACTTTTAGCAGCTGGATCATTTATTAAAACTCTTTCTAAATCATAATTTAAATCTTTAAACACAATCCCAGTCTCCTTTTTCAATAGAATTTAATTTTAATATAGTTTTGATATATAATAGATAATCTATTTAGTAACCAGACTTATTTTATACATATATCAAATCACAATCCAAATTAATCGTATATCCCCATTGATATATATTTTTCTCCTCCATCTGGAGCAATAGCTAACACTTTTTTTCCTTTTCCTAGTTTTTTTGCTATTTCAATAGCTCCATATATAGCAGCTCCAGATGATATTCCTACTAAGACACCTTCTATTTGTGCAACATCCTTAGTTATTTTTAATGCATCTTCATCTTTTACCTTTAAAACTTCATCTATATATTTTTCATCATATATTCCCGGTATAAAGCCTGCACCTATTCCTTGTATTTTATGTGCTCCTGGCTTCCCTCCACTTAATATTGGTGATGAGAATGGCTCTACTGCCACTGTTTTTATTTGAGCATTTTTATTCTTTAAGTTTTTTGATATACCAACTAATGTTCCACCAGTCCCAACTCCTGCAACAATTGCATCTAAATCAGGTATATCTTTATAAATTTCTTCTGCAGTTGTTTCATAATGCTTTTCTGGATTAGCATAATTTTCAAATTGTTGTGGAATAAAATATTCATCTCCAACGGCTATTTCTACAGCCTTTTCAATAGCACCTTTCATACCTTTACTTCCATCTGTTAATACTAATTCTGCTCCATATGCCTTAATTAAATCTCTTCTTTCTTTACTCATTGTTTCAGGCATAACTATTATAACTTTATAACCTTTTAACTTTCCTATTAAAGCAAGACCTATCCCTGTATTTCCACTTGTTGGTTCAACTATGATTGATCCTTTTTTTAATAAACCTTCCTTCTCAGCTTTTTCTATCATGCCAAGTGCTGCTCTATCTTTTACACTTCCACCTGGATTAAACTTTTCTAGCTTAACATAAACCTCTGCCATATTGTCATCACTAACTAAATTATTTAATTTTAAAATTGGTGTTTTTCCTATTAATTCTAATATTCCATTGTAAATCATCTTTTCTCCCCCTTAAATTAATTTTTCATTATTTTACATATTGCTTATTTTTAATATAAACCTTTTGACTAATTTATATTTAGAAATCTTATTAGTTTTTTATTCTTTAGAACTACTAATGATATCTTTAAAATACAGTATTCTAGAAGTTATCCTCAGATTTAAGATTTTTATACTTTCCTAAAGAATAAAAAAACTCCATCTCTATAAAATATAGAGACGAAGTTATATCCGCGGTTCCACTCTAATTGAATTAAATAAAAAATTTAATTCCTCTTCAAATTTAGCACAAATCTATGCATCATCACTATAACGGGTGATCCCGAAAAATCTTACTATAAACAGTTAAAATGCTTAATTCAGATTTCAACTCCAAAGTGCACTTCACATAAATTCTTGATAAAAAGATTTCAGCTAATTCTTTTCTCTCTGTAAACTTTCCTTTATGCTACTTTACTTTTTCACAGTTTTTAATTCTGAGTAAATTGATATGCTTTATATTTTCATTATATGTTATTTCAAAAAAAAGTCAATATAATTTTTAAAAATTATTTAATTTTTCTTCTTCCAAAGAGGAAATAAAAATTCATCTATTAAATCATGGATTATAACTGTTCCAACCAATTTATCCTCATCATCTACTACTGGTACTGTAACTAAATCATATTTAGCTGCTGCTTCTATTGCTTCATTTATTTCATCATCATGTTTTACACGAGAAACAGTTTCATCCATTATATCTTTTATTTTTTTACTACTATCATTTATTATTAAATCTCTTAATGAAATCATACCTTCAATCTTATCTTCTTCATTTGTTATATATATATAGTACATAACCTCTTCATCAGGTTGCATTTCTTTAAGTATATCTAATGCATCAGAAATTGTTATATCTAAGTTTAATGATATAAACTCTTTGCTCATAATACTACCAACAGTTTCATCTTCATATTCAAGTAATTCTTTAACTTCCTTAGCATCTTCTTTTT
Organism: Clostridium cagae; assembly: GCF_900290265.1. Lineage (NCBI taxonomy): Bacteria > Bacillati > Bacillota > Clostridia > Eubacteriales > Clostridiaceae > Clostridium > Clostridium caccae. The sequence continues at coordinate 2,685,603 of NZ_OKRA01000001.1, forward strand.
CTAAATTTATTAATATTTTTTCTCTTTCTTCTTCATCTAAATCATCTAAAAGATCAGCTATTTCATCATTAGCCATGTTTTCTAGAACTTCAGCTGCTTTAGTTTCTGATAAATCCTTAATTATACTACCCTTATATTCAGGATCTATTTCTTCCAATGTGTCTGCTGCTAAATCCTCATCTAATGATTCAAATATCTGTTTTCTAGATCTTGCATCTAAATCTTCTAGTATATCTGCAAGGTCAGCTGGATGTAGTGTTGATAATTTTTGATATGGTACTACTAACTTTAAATTGTTATCAACCATTTCTAATGATTCAACATCTTCCCACATTAAAACTTTATCTTCATAATCTTTACCTAAAAGTTTATATACACATTTAGCAATTCCTGCAACATTCAACCTTCTATATCGTGCAAGTGGTCCTGTCTCAACTGCTACAACTCTGTATTCCCCTGCTATTTCAGCAATTCTCAAATCATTAACACGTACTACTTGCTTTCCATTTATATCTACTATTTTTTTGTCTAATAAATTTTTTGAAAGAAGATAAGTATAAGTCATTGGAAGTATTTCTTTGCTTCCTCTTGTTCTTATCTTTACATTTCCATTATCATCTAAAAACTCTATATATCTAAACTCATAATGAAATGTAATGCCGTCTTTCCTAAGTTTGTAGCCTATAACTCTTGGATATCCCTCTTCTGTTGTTACATAAACATCTCTTAATTCTCCTAAAACATCCCCAAATTCATCGTAAATATTTTTAAATAAAATATTTGTATATAAAAATACTGATAATTTCTTCATGAAAGATTCCTCCTATATGTTTTTAGAAAGAACTTTCATTATATTTAAATAGATGAATAGCTCTTCCTAAATATATTAAATTGTAATTTAAAATTATTAATAATCTGAGGTCCAGCCTCCATCTTTTACACCACCTTATAATCTACAATATAATTTTTAGACTAAATTTATAAATAGTCCATCATTATAATTAATGCATAGCTAATAAATAAGCATGCCTATTTAAATTACGTCATCATCTTGTTTATTTCTACTAATTATTATATTACATAGACGCAAAAAGGCAACAATTTTTTTCTGCCAAAGCCCCTTGTATTACAATGTTACTGTTGTTTTAAAATATACGGTTATTATTTATTTAAAACTTGCGACTATTTTACTAAAATAATAATTATTGTTATTTGTAAAGTAATCTTGCGTATGTTAATATAAACTGAGTTATTATTCACAGGTTAAACATGCCTTAACCCCTGATAAATACTTGTTAAATACTATTAACGAACTTAACATATACTTGAAAATAGTATATGTTTTATAAATTCAGTAAACTTTTAGTATAACTTAATATATTCAATAGTAAATAGGCTTTGTAATTGTATTATATTAATTCTAATATTTCTAAGTTCAATTACTCTAGTCAAATTTACTTATACATTTATCAATATATTATTAATATATACACTTAAGTTGTTTATAATCATTAGTAATAATTTAAATTAATATATGAATTGGAGTTAATTAATATATGAAACTTTGTAAAGAATTTTTACCTATATGTAAAGAAGATTTAATAAAAAGAAACATTAAGCAATTAGATTTTATAATTGTAACTGGAGATGCCTATGTTGACCATCCATCTTTTGGCACTGCTATAATTGGAAGAATACTTGAATCTGAAGGATTTAAAGTTGGAATTATTGCACAACCTGATTGGAATGATTGTGAAGATTTTAAAAAATTAGGACGTCCTAAATATGGATTCTTAGTTAATTCAGGTAATATAGATTCTATGGTTAATCATTATACTGCGGCCAAAAGACATAGAAGTGAGGATCTATATTCTCCAGGTGGTAAATCAGGGCATAGACCCGATAGAGCTGTAATTGTTTATTGTAATAGAATAAGAGAAGCTTTTAAAGATGTAGCAATTGCAATTGGCGGTATCGAAGCAAGTCTTCGAAGATTTGCCCATTATGATTATTGGGATAATAAAGTAAGAAGAGGTATCCTTTTAGATTCTAAAGCAGATTTATTAATGTATGGAATGGGTGAAAAAACAGTAGTTCAAATTGCTGACTTATTGAGATATGGTGCAAATATAAAAAATATCACTAATGTTAGAGGTACATGTTACTTAACTAATGATATATCACATATTGAAAATCCAGTTATTGTTCCATCATATGAAGAAGTCATAAATGATAAAAATGCTTATTCAGAAGCTTATAAATTAGAATATTATGAACAAGATTCAATTATTGGTAAAACAGTAATACAAAAATATGGTGATCGATATCTAGTTCAAAATCCACCTCAAGAAAATTTAACACAAGAGGAAATGGATATTACATATAATTTACCTTATACAAGAACTTACCATCCTATATATGAAGCTGATGGTGGAATACCTGCAATTCAGGAAGTTAAATTTTCAATAACAAGTCATAGAGGATGTTTTGGTTCATGCTCATTTTGTGCATTAACATTCCATCAAGGAAGAGTAATTCAAAATAGAAGCCAAATTTCTATAATTGATGAAGCAAAATTATTAACTACTTTACCTGATTTCAAAGGATATATTCATGATATTGGAGGTCCAACTGCTGATTTTAGACATAGAGCTTGTAAAAAACAAGAAGTACATGGAACGTGTAAGACTAAACAATGTATGTTCCCATCACCTTGCAAAAATTTAAAAATCGATCATACTGAATATCTTTCTTTATTAAAAAAAGTTAGAAAATTACCTGGTATAAAAAAAGTATTTATTCGTTCAGGTATTAGATATGATTATTTAATTCATGATAAAAATGATTCTTTCTTTAAAGAATTATGTGAACATCATATAAGTGGTCAATTAAAAGTAGCTCCAGAACATGTTGTTCCAAAAGTATTAAATCAAATGGGAAAACCAACAAGAGAAGTATATGATAGATTTGTAGATAAATATTTTAATATAAACAAAAAGTTAAATAAGAAACAATTCCTTGTACCTTATTTAATGTCTTCTCATCCGGGTTCTGATTTAAATGCGGCAATAGAACTTGCACAATATGTTAAAGAAATGGGATATACTCCAGAACAAGTACAAGATTTCTATCCTACTCCTGGAAGCTTATCAACTACTATGTACTATACAGGATTTAATCCTCTTACTGGAGAAGAAGTTTATATTCCAAAAACTCCTGAAGAAAAAGAAATGCAAAGAGCTCTAATTCAATTTGCTATACCTAAAAATCATAAAAAGGTAAAAAAGGCCTTAATTGCAGCACACAGAGAAGATTTAATTGGTAATGGTAAAGATTGTTTGATTGGTTTTGCACCAGCTAAACTTGGATATCAAGGTAAAAATAATAGAAATAAATCATCTAATAATGATGGCGAAAAGAGTTCACATACAAATAGCACTAGAACTTCTAATAAGAATAATGCAAAATCTAATTCAAGTGCTAAGAGTATAACTCAAAGTTCTAAATCTAATTCAAAAGATAAAAATGTAGAAAACGGAAAAAATTCTTTAAGAAAAAAATCTAAAAGTAATTTTAAACCTAAAACTTCTAATAGAAGAAAATAATTTTAACTATATAAAAAGAATTTTTTGTAACTACTTAGCTATCGAAAAATCTATTAATAGAAATTAAAGAAATTTAGATTTATCTCAGAATACTGCAGATACTTTAACTTTAGATAAAATTGAATATTTTGAGAAAGTATATGATCAAATATAATAAAAAAGCTCAAGAGCTTTTATCTCTTGAGCTTTTATCTAAATATATTTATCATCTATTCTATTTTTAATAACTATCCCAAGCCCACCCTCATTTATAAGTCAGCATATGGTTATAACTTTAATTTATTACTTTACCCTTGTAACAATACTGAACTCAACTTTAACTATTTGCACACTGGTTCCGTATATGCTAATCAGAGCTAATTCACATCTCAATTAGCAGAGCCTATGCTCGCCCTTATAAATTACCATCTAAAAATTATAAATTATTCAACTAAATCTATAGTCCAATTTAATCCTTGAAGCTTAGTATCTATTAATCTATACTCTTTAGATAAATTATCTACTTCTGCTTGCTTTTCTGCTACGTCAACTGTACTTAATATCTTTATTTCCTTATTAGAATATCTATCTATTTTTTCAGATGCTGTGTTTACAAAGCTCCTTAAGACAGATAATTTTAAACCTATAACATCTCTTCTTGCAATAATATCTGCAATACTTTCATTTTCCACATATGTTATACTATTAGTTTTATTTATTACCTTTATTAACTTTTCAAGTTCAACAATATTATTATCTAGTTCCTTTAAAAGCACAATCGGATTTTCTGATGGCGCATCCCCTTCTTGAACCTTTGCATTTCTAATTAGCCTTTCCTTAAGCGATGCAATTCTTTTTTGCAAATCAGCTCTTAAATTTAATGCTTCTGCTAACTTCATAATTTATCACCTCTTCATAACATCTCATTATCGCTATCTTATAGTTTTCATTTTTACTTATTTTAATTAAAAATATTTAAAAATCATATTCCCTTTTAATCCTCAAAAAACTTTCTACTAATTCAAAAAACACTTTTTTTATTGAATATCTCTAATCTTTTTAAACCCACTTAGTACTAAGCTCATGATTATAAGAAATATAAAATCTCCTATAACTGGGTAAGGAAAGATTTTTATTCCACCTAAAATGATAACATCCTCAATCATTACAATTGAAATGGATAAAATTATAAACCATATTCCCTTCTTATTTACAAAAGGCTTGTCTAATATAATTACATTAAAAATAAGTAGTATTCCTAATAATATTAATGAAAATAAAAACATTAATGTTTCTTTATCTATCTTTAAAATAAAACCATATAAAGTATTCACTTGCACCGTTGCTTTAGAAAAATATGTTATTAAACCATAAACAACTGATATTATTGCAGCAATAATATAGTTAGTGCTAAATTTTAAGTTTTCAGATCTAAGATATACATATGTTATAGCTAAAATCATTAGGGGCACTGCTATATGATTTAAAAAAATTATCGATTTAAAATAGTATACAATTGTACTATTTTTAAGTATGCATAAAATAAATAGTGTTATATGTCTTAATAAAAATAATGTAATTACAATAGTTACATATATTTTTATTTTCTTAGGTGAAACTTGTATATTCTTTTTTAAAAGTATAAGACATAAAAAAATTATAAGTAACAAAAATAAATAATATGCAAAATTCACAAATTACACTCCTATCTACATTCCTGTTACTTATATTTATTATATAATTACATATTTTATACCTATAACTAATTAATAATTGCTTAACTAATCAATTCCTAAAACTTTAATTCCACCTTTAATACATTTAATATTTAATGGAAAATCTGGTCCTCGTTCTCCATCAATATCTGTAACTATTTCTTCATTACATTCAATATATAAGTCATCTGTTTTAAAGTATACTACTTTGTTAGAATCTAAGTGCTCTCCCTTTAATATCTTAATAAATAATGGTATTAATTCAATAATTGGAATTGCTTTAAATACAATTACATCAAGCTTACCATCTGTCACATCTGCTTCTGTAGCTAATCTAAAGTTACCAGCACTTTCTCCATTGAATACTAATAAGAGATACATTTCACCATCATAATTACACTCTTTAGATTTTATATTTACTTTTAATCTTCTAAAATTCGGTAACTCTTCTATACCTTTTAAATAATATGCTAATTTACCTATGGTGTTCTTTAAATTTACATCGGTCTTCTGAGAAACATCAGTAAAAAGTCCTGTACTTGCTACATTTATAAAGTACTTGTCATTTATCTTACCAAGGTCAACCCCAACAGGTTTTGATTTCAAAATTTTATTGCAGGCATCTATAATGTTATTGGGTATATTAATAAATTTTCCAAAATCATTTGCAGTTCCTACTGGTAATATACCTATTGGTAAATCTATTTTTCTTTTTTTCATGGCATTCACAACTGAATCAACAGTTCCATCTCCACCAGCTATTAATATATATTTATAAGTATTATCTATATCTTCTAAAGCTTCCTCCAAAGATTTACCCCTTTGAATTCTATAAGGAATAATTTGCAATTCCGCTTCTTCATGTAATTTTATAACATTATCTATCTCATTAACTATGATATTTTCTCCTGAGTACGGGTTATATATGAATTTAACCTTTTTCATAAATATAAATTCCCTCCAACCAAATTTGTTATACAGATGATTATATCATTTTGTACTTTTAATGTCGATAATATATTATGATTTTTGTATTTTTTTGGTATAAATCTCTTATTTTATAAATTAAGAAATTATTAATATTATTATCACTTATATTTTAAGCACATATATGCTATAATAATATTTCGTAAATGATTTTTAATAAATTCAGGAGTGATTTTTATGAGAAAAAGTTGTATTCCTAATATATTCACTTTTATAAATCTATCTTGTGGAGTTCTTTCAATACTATCAGTTATGTATGACAGAATAGATCTTTCAAGTATTTTTATATTAGTCGCTGGCTTAGTTGATAGATATGATGGTAGAGTGGCACGTTTTTTAAACGTATCTAGTGATTTGGGGAAAGAATTAGATTCTTTAGCTGATTTAGTTTCTTTTGGTGTAGCTCCATCTATACTAATATATATATTATTTGAATTTACAAATTTAGGACCAAAAGGATCTATTGGATTAATATTATTATTACTATTCCCAATTTGTGGTGCATTTAGACTTGCCAGATACAATACCTGCGACTTTGACGGAGTTTTTACTGGTATCCCTATTACAATTGCAGGGTGTCTTTTAGCGCTTTTTGCGTTATTTAATTTAAAAGCTCAATCACCTATTTATATTGCAATTATACTTATGCTTGCATTTTCATATTTAATGATAAGCAATTTTAAATTAAAAAAACTTTAAAATTTATGGGAATATTAAAAACTATCTATTAAGTGGTTTTTAATATTCCCTATTTTTTACTTTTACTAGTATTCATCTTCATCTCTATTCTTACTATCTTGAAAATCCAATTCATTATCTATTTCTGTAAGTATAACATTCTTATCTGATTTTACTGAAATATAATCACTTTTAATTTTACAATATTTTATATATCCACTTTCACACTTATCTAACGATACTATTAACTTATCAATCAACTCCCCTAATTCACTAACTCTGTCTAGTGCTTTTTTAACCTCACTTTTTTTTGCAATATTTACATTATATAATTCTGATGCTCCACCTATTAGTAATCTATAAGAATCAACATAAGTTTTAAGTAATTGACTTAAAACAGTTATATCTTGGCTCTGTTCATTTATCAAATTTCTATATTTCATAAACTATTAACCTCGCACCATATAATATTTTCAAATTAATATATTATATTAATTCTATTTTTAGTACGTATTTTTATATTTTTATTATATAAACTCTATCATAAAAAATTTAATTACATCCTTTAATTAAAAGTGGAGAGATGTCAATTTATAATTTAAACTTACAAATTTTCCGAAATATTATATTTCAAAAGTTTGTTATGACTTTTTTACTAGTTCTCCACTTTTTCTTTATACTTTCCTATATAACATTGAATTTTATAATATTTTTAAATTAAAACTTCTACCATTTTTACTATTTTGTCAATTGACTCTCCGAATATTCTTCATCTATTTCTTCCCATATCTTTTTATTTTTAATATCTTTTAATCCTTCTTCAATAGAAATCCCTTCTTTTCTTTCTACTTCTTCAGTTATTTCTTTTTGTATAATTTTACATTCATCTAAAAAATCACATTTACCTGATATCAATTCACTTATTTTTTTATCATTTATTACCTCATCAACGCCTTGTAATCCACGTTTATTTAAAAGTTTTTCTTCTTTTTCTTCTTTAATTTCATCTTCTTTTACTTCAATTAATTTTTCCTCGATATCTTCATTTTTATCTGTTCTTAAATTTTCTATATCCAAATCATCTATTAAATCACTTACTGATTTAACAGGAATTAAAAAATCATTCGGAAATTTAAAATACATAATCTATTATCCCCCTATTTTTTCACATCTTTATCACAGATTTTTTCAAAGTATGCTCTAGGATATTTACATAATGGACATACATTGGGAGCTTCATTTCCTTCATAAATATATCCGCAATTTAAGCATTTCCAATAACATGTTTCTTCACATTTGAACAATATACCTAATTTAACTTTTTCAGCTAATTCTAAATACCTTTTTTCATGTGATTCTTCAACCTCTCTAAGTTCTTTATAAAAATCAGCTATTTCTAAAAATCCTTCTTCCCTAGCAACATCTTCAAATTCTTTATAAATATTTTTAGTTTCATTTGCCTCTCCAATTGCAGCTGATACTAAATTTTCTTCAGTTGTTTTTACATTACCTAAATATCTTTTAAAAGCTTCTCTTGAATGAGCATATTCATTTTCAGCTGTTTCATCAAATACTTTAGCAATCCATCTAAACCCTTCTAATGTTGCTTTTTCTGCATATAAATTATAAGTACTTCTAGCCCTACATTCTCCTGCAAAAGTCTTATATAAATTTTTTTCTGTTTTACTACCCTTTAGATTCATGATTATCTCCTAAATATTATTTAGACATTAACTAATCTTCTAATGTCACACCTTATATTAAAATATTCATTTTGTTTTTTTTTGTTACAATATCATTATGTTAACTAAACTCATAACATTCATAATATCTTTTACAAATTTTAATTAAACATAAAAATAAAAGGATACAAGAAAAATCTCATATCCTTTTTGGGAAATAATTTAACCAATTGTAATTTCTTTATCCATATTGCAAGTTATAACAACATCTTTTTTATCAGAGTCTTTAGTAATTAATCTTACTTTTTTACCCCATAATTCTTGAATATATTTTAAAGTTTCTTTTGCATAATTTAATTCTAATTCCCTCCCATCAAATACATGTTCTAATGTTAAAGTATAATCCTTAGTGTTAAGATCAATAACTCTAATATACGGAATTCCACCTATACCACAAGTATAGCTTAAATTATCTCTAATTTCTTTCCAACCCTCTTCATCTGAAACTTCTTCAACAACAATATCAAATGTTCTTTTATTATACTCAAACAAATTAAGTTCTTCACATAACTCCCTAGTCAAATATCTCCTCAAGAATGAACTATCTCTTTCAATTTCTCTTACTTCAAATATTTTTTCTTTGCCATATTTTTTATCTAAGTCCTCAAATATTTTAAAGCCTACATAATAAGGATTTAAACCTCCTACAATAGGGGCTATAACATCATTATGCCTTTTTAAAAATTCAAAGTGAAGTCCATCTGGTAAGTTTAATTCCTTCAATATATTATAATGAGTGTAGCTTGCCCATCCCTCATTCATTATTTTGGTTTCCATTTGAGGAAGGAAATACTCTGTTTCTCTTTTTACAATTTTCAAAACTGTTCTTTCCCATTCTTGTAAGTCACCATACTTTATTATAAAATCTACTACATCATCTTCTGGTTCTATTGGAATTTTATCTAAATCAGGAAACTCAATCTTTTCATCTTGATTTAATATTCCTCTATTATCTAATTTACTTTCATAATCTTTAATCATACTTTGTTTTATTTCTTCATGTGATAACTTTTTAACTCCAATAACCCTTCCAATTTGATACCTTATAGCATGTGCTGCATCTAATATTCTTTCAACTTTTTCATATCCAATACTAGGGTTATTAATATATCTTCTTATAATATCAGCATCTAGTTTAAACATTTCAATGGCATATTTTGCATTAGTTCCTTCTTTAAATAATCTATTATTCTTAAAAAAATCATTATGTCCATATACATGAGCCATAGTTAGTATTTGAAGTAATAATGTATTTTCTTTCATTAAATATGCCAAACAAGGATCAGAATTAATTACCATTTCATAAGGAAGTCCTGTAAGATTTAATGAATACAACATTTTATTTTTTTCATAGGCTTTACCATAGCTCCAATGAGGATATTTGGATGGCATTCCTACATAAGATTCATATCCCAACATCTCGTTAAAGTCTATAAATTCAAATTCTTGATTGTAAAAGTCTAATCCATATTCTATTACTTTTTTCTCTATTTTATCATTCCATTCTTCAATCTCCCTTAAAGTGTAGCTCATTTTACTAATCCTCCTTTAATTCCTGTTTAAGCATAGTCTTTAAAGCTTCCCATAAATCCTTTTTCTCTTTAATAACTACAGAAATAAAATTCTTTTCATTTATCTCCTTATTAAATTTATAATACATAGTTTGAGTATAAGTTGATGGTAACAGCTCTGCATATCCAAACATATTGCTAATCTTACAAATTTCCTTTACTGATTCTATTGCTTTTACATTATCCTCAGACCAGTTATCACCATCGCTAGCATAAACAGGATATATATTCCATTCACTTGGAGGATATTTTTCATCTATTAATTTTATAGCCTCTACTATACCGCTTGATATATACGTACCTCCTGATTCAGATTTATGAAAGAACTCGTACTCACTTACTCTTTTAGCAATAGTAGTATGATATATAAATTCAAATGCTATATTGTTGTATTTTCTTTTTAAAAATCTAGATAATACAAAGAAATATGACCTTGCTAAATATTTCTTTGTTGAATCCATAGATCCTGAAGCATCCATAATAAATATCATTACTGCATTACTTGCTTTTTTAGGCTGCATTTTAACTTTGTAATATCTAAGATCTTCTTCCCTAAATGGAAATCTTTCAGTTTTATAATCTTTGCCTTCTTCTATTAGAGCCCTTTTTTTGCTTTGCTTTCTAGATATCTTAGCCATAACTGTCCTTTTTTTAGCAAGTCTTGGCCTTATTCCATGTCTTTGATAACCTTTCTTCTTTCCACAACTGTCAGTTATTATTTCTGAATATTTCTTTTCATCTAAATTCGGCAAATTAAGCTCATCTGATATATATTCCATAAGTTCATCCAAGGTAATTTCAGTTTCATAAATTTCATCACCTTCTTCATTACCAGCACCCTTATTCCCTTTTCCCATTGCTTTTTTAGAGCCTGATTCTATTTTGTCGCCACGTTTTTCTTCACCAGTTCCAGTCGCTACCCCTTTAGAATTTTTGCCATATACAAATTGATATTCTTTAATACTTTTTATAGGTATTTTAAATTTTTTATTTTTACTTTGACCAACTATACTCTCTTCAGATAAGATATCGCCTAAATTTTCCTTAATTGATTTTTCAACTAATTGCCTATGTCTTCTTTTATCTTCTATTGCTCTATCGTGATCTACTTGCTTATCAGTTCTATCTCTAAAAATTGCCATATTCTAAATTAGTCCTTCCATAAGTTGTTAGCAGCATATTTTAATATTACATCACAACAATGAAGACAATAACCATTTCGTTTCATTTCCTCTACCATAGAATTATATTTTTCTGCTTGCTCTTCATCCCTAACTTTTGATTTTGTTATAATTCTAGACAAATCTTTAACTGAAGCTATAAGTTTCCTTTCTATTGCGTCTTTAAGTGGTTCATATGAAGTATAATCAATCTTTCCACCATTTCTAACAACATAGAACATATATGAAGTTACATCACTTCTAAATCCTTTAGCTGATGCATCATAAACTCCTATTTGTTCTTCAATACTTCTCATAAATTCTTCATCTGGATTAAGTTCTTCTCCAGTAGATACATCCTTAATCTTATTCTTATTTACAAAAGCTTCTGCATTATCTATATAATTATTAAATAAGCTTTCTGCTTGTTCTCTAAATGAAACTATAAATGCCTTTGTAATTTCCTTTTCTAAAACCTTATTATATTCTTTTCTTATAGTATCCTGAATAAATCCTAAATACATTTTCTTTTCATCAGCTGATATATCCATTTCCTTAACTGATCTTATTAAGCTTTCCATTATGCTTAAAGGATTTATACAATTGTAATCTGAATCAGCAAGCGCATTATCTATAACTTTTATGATAAATCTAGTACTTATTCCTTTCATACCTTCATACTGTCCAGCTTCTTCTCTTAATTCTAATATATCAATTCTCTTGGTACTTCCCTTTTCTACAATCTCTTCACCATTATAAATCTTTAATTTAGTTATTGGATCTACTTTAGCTGATTGAGATAATCTTGATAAAATTGCAAACATAGCAGCAATCTCAATAGTATGAGGTGCTATATGAGCTTTAAAATTACTTCTATTTAAAATCTTCTTATATATCTTTACTTCCTCGTCTAATTCTAAACAATAAGGAACTTCTATTTTTACTATTCTATCTAAAATAGCTTCATTGGTATGATCTGATTTAAATTTACTCCATTCTGCTTCATTTGAATGCGCTAATATTACTCCATCAAAATAAAGCATTGAGCCTTTTCCTGGTGAAGGTATTGATTTTTCTTGTGTTGCAGTAATAATGGTATGAAGGTATTCAACATCATTTTTAAAAACTTCTATAAACTCTACCATACCTCTATTACCAACATTAAATGCTCCATTTAATGAGAATATTCTTGGATCGTCCTCAGAATATAGATCCATTTTAGATATATCAATAGATCCATTTAAAATAGAAGTATCTTGATTATTAGGATCTACTGGTGGTACAACACCTATTCCTTTTCTAGATCTTACTGAAAAATCTGTTGTTTCAACTGGGAATTCTTCATATTTTCCTTTAAATTCATTACTTAATCTGTATTTACATATAGGGCACAAATCTCCTTCAATTTGAACACCTAACATTTGTTCAAACTTAGGTCTTAAATGTTTAGGTATAAGATGTAATGGTTCTTCATGCATAGGGCATCCCTCTAATGCATATATAGGATCACAATCTTCAAGTGCATTTTTTATACTTTCAACCAATGAAGATTTACCTGCTCCAACTGGGCCTACAAGATACAATACTTGTCTTACTTCTTCACCTTTCATAGCTGCTGATTTAAAATAATTACATATTTTCATAATTACCTTATCAATACCATAAAACTCATCCTTAAAAAATCCATATCTTCTTATTACATCATTTCCATATATTTTTCTTATTCTAGGATTTTCATCACCTTTTAATTCCTCTACTCCTTGTTTTAAAATCATATCGTAAACTCTTTTATGTGATAATTTAGCAATATCAGGATTAACCTTTACCAATTCTAAATAATCTAAAAATGTTCCTGAAAATTTATTTTTATCATTCTTTTCTCTATCTATTTGTATAAACTCTTTAAAGTCCATATACCCGCCTCCTTTTTATTAAAATATATTCAACAAAAAGGTAACAGTATGACAAATTTTTGTAAATTAATTAATATACTTAATAAAAATAAGTGAAGTTTAAACTAATTAACTTAGCTTAAACTTCACTTTCCTTTAAATACATCGTAATATTTAGTTTAAAACATAGAAATTATTTTTAATATTTCTTCCCCATAATCATTTATTTTCTTTTCTCCAACACCTCTAATATCTAATAGCTTTTCCACATTATCAGGTTTATTATTGCATATATCAATTAAAGTTGTATCTGAAAAAATTATGTATGGTTTTTTATTTTCTTTGAAAGCTTTTTCTTTTCTCCATTTTTTCAATGCTTCAAACAATTCTCTATTTAAAATACTTTCTTCTTTATTTAAAATCTTAAATATAACTTTTTCTTTGTTTTTTAATACTTTATATGAACGTTGATTAAGCTTTAACATTGAATATGTTCCTTCTTTTAAATCCACATATCCTTGCTTTAATAAACTATTAATCAAATCTTTAATCAATGAGCTTCCATATTCTCTCATTATTCCATAAGTTGTTACTTTATCTAAATTATTTTGTATTATTTTAGGCCCTTTAAATCCTTTTAATATATCTATAAGTACTGATATTCCATATTTTTCTCTTGTTCTAAAAACCGTTGATAAAACCATTTGACTTTCCTTTGTAAAATCTTTTAATTCATCATCATTCAAGCAATTACTGCAATTATTGCAGTAGTTTAATTTTCTATCATTCCCAAAATAATTTAATATATATTTTCTATAACATTCTTTTAAATTGCAATAATCAATCATATATTGTAATTTTCTAAGATGAACTTCTCGTGTTTTAAAAGATGAACTCTTATTTATTATATATTCGACTCTTCTTATATCACTTTCACAATAGAAAAGATAACAATCACATTTTTCTCCATCTCTTCCGCCTCTTCCTACTTCCTGATAATAGCATTCTATATTCTGAGGAATAGTGAAATGTACTATAAATCTTATGTTTGACTTATCAATTCCCATTCCAAATGCATTAGTTGCAATCATTACATTAAATTTTTCATATAAAAAACCTTCTTGAAAATTTTCTTTTTCTTCATCTTTAAGCCCACCGTGATATTTTCCAACACTATATCCTAAATCACTTAAATAATAATAAAGAGTATCTACTTCTTTTTGTGAAGCACAATACACTATTCCTGACTGTTCTTCATGACTTCTTATAATATCTTTTAATTCTTCTAATTTATCAATTTCTTTTAAAACATTTAAATTTAAATTTTCTCTATTAATATCACCTATGTATATGTATGGTTTGAATAACCCTAAAAGATTTATTGCATCATCTTTTACCTCTTTTGTTGCTGTTGCTGTAAATGCAGAAATTACTGATTTGTTCTTTAAAATCTTATAAAATTCTGAAATTTGCAAATAGCTTTTTCTAAAATCGTGCCCCCATTGAGATACACAATGAGCTTCATCAATAGCTATTTGAGAAATATCTAAATCCTTTATCATATTCCTAAATATATTTGATTCCAATCTTTCTGGTGCAATATATATTATTTTATATTCATTTATAGAAGCTTCTAATAATATGTTTTTAATCTCATCAATACTTTGAGTACTGTTTATATATGCTGCTTTTATACCACTTTCAACAAGATTATCAACTTGATCTTTCATTAAAGATATTAATGGTGAAATTACAAGAGTTATACCATTAAAGATTAAGGCTGGTATTTGATAACAAATTGATTTTCCTGCACCTGTAGGCATAAGACAAAAAGTATCTCTTCCATTAAGAATACTGCTTATTATTTCGTATTGTCCTCTCCTCAAAGTACTATATCCATAATATTTTTTTAATAAATAAAAAATCTTTTCTTTATTATCCAAAAACTCCTCCCCCTTAATAATTAATTTAAGAACTTTCTAAGTCAAAATAACTTTTATTTAAGTTAAATAATAATTCATATATTTTTTCACCTAAAAAAAGCATAACAAAGTAATTTGCTAATCCATGAACTATATCATATGGAATACCAGCTGCCCAATAAATTATACCTGCATTTATTCCACCAAATACTGCATAAGGTATAGCATAGAATAATCCAAATAATAAACCAAAAGTACCTGAATATAAAGATAAAACTAAATATCTATTCTTTATAAATTTACTTAATAAGCAAGTTAAAATACTAAGTGTTGGCCATAATATAACATACCCAAACCACCATGTTCCAAATCCAGATACAAGTCCTATCATTAGGATAAATATAAATACACTAAAAAGTGATTTTTTACCAAAAACTAATGAGTAAATTATTATAAGTAAACTAACAACTTCAACATTAGGAATGAAATTTAAAGATAATTGAGCAATTGTTAAAATTGAACCTAATATTCCAAACAAAATTAATTCTTTTACAGAAATCTTCATAAATTACCATCCAGTCGTTAATATAAATCTTACTTCATCACCATCATGTATCATAACATCATCAATTGCCACTGATGATACCTCTCCATTAACGATTAACTGCCACCATTCTTGTTTGCTTTCATCAGCCATTTTTCCATGTACACCTGTAACAAACCTTCCATATGCTCCTTTTTCTGATTCTATAAGATTTCTATTGTCTAAATCCTTAACAAGAGCTGTTTCTTGTGTCTTAATTCTAAATTCATCATTAAATGTATTTTCTGTATCTGTAACTATAACCTTGTATTGCTTTATGCCTTCAACAGCCTTACTATTTATAGAAATTTTATAACCTACCAATCCAACAACAGCCATTAAAATTACAATTATAGATACTAATATTTTCTTATTTTTAATCTTCATAATCCATTCTCCTTTCATATTCTCATTATATAGTATATACCAGAGATAATAATTCTCAAACATAAGTTCAAGTATTTTTAAATATAAAAAGTACTATTTAGATGTAATTGTATCTAAATAATACTTTAATTATGTTCCTACATATTCAAATTTAATATTACTATACTTTAAATATATGTTAATATATGCAATCAGAAAAATGACATTGTAATTGCTCATCTCACTTTTTATTCATGTATTAATACCATTCTTTAAAACACACCCCCATTATCTAATCCTCTTGTTCAACAATTTTATAATAAGTTTTAGCTGTTAACATATAAACCAATATATATACAATAGTAAAAATTATTATTGTTCCAATTGTACATTGTAAAAGTATTTTTGTATTGCTTATTGAAAATAAAGCTAGCATTTTCTTCATTTCTTTAAAAGCAAAAGCCATATGAATTACAGCTGTTATTAAAGGTAAGAAAAATACCATTAATATTTGTTTACTTATAGTTTTTTTAACTTCTTCTTTGCTCATACCAACCTTTTGCATTATATTAAATCTCTTACTATCATCATAACCTTCAGAAATTTGTTTATAATAAATTATTAAAACTGTTGCCATTGTAAATAGCAAGCCTAAAAATACACCTATAAATAAAAATCCTCCATTAATTGTATAAAAATCTTCTCTATCAGTATAAATGCTAGTAAAGTCTCCATTATAAATTTCATTAACTTTGCTACTTATATCACTACAAAAATTCATAATATAATTTTTATTACCGTTAATATCAAAAGAAATATTATATCTTGTATTTTCCAACTCTTCATTAGTCATATCTTTATATATATTTTTTAAAATATCATCATCCTTTACAACAATACAATAACCTTTTATCATAGCAGTATCTTGTTTATTTATAAATTTCATACTATTAAGTTCATCTTGTATTTTGTATTCTTTTTGTCCAATATTTATAACTTGTTCATTAAAATCCCCTTCCTGTGAAAATATTAGCACTTCATTATTTTCTAAAGAACTATTTTTTCCTTCAATTTGATTGTAATCTTCTAATGTTAACACAGTTAAACCACATAATTTACTTATATTAGACATATCTTTTTCTGCAACTTCAAAAGCATCACCATTTTTTATTGTTATCATCTCAATATAATTGAATGTTATTTTATTATCTAAATTTATATTATTATATTTTATCTCTTCATTTATTATATGATTAAGACTATCTATATTTTCTTTACTTCCATTTTCTATTGATATGCTTATATCTTGTGGATGTTGATTTTTAAGGCTAGATTCTTGATCAACATATAAACATACAGTTGTAGATACTGTTAATATTACAGCTGTACTAAGAATACATATATTAGCAAGTCCCATAGCATTTTGTTTCATACGATATATCATGCTTGAAACTGAAATAAAATTATTAGGTTTATAAAAGAATTTTTTATTCTTTTTTAGTAAATTTAAAACTGCTATGCTTCCTGAGCTAAAAGTGCTATATGTTCCTGCCATGACTAAAAGCACAGCAATGAAAAATACTTGAAGAGCCTCTATTGGAGATTTTACTGTAATTGCTATTCCATAACCTAAAATCAATTCAATCGCTCCTGAAATAGCTAATATTTTAGATGTCTTAGGTACTTTTTCTCCTTTTTCTCCATCCTTTAATAATTCTATTGGATTAGAAATTTTTACTTGTATAAAATTTTTAATTAATATTGCAATAAAAATTAATGTAAAGATTTTTATTGTAGAAATTATTGCTGGCACAGATATAGCAAAAGCTAATGTTACTTTAAAATTTATTAAATTGAGCAATATTAAAAATAATAATTTGCCTATTATAATTCCACCTATGAGTCCTATTAATAAACTCATTCCCCATACTAATACTGTTTCAAAAAAAATAACTTTATATATATGCTTTTTTTCCATTCCAAGAATGTTATAAAGACCTAATTCTTTTGTTCTACGCTTTATTAAAAAATTATTAGTATAAAATAAAAATATTATAGAAAATATAGAAATAACATTTGACGTAAATTCAAGCATCATTTTTAATTGATCTGAACCTCTCATCACATTTAATCCTTCATTTAATGAAATACACTTCATAGTATAAAATGTAATTACAGCACAAATTGATGCTATAATATATGGAAAATATGTTTTTCCATTTTTCTTTAAATTAGTATTTGCTAACTTAAAATAAAATGAATTACTCAACTTCAGCACCCCCTGTTGTTAAAACAGTAAGACTATCTGAAATCTTTTGATACATCTCATCATTATTCATAGCGCCTCTATAAATTTGATGAAAAAGTTTCCCATCTTTTATAAATAATACACGACTTGCATGGCTAGCAGCTTTAGTACTATGAGTAACCATTACAATAGTTTGACCTACACTATTTATATCTGAAAATAAATTTAAAAGTTCTGTAGATGATTTTGAATCCAATGCACCTGTTGGTTCATCTGCTAATACTAATTTAGGATGAGTGATAAGAGCTCTTGCTACTGCAGCCCTTTGCTTTTGTCCACCAGAAACTTCATAAGGATATTTTTCTAATATATCTTTTATTCCTAATTTGCTTGCAATAGGTTTTAATCTATCATTCATTTCTTTATACTCTTTACCTGATAAAACTAATGGTAAAAATATATTATCTTTTAATGAGAATGTATCAAGTAAATTAAAATCTTGAAATACAAATCCTAAATGATTTCTACGAAAAGCAGAAATTTCTTTTTCTTTTATATTAACAATATTATTTCCTTCTAATAGTACTTCACCATTGGTTGGTTTATCTAATGATGCTAATATATTAAGTAATGTAGTTTTTCCAGAACCTGATTCTCCCATAATAGCTACATATTCTTTTTCTTCTACTGAAAATGAAATATCACTTAAAGCCTCTACTTTATTTCCTCCAAATCTTGTAGTATATATCTTCTTTAAATTTTTAACTTCTAATAATGCCATTTATTATTACCTCCAAATATTTTTTGATGTATCTTATTACAAATTAAGTATAATAAAAAAAGAAATGCTCTGCCTTAATCTTGACTTACATTTCTCCTCTTAATCTTACATCTGTGTAAGGTTAGTATATTTCAATGTTTTTTCTTGAAAAATCAATAGCCACTTCTGTTCCTTTTCCTACTTCAGAGGTAATAAATATTTTATTCGAAAGATTATTTAAAATCTCCTTACATAAATATAACCCTATCCCCGTTGATTTCTTATTCATTCTACCATTATATCCTGTAAATCCTCTTTCAAATACTCTAAATATATCTTCCTTTTTTATTCCTATCCCAGTATCTTTAATTATTAAAGTATCTGTTCTTTTTTTATCCATATAAACAGAGATTTTACCATTATTAGTATACTTTAATGCATTAGATAAAATTTGTTCTAATACAAAATTAATCCATCTTTTATCTGTTATCATTTTATAATCTAATTCTTCTAAATCTAATGAAATTTTTTTATTTATAAATATAACTGCATATTTTTTTACCACGTCATGAACAATCTCATTAAGACAATACTCCTCCAAACGTAAATCATCTGACATACTTTCTAATCTAAGATAATTGAGTACCATTTCAACATATTCCTCTATTTTAAATAATTCTTGATTCATAATTTTCTTATATTCACTTGAATCCATAGATTGCAAAATCATATATAATGCAGAAATCGGTGTCTTTATTTGGTGAACCCACATTGTATAATAATCTATCATTTCACTATAATTGCTGTTAACTTTATGTTCTAGTTCTAGAGTATTTTTATGTAGAGATATAATAATACTCTGATAATCTTTTTCTATTAAACTCTTATTTTCAGGTAAATTATCTAACTTTTCTTCTACCCCATTAAGAATATCACATAGATACACATGCTTATTATAGAATTTATAAAAATCATATACACTAAATAAAAAAGCTAATGTACAAGTTAATAAGCTAGCATATAAAACTGGTTCTAATGATACATGATATAAAATATATACATTGAAAAATATAAGTATAAATATTAAAAATGATACAATAATCTTTATTTTTTCTTTAATGTACAAATATATCATAAATAATATAGATTCTCTCTTCATAATTAATCCCCCACTATATATCCGATTCCTTTTTTAGTCTTAATAAAATTTTTAAGATTTATGTCATCTAACTTTCTTCTAAGTCTAGTAACATTAACAGTTAAAGTATTATCATCAATGAAACTATCACTATTCCAAAGATGTGTCATAATATCATCACGAGACACTGTCTTATTTTTATTGTCTAAAAGTATTTGTAATATCTTAAATTCATTTTTGCTCAATTCTAATTTTTTATTATTATAAATAAGCGTTGTATCACCTAAATTAAGTACAGCTCCATTACTTTCTAAAATATTAGTTTGTCCTTGAAATGAATAAGTTCTTCTAATTAAAGCCTGTACTTTTGCAACTATAACATTTAAATCGAAAGGCTTAGCTATAAAGTCATCAGCCCCCATATTTATAGCCATAATTAAGTTCATATTATCATTTGCCGATGATGCAAAAATAATTGGCACTTTAGATATCTTTCTAATTTCTGTACACCAGTGAAACCCATTATAAAAAGGTAATGTAATATCTAAAACTACCAACTGTGGATCATATTCAATAAATGAACTCACTACATTATTAAAGTCAGAAACAATTTCTGCCTCATATCCCCATTTGCATAAATGATTTTTTAAAATACTTGCTATTGTTAAGTCATCTTCTACAATTAATATCTTATACATTGTGCTTACTCCTATATCTTAAAATTTTTCTACTTATTATCTAATATTAACAATTAAATATTCCCTTATTAACATATTATAACAATTTACTAGAAATTATAATAGAATTCTATACACGAAATACACGAACTTTATATAAAAAAATAATACTGTCTTAAAATACATAAAAATAAGAACTAGTAACATTAAACATAATTTAAGTTACTAGCTCCTATATAAATATCTATTTTCTTTTCTTTTTAAATATTTTTCCCAAAGCTTCAAAACAATTTATAAAATTAATACATTCTTTAGCATCTTTTATAGACTGTCTAAATTCTTCATCTCTATAATTACATTTTTCACATTTATAAACATCATTTCCATCAACTGAAACAGTAAAATTATATAAATTATTCTTTCCGTCTATTTTTATAGATTCACCTTTTCTAAGTTGAATAATCATATTAAACGTATTTACTTTTTTATTATCTTTTGTAATTTCCTTTTGTTCAGATTTTAATATTGTTCCAGTCTTAGCTCTAGCTACATAGTGATCTATGTCCTTAATTATTTGTGAATTATATTTATTAAAGTCCATTGTAGATCCCTCCAATCATATATTCTGTAAATTATCACCTTTTTACAAATATATTCTGTCAAGCTTATTTGTATTACAGATATATGTTATAAAAACATATCCTATCATCCTGCCACATTATCTTATATATATTTAATCTTTATCAAACTATTTTTTTTAATTTATTTATAAAGTACTATTTCTTATCTCTATATGATTATTTCAAAAATAATAGTAATAATATTATTTAAATAAAGAACACTACTAAAGAAGGGATGTGAAAAATATAAATGAAGAAATTAAAAAAATTAATTATCTATACTTTTATTATTTTATCTATAATCACAAATATATCAATAAATGCAAATGCTCACGCAAGTGAACCAGTTCCTACTGCAAAAATTTATACTGAGGGTATCTATCATTTTGATAAGAGTATTGGGAAAAAAGTAACTTTAAAATTAATCACTCCTGAAAAGCCAATAACTGTAATTATAATAGAAGATGAACATGAAAAATTAAAATATTATTTTAATCTTAATAAAAATATACCTCTAACAGATGTATTCTTAGATATTCCAATATCTAAACATACTGTATTATTAGAAGGCCCAGGACAACTTTCTCTTACATTTGAAGAATAAATTTTATATTAATCTAAAATAAAAAGCCGTTATAGACTAATGATATTAAACATGATCTTTAGTGCCTTATTCCTCAAAAAAGACTATTACCATTTTATAATTAACAATAAATAGGTAATAGTCTTTTTTTAATTTAACAACCTTTATTCAAAAGGAGAATTTTTAAATGGAATAAAGAAGCCTTTAGGATGAACACAAACCGGACATAATTCTGGTGCTTCTGTTCCTTCATAAATATACCCACAATTAGTACACATCCATTGTTCATTACTAATTTTTTTAAATATAGTACCATTTTCTAATTCATCGGCATATTTTTTAAATCTGTTTGAATGTATCTTCTCAATTGAAGCTATTTTATCAAATAATGTTCCGATTTCGTCAAAGCCTTCTTCTTTTGCAATTTTTGCAAAATCACTATAAATCTCATCATGTTCAGCTGCTTCGTGCTTTTCTGCAGCTTTTAAGAGAACTAATGTACTTGTTTCCATCTCTGCTGGATAACTTGCTGTTATTGTAATTTCCTCTCCTGAAAATTCTTTTAATCTTTTCATAAATTCTTTTGCATGGGCTTTTTCTTGATTTGCTGTATAGTTAAATAAATCTTGTAAAATAGAGTATCCTTCTTTTTTAGCCACTGATGCAGCAATATTATATCTATTTCTTGCCTGACTTTCTCCTGCAAATGCTCTCATTAAATTTTCCTTGGTTTGACTTTCATTAAAATTCTTCATAAATATATAACCTCCTGTTTGTTTTTATTATTTGAAGATTAAAAATAATTATTCTTTACTTTTTAATAATAAAAATAAATGTATCAAAAAAATTAAAATGAGCAATCTCAATTAATGATTAAAAAAAATCATTACGAGATAGCTCATTCTATTTTTATTATTATTTATCTAAAAATTATAATTTAACTTAAAAGACAAACTTTTTATATTACATCTCTATAATTCTTTACATACTTTCCAAAATCCCATTCCTTTAAGAATTTTGAAGTACTATCATATCCAGACTTATATAATGCTAAACTTTTTTCTTTTGATAAATCAAAATCTGTTGTACTTACTCCCAGTGTTGGTATATCTATTGTCCTAACCAAATCCTTATCTCTAATATAATTATCTTCACTATTATGGCTAAAAATACAAGTGCTTAATACATCATATGAATAATATAAGAAATTAGTCTTACCTTGTGCTGTATAACTTAACTCATTCTCATCAAGATTAAACCCGAATGTAGGATATTCTGGTTTACTTTCTGAATCAAATATCCATATAGGATAATTAGATAAAATTCCACCATCAACTATGAAATTAGTACCTTTATCAGTATCTAACTCTACTGGCTTAAAGAAAAATGGAATACTCATACTCATTCTTACAGCTTTTGATATTTCAAATTCCATAGGATCTATTCCATACTTTTTCAAATCATCTGGCAAAATTAACATTGTACTATTAGTTATATCTGCAGCAATTATTTTGAGTCTTGATTTTCCATTAACACTTACATCTTTAAATTTAGTTTTTGATTTTGCTTTAAGAAGATTATCTATCCATTTTTCAAAATAATCTCCAGTATAAAAACCTTTATCTGTAAATAAATTATACATATGAGATGCTTTTTCTAATATATTTCCAGTACTTAGTATAGATATATTTTTATCTAAGAAGTTATTGTAATCTGTATTAAGCATAATTTCTTTTACTTCACTAGAAGTATATCCTACTGCTAAAAGTGCTGATATTATAGCTCCTGCTGATGTTCCTGCACATCGTTCTATTGAATATCCTTCTTCTTCAAGTTTAGCTATAGCTCCAACAAAAGCTACACCTTTTACTCCTCCACCCTCAAATACTGCATCAAATTTTTTATTATTCATCTTTATCATCCCTTCTTTATAAATTAAGTTGCTTTTAGAAGATTAATTTCAATCGATTGCGTCGTCTTCTATATACTAAAAGACTTTTATTCTAAAAAATGTAAACCTAAATTATAAAAAAAGTTATATTCCATTTTAAATCTGTTTATCTCTATTTCCAATCACACAACTATAAATGACCTTATTTAATAGAAAAAACCGCATAGAACTTTATTCTATACGGCAATAATTTGTCTTATATAATTCTTAATTTAACTATATTAGAGTATTTAATTTATCAAATTCTTCTTTTAATTCTCTTGTAGATTTTTCAATGTTTTCTTGTGCTATAATAGCTGATACTATAGCTAATCCATCTATATTTATTCCATTAAAATCTTTAATTCGTTCCTTATTTATTCCCCCTATCACAACTACAGGTATTGATACTTTTTTCATTATTTCCCTTAATTCATTCATAGTTGTTGATGTTGCATCTTTCTTCGTTCCAGTGGAATACATTGCTCCAACCCCTATATAATCTGCTCCATCCTTTTGTGCCTTTAAGGCTTCATCTAAATTACCAGCTGAAACTCCAAGAATTTTATCTTCTCCAATTATATTTCTCACAACAGTTGCTGGCAAATCACTTTGACCTATATGAATTCCATCTGCATCAACAGCTAAAGCTATATCAACTCTATCGTTTATTATTAATGGTATATTGTATTTTTGTGTTATTTTTTTTACATTTAATGCTGTTTCATAAAAATCATGTGATGAACATTCTTTTTCTCTTAATTGAACTAATGTAGTTCCTCCAAGTATTGATTTTTCTACAGCTTCTTCTAAAGTATTAGTACTCATTAAATCTCTATCTGTAACAAGATAAATACTATAATCTATTTTATTTTTCATAAATCCGCCTCATTTCAATAATAATATACTTTGTAAGATTTAATATCCATTATAATTAACAATAATTATTGTATATTTCTTAATTAAATTTTTAATAAAACATGGTTCTTTTCAAAAAATAAATACTAGTCCCTAACTAATTATTAAAAGTATTTTTATGAATAATTAAGTATTAATAGCTATCTATTAATTGTTGTTACCTTTGCCTTTTCCTTTATAATATTTTCATTCATCATACTAATAGCATCAATAAGTGAAGTATGGAAAGTTCCCATTCCTATTCCCTTAGATTTTTCATACGCAATTTCACCACTTATACCCATTGTTAAAATTGCACATATGGCTGCTATAAAATAATCATTACTAGCTCCAGCAAAAGCTCCACATAATGCACTACTCATACATCCTGTTCCTGTTACATTTGCAAGCATTTTATGTCCATTAGATAAAATTACATTTCTTTTTCCATCTGAAATAATATCATCTACCCCTGTAATTGCCACAACACAATTTAATTTTTTCGCTAGTTCTTGCGCTACAATTGCTTTTTTATCATTCCCCATATTCATATCACTTTCTGAAGCATCAACACCTTTTGTTTCAGAACTTAATCCACATATAAATTTTATTTCAGAAATGTTTCCCCTAATTATATCTATCTTCACTTCACTCAATATCTTTTCTGCACTTTCATTTCTAAAATTAGCTACTCCAGCTCCAACTGGATCAAAAATAACTGGCACATTATTTTTATTAGCACTCTTTCCTGCAAGAATCATAGATTCAACCATACCATCACTTATAACTCCCATATTTAAAACTACTGCCGATGAAATACTTGCGATTTCTTCAACCTCCTTAACATAATCAGCCATAGTTGGGGAACCTCCAACTGCTAAAATTACATTTGCACAATCTGTTGCTGTAATATAATTAGTTATACTATGTACTAATGGTTTCTTTGCTCTAACCTCTTCTAATAACCTTACAACCTTATCTAATATTTCGTTAATCATTAATTTCACATCCCCATCTCTTAATCATAGTGTATTTGTAAAAATTATTTTCTAATTTTTAATATAAAATTTTATTCTAAATATGTATTTATATATGTAATAGGCAAAGTGTTATCGTAATGGTGCTGTAGTCATTTTAATATTCCTAACTTCAATTACTCGCAAAACTTTGCTCATGTATATATCAACACTATAATAAAACATATCTTTTAATAGAATTTATAAAAATGATGAGTTGGTCCTACACCCTTTCCAATTGGAAATCCATTTTCTATTGCACCTGTTATATATTCCTTTGCATTTATGACAGACTCTTTAACATCTAATCCTTTAGCTAAATTTGCTGCAATTGCTGATGATAATGTACAGCCTGTCCCATGAGTATGAACTGTATTTATTCTTCTTTGTGGAAGGAAAACAAACTCATCTCCATAAAGTAATAAATCAGTTGCATCATCTTCCAAGTGCCCACCTTTAACCAATACATATTTTGGTCCTAATTCTTGTAATTTTTTAGCTGCTTCTTTCATTTCGTCTAAATTGCTTATTTTCATTCCTAATATCTCTTCTGCTTCAGGAAGATTTGGAGTTATTAAAGTTGCTAACGGAAACAATTCTTCAATTAATGTTTCCTTCGC
Source organism: Clostridium cagae (assembly GCF_900290265.1). Lineage (NCBI taxonomy): Bacteria > Bacillati > Bacillota > Clostridia > Eubacteriales > Clostridiaceae > Clostridium > Clostridium caccae. The sequence goes on from NZ_OKRA01000001.1 coordinate 2,712,292, forward strand.
ATCTGGAGATAATAAATTAAATCCACTTTTAGAAATCATAACTGGATCTAAAACTACCTTTGGTAAGTTCTTAACTTTTTTTAATCCTTCTGATATAGCTTTTATAGATTCAATTTTTGAAACCATACCTATCTTTACTGCATCAACAATAATGTCATCAAAAATAACATTTATTTGTGATTCAATAATTTCTGGATTTATATCTTGTATTCCAAAGACTCCCATTGTATTTTGTGCTGTTATTGCTGTAATAACACTCATTCCATATACTCCATTAGCTGAAAAAGATTTTAAATCAGCTTGAATACCAGCTCCTCCACAACTATCTGATCCTGCTATAGTTAATGCTTTAAACATTTTTATTCATCCTCTCTTTTATCACGTCTTTATAATTAAATGAATTACACCTATTCAGTGCCTTTTGATTGATTTAAATTTACTTGATTTTTTACTAAAATATTATTTATAACTGGTACTTTTAAGAATAGATAAGCAATTATTGCCCCTACACTGCAACTTAACGTAAATGGAACAATAAACATTATTACTGCCCCTTCCTTTCCTAAAAATATCTTAGCTATTGGATATGACACTAATGCCCCTAATAATCCAGTTCCTATAATTTCTCCTATTGATGCACTTAATAAATATCTAAACTTTTTATAAAAAATTCCTGCTAATAAAGCACCTATCATACTCCCTGGAAAAGCTAACAAGCTACCTGTTCCTAGCATATTTCTTATCATTGATGTAACAAATGCATTGATTACTGCATAAATAGGTCCTAATATTATTGCTCCTACAACGTTAACAAAATGTTGTACTGGAGATACTTTTGCAATTCCAATAGGAATTGAGAAAGTTCCAAATAAAACTGCCAAACTAATTAAGACCCCACTTAATGCAATCTTTTGAGCCTTACTCCTATCATTCATATGCTTCCCCCTTAAAATTTAAATTTGTATATTTAACAAAAAAAATGTAGCCCAAAGGCTACATAATATAAACTATTTTGTCTTATATATATCCTTCCCTCCGTTGGTACTAGCCAAATCAGGTTATAAGGGTCTAGGAAATCACTTTTTCCAATCTCAGCTGATATATCAGCACCCCTAGTTATTAATTTAATATTTTATTTTCTATAATATATAGATTATATCATTAATGTAAAAAAATCAAGAAACTCTATTATAATAAATTAATTTAGTTTTCACCAAAAACTTGTTTTTTAAGTCTTAAGCCTGTAGGTGTTGTTGCTATTCCACCCATTGCAGTTTCTCTTAATGCTGATGGTAAACTTTTTCCTACTTTGTACATAGCAATTACAGCTTCATCAAATGGTATTTTGGCTTCAATTCCAGCCATAACCATATCCGCTGTACACAATGCTGTTATTGCGCCTTGCGCATTTCTTTTTGCACATGGTATTTCAACTAAACCTGCAACTGGATCACATACTAAACCTAATATATTTTGAAGTATTATAGAACCTGCATCTAAACTCATCTTTGGAGTTCCTCCCATCATTTCTACAACAGCTGCCGCTCCCATAGCTGATGCTGAACCGCATTCAGCTTGGCATCCTCCTTCTGCTCCAGATAATGTTGCATTAAGTCCTATGATAAGCCCAACTGCTGCTGCTGCTAATAGTCCTTTTATAAGTTCATCCTCATTTAATTCAAGAACTTCTCCTGCTGCTAAGATAACTGCTGGCAGTATTCCACATGATCCCGCCGTAGGACATGCCACTATTTTACCCATAGATGCATTCACCTCTGATGAAGCAAGTGCCATTGCCATAGCTATTGTAGTTGCTCTGCCAGTTAATGTTTTTTTTGATTTTGAATACTCATATAATTTATGTCCATCTCCACCAATAAGACCACTAACAGAATATACTTCTTTTTCTGTTCCCTCCTTTGCTGCTGATATCATAACATTTAAATTTTTTCTCATTTTTTCTATTACTTCTTCTCTTGTTAACCCCTTTTCTTCAACTTCACATCTTATAGCATACTCACTTAAAGATATATTATTTTCCTTACAAATTTTTAATAACTCTTCCCCTGTTCTTGCAAGCATTTTACTCACCTTCCTTTGCTGGACTTATTGAAATAATCCTATGCACTAACTCTAATTTTTCTATCTCTCTTATAGCTTTTTCACTAATCTTATTATCCATTTCAAAAATCATTGTAGCATCTTTACCTTTGTGATTTCTAAAAACTTTCATGAAAGCTACATTTATATTTTCCTTTGATAAAATACTAGTTACACTATGTATAACTCCTGGTAAATCCCTTTGAGAAACTATTAAAGTTTCATAATTTCCAGTAAATTCGACTGGATTACCATTAACTTCAGAAATTTGAATATTTCCACCACCAATAGATGATCCAACAACTTCACAATATGTATCATTTACTGTATCCATTAAAAATTTAACTGTATTAGGATGTACATCGCCTAAATCAGCTTCTTTAAATAAAAACTTTATTCCTCTTTCTCTTGCTATTTCCATAGAATCTCTAAGTCTTTCATCACTTGGTTCCATTCCTAAAATTCCAGCAACTAAGGCCCTATCTGTTCCATGACCTTTATATGTTTTACCAAAAGAGCCATGTAATAAAAATGTTACTTCCTTTATTTCACTACCAGCTATTATTCTTGCAATCTTTCCAAGTCTTGCAGCTCCAGCTGTATGAGAACTAGATGGACCTATCATTACTGGTCCTAAAATATCAAAAACACCTAAACTTTTCATAAATATTATTTAGCTAAATATAATAAATTTCAGCTAAATACCTCCTCTCATTAAACATTTATTACACTGTTGTTTGACATAATATTGATATATGTATAAGTAAGTCTGGGTGTATAAAATATATCAACACATATTTAAAAACAGATACTTTTATTTGAAAATTTATTTATAAAAATTAAAATTCATTTTATTGTCCATATATAGAATGCATAATTTAAGTAGCATAGTCAAGGGGTAAGAAAAAAGATATGTTTTAAATTTTAAAACATATCTTTTAAAAATAAGGCACATTCAAATAAATAACTAGTCGGTATGCTAATTTATTTTGTGAACTACTTCTTCCTTGGAATCTACTAATAATACAACTACTAGTAGAACCAAATTCATTGTATTTCACAAAATATCCATCGCATCTTTAACTTGTTATCTATTTTCATATGCCTATTATATTTAATATTCATAGAAGCAACTTCCACCTATAAATTCTCTAAGTATTGAATTCATAGGTATATAAGATGAATCTACTTCTTTAAAGAAATTTAATATTGATTTTAATCTTGCTGCTTCTGCATATACTGGACTTTCTTCTTTGACTTTATTTAATTCTTTTAATGCATGTGGTTTTAACAATCCTAGTTCATACACTAATGTTGAATTAAACATTGCATCAGCTTGATCTTGATAAACAAATATATTATTCTTTTCACCTTTTTTTATTGAAGGCCACATTTTAAGAGTTGCTTCTGCATCATGTCCTCTACTTAATGAATCTCTAACTATCCTTCTAACTTTTCTAACGTCTGTTGTAGATATCCTATTATGATTATCTAAATTTAATTGAGTCAATGCTGAAATATATACTTTAAAAATTTTGTTTTGATTAACACCTGATGTTAATATAGGATTTAATCCATGAATGCCTTCTAATATCAATACACCATTTTCATGTAATTTTATCTTATTTCCATTCCACTCTCTCTTACCTGTGAAAAAATTATAAGTAGGAATATCAACAACCTCACCATTCATTAAAGCTGTAAGTGATTTATTAATCAATTCTAGATCTAACGCATAAATAGATTCATAATCATAATCTCCATTTTCATCTCTAGGTGTATTCACTCTTTCCACAAAATAATCATCTAATGATAATGACTGAGGAATTAATCCATTAACCTTTAGTTGTATTGAAAGCCTATTTGCAAAAGTAGTTTTTCCTGAAGATGATGGACCTGCAATAAGAACTATTTTTGAATCCTTTTTATTAGCTATTTGATCCGCTATATTAGCTATCTTCTTTTCATGTAGTGCTTCTGAAGTTAATATTAAACTTTGTGCTTCATTACTGGAAAGTTTTTCATTTAAAGTTCCTACTTCTCCAATATCTAATATACTAAGCCATTTTTCTGTTTCAAAAAATATACTTCTTAATTTTCTTTCTTCTTTATATTGTGGAAGTTCATTTAAATTTTCTTTTTCAGGGCTTCTTAATATAAACCCTGATTCATAGTAAATTAAATCAAAAGCTCTTATAACACCCGTTGAATATGCCATATGACCATAAAAATAATCGTATCTACCTTCTAATTCATATAATTTTACTTGATTAAGATTAGAATATTGTAAAAGTGAAATTTTATCTTCCATTCCATATTTTTTAAATATATTAATAGCTTCATTTTTAGAAATTCTTATACTATTTATAGGTACATCTTTTGAAATAATTTCTTTCATTTTTTCTTTAATTAATTTTATATCTTCCTCACTTAAAGGTTTTTCTTTGATTATCTCTCCAAATAATCCCTTACTAATTGAATGTTCTATTTTTATTTTTGAATTTGGAAATAAATCTAACGTCGCTTTAATAAATATGAATTGTAAAGTTCTTGTATATATATTTAAGCCCATTTCTGTGTTAAATGTTATTGTTTCAATTTTTCCACTTTCATTAACAATATCTCTTAATTCATTATATTTTCCATTCAATTTACATAATGCTATATTCTTAACTTCTACTATATCTTTAGATAATATATCATAAAAAGTATCAGTAGAATTTTGTTCTTTATTTTTAATATTATAAATTATTGAATTCATTAACTATATCCTCCCAAAAATTCTAGTTGCCCTATATTATATTATATCTAATTTCCCATAAAAAGATAAATTTATTTTTTATTTTGCATATTCCAATGAAATATTACAAATATTATTTATGCGAGGTGTATTTATATGTTTATCGTTTTTATTAGAACTGCAATTTTATATTCTTTAGTAGTTGTAGTAATGCGTTTAATGGGAAAACGTCAAATAGGTGAGCTTGAACCTTATGAATTTGTAATAACTATTATGATATCAGATTTAGCAGCTTTACCAATGCAAGATTCTAGACTTCCATTATTACTTGGTATAATTCCAATTATTACATTACTATTTTTAAAAACTATGCTTAGTGTAATAGATTTAAAGTCCCAAAAAGCCCGAAAAATTATAGATGGTGAGCCGACTATATTAATATACAATGGTAAAATAAATTATATTGCACTAAAAAAACAACAATTAAATATAGATGAATTATTAGAAGAATTAAGAATTGCAAATTATTTTAATCTTGATGAAATTCAATGTGCCATTTTAGAAAATGGAGGGCAATTGTCAATTTTGCCTAAAGATTATAATTCACAATCCCAATCAAAATCTAGTGATAATACTGCTAAAACAAAAGAAGTAAAGTTACCTAAGGTATTAGTATCTGATGGAAAAATAAATAACAATGCTTTAACAAGTATGAAAAAAGATAAAGATTGGATACTCAATGTTCTTAAAAATCATAATATAAATTCAATTCAAGATGTTTTAATAGCTATGTATGATACCGAAGGCAATTTTAAATATCAACTTTATAATGATTATGATGAGGAGGGTAATTAATGAAGAACGTTAAAGCTTCAATACTACTTTTTCTTTTTATAATGATATTTGTTTATTTTGCTAATGTCTCAATATTAAAATTATGCGATAATATCGAAAATGTTACAGAAGAAATAGAACTTAATATTATTGAAGGCAAAAATGAAGATGCTTATATAAAGTCAATAGAATTAATGGATATGATTCAAAATAAAAACTTTATAACTTCAGTATATGTTAGTCATCAAGAAGTAGATATACTTGTTACTGATTCAGCAAAACTTTCAGTATATTTGTCTCATAATGATGTTTCTGAAGCAAATGCTACATTGCATGCATTGAAATACAATTCTAGAAACATGCGAAAATTACAAATTCCTAATCTAGAAAATATATTGTAAAAGTTATAATTATTATGTAAATTAATTATAATTATTAAAATATATTCCAAAAAACACTATATTTTATGATGTTTTTTTTTATTTTAACTCGTTAAATGTAGAAAATACAAGCAGTATAGTTTATAATTGTTTTTGTACGGTTAACATTAATCGTAAACCATAATTTGAAAATTTGAAAGGTGGTACAATTAACATGGCATTAGTTACTACAAAAGAAATGTTTAAAAAAGCTTACGAAGGTGGATATTCTATCGGTGCTTTCAACATCAACGATATGGAAATAATTCAAGGTGTTATTAATGGAGCAAAAGCTAGAAATTCAGCAGTAATTCTTCAATGTTCAACTGGAGCAATTAAATATGCTGGAGCTAAATACTTAAAAGCAATGGTAGATGCTGCTATAGCTGAAACTGGAGTAGACGTTGCTCTTCACTTAGATCACGGTCCAAGTTTTGAAGCTGTTAAAGAAGTTATAGATGCTGGTTTCACATCAGTAATGTTTGACGGATCTCATTTTGATTATGAAGAAAATGTAAAGAGAACAAAGGAAGTTGTAGACTACGCTCACGCTAGAGGAGTTGTTGTTGAAGCTGAACTTGGAGTATTAGCAGGAGTTGAAGATGACGTTGTTGCTGATTCTCACGTTTATACTGATCCAGAACAAGCTGTTGATTTTGTTAACAGAACAGGCGTTGATTCATTAGCTATCGCTATCGGAACTTCACATGGAGCTGTTAAATTCCCACCAGATGCTAAACCAGAATTAAAATTCAACATATTAGAAGAAATTCAAGCAAAATTACCTGGTTACCCAATCGTTCTTCATGGTGCATCAGCTGTTGACGCTAACACTGTTGCAACTTGTAATGAATTCGGTGGAAAAATAGCAAACGCTAAAGGTATTCCAGTTGATATGTTAAGAAAAGCTTCTTCAATGGCTGTATGTAAGATCAATATGGATACAGACATAAGATTAGCTATGACTGCTGCAATAAGAAAAACTTTCGGAGAAAAACCAGAAGTATTCGATCCAAGAGCTTATCTTGGTGCTGCAAGAACTGCAATTCAAGAAGTTGTTGAATCAAAAATTGATAATATCTTAGGATCTGCTGATTCTATGAAATAATATTTTTTAAAAGACGAGGTGTAAGAACCTCGTCTTTTTTTATTCTTTATGAATTTATATTACTTATACTAATTTTCTAATATAATTTAACATAAGTCTCTTTTCATCTTTGCACTGAACTTTAACACAACCTTTTTCTACAAGTCACTTAATTCTACAAACAATAAATTAATCTTTTAAATAAAGTCTATCCTACCAATAAGATCTCCTACCAATTTAACTATAGGAATATTTTTTTCGGTATTTCTTTAGAATAAAATCATCATAATAATATTCCTAAACATTTTTATATTTATGCATTTTTATAAATGCTTATATGTTTTGTATAAATATAATTACATATATTTTAATAATTATCATACGATTTTTTATTTTTTATTTTTTATAAATAATTTTATAAGGGTTTTTTATAACAATTTATTAAACTACAGCTGTATTTTTTAACTTTTTCATATAAATATTAATTTTCTAATATTTGAAGTAAATATTTAAAATAATTTTGTCGTTATTTTTATTTATTAGCCTATTGATTATTTATGCACGTAAATGTATAATTATAAACAATATTTGAAATATATTAAGTTAATTCGTTTTTAATTTTATTATTATTCTATTTAAATTATAATATTTTAATAAATATAAGGGGGCTTTTAAATGAACAAATTGAACAAAGTTATTTTAGCATATTCTGGAGGATTGGATACTTCAATAATTATTCCATGGCTTAAGGAAAATTATAATTGTGAGGTTATCGCAGTCTGCGGAAATGTTGGACAAAAAGATGAATTAGATGGATTAGAAGAAAAAGCAATAAAAACTGGGGCATCAAAATTATATATAGAAGATTTAACTAAAGAATTTGTTGAAGATTACATCTTCCCTACTATTCAAGCTGGAGCCATTTATGAAGGAAAATATCTTCTTGGTACTTCTTTCGCTAGACCATTAATAGGAAAAAGATTAGTAGAAATAGCAAAAGCGGAAGGTGCTGATGCTATTTGCCATGGATGCACTGGAAAAGGTAATGATCAAGTAAGATTTGAATTAGCTGTTAAAGCTTTTGATCCAGATATGAAAATAATTGCACCATGGAGAATTTGGGATATTAAATCAAGAGAAGATGAAATCGCCTATGCAGAAGCAAGAAATGTTCCTATAAAAATAAATCATGAAACTAATTATAGTAAAGATAAAAATATATGGCACTTAAGTCATGAAGGTTTAGATTTAGAAGACCCTAAAAATGAACCTAAATATGATGAAATTTTAGAGCTTTCTAATTCTTTAGAAAAAGCACCTAATGAACCAACCTATATTACTTTAACATTTGAAAAAGGTAATGTTGTTGCATTAAATGGAGAGAAAATGGATGCTGTTACTTTATTAGATGAATTAAATAAAATTGGTGGAAAAAATGCTATCGGCATAACAGATATGATTGAAAATAGACTCGTTGGTATGAAATCAAGAGGTGTATATGAAACTCCTGGTGGTACTATTCTCTATAAAGCTCATAAAGACTTAGAAGAACTTTGTTTAGATAAAGAAACTTCTCATTATAAAGAACAAATATCATTAAAATTTGCAGATTTAGTTTACAACGGTCTTTGGTTTACTCCTCTTAGAGAAGCATTATCTGAATTTATCAAAAAGACTCAAGAAACAGTAACTGGTGAAATTAAATTAAAATTATATAAAGGAAATATTGTCAATGCAGGTATGACTTCTCCTTACTCTTTATATAGTGAAGAATATGCTACTTTTGGTGAAGATGCAGTTTATAATCAAAATGATTCAGCAGGATTTATAACATTATATGGTCTTCCTACTGTTGTCAAAGCAAAAATGTATCAATCCTTAAAGAAAGAGGCTAAATAATTATGAAACTTTGGGGCGGACGATTTAAAAAAGGAACAGATGAATTAGTTAATGATTTTAATTCATCTATAAATATAGATTCAAGAATGTATAAAGAAGATATTGAGGGAAGTTTAGCTCATGCAGCAATGCTTGGAGAACAAAATATAATTTCAAAAGAAGCCAGTTTAAAAATAACTTCAGGACTTTTAGAAATTTTAAAGAGAATGGACAATAATGTTATTAATGTAGATTTAACCTCTGAAGATATTCATAGTTTTGTAGAAAGTACTTTAACATATTACATTGGCGAATATGGAAAAATGCTTCACACTGCAAGAAGTAGAAATGATCAGGTAACATTAGATTTAAAACTATATCTAAAAAAAGCATTAGTAAAGTTAAGAAAAGATATTTTATATTTAGAAAAAGTTTTATTAGAAAAATCAAAAGAACATATATCAACTATCATGCCTGGATATACACATATGCAAAAAGCTCAACCAATAACACTATCTCATCATCTTTTAGCTTATGCAGAAATGTTTAAACGCGACATTGGAAGAATAAATGATGCTTATAAAAGAACTGATTCAATGCCATTGGGAAGTGGTGCATTAGCTACTTCTACTTATCCAATAGATAGATATATGGTTGCAAAAGACCTTGGTTTTTCTACAATCACATTAAATAGTTTAGACTCTGTTTCAGATAGAGATTATGTAATTGAAACTTTATCTGCACTTTCTCTAATCATGATGCATTTATCAAGATTTTCTGAAGAAATCATTCTTTGGTGTACAGGAGAATTTAACTTCGTTGAACTTGATGATGGTTATAGTACTGGAAGTAGTATAATGCCTCAAAAAAAGAATCCAGATGTTGCTGAATTAATAAGAGGTAAAACAGGCAGAGTTTATGGTGATCTTATAACACTTTTAACTGTAATGAAAGGTATTCCTTTAGCTTATAACAAAGATATGCAAGAAGACAAAGAAGCATTATTTGATGCTTTAGATACTGTTACTCTATCACTAAAAACTTTTGCTGGAATGATTAAAACAATGAAAGTAAATAAAGATAATATGAAAAAAAGTGCTGCTCTCGGCTTTACTAACGCAACTGATTTAGCTGATTATCTTGTAAAAAAAGGATCTTACTTTAGAGATGCTCATGGAATAGTAGGACAAATAGTTCTTCAATGTATAAAAGATAATAAAATGATTGAAGATTTAACGCTTGCTGAATTAAAAGAGTACTCTCCTACTTTTGAAGAAGATGTATATGAAGCCATAAATTTATATACTTGTGTTGAAGAGCGAAAAGTCATAGGTGGACCCTCTAGCGAATCAGTGAAATTTCAAATAAAAGAACTACAAGAATTTATACACCAGTTCAAAGGGGATGAAATGTATGATTAAAGTTGGAATAATTGGAGCAACTGGATACGTTGGTGTTGAATTATTAAGATTATTATTAAATCATTCACAAATAGAAATTGGAGCTATAAGCTCCGTTTCTTTTGATGGACAAGAGCTTAATAATATATATAAAAATTTTTTAGGTAGAACAAATTTAATATGTACAAATATGAATGAAGTTATTAAAAAAAGTGATGTTATATTTACTGCATTACCTCATGGATTAAGTGAAGATATAGCAAAAAAAATAATAGAAAATAATAAAATTTGCATTGATATGGGGGCAGATTTTAGATTAAGTAATGAAGAGGAATATAAATATTGGTATGGGAATAATTTTTCTCAGCCTGAACTTCATAAACAAAGCATTTATGGACTTCCTGAATTAAATAAAGAAAAAATTAGAACTTCTTCATTAATTGCTAATCCTGGATGCTATCCAACAAGTATAGAACTTGGCTTAATTCCTTTATTAAAAAATTTTTTAATTGAACCAAATGGAATTATCTGCGATTCCAAATCTGGTACTACTGGATCTGGAAGATCTCTAAGTTTAAATACACATTTTCCTGAAGAAAATGAAAACTTTGCACCATATAAAATTGGTGAGCATAGACACACTCCTGAAATCGAAGAAATACTTTCAGACATAGCTAATACTAAAGTTACTATTACTTTTACACCTCACCTACTTCCAATAAATCGAGGAATAATATCTACAATTTATTGTACTCCTAAAGAAAAAATAGACCTTAATTTAATTCATAAAATATATACAGATTTTTATAAAGACAAAGAGTTCGTTAATGTATTGCCTTTAGGAGAGATTGCTTCAATAAAAAATGTAAAATTATCAAACAACTGTCATATTTCACTTCACTTAAATCACAGAAAAGATCAAATAATAATTATAAGTGCAATAGATAATATGATTAAGGGAGCTGCTGGTCAAGCTATTCAAAACATGAACATTATTTTAGGCTTTAAAGAAAATGAAGGACTAAACTTAATTTCACCAGCATTTTAATGAATTAATTATGATTTAATATAATATTTGTTTTAATTATATGTTTATATATGCAATCGGTAAAGTGGCATTGTAATTGGACTTTGAGAATACTTAATGTCTATTGTCACATTTACTGCTTGTCTTAATTTTATATTAATAGCAAGCTAAAATGGGACTATAGACATTTTAGTATTCCTAAGTTCAATTACTCAGTCCACTTTGCTTATGCATATATCAACACTATGCTAAATCATAGACTAATAATAAAATCTTATAAGCATTTAGCATATTTAAATAAAAAGGGGGTTATAAAATTGGAATTTAATTATATTGATGGGGGGATTACTTCTCCTAAGGGGTTTTTTGCTTCTGGCATACATTGTGGATTAAAAAGAAATACTATGAAAAAAGATTTAGCTTTAATTTATTCAGAAGTTGAAGCAAATGGTGCTGGCGTTTACACAAAAAATAAGGTAAAAGGGGCACCACTTTATATCACTAAAGAACATTTAACTAATAAAAAAGCAAGAGCAATTGTAATTAATAGTGGTAATGCTAATACATGTAATGGTGAAGATGGACTTAAAAAAGCAAAAAAGACTGCTAATCTTCAAGCAAAAGAATTAAAAATAAAAACTGATGAGGTTTTAGTTGCTTCTACTGGCGTAATTGGTGTTCCACTAAATATAGATGCAATAAAATCTGGTCTTTCTCTTCTTACAAAATCATTGTCTAAAGAAGGTCATAATGATGCCGCATCTGCCATTATGACAACTGATACATTTCAAAAACAATTAGCTTTAGAATTTTATGTAGATGATAAAAAAGTAACTCTAGCCGCCATGGCAAAGGGTTCTGGAATGATTGAACCTAATATGGGTACTATGCTTTCATTTATAACTACTGATTTAAATATTTCACCTAAACTATTAGATGAAGCATTAAAATCTAGCACTAATTTAAGTTATAACAGAGTTAGTGTTGATGGTGACACTAGTACTAATGACATGATTCTTATTTTAGCTAATGGTCTAGCTGAAAATAAAATTATTAAAGAGAAAGATGAAAACTACAATCTTTTTTTAAGAGCATTAAATGATTTAAATATAAAGCTTGCAAAAAAAATAGCTAAAGATGGTGAAGGTGCTACGAAATTAATAGAATGTAGAATATTGGGGGCATCTACAGAAGAAGATGCTGTAAAACTTGGTAAAAGTGTAATAAATTCTAATTTAGTCAAAACAGCTATTTTCGGTAGCGACGCTAATTGGGGTCGAATTTTATGTTCACTAGGATATGCAAAGGTTAATTTTAATCCAGAACAAGTAGATGTTTCTTTTGAAAGTTCATCTGGATCTATAAAAGTTTGTGAAAATGGATCCTCTTTACCTTTTGATGAAGGAAAAGCACGAGAAATTTTATTACAAGATGAAATTATAATTAAAGTAAATTTATTCTTAGGTAACTTTAACGCATGTGTTTGGGGCTGTGATCTAAGTTATGATTATGTAAAAATAAATGGTGAATATAGAAGTTAAAATATGATACATGGTATTTTAATAAACTTAAATTATATTATCTCAAAACATTAAAATTTCTATAATTCTTTAACATCAAAATATAATAGGAGGTACCTTTAAATGAATTATAGTGAACAAGCTGAAATATTAGTAAATGCATTACCTTATATTCAAAAATATTATGGTAAAACAATAGTTGTTAAATATGGTGGAAATGCAATGACAAGTGATGAATTAAAAGAAACTGTTATAAACGATATTATTTTAATGAAATGCGTTGGGATAGATCCAGTTATAGTTCATGGTGGTGGTCCTGATATTTCAGATTTTTTAGATAAGTTAGGTAAACAAAGCGAATTTATAAATGGCTTAAGATATACAGATGAAGATACAATGGAGATAGTTCAAATGGTATTGGGTGGCAAGATAAATAAAAATTTAGTTTCTTTAATTGAGACATTTGGCGGTAAAGCTATTGGACTTTGTGGAATGGATGGCTCGCTTATAAGAGCTAAAAAACTAGAAAAAGATATGAATTTAGGATATGTTGGTGAAATAACAAAGGTAGATACTAATATCTTAAAAACAGCATTAAACGCTGGGTATATCCCCGTTGTTGGAAGTGTTGCTTTAGGTGAAGATGATAATAAAGCATATAACATAAATGCTGATATATGTGCTTCAAAAATTTCTTCTGCATTAAATGCTGAAAAATTAATATTACTTACAGATGTTCCTGGTGTGCTTGTTGACCCTAAAGATTCAACTTCCCTACTTAATGTACTTAGATTACATCAAATTCCAAAACTTTGTTTAGATGGAGTAATTCAAGGTGGAATGATTCCCAAGATTGATTGCTGCGTTGAAGCAATACGAATGGGTGTTGAAAGAACCCATATAATTGATGGACGTGTTCCTCACTCACTTATTCTTGAATTATTTTCAAATGAAGGTATTGGTACAATGATTTATTAATTCTTAAAAAGTAAACATACTACAATCTCTTAGTTGAGAGTGCTTATATTAGAATTAGTCCTTATAATGTTAATTTAATTATTGTTCTAATATATTCAAAATTTAAAAATATATTTTATACTTTGCATTATTCAATCTCAATTCTCAACTTAGTTTTATGAAGGGGGCTATTAATATGAATTATAATTTTAATGAAGCAAAAAATCATTTAATAAACTCTTATAATTTTTTAGAACCTGTAATGTCTTATGGGGATGGAGTTTATCTTTATGATATAAATAATAATAAATATTTAGATTTTACAAGTGGAATTGGTGTAAATAGTTTAGGATACAATGATGAAGATTGGATTCAAGCTACAACTACTCAATTAAAGACACTTCAACATAACTCAAACTTATTTTATAACAATACTACTGTTAAATTAGCAAAAAAATTAACTGAAACATCTAATATGAGCAAAGTATTTTTTGCAAATTCTGGTGCTGAAGCTAATGAAGGTGCAATTAAACTTTCTAGAAAGTATAGCTATGATAAATATGGCTATGGTAGAAATAAAATTCTTTCATTAGTACAATCATTTCATGGAAGAACCATAACAACTTTAAAAGCTACTGGCCAAGAGAAATTTCATCAGTACTTCTACCCTTTTACAGAAGGATTTGATTATGTAAAAGCTAATGATATAGAAGATTTTAAAAATCATCTTAGTCCTGATGTTTGTGCAATAATACTTGAGGCAATTCAAGGCGAAGGGGGTGTTCTTCCACTTAATAAAAATTTTGTTCAAGAAATTGTGAAAACATGCAATGATAATGATATTTTAGTTATATTTGATGAAGTTCAATGTGGTATTGCTAGAACTGGTAAAATGTTTGGATTCAATAATTTTGATGTTAAACCTGACATAGTTACTGTTGCTAAAGGCTTAGGTGGTGGATTACCAATAGGTGCTGTTCTTTGTTCTAAAAAAATTGATAATGTTTTTATGCCCGGTGATCATGGTTCAACATTTGGAGGAAATCCAGTTGCATGCTCTGGTGCATTAGTTGTGTTAGAGAAACTTTGTAGTGAAAATTCATTTGTTGAAATATATAAAAAAGGAGAATTTGTTAAAGATATATTAAAAAAATCAAATAATCCTCATATTTTATCTGTTAGAGGTAGTGGATTAATGCTTGGAATTCAAGTAGATATTTCTCCATCCTTAATTCAAAATGAGGCTTTAAAAAAGGGGCTAATTGTCTTAACTGCCGGAAAAGATGTAATTAGATTACTACCACCTTTAATAATTTCTAAAAATCAATTACATGAAGGATTGTGCACTCTGCTTAATGTATTAAATTCTATTAAATAAAGTTTGATTTTCAAATAAATATTTAACCAATTCTATATATTTTAATCACTTTATACATTAAAAACTTATTAAATTATAAATGGGGGCTATATTATGAAAAAAGATTTATTAAAAATGGATGACTTGTCTAAAGAAGAAATTTTAGAAATTTTAAATTTAGCAGATCAATTAAAATATGAACAAAAGCGTGGAATAGAACATAAACATTTAAAGGGAAAAAGCTTAGGTATGATATTTGAAAAATCATCAACTAGAACTAGGGTTTCTTTCGAAGTTGGTATGTATCAGTTGGGAGGAAATGCATTGTTTTTAAGTAATAGAGATTTACAAATAGGGCGTGGTGAGCCTATTGAAGATACTGCACGAGTTTTATCAAGATTTCTAAATGGAATAATGATTAGGACTTTTTCTCAAGATGATATTGAAACTTTAGCTAAATACTCTTCAATTCCTATAATAAATGGCTTAACTGATGCTGAACATCCATGCCAAGTATTAGCTGATTTAATGACGATTAGAGAATATAAAAACATTCTTGAAGGTTTAAATGTTGCATTTATTGGTGATGGAAACAACATGGCTAATTCTTTAATGATTGGTTGTTTAAAAGTTGGTATGAATTTTTCTATTGCTTCACCAAAAGATTATACAGTAAATGAGACTTACTTATCTAGAGCCAAAGAGATTGCAAAAAAAGAATGTTTAAATTTAAAATCTACTACATCTCCTTTTGAAGCTGCAAAAGATGCTGATGTAATAATCACAGATGTTTGGGCAAGTATGGGACAAGAGGATGAACAAACTTTAAGGATGAAAGCATTTGATGGCTTTCAAATTAATGATAAATTAATGAGTTATGCTAAAAGTAATGCAATTGTTCTACATTGTTTGCCTGCTCATAGAGAAGAAGAAATTACAGCAAAAGTTTTAGAAGAACATTCAGGGGAAATATTTGATGAGTCTGAAAATAGATTGCATGCGCAGAAAGCTGTGCTTATTAAATTTATGAAATAATTATTAAAGTTATTTTTAATAAAAAGGATAGTTAGCTATTTTAAGTTAACTATCTTTTTTATTTATCTAATGTATATAATTTTACAATCTTATTGGATTATTATGTACATTTGTGTATATATGTATATTACTAAATATGATATAATTTACTATATTGGTAATTCATATTATAATCTATACAAAGCATAATAAACTAACAATATGTTAAAAATTTAACACTAAATTTATATGCTTTATAATAAACTACATAAATTTATATTAATTAAATCTATGTGGTGTTAGGTGGTGATTAAATGAAAAAATTCATTAATAGAAATATTCTAAACAAAAAAGTAACTTTAAATTTAATTATTTTTTGTTTAATTATATTTTTTTTATCAATTGCATCATCATTACGTTTTGAAACAGATTATAAAAATAAATATATTGATGATAATTCAATAATTTTATCAGATAACTGGACTTTAGAGGATTCCCATAATAATACTAAAAATATTGTTAAATTTCCTATGAATCTTAAATATCATCACAATACTACTTATTCCTTTTCTAAAGTATTAACCCAGGATTTAGATGAAAACTTTGATACTCTATGTTTACGCATAGGCTTTTCTAATTTAAATGTATATTTAGATAACGATTTAATTTATATATCTAATTTTAAAAATTATGAAAGTTTGTCCAATAAAGGTAGTAGCACATTATATATGATACCTTTGACTTCTAAACTTAAAGGTAAAGAACTTAAATTTATGGTTGAAATGAAATCAAATTTTTCATTACCTTATGATATTAAAGCTCCAATAATAGGTAATAAAATTTCTATAATTCATACTTTAATTTCTTCACAAATATTAAATTATGTGATTATTTTTTTGCTTATAACTTTTACTTTATCAATATTCGTTATAGCAACAATTGCATTTTATAAAAGTCACAAAAATATATTTCACTTACTATATATAGGT
Organism: Clostridium cagae; assembly: GCF_900290265.1. Classification (NCBI taxonomy): domain Bacteria; kingdom Bacillati; phylum Bacillota; class Clostridia; order Eubacteriales; family Clostridiaceae; genus Clostridium; species Clostridium caccae. Next base: position 2,729,614 of record NZ_OKRA01000001.1, read on the forward strand.
ATATTTGCACTGCTATCTTCTATATATGCAATTTCAGAAACAAATATTATACAAATATTAATTCCAAATACTTATTTACTTAATAATTTAACATTTATGTCTTTAATGTTAGTTGGAATTCCAATAGTCATGATAATGATAGAAACTACAAATAAAAAATACACAAGACCATTATTAATAACTACTTATTCTATGATTATTAACTTCATAGCACAATCATTACTAACTTTATTTGGTATATTAGATTTAAGAAGTATGTTAATTATTTCTCATATATTAATAATGCTAAGTGGAATATTATCACTTTATATTATGATTTTATCTTGGCATGATAGATCTTTTAGTAGTAAATGTTTTACTATTTCAATAGTCCCTATGATAGTTGGTACATCAATAGATATAATATTATTTTATCTTCATATACCTCATTATTACGGTATATTATTTCAAATAGGGGTGTTAGTATTCATAGTAATACAATTATGGTATGTTATAAATAAATACTTTAGTTATTATAGGTTATCTATTAAATCTAGTATTTATGAAAAGATGGCTTTTACAGACACAATTACAACACTTGAAAATAGAGCTGCTTTTGAAAAAAAGATTACTTTTATAGATAATAATATAAATGAATTTTCTTCGATTTGGTGTATATCAATGGATTTAAATAATTTAAAGCTTGTAAATGATAATTTAGGTCATGCTAGTGGAGATACAGTTATAATTTCATTTGCTAAAATTTTAAAAGATACTTTTAATAGTGTTGGTAATTCCTATCGTACAGGTGGAGATGAATTTATTGTTATTGTAAAGGATATTTCTAAAAGTTCATTAGAATGTAAGATTTCTGACTTATATAATTCTATTAATAAATTTAACTCAAACTCCACTTTAAAAATAAGTGTAGCTTTAGGATATGATAATTTTAAAATTAATGAAGACAATAAAATAACTGATTTGATAACAAGGGCTGATAAATTAATGTATATAGATAAAAAAGAAACCAAAAAAAAATTTACATAATAAATATTTATTTTAATATATTGTGTAATAATAGAGTTTTTATATTATACTTTAAAAAGTAGAAAATGGATAATTAAATAAATTTTAATTACCTACTTTCTACTTTTTTAATTTTTATCTAAAACATCATATACTCTTATATTTTAGTATTACTGCTGACTGCAAAAGTTCCATAATTGCACATCCAGTTTTCTATTATATATACAGAAATATTACTTTTCTATATAATTCATAACATTTTTTACAACTAAATTTATTGTTCCATCACCATTTCTTTGAATTTCAAATTTACTCTCATCATGATATACTTCTTCATTTAAATATATATCGATTTGTTTATCTATATTTAATCTAACTCTTTTTAATTTTTTTTCTACCCAAGTCTTATCTACTACTACTTCTTCATCTAAGCCTTTTCCTTTAACAAAACTAGAAAAATTAACTTTTTCTTCTGAGTTCTCCTTAAAAAGTTCTTTTGATAATTCATCTATATTAATACTATCTTCTTCTTTTAATTTACTTTTAACTGTTGTTCTAATTTCCTCTGCCTTTGATGCATCATTAGATATATTTTTTCTAGTCCAATCCTCTGTAGCTTTCAAAAATGTCTTTGTCATATCTCTTTCATTAGTGATAACTTTAGCATATAAAAAATCATTAACAAAATAATTTATGCCAAGTTCATTATCTTCCTTACTTTTTCTTTGTTTGTCTAATATCATTAAGTTAAATCTATCGTCCTCTCTAAAAGGTTTTATGAATGCCGCTTTTTGTATTTTTTGACCTCCACCTGGAAGTCCAGCACTTTGAGGTACTATTCCTATTCCTATTTTTTCATCTATAAACTGAATTTCATGTGTGAAATTCTTTATGTAATCCAATTTAAGAACACCTATCATAGTTCCTTTATCTGTAGTTATTGATACTATTATCAGATCACATGATTCTATATTTTCATCCATCTGCATAATTACAAATAACTGTCTTGCCAATTTTTTTGATAAATTAATAAAATCATCATCTATTCCATTTAAATAATCTTGTACAGATTCCCTAACACTATTAGTTCCTTGAATAAATACACCTGATTTTAATTCTTCATCCTTAAAACATTTTTCTAAGTGCTTATATAAGTATTTATATATCTCATCATTTAATTCCAATGTAAACTCATTTAGAACAGGTTCTGATGCATTTCTATCCAATATATGTATTACCGCTTCATTTATATTAATTTCATTTATATATTCCATAATTATCTACTCCCTATATAATTAATTATTAGCATAAATATCAAAATAATTCTTATGATACTAGCATTACTCAGAATTATATTATAACATTAAATTATAAAACTAGATTTTTAAAACATAAATTTTAATTTGCATTAAAATTTTAATATAGGAGGAATATATGCAAGAAATTGAAACTAGAATTATGGATATAGATATAGACAATATTAGAAAAATTCTTATAGACAATGGAGCAGAAAATATAAAGAAAGAAGATCAAATTAATGACATTTACGATTTTGAGGATGGAAAACTTTTAAATAATAAAGGATATGCTCGTATAAGAACAGTAACTGACAATATAAATAATAAGGTAGTTTATTATATGACAACAAAAAAAATGCTTTCACAAGAACGCTTTAAAGTCATGGAAGAAAATGAAGTTATAGTTAATGATAAAAAAATGGCAGAAGGTATTTTTAAATCTTTAGGATTGAAATTAAAAGAATCTAATAAAAAATATAGAGAAAGCTATAAAATATTTGATTCATTAGTTGAGATAGATATAAATGAAAAGAAATTTTGCCCTTTTCCATATTTAGAAATAGAAACAACTTCTGAAGAAAATTTAGATAAAGTAGTTAAATTACTAGGTTATACTCTAGAAGATACTACTTCTCAAACGATTTACGATATTTTAGCAGAAAGAGGCTTCACACCAAATTCTCCTAAAGGAATTTAATCATAGTAAAGTGTTGATATATGAATATAAATTTTTTAATAAAAGTCCAAGTTAGTGACATTCACCAACTTGGACTTATCTTTATCTTTTTATTACATTTAAAATTTCATTTTGTTCTTTTTCTACATCTGGCACATAGCTCTTTAATAATGTGAAGTTTCCTATTAATTCATATTCTCCCATAGTTGCAGGTATGAATATACTATCTCCCATTACTATCTTTTCTTCGCCATTTTTATATTTTATAGTTCCGCATCCATCTACACACGTGAATAAATAAAATCTATTTATATCACTTTCTTCTTTTGCATAATTATTTATTTCATATTTTTGAATTGTGAAATAATCACTTAAACAAAGGTACGTTTTTTTATAATTTTCTTTTTCTATTAAAATTCCTTTTGAGTTCTTTCCTTCTAAAGAAAAATCAATAACATCTAAAGCTTTCTCTACATGTATTTCTCTGCCTCTATTATAGTCATAAACTCTATATGTAATATCGCTGCTTTGTTGAATTTCTGCTATTAAAACACCTTCACATATAGCATGAACTAATCCACTTTGTACATAGAAAAAGTCACCTTTTTTTACAGGTATTTTATTTAAATATTTATCTAAATTTCCGTCTTTAATAGCTTTTTTAAATATTTCTTTATCGCAATCCTTTGTACCGACTATTAAACTTGCATTTTCTTCAGCATCAATAACATACCATGCTTCAGTTTTACCAAACTCATTTTCTACTCTATTTGCATATTCATCATTTGGATGAACTTGAACTGATAGTTTATCTCCAGATGTAATTAATTTAATTAATAAAGGAAATTTTTCTATATCTATTTTTTCGCCAATAAGTTTTTCTTTAAACTCATTAATTATTTCATCAAATTTTTTACCTTTTAAGCTTCCATTCTCTACTTCCCCTACTCCATTTGGATGACATGCAACATCCCAGCTTTCCCCTATCACTCCATTTGGAATATTGCTTCTAAATTTTTTTAGAGCATTTCCGCCCCATATTCTATCATAGTATAAATTTTTAAATTTAATTGGATACATATTGTCCTCCTAGTGAATATATTAGTATTTCTAATCATTATAATTATATTATATACTAACTATAATATAATAAAAATTCCATATTTAAAAATATAAGATTTAATCTAAAATAATAATTTCTATTTAAACTTTATACTATAATTCTTTAACAATAATTTTATTAAATAAATTCTCTACTACATCCTTATTTACAAACCCAGTTTCTTTTTCCATTGCATTTGCAGTTCCACAAGCTGATGCTAATTTTAAATTATCTATAATATCATAGCCTCTTTCAAGTGCTACTGCTATGCCACCAACATATGCATCTCCTGAACCTACAGGATTTATAACTTCTACTTTAGGAATATTTACTTTATAAATTTTATCTTCAAATTCAACAATTGATCCTTCTGCTCCCAATGAAATTGTAATAAACTTTATTCCTTTTTCACTTAAAACCTTTATTTCATTTATAGCATCTAATTCTGATAAAATCTTTCTACCAGTTAAATCTTCTATCTCATCTTTATTAGGTTTAATAAAATATGGCTTTGCTTCTATGCCTTCTTTTAAGGGGGCACCACTAGCATCTAATAAAAATTTTTTTCCTTTTTTATTAGCACATTCTATTAGCTCTCTATAAAATTTTTTTGGTACATTTTTCGGAAGACTACCTGATGCTACAATTATATTTGCTTTTTCTATTAATTCATTATACTTATTTATAAAACTATTTTTTTCTTCAATTGTAATTTCTGGTCCAGGTTCAAGTATTTCTGTTTGAATAAAATCATCTGTAATAAATGCCAAGCACTCTCTTGTTTCACCACTTATCTTTACAAAATCATTCTTTATTCCATAATACTTAAGCTTCTCCTCAATAAATTCTCCACTCTTTCCTCCAAGAAAACCTGTAGCAATACACTCTTCATTTAATATATTAACTATATTAGCTACATGTAATCCCTTTCCACCTGGAGTATTCTCCACATATCTAGCCCTCATTACCTTACCCTTTTGTATATCCGCTATCTCATATCTTTTATCTATAGAAGCATTAAGATTTATAACTAATATCATATTATATACTTACCTTTCTATATAATAAAATTATCAAGCTATGTTTTAATTGACTGTTTATATTATAGTATAATAGCGAACTGGCATTGGAATTTGCTTTTTAGAATTCTTAATGAAGATTTGTCAAATTAATTGCTTGTCAACAATCTTTGATTGGGAGCATGCATTAATTGGACTAATCTTTATTCTAGAGTTCTTAAAGTAAATTCCTCTGTCCATGAGCTTTATACTATAATATAAACACTATTTTAAAATATAGCATACACCTCAATATCTATTGGCACTTCCGCAAACTTTTATTTTATTTTCTACTATCTTTTCCATAGCTTCTTTACCTGGAGTCATATACTTTCTTGGATCATTTGCATTAGGATTTTCCTTAAAATATTCTTTTACTGCATCTGAAAATGGTATTTTCAAATCTGTAGCTATATTTACTTTACATATTCCCAGTGAAATTGCTTTTTTCACTAATTCATCTGGAACATCTGATGCACCATGCAATACTAAAGGTACATGAACCTTACTTCTTATGTCTTTTAATCTTTCAAAGTCTAACTTTGCTTTTCCTTTATACAATCCATGTGCTGTTCCTATTGCTACGGCTAAAGAATCTACCCCTGTTCTTTCAACAAATTCTGCTGCATCATCTGGATTTGTATACATTGAATCTTTTTCAGATACTATTAAGTCATCTTCTTTTCCACCAAGTTTTCCAAGTTCTGCTTCAACAGTTGCATCATACTCATGTGCATATTCCACGACTTCTTTTACTTTTTCAATATTAACTTCAAATTCTTCTTTAGATGCATCAATCATACATGATCTAAATCCAATATCAATATTCTTTTTTATTTCATCTATATCCTCAAAATGATCCAAATGAATGGCTATTGGTATATCATACTTCCTAGCTGCCACTTCTGCCATTGCTTCTATATAAGCTGCCCCTGCGTACTCTATGGTTGATGGTGTTCCTGCTATAATTACAGGTGATCTCATTTGCATTGCTGTATCAACAACTACTTGTAATGTCTCTAGGTTGTGTATATTAAAAGCTGGTACTGCATAACCTTCCTTTTGAGCTTTTAATAACATTTGCTTTGTTGAAAGTATTTTATGCATAAACCTATCTCCTCTCATATAATCTTAATTCAACTTTTTAGCAATCATATTCCATCATCATTTTCCACTGTTTCTTTAATTTTATTTTTCTTATACTCTTTAATTCCTATAGTGGCAGCATTTTTCACCGATTCAACTAATTCATCCATAGTATAATTATTTCTTGATAAAGATGCCTCCAAAACCATAGGTAAATTCATACCAGAGATAACTTTAATATTCTTATCTTTTCTTTTTTCACTAATAATAACAGACACATTAAAAGGAGAACCCCCTGCTAAATCTGCCAAAATTAATACTTCATCTGTATTAAGATTATCAATTGCATTTTCAATATTTCCCTTTAAAATATCCGTTCCTTGTCCACATTCAAAATTCACACCTATAACTTCTTGTTGTTCTCCAGCAATTAATTTTACTGAACTAAGTATTCCTTCTGAAAAAAATCCATGTCCAACAATAATCAGTCCTATCATTGTTATCCTCCTCATTATCATATTTATCTAATTTATATATTTAAAATCCGTATATATTTTAAAAAAAATGTTTATATATTCAACAATCACACAAATTAAAATCTTAAAAACTAAAAGTTTTGTTTATGAATGTGTACCCCTTTAACAACCCTATTAACAGTACCATCTGGTCTTGGATTGTCTGGAGATATTTTTAGTTTTATTGAATTAAATAACCCAAACATTTGTCCAAATAAAATATAATTAAATACTGTATAAATTTCTGGTACATTTGCTCCATTTATTTCAATGCATTTATCACATATACTTTTTAATTTTTCATTCTTTTTATAGCTTATTACTGCCAGTTTATGATTCCCCGAATCATTATATATCTCATTTATTAAATCTAAATCATAAAGATTAGTATATTTGTCTATAGAATTCATAATGATAATTAAAGTATTATCATCAATTATTGACTTAGGACCATGTCTAAAGCCCATAACAGATTCAAATATTGTTACTATCTTTCCACTTGTGAGTTCTAAGCTTTTTAACGCCATTTCCTGAGACAAAGCTTTTAGTATTCCTGATCCTAAATAAACAACTCTATTACATTCATAATTAACTAAATCACAAATATCATTCCAGTTATTTTCTAAAATGTCTTCTCCTTGCTCTGACACTAAATCTACAAAAGTTTTATTATTTTCTAGATTATCTATATCAAACATTAATATTGTTGCTAGAAGCATACAGCTAAAAGAACTTGTCATAGCAAATCCTTTATCATTTGATTCTTTTGGCATAAATAAAACCAAATTCTTATTATTTTTAATAGCTTTTTTACCTAATTCACCATTTTTATTACAGGTAATTACCACTTGTGATATATTTTCAATGAACTTTTCACATAAATCATAGGCTGCTACACTTTCAGGAGAATTTCCTGATCTTGCATATGATATTAAAATAGTTTGAGTATCCTTTTCTATATATTCCTTAGGATTTGATACTAAATCAGTAGTGGCTATAGCTTCAATTCGTGCATTTATTTTACTCCTAAGTTCTAATAAGGCTGTTTGTCCTACATAATCTGAAGTTCCAGCACCTGTTAATATTATTCTTGTGTTCTTTGATATATTTTTCTTTAAAAATAATTTAATTTCATCTCTTTTATCATAAATTATCCTATATGTCTCTTTCCATAAATCAGGTTGTTGCATTATTTCTTTTGATGTGTTTATTGCTTTTAATTTTTCTAACTCTTCAATAGTTTTTCCAAAAATCATAATACCCTCCCTTACTGGCTATATTGTAATTACCAGTACATGTGAATTTTTACTAATTTTTTAGACATACTCTATATTTAAATTTATCTCCTCTTGCAATACTTACTGTATATTCAATAACTTGCTTATTTTCATATGTTGTTCTTTCAATTTTTAACCCTGGTTCTCCTTGTGATACATCTAAATAAATGCTTTCTAATTTATTTATAGAAATACTTTCAAGCACTTCTTCAGCTGATGTTATATGAACTTTGAAATCATTCTTAAAAATTTCATACATAGGATTTTCTTCTAAATCTTTTTTAGTTATACCATTAAACTTATCATATGGTAAATATGTTACTTCATATATCATTGGAATATCGTCAGCTATTCTTATTCTTGTTATTTTATATACAATCTCATTTTCTTTTAACTTTAATTTTCTTAATATTTTACTATCAGGTTCTGCAATTTCGAAATTTAACAATTTTGAAATTGGTTTTTTCCCAAGTTTTCTCATTTCATCAGTAAATGAATAAACTTTTATTAAATCCTGTTTGACTCTTCTTGATGATATAAAATTTCCTTTTCCATGAACTTTATATATATATTTTTGCTTTTCTAATTCATCCAACGCCTGTCTTACAGTTGTTCTACTAACGCCATATTTATCACAAATTTCTCTTTCTGAATCTAATTGATCATTTTCTTCCATATAATTTTCTATTTGATTAATAAGAATATCCATTAATTGTGCATATAATGGAATTTTAGAACTTTTATCAATTTTATTCATGTGAATATACCTCTTTCTAGTTAAAGCTAATTTTTTCTAATTATAACATATTCTTATTAATTATATGAATTTATTAAGTATATTTTAAAAATTGTATATAGTATTTCTTTAGATAATAACAGATCTATATTATAGTTTTTAGTTGAAATATACGAATTAAAAGTTCTATTATTATTTATAAAATAAATTAATAACTTCTAAATTTCAGATGGAGCTAAAACCCCACCTAAAATTTAGAAATTTCTCTATTGAAACTTATCTATTATAATATTGGGAAATGTGTAATGTGTTCTATAAATTTTGCAATTAAACCTAAACAAATTGTAATTGTTATTAATTTAATTGGTGAATAACCTTTCTTTAATAACTTATACATTAAAAATGTATATAATAAAGCTAACATATTAGGCATTACTTGATCTAAAACGCCCTCTTGTAATTTTATTGATGAACCACCAGTAACTGAACCTAATGGAATTACCATTGTTGTTTTTAAATTAACCATTGATGCTATTAATCCACCAACAACTGTTAAACCTAATATTGACGCTGCATGAGATATTTTCTTTGTTTGTTCTTTTAATGAAGAAAGAGCCTTAACACCTGTGTTATATCCATATTTCATTAAAAAGAACCTTAAAAAGAAATGTAATGCATTAAACATTATTAAGAAAACTATAGGTCCTGCTACATTTCCTTCCATTGCCATAGAAGCTCCTATACCAACACAAATTGGTAATGCTGTCAACCAGAATAATGCATCTCCAATACCACCTAAAGGTCCCATGGTTGCAACCTTTATTGCTCTTATTGTGCTTCTATCTTCTTTACTTTCTTCCATTGCTAATACTAATCCCATAATGAAAGTTACTAAGAATGGATGGGTATTGAAAAATTCCATATGATCTTTCATTGCTTGAGAAAGGTCTTCTTTATTTGTATGAATCTTCTTTAATCCTGGTATTAATCCATAAAGCCATCCACAACCTTGCATTCTTTCATAGTTAAAAGATGCTTGTAAAAAAAGTGAACGCCAAACCATATGATTTAAATCTTTATTAGTAATTACCTTTTTAGGGGTAGGTTCTTTATATGCTACATTAGATTCCATCTTCATATTCCTCCTCTGCAACTTTTGCTACTTTCTTATTACTAGCTGAATAATAATCATATAATGCTATACTTAAGCCAACTAAAGCTAATCCTAAAATTGAAATATGACCGTATGTTACAAATAAGAAACCAATAATAAGAAATGCCATGTATTCTTTCTTTAACATGATTTTTAATAACATTGCAAATCCAATGGCTGGCATTACTCCACCTGCTACTTTTAATCCATTAATAATCCATTCAGGCACTGCTCTTACAATCTCTGCTGCTTTGTCTGCACCAAAGAATATTGGTAAAAATGCAATTACAAAGTAGAATATAAACAAGCAAAGCATTCCCATATAATTAATTCTATCTATACCTTTTGTATCTGCATTTTCTGCATACTTATCTGCCTTGTGCATAAAGAATGAAAATAATGTAAAAATAAATGTTATAGCAGCTTGTACAGCTACAGCAAATGGTATTGCCACACCTACTGCTGCTTGTGGTTCTAATTTACCTAAAATAGCTATACTTGTTCCAATAATACCTCCAATAACTACATTAGGAGGTTGTGCTCCTGCAAGTGGAACCATCCCCATAAATACAAGTTCTAATGCGGCTCCAACTATAAGTCCTGTTTTTACATCTCCTAAAATTAAACCTACTACAAGTCCCGTTACTATTGGCCTGTGTATATGAAGTAATCCATCATATAAATCGATACCTGCAATACCTGCCCAAATAGCAATTAATAAAGCTTTAACAAACATAATGTTCCTCCTTCATTAATATATTTTTTGATAATAAAAATATTTTTAAATTTATGGATTTATATGTGTTTATAAATATCTTCATCTATTGCTTCATCAGGTACTCTTCTTATTTCTAGTTCAACTCCTAATTCTTTGAGTCTTCTAAAAGCTTGTTTATCACTTTCGTCTATAAAAACAGTAGAAGAAATTTGTTTCTTTCCTTCACTGAAATGTAAATTACCTATATTTATCTTTTTTATAGGAACTCCTCCCTCAACTAATCTTACTGCATCTTGTGGAGTTCTACATACCAAGAAAATCAATTGTCTTGGTGCTGCTTTGTTTATTATATTTACAGTCTTTTGTATTGAAAAAAACCTTATCCCTATAGTATCTGGAATGACCATCTCCATTAAATTTTGTTGAACAGGATCTTTGGCCACTTCATCATTTGCTACTACAAGTAAATTTGCTCCTAGGTGATTTACCCAAGTAACACCTACTTGTCCATGTACTAGTCTATTGTCAATTCTAGTCATTAATATGTTTGGCATTTCTCACCCCTCCTATAAATACCAGTTAATTTTCTAATAATTGGTAATTACCATACTTAAATATTAAACCTTTACAAACCTTGTGTCAACATGTTTAATTATATTATTTAATTAAAATAAACTTATGTTTTTAATCTTTTTACTTACTTTTAAACATAAAACAATATAATATACTCGTAATTAAAGATGAAACCATAACTATAAATATAATGCCTATAACATTTAAAATACTTAATAATATTCCATATATTATGCAGCTCATTAAAAACATTAAAATAAATTTCATTATCTCTATAATTCTATGTTTTTCTCTAATTATGTTAAGCATTTGTTTTTCTGATAAATTTTTATTTTTATATTTTCTAGTAAAATGACTACTTATTGTACAAGATAAAAATGTTTTTATGATAAACTCTCCAATAAAAATTACAAATACACTTGCAAAAGATACAATGAATATTTTATAGTTAGAAATGTTAACTGGTAATATCCAGTTTGTCAATTTTAAGAATAAACTCATAACTATAAGTATACATATAGCTATAGGGATACTAAATAAAATTAATAATAAAGAAACCTTCAAGTTTTCTTTTCCAGCACTTTTTAAAGCAAATATATTATAAATATATATTGTTGAAAAAGATAAAATAAATCCTAATAAAATAAAATTAAAATATTGCATAAAAACCCTCCTTTAAATTAATTATATTTTATTTTTTAAAAATTATAACCCTTGTTTACAATTTATGTAAATCATTCAAATGTTAAAGAACTTTTTTATCTTTTTAAGATTCTTATTACATACATATTAAATTTTTTCAATAATATCTTTAAATATTTAGGAGGTTTTAAAAATGTTAATTACGAATTGCAACATTATTTATTTAGATAAAATAGAAAAAGGTTCTGTTATTATTGAAAATGGTAAAATAAAAAAAATTAATCCATCTAATTTTACTAATAATGAGATTGATCAAATTATAGATGCGAAAGGTTTATACCTTTCACCTGGATTTATTGATGCACATATTCATGGTGCTGGTGGATGTGATACCATGGATGGAACAATAGATTCTATAAATACAATTGCAAAAACAATAGCCAAGCATGGCACAACTTCCTTTGTGCCTACTACTATGACAGTTTCAATTAGTGATATTAATAAGTCTATGAGAGTTATTAAATTATTAAAAGAAAAAGGCTCTGAAGGTGCTCATGTTTTAGGTGCTCATTTAGAAGGTCCTTTTATAAATTCAAATGCAATTGGAGCTCAAAATCCTAATTACATTTTGCCACCATTAATATCAACTTATAAATCTATGGTTAAGGATTGTGAAGACTCTGTTATCTCACTTACATTGGCACCAGAACTTGATGGCTCTAAGGATTTAATTAAATATCTTTCCAACAAAGGAATTATATGTTCATTAGGACATACAAAAGCTACTTATGAAGAAACAATAGATGCAATAAAATGTGGTGCCACTCATTCAACTCACCTTTATAATGCAATGCCTTCTTTTACTCACAGAACACCAGGGATTGTCGGCGCTATATTTGATAGTGATATTAAAACAGAAACTATTTCAGATGGAATTCATATCTCATATCCTGCATTGAGAATTGCTTATAAGCAAAAAGGTACTGATAATGTTTTGTTAATAACTGATGCCATGATGGCATGTTGCATGCCTGATGGAAAGTACTATTTAGGTGAGCAAGACGTTATTGTTAAAAATGGTGCTGCAAGAGTTAGGTCTGGCTCTCTAGCTGGTTCTGTTTTAACCCTTGATAACGCTGTTAATAATATCTACAAAAATTCAGATTTACCATTAAATGAAATTGTAAAAATGGCTTCATATAATCCAGCTAAACATTGTAAGGTGGATAATCATAAAGGACTAATTAAAGAAGGTTACGATGCTGATTTAATATTATTCGATGATAATATAAACATAAAAAAAGTATTCATCTCGGGAAAGGAATTTTATTAAAAGACCATTTTGATATATGCATAAGTAAAGGTGGACTTAGCAATTAAACTTAGGAATACTAAAAATAAGTATAGTCCCATTTTAGCTTGCTCCAATATAAAATTGAGACAAGCAGTAAATGTGACAATACTCATTAAGTATTCTCAAAGTCTAATTACAATGCCACCTTACATATTGCATATATCAAAATTTTACTAAAACGCAGCCTTTAAAAATTATTTATCATCATCTTTTTATAATTTAGGCACATAAAAAATAATATGCCTTATGTACCTAAGTATATAGATAACAAAAAAAATAAATCAACCAAAAGGTTGATTTATTAAGTCTATAAGTTTTCACGTCTCTTAGTTGATTTTATAAATAATTTTTTTAGAGATTCTTTATCATCATTTTTTATTGCATCTTTTATTTTATCTAGTTCACATTCAAATGATTCTATAGATTTTAATAGATTTTCTTTGTTTCCTAAAAAAAGTTCACTCCATAAATCTTCATTTATATTAGCAATTCTAGTTAAATCTCGATAACTATCCCCAATAAAGCTTCCAGTATCTCTTCCCTCTAAGTCACTATTTACTAAAGCTACTGCTAGAGAATGAGGTAACTGACTAGTAAATCCTATCATTTCATCATGAAATTCTGGACTTATTCTTTTAACTCTTTTAAAACCTATTTCATATGCTAAGTTTTCTACTAACTTCAAATTCTCTTCTTTATTTTTTGAAGTTGGAGTCAAAATATAATTAGCACCTTTAAAAACATCGCTGCTTGCAAAATCTATTCCTTTTTTTTCTCTTCCAGCCATTGGGTGTCCAAATACAAAATCTATATTTAAAGGTAATATATTCACTATATCATTAATAAACATTTTTTTTATTCCAGTTGCATCAGTTATTACTGCCCCATATTTAAAATTATCTATATTATTTTTAATAAAATCTTTAACAAGCTTAGGATATATTGATATTATAATTAAATCCGCATCTTTTAAAATTTCATTTCCATCAATATATCCTCTTCTTATTAAATTTAGCTTTTCAGCTTTTAACAATGTCTCTTTATCATTGTCTATACCATAAACATCTTTATAACCCGCATCTTTTAATGCCATTGCAAAAGATCCACCTATTACTCCAAGACCTACTATTACTACTTTCATATATAGCCTCCAAGAATTATATTTCTTTTCCTTCTATTTCTGCTACTGCTTTAACTTTTCCCATAAGTCCATGAAATTGGTCTGGAGTAAGTGATTGTTGCCCATCACTTAAAGCATTTTCTGGATCATTATGAACTTCTATCATTAAACCATCAGCCCCTGCAATTACTGCTGCCTTTGCCATTGGCTCAACTAAATATGCATATCCACCTGCATGACTTGGATCTATAATTATAGGTAAGTGTGATAATCGCTTAACAACAGGTATTGCTTGTAAATCTAGTGTATTTCTAGTTATTGTCTCAAATGTTCTAATACCTCTTTCACAAAGTATTACATTCTCATTTCCACCTGCCATTATATATTCTGCTGACATTAACCATTCTTCAATTGTAGCTGATAAGCCTCTTTTTAATAAAATAGGTTTTTTAGTTCTACCAATTTGTTTTAATAAATCAAAGTTTTGCATATTTCTAGCTCCAATTTGAATTACATCAACTTCTTCCACAAATGTATCAATATAATCAGTTGACATAAGTTCTGTTACAATTGGAAGACCTGTTTCTTGTTTTGCTGTCTTTAAAAGTTTCAATCCTTCAAGTTCTAGTCCTTGGAAACTATAAGGTGAGGTTCTTGGCTTAAATGCACCACCTCTTAAAAAATTAGCACCTGCTGCCTTAACTCTTTTTGCTACTTTAATTATTTGTTCTTCAGATTCAACAGAACATGGTCCAGCCATTATACCAAGCTTTCCACCACCAATTATTGAACCGTCTATATTTATTATTGTGTCATTTGGTTTGAAAATTCTATTTGCTTTTTTAAAAGGTTCTTGCACCTTCATTACTCTGTCTACACCCTTAAGTACTTGTAATTTTTTAGGATCAATTATTGCTGTATCTCCTACAATACCTATAATATAATAAGTATTTCCTTGAGAAATATGAGTTTCTAATCCCTTACTTTCAACAAAAGACTTAACCTTTCCTATTTCTTCTTCACTTGCTTTTGGTTTCATAATAATAATCATTTTAAAACTCCTCCTGTACTTCAAATAATTTTTTTTTAATTCTACTATGCTACTATCCTTCATAAAATATAAACATTAAATTCTAGTTATTAATAATTATTTTTTTTATTTCTCCTACAACTTCATCTATCGTACTACCATTAACAACTATCTTATGACATGCTTTCTTATAAATATCATATCTTTCTTTATATAATCCTATAATTCTCTCTTTTCCATTTTTTAAAAGAGGCCTTCTAGAAACATCTATATCAGAAATAATTTTTTCAACTGGCCTATCAATAAAAATCACTAATCCATTGTTCTTTAAAGTTTCTATATTTATATCTTTTTTTACTACTCCACCACCAGTTGCTATTACAACATTATCATATTTTATTATTTCCTTACAAGTTTCACTTTCTATATCTCTAAAATAATCTTCACCTTGTTCAAAAAGCTCTGAAATTGTTTTTGATGTTTTCTCTTCAATACATATATCCATATCTATAAACTTTAACATTAATTCTTTGGCTATAATTTCTCCAATTGTAGATTTTCCACACCCAGGCATTCCTATTAAAAATATCTTATTTTTCATAATATAATCTCCTCTATCTAAATTCTTCATCTATATATGAATATATTTTCTCTTGTATATCAGAATTTATAGATATATCATGCCAAATTTCTGATGACTTAATCGCTTGTCCTACAAGCATTTCTAAACCACCACAAATCTTTTTATTTAATTTTTTTCCACATTGAAGAAATTTAGTATCTCTTGGATTATATATTAAATCTATTAATACATCAAAATTATTAATAATCTTTTCATCAACAGGGTTATTATCTACATTAGGATACATTCCCACTGGAGTTGCATTTATCAATATATCACCTTTTACATTACCTATGTCCTCATAAATTCTATATTCAATTCTATTATCCAGATCCAAAGGAATTGATTTTTTACTCCTAGAAACTAAATATATTTTTTTAACACCTTTATCTAATAATAAAGTTACTGCTGCTTTTGATGCCCCACCAGTCCCTAATACCATAGCTACTTTATCATTAGCTTCTATATTGTTCCTAAGTAATATACTATTAAATCCATAATAATCACTATTAAATCCATATAATTTATTATTTTTTAATAGTATTGTATTTATTGCTTTTATTTTTTTTGCTTCAGGTGATATTTCATCTAAATATTTCATTATATCTTCTTTATATGGGATGGTTACATTACACCCTTTAATTTTTAATACTCTTAATGAGTCTGCAAATTTCTTTAAATCTTCTTTTTCAACTTCAAATATTTTGTATGCCCCTTTAATATCTAAAAGTGAAAAAATTTTATTATGAATCATTGGCGATATGGAATGTGATAATTTTTCACCTAGTACTCCATAAAAATTCACTATTTATGCCCCCTTTTCTTTGTTTAATATTTATTTTTTTCATATGTTCCTAATAACTTGAAGTAAGCACTACTTTGTTCAATTAAATATAAAGATTTTTTAACTTTTTCTGAAAATAAATCACCTTCAAAATCAACATATAAAAAATACTTCCAAGGACCATTTTTCATTGGTCTTGATTCTATTTTAATCATATTTATATTGTTTTCTGCAAAATGTCTTAATAACTTATATAATGTACCAGCTTTATCTTCAAGTGAAAATACTACACTAATCTTATTGGAATTTTTATTTTCTTCTAATTGTTTAGAAATTATTATAAACCTTGTGAAATTTTCTGTTTGATTATTTATATTTTCTTTAATAATTTCTAAATTATATATATTAGCTACTCTTTTACTACCTATTGCAGCTTTTGATTTATCCTCTAACTCTTTGATTAATTTAGCACTACTAGCTGTACTATGGAATGGTATCAGCTTCCACTCATTATATTTCTTTAAGAAATCTGAACTTTGTTCAAATCCTTGAGCATGTGAGTATATTTCTTTAATTTCATTTAAATTGCTTCCATCTATCCCAATTAAATTTTGATTTATTTTTATACATACCTCTCCATTTATAAAAAATCCATATTTATACAAAAGATCATATACACTAGAAATTGCTCCTGTTGATGAATTTTCTATTGGAAGTATTCCATAATTAATTTCATCATTTTTAATTGCTAAAAATACATCTTCAAATTCTTCATATGATTTAGAATTTCTATCTTCACCAAAATATTTAATCATTGCTTCTTCAGTAAAAGATCCTTGTGCACCATAAAATCCAATCTTTTTTTCTTCATAAACGTTAATATTGCTATTTGATTTTTTCTCTTTTAATAAATCTTCTTCTATCATTTTTCTACTTTGAAGCTGCCTTGATATTTCCATTAATCTTTCAAAGAATTTTTCTGTTTCTTCAATATAATCTTGATTTTTTAGATAACCTAAATTCTTCTTAATAACTTCATCTTCTCTATTCTTATTAAATATAGGCAAATTATTTTTTTT
The DNA here is from genome assembly GCF_900290265.1 of Clostridium cagae. Taxonomy (NCBI): domain Bacteria; kingdom Bacillati; phylum Bacillota; class Clostridia; order Eubacteriales; family Clostridiaceae; genus Clostridium; species Clostridium caccae. The sequence continues at coordinate 2,747,442 of NZ_OKRA01000001.1, forward strand.
CTTATATTCCCCTACTTTAAGAACAACATCCATTCTCTGCTCAAACAATTCAGTTATCTTTTGATCTATTTCATCTATACTATTTCTGTAATCCTCTAATCCTGACATATGTCACACCTCTTATTTTTAATATTTAAAAAGTGGTTACTACACGCTCTTTTAGTTGAAAGTTTAACTTGAAAAGCTAATCTTTTCTAAAAATATATTTTAAATTCTGTATTAGAATTTATTACAAAACTCTCAACTTTCCATCCTCAACTCTTTATATTTAAAGCATTAAATCAAGTAATCCAATAGCTGCAACACTTTCAATTACTGGCACAGCTCTTTGCACTATACATGGGTCATGTCTACCTTTAACTGTAATAACACCATTTTTCTTTTCGCTTATATTTATACTTCGTTGTTCTTTGGATATTGATGGAGTTGGTTTTATAACTGCTTTAAATAATATTGGCATTCCATTAGATATTCCACCTAATATGCCTCCATTATTGTTGCTATATGTCTTTACTTCATCTCCATCATAATAATATTCATCATTGCACTGTGAACCTCTAAGTTTACTCATTTCAAATCCTTCTCCAAATTCAACACCTTTTACTGCTGGTACAGAAAATAATAAATGAGCTAATGTAGATTCTATAGAATCAAAAAATGGATTTCCAACTCCTGCTTTCACTCCAATAACTCCACATTCTATAATTCCACCTATTGAATCACCATCTTTTTTAGCTTCAATTATTTCGTTTCTCATTATTTCTTCATTCTCTTTTATTAAAACTGGTAACTCTTCACTACTCAAACTGCTTATAAGTTCTTTAGTTAAATTTATTTTACTAAAATCCTTATCCTCAATATTTCCTATTCTTTTAATATGAGCCCCTACATATATATTTTCTTCTTCTAATATTTGTTTACATATAGATCCTGCAAAAACTAATGGTGCTGTTATTCTTCCTGAAAAGTGTCCTCCACCTCTATAATCATTAAATCCACTGTATTTAATTTTTCCACTATAATCTGCATGACCAGGTCTCATTAAATTCTTTAATTCACTATAATCCTTCGAATGCATATCACTATTTTTAATCATTGCACAAAGTGGAGTACCCGTAGTTTTTCCTTCAAAAAAGCCACTAAGTATTTCAGGTTTATCTCCTTCTTTTCTTGATGTAGAAAGATTACTTTTTCCTGGTGCTCTTCTAGACATTTCTTTTAAGACTTCTTCCATATTAATTTTAAATCCAGCTGGAAGTCCATCTATAGTTATGCCTATTGCATTTCCATGTGATTCACCAAATATAGAAATTTTTAATTTATTCCCCCAAATTCCACTCATGAAAGTTTCCTCCTAATGCTTTAAAGTCATCAAAAAATGCTGGATAAGATTTTGAAATACATTCATAATCTTCTAAAATAATTGGTTCCATGCAGACTGTAGAAGCTATTGCAAGCATCATAGCAATTCTATGATCTTTATGACTCCAAACCTTTACTCCACCTTTTAAAGTTTTAACTCCATCAATTATTAAGCTGTCTTCTTTTTCAATTATATGAGCTCCCAATTTATTTAGTTCACTTGCAACTGCACTTAACCTATCACATTCTTTAATCCTTAATCTTCCTACATTTATTATTTCAGTTCTACCATTGCACAAACTAGCAGCTAAAGAGATAACAGGAATTATATCTGGACATTGAGAACCATCAATAATAGTTGACCCTAAGTTTTCTCTTTGAATTCCCAAAAGGCCATTATCAATATTTTTTATTTTCATATTCATTCTTTCAAGTATTTCTATAACTTCCTTATCACCTTGAAGAGATTCTAAATTTAAATCATTTATAAACACTTCACTCTTCAATGCATCAGCAACTAGAAAAAATGCTGCTTGAGAATAATCGCCTTCTATTCTATAATTTCTACTTTTATAAGTTTGATTTCCTTTAATTATAAACTCCCTATAATTATTATTTATAATTTCAATTCCAAAATCACTCATAGCACTTAACGTTAAATCAATATATCCTTTAGATTCTAAGTCTGTTGTTATTATTACTTTTGAGTCTCCCTCTAAAAGAGGAAGTGTAAATAACATACCACTAATAAATTGAGAACTTATATCTCCACGTAGCTTAAACTCTCCACATTTTAGTATGCCCTCAATTCTTAAATCAAGCTTTCCTTTTTTATATGAATGCTTAATTCCTTGATTATCAAAAATTTCATAATATGTATCTAAAGGTCTTTTCCCTAAATTTCCTCTCCCTATAAACCTACTACTACCTTCAAAAATACACGAAATTGGAACTAAAAATCTTAATGTTGAACCTGATTCATTACAATCTATTGTTCTATTTAATTCTATATTTTTTTTACACTTTTCAGATTTTATTCCAATAACATGAAGATACTCATCTTCCTTTGTTATTATAGCTCCTAATGACCGCATTGCATTAATAGTTGCTATAATATCATCTGAATAATTAATATTTCTTATTTTACTTATTCCATTTCCTAAAGCTGCACAAATAACACCTCTATGTGCCATGCTTTTAGATGGTGGAGTTTTAACTTCTCCTTTTAGTTTTCTAGGATAAATTTTAAAAGTTCCCATTTGTGTCCCCCTTTTAGTTGTTTAATATTAAGATAATACATTAATTAAAACTTTATTTGCTTTTTGTTAGTGTACAGTTACAAAATATAAGATTTACTTGAAAAATTCTATATTAGTGCTTTTTAAAAATGATTGTCCTATTCTGTCAAGTAATACTATCTTTAAAACATTATTAATATTTTTTTTATCTAAAGAAATTGTTTCTAGTATTTCATCTAAATTTTCAATATCTATATCATAAGGAAGTGAATATTGAATTAATATATCTTTTATTTCATCTGCACATCCCTTTGGAGTAATTCCCTTTTCTTCAGACATTTTAATTATTTTATACATTCCAATTCCTACAGCTTCACCATGCGTATATTTATTAAAATTATAGTATGACTCTATTGCATGACCCAGTGTATGGCCAAAATTCAGTAACATTCTCTCACCTTTATCTTTTTCATCATTCTCCACAACTATTCTTTTAATATTACAACATGTATAAATTATATCTTCTATGTTATCCAAAACTTCATCTTTAGATTTAAACTCTTTCAATTTGTAAAAGAAATCCAGATCTTTTATACAGCCGTATTTTATAACTTCAGCCATTCCATCTTTAAAAAATTTATCCTTTAATGTAATTAAAACATCCGGATCAATTAAAACCACTTTAGGATGATAAAAACTTCCTACCAAGTTCTTTCCCCTATCTAAATCTACAGCAACTTTTCCTCCAACACTACTATCAACTTGAGCAAGCAATGACGTAGGTACTTGAATAAAATCAATTCCTCTTAAAAATGTAGATGCTGCAAATCCTCCAAGATCTCCTATAACTCCTCCTCCAAGTGTAATAATTAAATCACTTCTAGTTAATTTAAAATCTAAAAATTCATTATATATTTTAGGAAGAGTATTAAAAGATTTAGTTTCTTCTCCAGGTTTTAATACCATTTTCTTAACATCATACCCATTATTAATTAACAAGTCTTTAACCTTATCTCCGTAGTGATAATTTACATTTTCATCAGTTAATATAAAAATCTTTTTCCCTTTATAAACCTTATTTATTTCATTACTAAGTTCATTAATTAATCCCTTTTTAATTATTATTGAATAACTTTTTTCCTTTAGATCTACAACTAACTCCCTCATTTTAATACTCCTTCTTATATGTTTTGATCTAAGATTTATACTTGAATATATTAGATTGCTATTATAATATAATTGCGAAATGGCATTAGAATTTGATTTTTAGAACTCTTAAAGCAAATTCTTTAGTCCATAAGCTTTATATTATAATTACAATCTCACTTTCAGTATAAATTTAACTTTATTTAAACTATATTTCTCTACCTACTGCTTTTGCAATAACTTTTAATTCTTCAAAAATTCTTGCATATTTTTCCGGCTTTATTGATTGTGGACCATCACATAATGCATTTGCTGGATCATTATGAACTTCTATTATAAGACCATCTGCACCAATTGCAATTGCAGCTTTCGCTAGTGGTTCTACCATCCAATACTTTCCTGTAGCATGACTTGGATCAATAACAACTGGTAAATGACTTAACTTTTTAAGAGCTGGAACTGCACTTAAATCTAAAGTATTTCTAGTGTATGTCTCAAAAGTTCTAATTCCTCTTTCACAAAGAATTACATTTTCATTTCCACCAGCCATTATATATTCAGCACTCATTAATAATTCCTCAAGAGTAGCTGATAATCCTCTCTTTAAAAGTATTGGTTTATTCAATTGTCCCAATTCTTTAAGTAAATCAAAATTTTGCATATTTCTTGCCCCAACTTGAATAACATCTACATTGTCATTAAAGAATTCTATATCGTATGGTGACATAATTTCAGTAACTATAGGTAAACCCGTCTTAGCTTTTGCTTTTTTTAAAAGTTCTAATCCTTCATACTTTAGTCCTTGGAATGCGTATGGTGACGTTCTAGGTTTAAATGCTCCCCCTCTTAAAAAATTTGCCCCTATATTTTTAACCCCTTCAGCTATTTTAATTATTTGCTCTTCACTTTCAACTGAGCATGGACCTGCAATCATAGCTATTTTATTTCCACCTATTTTTTGTCCATTCACATCAATTATTGTTGCTTCTGGATGAAACATTCTATTTGCCTTTTTAAAAGGTTCTTGTACATGCATAACTTTTTCAACTATTTCATTAGCTTCAATTTGCTCCTTATCAATTCTACTAGTATCTCCTACTAAACCTAAAATGCTAATGTCTGTTCCTATAACAGGATTTACCTTAACACCTTGATTTTCTAAAATTGAAGTTAATTTTTCAATTTCTTCTTGTTCTGCTTTTTGCTTTAATATTATTATCATATATTTGCCCCCTTAATCTTATATAACAAAGTTGTTAATTCTTACTTTGTTAACTTACAGATAAAAACTAAATATTTCTTTGATTTGATACTTTTTAATATATATTTCTATAAAATTTCTTTTTAATATATACTTTTTCATACAAATCTTCTGCTATATTTATCCATAATTCTATTTTTTATAATAAAAAAATAGAGCCCACATATTAATGAGCTCTATAATATATTCCATATTATTGATTAAAAACTTTTTAGAATTTCTATAATTTTTGAGCACTCATTAAAGTTAAACTATTTAATTTTTTGCAAAAGAAATATCTAGCGCTAAAATAAAAGCCCCAGAACATAAAATAAAAAAAGTTATAAAATTTTGCAATAAATATTTTAACTATATTCTTTTTCATAGTGCCCTCCCATTACATAAAATTTATAAATAAACATATCAAACTAAAAATTATTATAATCCAAGTATAACAAACTAGGATTTTTTGTCAATATTATTTGATATATTAATATATTTATTTCTTGTAAAATAATTATTTATCAATATTTTATATTTTTCAATTTAACGTGTTAGCTATTATTTGTCCTTAATAACTTATATGCGCGTGTTAATCAAACTCATTTTTCTCAGATATTCTTGAATTTAATTCCTAATGTTTATTAAAGATATTCAAATATTTTATCATATTTTGTAATTCTATTTTTATTGCAAACATTCAAATAAATGATATAATAATTATTAAGGAAATATAAGTAAATTTATTCAATATAATACATTTTCTTCTTTTTTATTGTAATTATATGTTATAAATTCAATAAAAAGTGTCAATTGATCTGCAATTCGCAAAAAATTCAATATACCTTCAATTAAACAATCCCTATAAATTAAAATCATTATTTTATAATTTCTTTATATTTGCAATAATGGATTTTCCTTTACTTCTCTAAAGCTCACTTTAATATCTTCATAATTATTAGATAAGGTAAATCCTTTAAAATATATTTTAAAATAATAAGGAGGAATTCACATGTCAAAACAAAAGTTTAATAAATTAAAAAAATCTATTTTAGTATTCACAGTAATTCCATCACTTTTAGGAACTACATTGATTGGCGTTCCTGGAATTCCTGTCAATGCTACTACTAAAGTTAACGCTGAATCTCAAGCTAAACAGATTAAACGTAATGTAATGTATTATGGAGATTGGTCTATTTGGGGTGGTCAAGACAACTTTTATCCTAAAAACATACCAGCTAATCAACTAACTCATTTAAATTTTGCTTTTTTAGACTTTAATGAAGATGGAAGCTTGCAGTTTACAGATTCCGGAGCTGCACTTGATGCTCCAGTTGGAATGCCTGTACAATGGAATGATGCAAATGCAGGTTTATTAAATGCTTTTCAAGAATTAAGAGCTGAAAATCCAAATTTAAAAATAGGTATTTCCCTTGGTGGTTGGTCTAAATCTGGAGATTTTTCTAAAGTAGTTGCTAATAGCTCTACTAGAGCTAAGTTTGTTGAAAACATTATGAAATTTATACAATATACTAATATGGATTTTGTTGATGTTGACTGGGAATATCCTTGTTCTGTTAGAGAGCCCGATCTTGTAGATAATAAAAATGATGAAGGTACAATAAATTCAACTGCTGCTGATAAAGAAAATTACATTCTTTTATTACAAGATTTAAGAAACGCCTTAGATAAGCAAAGTGAAAAAATAGGGAAAACTTATGAACTTTCTGTAGCTCTGCCTGCATCAAAAGCAAAATTAGATTCAGGTATTGATATTAAAAAATTATTTAAGGTAGTTGATTTCGCAAACATCATGACATATGATATGAGAGGTGCTTGGGACGATACTAGTGGACATCAAACAGCTCTTTATGCTAATCCAAATGATCCACTAACTGAAAGTGGTTTATCAATTGATCAAAGTATCAAATATCTTTTAAGCAATGGTGCTCAATCAGATAAAATAGTCATTGGTTCTGCTTATTATAGTCGTGGATGGCAAAAAGTGTCTAATGGCCCTGATTCTAAGACACCTGGATTATACGGTACAGCAGAAGTAGTTTCAAAAGATGCTGATGGTAACCCTGCAAAAGGCGCAAAAAATGAAGCACCATTAAAATCAGGAGATAGTGGCCGTGCAGGTGGGGTTTGGTCTTACAGAAGCTTAGATAAATTAAAGGCAGCATATCCTGATCTTAAAGAATATTGGGATGATATTGCTAAAGCACCTTATCTATATGATGAAAACAGTGGTGCATTTTTTACTTATGATAACACTAAATCTATAGGTGAAAAGGTAAATTATGTAAAGGAAAATAACTTAGGCGGTATGATTGCATGGATGGCTTCACAAGATGCTCCTACATCATCTGATAATCGTGATGAATTAACTAAATTTACAAAAAGTAAATTGTACGGTAATGACAAACTTCCTGAATATAATATAGTTTATAATAATCTAAATGTTACTGCAACAGTAACTCCATATGCTGAAAGTTGGGGAACCAGTGGTGGTTATAACATCACTATAACAAATAATGAAAAACTAGAAGAATCTGATGCAGTTTTAAAAGGTGTAGAAAGATGCGCTGAGACAATAAAAACTCCAAAAATTTATATAAAGAGTACTGATGGTCCTTTATCTTCTGGTGAATACACTACTGGAGCAGTTAGCTATGAGGATGGTTACACTGTAGTAGATATCTCTACTACTTATGACGGCAGAGCAATAATTCCTGGGAAGAGTTATTCATTTAAATTAAAAACTAGTGTTGCACCAAAAGACACTTCTGCTATACAAAGTATAGAATTATCTCAACGTATCCATGAAGATGCTGTTGAAATAGGTAGACAAACCATTTTTACTCCTAATAACAAATAGATGATTATATTTAATACATGGAATGAATCATACTTAAGTATGATTCATTCCTCTTTTCATATCTTATTATTTTATTTAAGGATTTATTCCAAGTTAAAGTAAAAAATAATTTTTATACATAATCCATAATTTATAATTATTAAAGTATTGGTGAAACTAATCTTGCTAAAGATTCTTTTATCTTAATAGAAGTACTTCTATTAGCATGCGATTCTATTGTTATTTCTTCAGAAAATTCAATATCTTCCATGAATTGTTTCTCATAATTAATAGCTACTCTATCATCAAATATAAAAGCATTAACTTCAAAATTTAATTTGAAACTTCTTATATCCATGTTAGCTGTTCCTATAGATACTACAGTGCTATCTGCAACCATAGCCTTAGCATGGATAAATCCATTTTTATAATAATATATTTTTATTCCAGCATTTAAAAGTTCACCTATATAAGAACTAGCTGCCCATTGCATAAAAAAGTGATCTGGATTTCCTGGAATTATTATTCTAACGTCAACACCTGATAATGCTGATATTTTTAAAGCTTCTAATATAGGTAAATCTGGTACTAAATAAGGCGTTTCTAAATATAAATTATTTTTAGCATTGTTTATAAGTTTAATATAAGCATTTCTAATATATTCTTCTTCATGATCAGGTCCACTAGTAACTATTTGTATACCAACATCGCCCACTTCTTCATTTTTATCTGATAAATATTTATTATAATCACTTATTACCTCTTCTGATGCATAACACCAATCTAATAAGAATCTTTCATTTAAATCATTTACTGCCCCGCCTCTTATTCTAACGTGGGTATCTCTCCAAAATCCAACCTTAGGATCTCTATTTATATATTCCTTACCAACATTAAATCCACCAACATACCCATATTCTCCATCTATTACAACTATTTTTCTATGATTTCTATAATTTATACGTGTATTTATGTGTGGTAATATTCCTGGGAAAAATATTGCAAATTTTCCTCCTGATTTTAAATAATTCTTTAATGCACCTTTGGTTAATGTATAAGAACCCATACTGTCTGCTAAAAGTCTTACTTCAACTCCACTTGCTGCCTTTTTTGTTAATTCTGCTATTATTTCTTTTCCTAAACAATCATTACGAAAAATATAATATTCTATATGTATATATTCCTTTGCATTCTTTATATCTTCAATTAATTGTCTAAACTTATCTTCTCCATTAACATACACATCAAGATCATTGTTAGTTGTATATTGAGAACCCGAATGATTATAATTCATTTTTCTTAAATCAAAAAATTTATCTCCTCCATCATGACAATTACTCCTATTACCATATCTACTACTTAAATTTCTTCTCTTTATTTCATCAATTTGTGTTTTTTCTTTAAAAATCTTTTGCCTACTTAAGTTTTGTCCAAATAGAAGATATAATACAAAACCAAATCCCGGTAAAATAATTAATATTAAAAGCCATGCCCATGTTGTTGTTGGATCTTTTCTTTCTATAAATATTAATGATAATGAAAAGAATATATTTAATATTAAAACTAACATACCTATTCCTAATAATATATTCATATTTTCTCACTTCCTTCGTTTAGGTTATTATTTAAAATTAAATCATTCTATTATAATTCTTCATTCAATTTATATGCTGTATTTACTATTTTATCATGTTATATAAAATACTGTCTTAGAATCTAGCTATGTTTTAAATATATGTTGATATATGTAATAGGTAACGTGGTAATGCAATTGGACTTTGAGCATTCTTATATGTACTATTTTACTTTATGCTTTTTTATATCCAAATTACTAACAACGTATATTGCAATTAACGCCAATAAAAATCCTGGTACAATTTCATAAAGATTAAATATTTGTGATGAGAAATAGTTTTTAAATATTGGCCAAGTAGCTGATGTAAATCCACCTATTAACATACCTGCAACGGCACCATTTCTAGTCATTTTTTCCCAGAATAGTGATAATAAAATTACTGGTCCAAAAGCACAACCAAATCCTGCCCATGCATAGGATACGAGTTTCAATACGGAGCTATCTGGATTAAGTGAAATACAAAATGCTATAAGTGCTACAACTAATACTGATAATCTACTAATTCCTATAAGTTCTTTATCTGAAGCTTTAGGTTTTATAATAGACCTATAAATATCTTCTGAAATTGTAGAAGATATAACTAAAAGTTGTGAATCAGCAGTACTCATTATTGCAGCTAATATTGATGATAATAATACTCCAATAAATATTAATGGAACACATTTATGAACTAATAAAATAAATATAGTTTCAGAATCAGCACCCGTTAAGTTTGGAAAATAATAATGTCCAACAAGACCTATAGCAGTTGAAGCTAAAAGTGTTATTATGACCCAAACCGTAGCTATTCTCCTTGAAATTTTAATTTCCTCTGGATTTTCTATAGCCATAAACTTTGTAATAATATGAGGTTGTCCAAAATATCCAAGCCCCCATGCAAGAGATGAAATAATTCCTATAACTGCCATACCTACTGTTCCACTACTTGATCCAGTTATAAAACCAATATCTAATGGATTTAAAAGTGATGAATCAAAAGTTGATAATATATTTCCTACTCCACCAGCTTCTACTACAACTATTATAGGCAATACAAGTAATGTAAAAAACATTAATAACCCTTGAATTATATCTGTATAACATACAGCCATAAATCCACCTAAAAAAGTATAACTTACAACGACTATGCCACATATAATAACAGAAATTATATATGGTGTACCAAAAACTGTTGTAAATAGCTTTCCTCCTGAAACAAATCCTGAAGCAGTATATGGTATAAAGAATACTAGTATGAATAATGATGAAATTAATTTTAATGTTCTTGATTTATCATTAAATCTGTTTTCTAAATAAGATGGTACTGTTATTGAATCTGAATATTTTTGAGTATCTACTCTAAGCCTTTTGGCAACTATTTTCCAATTTAAATATGTTCCAATAGCTAATCCTAAAGCCATCCATACAGATCCAGATAAACCTGTTAAAAAAGCTGCTCCTGGAAGACCTAATAATAGCCATCCACTCATATCTGAAGCTTGTGCACTTATAGAGCTACCCCAATATCCAAGCTTTCTTCCTCCTAATGTATAATCTGATAAATTATTAGTTCGATAATAAAAATGTAGGCCTATACATAACATTACTACCAAGTATAATGCAAATGTACCTCCAATTATTATTTTTTCATTCATTTATATAAACCTCCTAAATATAAGTAACAATTTTGTACGTAATGTAACGATTTTAACAGAAAATCCGTATAAATTCAATTTTCTTAAGTTAAAATGAACTAAGTATTTATATTTATATTTAATTAAATAAACAAAAAGTACTAAAAATTATTACTATATTACACTTTTCATATTGTATTTACATTACTCTGAATAAATTTGATTATATTTATTAAACCTTTGTTTAAAATTTAATGTATTTATAAGTCCTACAATTAAAGTCCAGTTGCTAAATTCAGCTTTAATTATTACTGCATCAACACACTAATAAATCAAATGTAAAATTTAATATGTTTCCTTGCTTTTTTACAAATTTTAATATATAATATTGCTAAATTTTATATTTTGCTGTGAATAGAAGTAGTAGTAATAAACTGTATCTTTTAGAGAGCTATTGTTAGGTGTAAAATAGTGTTACATTGTTATGAACTTGTCTAGGAGCTTACTTGTTAAAAACAAGTACGGGTAAATATCCGTTAAAAATATCAAGCGAGAAGATTAAATTATATTTTTTTCTTCTAATAAGAGTGGTACCGCGGAATTTTGCTTTCGTCTCTTAATTTTAGAGATGAGAGCTTTTTTAATGTTCAAATTTAATAAATTTACATTTTATATAGGAGGATTATTATGGAAAATTATAGTACTAAAATCGATGAAAAATGGCAAAAGATTTGGGAAGAAAATGAAACTTATAAATTCAACCCAGAAAATTTAGATAAGAAACTTTATACACTTGAAATGTTCTCTTATCCATCAGGAGCTCAATTACATGCTGGTCACTGGTTTAACTACGGACCAACAGATTCATGGGCAAGACTTAAAAGAATGCAAGGTTATAATGTATTCCAACCAATGGGTTTTGATGCTTTTGGATTACCTGCTGAAAACTATGCAATAAAAACAGGTATACATCCTAAAGATTCTACATTTAAAAATATTGAAACTATGGAAAAGCAATTAAAATCTATGGGTGCTATGTTTAATTGGGAAAATGAAGTTGTCACTTGTTCTCCTGATTACTATAAATGGACTCAATGGTTATTCTTAAAACTTTATGAAAAAGGATTAGCTTACAGAAAAAAAGCTCCCGTTAATTGGTGTCCATCTTGTAATACAGTTTTAGCTAATGAGCAAGTAGTTGATGGCTTATGTGAAAGATGTGAATCTGAAGTTATTAAGAAAGATCTAACTCAATGGTTCTTCAAAATAACTGATTATGCTGATGAATTACTAGATAAATTAGATGGATTAGATTGGCCAGAAAAAACTAAATCTATGCAAAAGCATTGGGTTGGGAGATCATATGGTGCACAAGTTACATTTAAAGTTAAAGATTTTAGCTTAGAATCTGATGTATTTACTACAAGAGTTGATACTCTAAATGGTGTAACTTATGTTGTATTAGCACCCGAAAATAAATTAGTTAATGAATTAACTCTTCCACAATACAAGGAAGCTGTTGAAAAATACAAAGAAGAAGCTAGCAAGCAATCTGATATAGAAAGACAATCATCATCAAGAGAAAAAAGTGGTGTATTTACTGGATCATATGCAATAAATCCTATAAACGGAAAAGAAGTTCCTGTATGGATTGCTGATTATGTATTAGCTACATATGGTACTGGTTGTGTTATGGCAGTTCCAGCACATGACGAAAGAGATTTCGCATTTGCAAGTAAATTTAATTTACCAATAGAAAGAGTTATTACTAATAAGCAAGGTGATGAACCAGAACTTCCATTCTGTGAACATGGAATACTTGTTAATTCAGGACAATTTGATGGTTTAACTACAGATGAAGCTAAAAAAGCTATTGTTAGTGAACTTGAAAAAGATGAATTAGGACAAATGAAAGTTAACTTCAGATTAAGAGATTGGTTAGTTTCAAGACAAAGATACTGGGGAGCTCCTATTCCAGTTATATACTGTGATGAATGTGGAATAGTTCCAGTTCCTGAAAAAGACTTACCAGTAGAACTTCCTTATAATGTTGAGTTTACTCCAGATGGTAAATCACCACTTGGAAAATGTGAAGAATTTATAAATACTACTTGTCCTCACTGTGGTAAACCTGCAAAAAGAGAAGCAGATACTTTAGATACATTTGTATGTTCTTCTTGGTATTATTTAAGATACCCTGATAACAAAAATACTGATGCACCTTTTGATCCTGAATTAATAAATAAAATGTTACCTGTAGATAAATATGTTGGTGGACCAGAGCATGCTTGTATGCATTTATTATATGCAAGATTTATAACTAAAGCATTAAGAGATATGGGTTACTTAAAATTTGATGAACCATTCTTAAGCTTAACTCACCAAGGATTAATCTTAGGACCAGACGGATTAAAAATGAGTAAATCAAAAGGAAATACAATCTCTCCAGATGACTATATTAAAGAGTTTGGTGCTGATGTATTTAGAATGTACTTAATGTTCGGTTTCGCATATGTTGAAGGTGGCGCATGGAGTGATGATGGAGTTAAATCTGTTGCTAGATTTGTAGATAGAATTGAAAGAACTTTAGAATCATGCAGAGATATCATTAATGCTTCAGAAAATATTAAGACTACTATTGATTCTGAAGAAAAAGACTTAAACTTCTGGAGACATACAGCTATTAAAGGTGTTAGTGAAGATGCAGAAAAAATGCAATTTAATACTGCAATAGCAAGACTTATGGAATTTACAAATGCTATTCATAAATATATTCAAGCTGATACTAAAAATCCTACATTCTTAAAAGAAACTGTAGTAGATTTCTTAAAATTATTAGCACCATTTGCCCCTCACTTTACTGAAGAACATTGGAACTTATTAGGTCATAACTCAACTATATTTAATGAAAAATGGCCTGAATTTAATCCAGCTGCTTTAGTTAAAGATGAAGTTGAAATAGCTATTCAAGTTAATGGTAAAATAAAAGCTAAAATTATGATACCATCAAACTTAGATGAAGAAGGTATAAAGAAATCTTCATTAGAAAATGAAACTATAAAAGCAAATACTGAAGGTAAAAATATCATAAAAGTAATTGTTATAAAAGGTAGACTTGTTAATATAGTTGTAAAATAGAAAAATTATTAGATATACTTAAAATTATCTAATTTTAATAAAAAATAGTAACCCGAATGTTTTTTCAGGTTACTATTTTTTATATTTTCATTCTCAAACTTACTCAGCGAAGTCGAGTTTCCTTTTGCAATCTGATTCTTCATTAACTTTTCTATAGTTGTAAAATCTCAGCTAACTAAACTTCATAAAAAAATATTCTGTATTTTAAATAAAGTTTATATATGCAATATGTAAAGTGGCATTGTAATTGGACTTTGAGAATTCTTAATGAGTATTGTCACATTTACTGCTTGTCTCAATTTTTGTATTGAGAGCAAGCTAAAATGGAACTATACTCTGTTACTTCTATAAACAAAAATATTCTGTGTTTTAACATGGGTAATATTATAGTATATTAGCGTAGTGGCATTGGAATTTTCTTTTTAGAACTCTTAATAAAGATTTGTTGAATTAATGCTTGTCCTAATGTTTCATTGGGAATATGCATTAATTAGACTAAGCTTTATTTTTAGAGTTCATAAAGTAAATTCCTGAGTCCACGAGCTTTATACTATAATATTAACCTTTTTTGTTAAAACACAGAATATACTAATCTTCTTTTAATTCAAATTGTGCAACCATGTAATCTAAGCTTTCCGCTTGTGCTGTTAATTCTTCACTAGCAGCTGTACTTTCTTCTGCTATTGATGAATTAGATTGAATTACATTAGCTATTTCTTCTATTCTTTCATTTATTTTATTAAGAGATTCTGATTGTTCTTCTGCTAAATTAGCTATATTAACAACTAATTCAGTGGCTCCTTTAGTATGTTCTACAACTTCTTTTAATGAACTTGCTGTATTATCTGCTATTACTTTACCTTCATTAACAGATTCTATAGAATTTTCAATAAGTTCTGTTGTTCTCTTAACTGCTTGTGAACTTTGTTCTGCAAGCATTCTTACTTCATCAGCAACTACTGCAAACCCCTTACCTGCTTCTCCTGCTCTTGCTGCTTCTATTGCTGCATTTAAAGCTAAGAGATTAGTTTGTTCAGCTATATCAGCTATTGTTTTTATTATATTTTGTATATTTTTAGATGAAACATCAATGTTGCTCATAGCACTTAACATACCGTCCATTTGTTTGTTACTATCTTCAATATATGTAACTAATTGATTTACAATTTTATTAGTTCCATTTGCATGTTCTGCTGTACCTTTTAATTGTTCATTAATGTCCCCAATTGATGCTGTTAACTCTTCTATTGAACTTGCTTGATCAGATGCTCCTTGTGCTAATACTTGAGCTACTGAAGCTACCTCCTGAGATCCACTAGAAACTTGTTGTGTTGCTTCTCTTATTTGAGTAAATGTATTATTTAAGGATGATATTATTTTTATTAAAGATTCTTTTATACCTACAAAATCACCTTTATATTCACCTTCTACATTTACATTAATGTTTCCATTAGAAATACTTCCTAGTACTTCATCTATTTCAGAAATATAATTTTTTAAATATTGAGCTGTATTATTTAATGCTTTAGCAACTTTTCCAAATTCATCATCTGAATTAATATTTATATTTGCACTTAAATTGCCAGCTGCTACTTCATCAGCAAATATACTTATATTTGTTAATGGTTTAAGCATATTAGTTGAAAACTTATATATTGTT
Source organism: Clostridium cagae (assembly GCF_900290265.1). Lineage (NCBI taxonomy): Bacteria > Bacillati > Bacillota > Clostridia > Eubacteriales > Clostridiaceae > Clostridium > Clostridium caccae. The sequence goes on from NZ_OKRA01000001.1 coordinate 2,763,335, forward strand.
AAAATAACCACTATTATAATTAATATTGCTATTATTATCATTAATATTAATAATTTAGTACAAATTGAGAAAAGTTCACTTTCATATACTACATTCACTACCATCCAATTAGTTACAGGTACTTTCTGATAAAATGCTAGCTTCTTTCCAGTACCCATACCCAGTTTAATTATACCTTTATCTTGTGATTTTATAGTAGATGATAGCTTTAGCATTTCCTTATCTTCTAATGTATTTATATTTTCTTTCATAACATATTCTTGATTCGGATGTGATATGAATGTCCCATCATCGGCTATTAACATTCCATATCCCTTTTTACCATATTTTAATTCTTTTACTTTATTTTCTACTACTTCTATTGCTAAACTAGAAGCTGCCCCTATTTTAGCCTCTCCCATTCCATCTTTTTTCCAAGCAATCATCATAACAACATTTCTCTTATATGCTTCAGAATATGTAGGATTTAAAATTATATCATAAGGACCATTATTATTAGAAAATTTTTTAAAGGTTTCTTCTAAGGCTGCTTTAGCCCATGGAGAAGTTTTATTTTCATCCCCATTTACATTATAATATCTTGCTAAAAGTTTGTTTGAATTTTCTACACTTTTCCATTCATTCGATGAAATTCCACTCAAAATATGCAAAGCTGCATATTCATCAGGATATGTATTATTAACAAAAGTCCAACGTGATAAATTTAATTGGTCTATAAGAGCTATAGATTCATCATTATTTTCTAAATTCAAGTCTGGATTAAGTTCTAAAACACGTTCTAATATAGGACTTTGAGCTACTTCCTTAACTTCTGAAAGTCTTGAATTTAACCAAGTATCAATATTATTTACAGCTTCTGCTTCCCTTTCTGACATAAGATTAACTAATTCTTTTTGTATCATATTTTTTGCAGAACCATATGTTATTGATGTTAATAACAATAATCCCAAAGCAACTATTGGTATAATTATTAACATTAATTTAGATTTTACAGATGCTTTCTTAAAATAAACCTGGATTTTATTTTTCATGATCACCCTCCTAATAATATTTTTTATAATTTTACATATTTAATAATTTTAAAAATTGTAACCTATGATAATATTTAAAAATTTATAGTTCTACTTAAAAATCTTTATTTATTTTGAAAACTTTTATTATGAAGCCATACATGATTTAATTCACTTTTACCAAAGGTATTTCTTTCTCTAAATTCTTTTGCTGGTATACCTGCAACTATTGTATTCTCTTTAATATCCTTATTTACTAAAGAACAAGCCGCAACTATGGCCTTCTTTTTAATTTTTACGCCTAAAAGTATTGTGGAATTAGAATATATTTTGGCATAATCTTCTATTATTACTTCGCCATAATCTCTTGATGAATGATTATCTTCTTTATGAGAATGAGTAATTATAGTTACCCCCTCTCCTATCCCAACAAAACTTCCAATTTTAATTCCACCCTTAGAATCTATAAAAGTTCCTCTATTAATGAATACATCATCACCAAACTCAATGTTATCTGGTATATTAAATCTAACATTTTCTTCTGCTATGAAATTTTTTCCACAAGACTTAAATAATTTTTTAGCTAAAATTCTTCTGTATGGGATTGCAAAGTTTGCTATAAGGCACATTGGGGACTTGTCCAATATATCCCATAAAAAATGTAAATATCTTTTTTCCTCCGACATGCCATTTTCTGAAATTTTAGGTAAATAATCTCCATATAGCTTAATTTCATCTAATATTTCCACTTGAATAGAACAATTTAAAATTTCTAAAATTTTTATAACGCCCTCCTTGTCTATACCGTGATTAATAATATTTCCTATTTCATATAATAATTCGTCTATTTTCTTCATGATTATTAATAATTATTAAATAAATTAATAATTATTTTCTCCTCTCTTAAATTAATTTTTTCTTCTTTAAGTAATATAAATCAACTCTATAAATTACTATTTCACTGTAATTTATTGTGTGTAAAACGTATTCTAAAAAGTTAATTATTCTTTTTTTCTTTTGCATTCTTAACTTATTTCTATATTCTTTGAATAATACATTCATTTTAAATACATTTCTTTTAAGTTGCTAATATTTTAAGCTACTAAAAATAAAAAAGTATCTATGAATTCATAGATACCAAAACTTAAAATCATATATTTAAAATTAATTATATTTTGGTAACCTGACGATCATAGAAAATAATTCTTTCCCTTAGACTCATAAGCTTTGCGACCTTATTTTTCAACAAGTGTGCTATTATCATATATATTTTTCAACACTAAATATGATAACATTATACGCCTTACAATTCAACATATATTTCATTTTAAGGATAATTTTATAATTTTTATACTCATTTTTTTACATATTTTTGTTTTTACAACTATATTTTTGAATAATATTTGTATTTTATTTAATTAAATATTAATTTTTGATATAACTGCTTTTTTGAGGTTTCATTTAAATAAAAAATCTGTATGTACTTTAAGAGTTTTTATAAAACGCTTAAAGTACATACAGATTTTTTTATAACCTTAAATTATATTTACAAATCATTATTTAAAATTTTCTTAAATTCTTTAAGTACATCTCTTACTTTATCTTCCTCTAACTGTTTATAGTTTTTTATATACCCTGATGTATCAAGAGATACATATAAATTTTTGCTCATTTCAATCCAGTTTTCTGGAATATATACCCATAAAACTTCTTCATAATTACAACTTAAAAGAAAATGCTCCATTCCCCAAAATGAGTACTCCTCTATTTCATGCAATTTATTAAAAGCACTATAATCTTCTACTACTCTTGCGTCTAATTTATATTCATATATATCTACATAGAAAAAATCAAATTTTTCTGATTTAGCTTTGAATGCATCTCCATGTATAATCTTAACTTTATTATTTAATCCAAAGTTTTTCCTATACATTTCTATTACTTCTTCACTAATTTCATATACTACAACTTCACTAACTTTAGATTTCTTTGCAATTTTATCTACTACATATCCAAGACCAAGACCTACAATTCCAACTTTGCCTTTAGCAAATTTTATTGCTTGATAAGAACTTTCTATTTCCTTTGGTGTAAGACGCATTAAACTTTTATCATCTTTTAATAATTGTATCATAGGCAAATCATATTCTTGTGTATTTTCATACATATATCCTTGAAGTCTTATTCCTTTACTAGTTTTCTTTTTTATAGAATAACAACCAAGGGTATACTCATTTATAAGAGAATTATATTCTTGTACTTCTTTTATTATAAAATCTTTACTATATGGTTTCATAAATTTTTCCCTTCTAAAAACTAATATAAAAATTATTATTAATAATATAAACCCTTTTAATACTTAAAATTATAACTTTTAACCTTAATACTTTAAAGAGATAAATTACTGGTAAATTATATCATACTTTCTACTTATAAAACTATAATTTGGATAATTTATAATCTTTTTATTTTGTATTTTGTATGATATACTTAATTCATTAACATTTGTTAATCATTTTAATTTAAGTAGGTGATTTATATGAAAAACATTACTATAAGCGAAGAAGCTTATAATGAATTTAAAGGTTTTTTAGATGATAATAACATATCTGATTTTAATATTAGAATAAATTTTGCTGGTGCTGCTTGTAGCGGTCCAATATTTAATATTTCAGTATCTCAAGCTACTGATAATGATGTTGTTGAAAAAGTAAATGATGTATCTTTCATCATGGAAAAAACTTTAATAGACGAATTTGGTGGCTTTATAATACTTTCTACTGATGAAAATGAAGGTAGAGGCCTTACATTAAAACCAGTTATAGCTCCTGCTGGAGGTTGCGGTGGTTCATGTAGTGGATGTCACTAATATATATAATACAATTACTTAATTTAAGTAATTGTATTTTTTTATTTACCTTCATTAATAATGTCTATATTATTAACATTTTCAATATTACTTACACTCAATTGAATATTTAAATACTCATCACTAATATCATATATTCCTTGTAACATATCGATCCAGTAATTATTTATAATAATTTTCTTTTCCCTATCCATTCCAGTAAAATTTAATAATTTTGTAGAATTAAAATCTTCAAAATAATGATATATCTTCCCCGATAATTCCTGCATAACGACAAAATCATTTAAATAATCTTCATTTAACATTAAACCAGATTCTCTATTTTTCATAGCTTCAGTTAATACAATAAACATATATTCTTTTATTCTACCATGTACATCATTTTGTATTATTTTCTTAGTTTCTATTTCTTTAGAAAATCTCGAAAAATTATTTACTTTATATTCACCATATTGTTCCCATAATTCTATTGTATTATTTGCAATAATTTCATAATTCTTATAGAGCTTTAATAATTCTTCATTTTTTATACATCCTTGATCTATGCTCATATTAAGAATATCCATATTACTTTCATTTCTTTGTCTTACACTATCAATATTAATTTGAGATTCTTTACCGATTCTATATTTATAATTTCGTATATTAACATAACTAAAAATATTTATTATTAAGCTAATAGTAAATAATACAGTTATAATAATCGCATAATCTCTTACTTTAAATTTTTTACTCAAACTTCCTCTCCTTAGTTCCTCATTTAATTATCTGTAGTTTAAATCGTTCCTAATTATCTAGCCCAGTCATGTATTACCGAATTAACCATACGTAATCCAACATTGCCCTCAACCTTTTCTTCTTTATCACTGCTTATTCTTTTTACCGTTCCATAATGATTTTTTAACGAGAATTCTTCTGAACCAATTAACACCCATATTATTCTTTTATTCAACGGCTTTATATCTAATTCCTTTTCACCTACACCATCTGTAAAATAAATTAATATAGAATTTCTTAAATTATTTTCTAATATGTACTTAAATACTGGTGTAAAAGCAGTTGCCCCATTATTTTCATATCTTTTTTTTATATCTTTCTCACTTCTTAATTTATACACTCTTTTAATAGTATCATCACATTCTATTATTGTTATAGTATTATTTATAGTTTTACTTATCTCTAATATTTCAACTAAAATTTTATGTAAAGTATCATCACTCATACTTGCGCTTATATCAATTGCAACTATTAGTTCAGATTCATTTTTAGGTAATCTTCCCCTCAAATCTAACCTATTAGGTTGTCTTCTATTTCTTCTAGTTGTAGTTTTCTTATATCCACTTTTTATAGCTGGTAATATATTTTTTAATATTCTTTGCCAAGATATTTCTGCTTTTTCCCTATAACTTAAAATTATATCTTCAATATCACTTGGCATATTTTCATCATATATACTAATTGCTGTCTTTTTAGTTAAACTTTCTATATCTTCTTGAGATACATCTATTTCTTCCCATATATCATGAGCATTTTCTAAATTAATTTCATCTAATGACTCTTCTTTGTCAATTTTAGGTTCCTTTATTCTTAATTTAATTGATTTATAAATTTCTTCTGCATATTCCTCAGCACTTCTATCTTCTTTTAAATTTAAGTTATACTCTATGTTTATGGAATTAATCTTTTTGCTCCAAGGTGGAAGATTTTTTATATATTGATTTATCGAAATATCTAGTGCAGTATTTATAGCTTCCTTACTTAATCTTTCTTTCATTTTTCTCTCTCTAGAAAAATGTGAATACATTATATGATAAATTTCATGCTTAAATAATGCTGACATTTCTTTCTTTTCACATTGTAAAAATAATATAGGATTAAAGTACATATTAAATCCATTTCTTTTAGGAATAGTAGCTATAGGAGACTTCAAGTCAATTCTTATTTGCCTTTTTACTCTTAACATAAATTGGCCAAAAAATGAATCTTCACTTTCTAATAAATCAAGAATAACCTGTTCAACTAATTCAAAAAAACTCTTTATATACATATTATCAAGTTCATCAATGCTTTTTATATTATACGCTTTTTTTAAAAGTTCTTCTTTTTTGTTATTAAAATCCACATAACTCCTCCTTTAAATTGTATCAATGTTTATTTAATGTAACTATACTTAATATTATTAAATTTAACTACTCTGATAAACTTTACCTATATATTAACATTTTACTGAAAATATCCTATTTGATAAATATGTTAAAAAAGCTTTCTATAAATTCATCTTGATTTAATAACAATTCATATAACCCATCTTTATGGTCTTTTTTAATTTCTTTCATTATTCCAAGTCTTAAATCTCTAGGATATAAATCTAACACCTTTGAAAATAATATTAAATTCTTCTCTGAAGAATTTCTTTCTACAAATAAGATTGCATTTTTAGCTAATATATATAATCTTGAGTGATTTTCATTTTCTAACTTTTCCTTTAAATCAACACTTAAAATTTCATTTTCAAATAAATCTTCAACTTTGATCAATGGTTTTCTTATATGAAGTATAAAATCAGCAAAATCATTACATATATTAGATCCAACATTTCCTCTCACAGTATTTAAAAATATATTTAAATCATATTTATCCTTGTTATTTAAATACACCTCATAAGCTTTAGATATCCTCTGCCAACTTCTTGGAGTTGCTTTTATACTCTCATTTGAATTTGGCGTATGTAAATATTGCGGAAACGTAGATATAAATTCTATTATATGTTCATGAATATTTCCTTCTATACTCATACCCCACTTTATCCATTCCTTCACATCTGATTGCATTTCTAACCACACAAATCTATCTTCTTGAGCTGGATCCATATCTACTACTTCATATTGACTATCTGAAAATCCATCATACTTATTTGACGGATTCATAGCTGCAATAACTTTCACTCTTTCATCTAAAACATAACCATTTATCTCTCTGTTTAATATAAGATTCATAAGTTCCTGTGAAACTGCATGATCACATCTATTTAATTCATCAATAAATAATATAACTCCATTTACATCATTTTTACATAATAAATTTTTCACCTCTATTAATTTATTATGTGTTGCATACACTACTTCTCTATTTTCTACTACAGGTAATCCCCCTATTTCACCTTCTTTTAAAAGATTTGCATCTATAGTAACTAATAAATAATCATTGTTTTTGGCTACATCTCTAACTAATGATGTTTTTCCTATTCCGCTTTCTCCAATTATTAATGGTACATCATTTGAATTCATAACTAAATCAACAGTTTTTAAAGTTTCTGTATAATTCAAAATATCCTCCCCTTTATTTCTGCATTTTATTAAATAGCCTTTTTACTTAATGTATTATTATGAACAAAGTGGTTAATCTACACTTTTTTTAGTTGAGAGTGACTAATTGAAAGTTGATAGTTTTTATTAAAAGCCTTAAAGACTTTCTAATAATATATATTTTTCATTAACTTTCTAATCTCACTTAAGTATATTTTAATACTAAATTTTATTATCTAAAATTAATTATAATTCTCATTAAAAAACTAAACTTTAATCCTACATAGATAATTTATAATCAACTAATATTTTTTTTGCATTTTTAGATCCATATTCCCAAACAAAATTAATCTTATCCATTTCCAATATTTCTAGTTCTAAAAAGTTTCTCATATATTTTTCTTCTATATTTTCATCTTTTATTTTGTCTATTAAAACTTCTATAACTAAATCTATATCTATATTTTCATATATATATTTAACAACACTTATATTTTTATAAATAAATAATTTCACTTCATCCAAATCATAATTAGAAATATAATTTATACCCTCTTCATGTGACATAATAGATGCAATCTTTGCATTTAATGTTGGATGCTTTATATATCTAATTGCTGCATAATAATTTTCAATAGCTTTTAATTGAACTTCTTCTGATGGATTATTTATATACTTAATAGCATCATAATCTTTTGCAACTGCTAGCAACTGCAATTCTTTACTTGGATCCTTTATAAACTGTATTGCCCAACCTTTTGTCTTAATAGCTTCTCTTATTATTTTTTCTGTTGGATTTTTTATATATTTTAGTGAATTCCATAATGCCTTTACACATGTAGCTCCAACATCCTCACAAACATTATTAATATATTGTATAGACAATGGACTGCCTTTTATTGCTTCTAACTGAACTTCTTTACTTGGATTTTCAATATATTTTATGTTATTCGCATTATTTTTAACTATAAATAAATTAAGTTCATCATTTACATCTTTAATTTCTTTAATATATTCAGGATTTTCTTTTAACTTTTTCATCAATTCTTTACTTATCATAATTATATAATCCTTTCTTTTAAAATTTTATCTAATATTAAAGCTATGTTTGACATACTATCAAACATAGCTTTAATATTATTCTCTATATTTTTCAACATCTTTTTTAACATAAAATAATAAGTTATCCAATTCCCAAATTTCTCCGTATTGAATAAGTTTATTTAAAGTCTTTTCATGTCTTGCTGCTTCTGCTTCTTTACCTAATGAGCTTAAAGTCAATAAAGAGTTCATAATATTTGAAATTATGCTAGATTTCACTTCAAAAAGCTTTTGGGCATCTTTTATTTCATCTTTTATTTGTAGCATTTCTTCATCTAATTTAAAAGCTGCGTCAGCTGAACTTTTAAGTTTTTCTTTCAACTGAGTAGGTATGTTTTGTTTATATTTATAATTAAGCGAATGTTCAATAGTAGCCCAAAAATTCATAGCCAAAGTTCTAATTTGGAACTCTGCAAGAATATCTACTGGTCCTTCTGCCATATTTACTTGATATTTTATTATCATGTGGTAGCTTCTATAACCACTTTCTTTTACATTTCTAACATAGTCTTTTTCATAAAGAATTTGCATGTCCTTTCTGCCACGCAATAATTCTACAACTTTAGTTATATCGTCTACAAATTGACACATTATTCTTATTCCAGCTATGTCTTCTAATTCATATCTAACTTGATCTATAGGTATTTCAAATTTATTAGCTTTTTCTAATATACTAGAAACTTCTTTTACTCTGCCAGTAACAAACTCTATCGGTGAATATTCATTTTTTCTTCTATATTCTTTTCTTATAGACTTTAATTTTACCTTAAGTTCCTCTACTGCTTGCTCATACGGCATTAAAAAACTTTTCCAATCGTTTATTGCCATAAATACCATCCTTTTAAATATCGTTCATATTTATTATATCAAAAACTTTAGATTCTGTGTAATTATTTATATAATTAGAATTATTTTTTTTAATAGTATATTGTGGTATAATTTAATGGTTAAAATTATAAATTTAATAAAAGTAAATTGTAATTGAGCATGTAATTTATATTGAGGTGAAATAAAGTGTGTGAAGCAGAAATAAAAAAACATTTATTTCTAAAGCAAGTGCATTGTCCTATATGTGAATTTAAATTTAAAGTTAATGCTGTGAAAGTTAATTCGCCAAGGATACTATCTAAAGATTCTGATTTTTTCATAAGATATTCTTCACCAAATCCTTATTTTTATGATATATGGATTTGTAACAATTGCGGATATGCTTCTATGAAAGTAGATTTTTTTAAGATAAAAAAGCATCAGAAAAAAATTGTTTTAGAAAAGATAAAACCTTTATGGAAACCTAGAGATTATCCAGATATAATTACTGCAAGCATTGCTGCTCAGCGTTATAAACTTGCATTAGTAACTTCTGTAATATTAAACTCTAATTATAGCACTAAAGCTATGATTTCTTTGAAAATTGCTTGGATGTATAGACTTTCAGGTGATATACAAAATGAATTGCATTTTTTAGAAAAAGCATTAAAAGGTTTTAATGAAGCATACATTATAGAATCATTTCCCATGTATGGTCTTCAACGTGATTCTACAATGTATATTTTAGGAGAACTAAATAGACGACTTGGTAACGATTCAGAGGCTCTTATATGGTATTCTAAAGCAATAACCACTATTGGAGCTTCATATAAAATAAAGGAATTGGCTAGAAATGGTCGAGATTTAATAAAAGCTAACGATAATTAACATAATTAAAGACTTTAGAACTATAAATAAAGGGGGATAAAATCTTATGGGATTTTTTCAAAAAAAAAAATATACAGAGGATAAGACTTTAGAAAATACACAAAACATTACTTTACCACAAGCTAATGATAATTCAGAAATCACCAAAATAGGCATAGGTCTTTCTGAATTAAAAAGTGAAAGTTCTGGAATTCATAACTCTATTAATGATATTAACGCATCAGTATCACATTTAGCAGATTTATCAATGTCTGAAAATCATGAAGCAAATCATGCAACAAATTTATTACATGATTTTAGATCTAATATGGAAGAACTAGCATTAAATATTACAAATGTTCATGGTCAAGTATTAGATACAGATAAGGTAGCTGATAATGGAATTGTATCAATAGAAAATTTAGATACATCATTAAATGAATTACAACATATGTTTACAGTTTCAACTAAAACTATAAATGCTTTAGTTAGTAAATTAGAATCTGTGAATATGATAACTGATTCTATCAGTCAAATAGCTAGTCAAACAAATCTTTTGTCATTAAATGCTGCAATAGAAGCTGCAAGAGCTGGTGAAGCTGGTAAAGGATTCTCAGTTGTTGCTGGTGAAGTAAGAAAACTTGCAGAAAATTCAAAATTAGCAGTTCAAAGTATAACAGATATATTAGAAGAAATTAAAACAGATATAATTCAAGCGTCCGAGGCCATGAATTCTGGGAATTCTGCTTTAGCTGTTCAACATACTTCTTTAAGTGCTACAAAAGGTAGTTTCAATAATATTAAATCTTCTATAGAGGAAACTATTGATGAAATTACAACTTGCATAGGAAATCTTACAACTGCTTCAAGTAAAAAAGATGATGTTATTGATTGTGTTGAAAAAGTAAATGACATTGCAAAAAAAAATTCTGACTTAACTCAAGAAATTGCATTTAAACTAGATACACAATCAGATTCTTTAGATAAATTTAATGATACATTAGACAATCTAAGTAAAAATATTTCTCAATAATATCTTAAATAAAATACATTCAATAATTGTTGTATTTTATATGAAATTTTGAGTTTAAAATAAACAATAAAAGCATAAAAAAATGTATGATATATTTACATCTTTTTTATGCTTTTTATTATTAACATAAATTCAAAATTTCAAAAAGTATATTTTAAAAATTATTATTTTCTATTTCTTTTGCTTCCTTTACCAGTATATAAAAATTCATATAATGATGCTGTTTTATCCCAAGTAAGTTTATCAACTATTCCCGTTACTTTTATTCCAAACTTCTCCTGTAGTTCTTTAATAGCCTTTTCTGTTCTTTTATCAAATACACCATTTTCTATAATTTGATTTGATAAATAATTGTTTTTAGCAAGAACATTTATATATTTTTGCAAAACTGTGACATATCCGTCTCGATCTCCTAATTCTAAGTCAAAACCTGGATAATCATATAATATATCAGATTTATTAATATTTTGTCCACCATCTAAACTATTGTATACTGATATTAATTTTTTCCAATCATTTACGCCAATTTTTCCATCTACATTCAATCCAAATTTTTTTTGAAATTCCATTACAGCACTTTTAGTTTTTTTCTTAAACATTCCATCTACTTTTATCTTAGGTATCTCTTTATAAAACTCAGATATGGCATTTAAATAAGTTTGTAACCATCTAACATCATCGCCATATAAATTTTCTTTTAACACATATCCTGGATAGTCAGCTGAATAAATCTTTTCTTCTACATTAGACTTTTCTGAACCTCTATAAATTTCATATATCTTATTCCAAGTATTTAATCCTACTACCCCATCTTGAGCTAACCCAAATAATCTTTGAAAAGATAATACAGCATTTCTTGTCATCTCTCCAAATATTCCATCTGCATTAATACTTGGTATATTATATGATTTAGATATAACTGAAAGATATGTCTGCATTTCTCTAACTTTTTCTCCTCTTGAGCCATAACTTAATAAATAACCTGGATATTTTCCATCAAATTCTTCATTAAGGTCTTGCTGTCCAGTTCCTTTAATCAAATCTTTATATACATAATATATTTTATTCCAAGTATTTATTCCTATTATTCCATCTGGAGCTAATCCAAATAACCTTTGAAAAGCTATAACAGCATCTTTTGTCATTTGACCAAATATTCCATCTGCCTTAATACTTGGTATATTATACGATTTAGATATAACTGAAAGATAACTCTGAACTTCTTTAACTTTTTCTCCCCTTGAACCATATTTTAATAAATATCCTGGATACTCTCCCCCTGGAGGTGGATTTTCTCCATCAATTTCTGGCTCTTGATCAAGCTCTGCTAATCTTTTTACACCAACATAAATAGATGATATTCTATACCAAGTAGCTCTTCCTACAATTCCATCTTGGGTAAGATTAAAAACTTTCTGAAACACCTTTACTGCATCTTCAGTTGATTTATCAAATTTCCCATTCTCATATGGTATTTTAGGTATTGCAGGGAAATTTTGAGATATCCTATTTAATTGTTTTTGTATAACCTTAACATTATTATTTTCATCATTAAGTCTAAGAGGTGTTCCCGGATAAGATTCTGGTATTCCTTCAATCATAGTTGCTCTAACTAAATCTTTATCATAACCAAAATAATATCTAATAATATCTAAAGCTTGCATACCTGCATTGGCTAAATCTACACTTCCCCATTGTGATAATCCATCACACTTAACTGTTGTACCATTGCAATATTGTGCAAAAAGTGGTGTTCTATTACCAATAGTTACTATATATTCACTAAAAATTTCGTCTACTATTTTACTTATATTATCAAATATATTTCTACCCTTTATAAAATATTGATCATATGCAGGTGAATTAGTAATTTGAAATGAATATCCCTTACCTCTATACCATTCTGTATAAATTCTATTTAATGCAAATGATATTTGGCAATATATATTGGCTTTTAATGATTCTTCAGGCCATGTTGGGTATATTTCACTTGAAGCAACATTTTTAATATAATCTACAAATCCTACTGTTACATTCTCAGCAGGTACACTTGGTGGACCTAAATGTACAACAATAAATTCAGGTATATATGGCCTTTCTAAAACTAAAGGCTGAACCATAGAACCTACTTGTTTATCTCTTTTTGCGTTAAGTACAAGCTGTTCTGGTGGAATAATAATTTTTTGAGGTAAACCATTATTGTAATTATTCTCTTCTTCTTCACCAACTTCGACATTTTGTATAGAAGTAATATCTTCAAAAACACTTACACCGTCAATAATAACTTCTTCAAAATTTTCAGGCAATATATCTATATTATATATACCATATGGAATAACTCCTTCTTCATATGGTTGTTGAGATAAACCTTTTTCTGGTGTTATTACTTCTATAAATTCACTTCTTCCACTAATATCAAAAGCATCATCTTTCTCATATACTATTTCTCCATTTTCAGCATTAGTAATTATAAGTTTTCCTTTTGTATTAGGCAAAGCATCCTTAAACTTAAATAGTCTTACTAATATATATCCCTTTCCCAAAATGTTCTCCCTATAAGATTATTAATACTTATATTAACTTATACATCTGATATCTAAATGGTTCTTAATGACTATAATTTAAAATAACTCTGAGAATTATTAATTAAATTACAACTTATATAGAAAACCTTATAACTACTTAAAATAAAAATAGCTGTACTGCACCCACTTAGTGAGTGTATTTCATATATTCACTATCTATTAATGCATTGATGTAACTAAGTTTTAGATTAAAAAAATTTAATACTCCTTATACAAAAAAGATGTTGAAAAAATATTTTTTCAACATCTTTATTCTATAATCAGCTTTGGATTAAAATCAAGATAATCTGCTGATGATAATATATATTCTATTCCATCTAAGTCACCATTTAATACATTACCTTTTAATGATGGTCCGTGTAAATGTCCATATATAACTTTCTTTACACCATATTCTTTAAATATTTCTAAAAAGGCTGATTCTTCAAATTTATCATTAGTTGGTGGATAATGAATCATCACTATAATGTCTTTATATCCATTACTTTTTGCTGCCTCTAAAGATAATTTTAATCTTATTTGTTCTCTACTATAAATTTTTTCATCTTTAGATGAATACTTATCTCCGCCTGGACAAATCCACCCTCTAGTACCGCAAATCGCATAATTTTTATAAGTATAAAAATTATTTTGAAGAAATTTTGTATTTTCATATAATTTATTTAATTTAGATATACTTCCCCACCAATAGTCGTGATTTCCTTTACTTATGACTTTTTTACCAGGTAATGAATCTATCCAATCTAAATCAAATTTGCTGTCACTTTCCTTAAGTGACCATGAAATATCTCCTGCTATTAATACCATGTCATCATCTTTAACTTTTTCTATCCAATTTTTCTTTATTTTTTCACAGTGACCCACCCAATTTTCTCCAAATATATCCATTGGCTTTTCAATATTCATTGCTAAATGCAAATCTGAAATAGTATAAAGTGCCATTAACTTATCACCTTTCTGTTTTTCACACAATTATAGTGTTTTATCTATATCAGTTACAAATGCTATCACATGAGCTACTGCCTCATACAACTCTGTTGGTATTTCATCTCCAACATCAACGTTACATAACAAATTTGCTAACTCTTTATTATAAACTATGGGAACTTCATTTTCTTGCGCTTTTTCTATTATTTTATCTGCAATATGTCCCATTCCTGATGCTGCTATCATTGGAGCTTCGGTATTATTTAATTCATACTTAAGAGCTGCTGCTTTTTTTCTTTCAGTCATATATACTCACTCCATAAACAATTTATACTCAAAATACATCTACTTTATTATACCTTAATATCAATATTTGAGATACTTAAATCATTAAAAAATTTGCCACAAGTTACTAAGTTAATAGGTTCTTCTCTTAATGAAACACTAACTTCTGTAACTAGTCCTAGTGTTTCTAATCCAGATTTTAATTTATTCTTATTTTTACTTATTATATCTACATACTTATTATCACACTTTAAATTTATATCTATCCTATTATCTTTCAATGTTAAATATCCATCAACATCACCTAAATGTATAGTTTTAACATTAACAACCATTTTTACATTAGTTTTATCTATTTTTTTTCCACCTTTTCTGTTGTCTTTTATAATTAGTTTACAAGGATATTCTTCTGCATTAACAGGAACCTGAAAATTTAGATAATAATACTGTTCACTTATAGAATTAAATATTTTAAATTCTCCAATATTACCCTTTATCATTTCCATAACCTTCTCATAACCTACTGCTTTATTATCAATATTGTTTATTATATCTTTTACAATATTTTTTACTTCATTAAATTTGTTTACCATTTCTTGTTTTATCAAATCTTTATTTGAGAAATTTTCAATATCTTTTGAATATAAATTATTAATATCAGATTTTAATTGAGAATTTTGACTTTTATCAATCTTAATTGCTTCTGGTTTTACATCCTGTTCATTTATATTAGTTTGTAATTTATATTTAATAAGATCATTAAATCTTTTAAATTCTTCATTAGTTAAATTTACTTCTTTATTTAAAATTTTTCCTAAAGTATTCTCTAATAAATTTTTACCATCTATAACTTTACTATCTAAACCATTAGATTTTATAGTTTCATCAGATAATCCTTTAGTTGATAACTGATTTTTAATTAAATTTACTATATCACTGTCTTCAAATTTTGATGTTAATGAAATTAGTCTATTAAATTCCTTCGTTGTTAAATTTTCAGCTCTAGAATTAATTATATCATTTAAATAATCATTTAAAATTCTTTCCTTATCACCAGTAATACTCTTCAATAATGATACAACACTAACTTTATTCTTTGAAACATCATTTGAATCGTATATTTTAGATATTAAAGAATTTTTGTTGTTATTTTTTAAAAATTCATTATTTATATTTTCTTTATTTAAATATTCTTTATCAGTTATTATCTCTTTATTTTGTATATCTTTTAAATTTGATTGTGAATTATCTAACTCCTGAGATAATTTATATAATAATTTTTCTATTGATAAATCACCATTAAAAAGCTCATTAAAGCTTTTTATATTTTCTGTTGAGAATTCTATATTATTTTCCAAAAATAATAATATTTCATCACTTGACATATTTTTAAAATTACTGAAAAATTCCATAAGATTTTGTTTTATCAATTCTCCCTTAGGAGTATTTATATCAATACCTTTGCTTTGAAGATAATTTTGTATAAAATCATCTATATTGTCTGAGCTTAAATTTATATTTTCATTGAATTGAATTAATCCTTTAATTTTATTTATATTATCCTTAGTTAATGAGATATTATGTTTAATCATTTTTTCTAATATATTTATATCTTCTTTAGATAAACCCTCTTTATCCATTACCTCCTTAAATACCTCATTAGAAACTTCTTCACCTTTTTGTTCATTAGGTATCAACTTTAATTTTAACTTTCCATCCTTAAAATCTTCTACTTGAAAATTTAATAGTTTAAGATCATCTAGATTTATATTCCCATCAAGTTCTGCAATAAATTGCCATCCATCTGATAATCTTATAGTAACATCTTTACCGTCCCCCTTAGATACAATTCTTCCACTAAATTTTTCTCCTACTGAAAAAGTTAATTTACTAGAAAATTTTCTTGTATTACTATTATTATAGACATTATTTACATTCCAAATACCAGGCATTTTTTCTTATTCTCCCCCCTTTAATCATTAACTCTGTTTTAAGTGAATATTAATATTTTAGTGTAAAAACATAGTTTCATTAGAACTTACTTTTTAAAATGAAATTTTGTCCTCAAGCTTTATACTACAATCTCAGCACTGTTTTTAAACATAGCATAATAATTAATCTATATATTCAACAAATTAGAACAAAATCGCTAAGGCAACTTTAGAGCCGTCATTTTTTAGCCATGTATCCTTTACAAACTCAGTGCAGGAATAATGGTTCAGTATATATTTATTTTTTCTAACTTATATTATTTATTTATCGTTATAATAATGAATAAATTAACATACAAAGAAATATATTTATTATATATCAGAATCTTAATAACCATTAAATTACCTAAAAAAATAGGATTTGAAATAATTTTTCAAATCCTATTTTTTAATTACAATATGTTATTTTTAAAACAATAATTTTACTATTGTATTTCTATTTTATTATAATTTTTCTTACCTCTTTTTATTAAAGCAGATCCATCTTTAAAATCATCATCATTTAATGTTCTTGTTAATTCAGTGATCTTTTCTCCATTAATAGATAAACCACCTTGTTCTATTAATCTTCTTCCTTCTTTTTTAGATGGAACTATTTTCACTTTAGCCATTACATCTAAAACTGTTGAACCTAAATCTTCTTTAGATATAGTTACTGTTGGTACATTTGACATGTCAGCACCACCTGAGAATAAAGCATTAGCTGCTTCTTCTGCTTTCTTAGCTTCTTCATCGCCATGAACAAGTTTTGTAACTTCATAAGCAAGAATTTTCTTAGCTCCATTAATTTCAGCACCTTCTAAAGTACCTAACCTTCTTACTTCATCCATTGGTAAGAAAGTTAATAATGCTAAACATTTTTCTACATCTGCATCATCAACATTTCTCCAATATTGATAGAAATCAAATGGAGATACTTTATCAGCATCAAGCCATAATGCTCCACCAACAGTTTTACCCATTTTTTGTCCTTGGCTATTAGTTAATAATGTACAAGTCATAGCCATCGCATCGCCTTGTGCTTTTCTTCTTACAAGCTCAACACCAGCAATCATGTTAGACCATTGATCATCTCCACCAAGTTCCATCTTACATCCATATTTTTGATTTAAAACATAAAAATCATATCCTTGCATTAACATATAGTTAAATTCTAAAAATGATAATCCTTTTTCTAATCTTTGTTTAAAACATTCTGCACTTAACATTCTATTAACTGAGAAATGAACTCCTACTTCTCTTAAAAAGTCAACATAATTAAGATCTAATAACCAATCTGCATTGTTTACTATTAAGGCTTTATCATCAGAAAAGTCTATAAATCTTTCCATTTGTTTTTTTATAGAATCAACATTATGTTGTATTTGTTCCTTAGTAAGCATTTTTCTCATATCAGTCTTACCACTTGGATCTCCAACCATCGCTGTTCCGCCGCCTAATAAAGCTATCGGTCTATGTCCAGCTCTTTGCATATGAGCCATAAACATCATCGCTATAAAGTGACCTACATGTAAACTGTCTGCAGTTGGATCAAATCCTATATAAAAAGTTACCTTCTCATTTTCTAATAATTTTCTTGTTTCCTCTTCATGAGTAAATTGTTTTATGTACCCACGATCAAGTAACTCATCTAATACATTTGCCATTACTATAAACCTCCTAAATTATTGAACTAAGTTCAATTATCTACTATATATATACATTTAAATTACAATATTTATAGTATATCGTTATCCTTATATTTTGGCAACAATTCAAAATATAATAATTAAAACAAAACCATGCTTAAAGTTAATGCTTTAACTTAAACATGGTTTAATTCTTATCTATAAACTATTTTTAGTTCTTCCGCTTCCATCTATATCTATATCTACCTCAATATTAAGTTCTACTTTAGATAAATAGTCCTCTTCTTTTTCATACCCATATTTTTGATTTAACAAGTTTACTACTTGTAATATATCTACATTTTTTTCTCTATACTCATTAAACGTATCTTTTAAATGTGCTTTTATACTTGCTTCCTCTAATTCACAAATACTATTTATAAACTCTTTATTCACCATAAACTTACTTTGTGATTCAGCAATATTAGTTTTTAACTTAAGCTTTTTATTTAATACTATTTTGTCATTAGAATAATCTACAGATGTTTTTATTTTAGAATCTAGTATTTTTAACGTTATAAAATTATTCTTTGCATTTGGATTTACAACCTCTAATATTCCACTTTCAATATTATTAGTTAAAAGATTATAACTCAAAGTATTTAGCGTATCTATTTTTCCAATCATTCTATCATTTTGAATTATTGTCCCACCACCTAATTCTATTTTTTTATCACGTGCATCTTGCTTTAATTTTAATGTACTCATAATAGATAAATTGTTAGGCATTAATCTTTGAATCATATAATCATTTGTATTTAATTTTATTACTTTTGATGAATTTTCATTTTTTCCTACTAAATCATCTAAAAATAATCCTAAGTACTCTTCATCACTGCTTGATAATTCTAAAAGTTTATCCACATCATCAAAATAAGCAAACATATTTGGTGTTATTGGAAATTCAGGATTATTATTTATTAAATCTATATATTTTTTCATTCCATTTTTAACAGCATTACCAGTAAAAATATATGCTCTATTTTGAGTAAAATTTAATTTAAAGCTAGCTGACATGTTAACATCTCTGATTGCCTCTAAAGCAGTTTTACCTTCACCCTTATATATTAATCTTTTTCCTTTTTCAATACTCTCATTAGCATTTCTAAATGCCTTAACACAATCTAAATACAAAACAACATTAGAATTTTCATCTTCGTCAAATATAATACTTGTTACGAAGGTCACCTTATTTATATCGTTATAGTTAAAACAGGAAACCATAGAAAAGGATATTAAAATTACTAATGAAATTATAAAAATCCTTTTAATTTTCATTATTTTTTCTCCTTTCCTATTATTGTCTTAGAAATCTTACTTAATCTACCTCTAAATATTGTATCTCTAAATTTATAAGTTGTATCTGTTGCAATAGGAAATAAGAATGAATATCCTCCTGTTTCTAAATCTGATATATTGCTTAATAAAATTATAAATGACATAAAGAATCCCGGTAGTCCAAAGAATGCACTAAGTATTACAACACCTATTGACCAAATAGAAATTGCACCATATATTTTAGGAATCAAGAAATAACTTAACGTACTTAATGCAACTATAATAATTGTTATTCTTGATGCTATACCTGCCCCTACTGCTGCATCTCCAAGTATCAATGCCGAGACTATACTCATGGCTCCACCAATTGGTTGTGGTAACCTTAAACCAGCCTCTTTAATAAGTTGGAAAGCTATCATCATTATTATAACTTCAAAAACCGTTGGAAATGGCACCCCAGCTCTTGCAACAGCTAATCTAAATGTAAACATTGGTGTGAGCAATGAAAAATGATGTGTAACAACAGCTATATATAATCCTGGCATAAATGTAGCTAAAAAAAATGCAATCCATCTTAATATTCTTAAAAAATTAACAAAAAGTCTATTTAAATAATAATCATCTGGAGTTTGAAAGTTTTCTAAAAAGAAATATGGAATTGTTAGTACAAATGGTGTTCCATCTACTAATACCGCTACTCTTCCCTCCATTATTTTTGCTGCTACTTCATCCGGCTTTTCTGTATATCCCACAGTATCAAATAATGAATCTTTCTTTCTTAACTTAGCTTCTATATAATTAGTATCTAATATAAAATCTAAATGTAAATTATTGATTGTTTCTTTAATTTCATTTACTAAATACTCTGGTGCTACCCCTTCTATGTAACACAAACATACAACTGTTTGTGATTTTTCTCCCACATATAAAGGCTCAAATTTTAAATCTGAATTCTTAATTTTCCTTCTTATTAATGAAATACTATTAACAAATAATTCATTAAATCCTTCTCGTGGACCCTTTACTACAGATTCTGTAACTGGAATGCTTATACCTCTAGTCGGAAATCCCTTTACTTCACAGAAAATCATTTTTTCTTCATTTTCAAATGTTAGTATTATATCCCCTGATAATATATGTAATACTGCATCTTCCAAATCTTTAGCATTACCAACTATGTTGATTTCTAATACTTTAGTGACGATATCATCTAAAGTATTACATTCATAGCTATAATTTTTCAGTGGACTTACAATATAATCACTTATAAATTGTGAATTACATAATGTATCAATAAATACCAAAGTTGCCTTTCCAAGCTTAGTATCAACATCCCTATACTTTACATCAAATGCTTTCTCAAATCTTTTTTTAAAGTAATTTAAATTTTCATTCATAAATACATCACCTAAAAATATTATCTCTCCTAAATGGTTTAATATTCATTTTTTTGTTAATACTAAAATCAAGGTATTATTTTGATAGAAATAATCAAAATATAATTTGAGTCATTATTTGATTATGATAGAAAATTTATGAATTATTATATATAGTACTTAAAAGGGGCGAATCTCAAATGAAAAACTATTTATCAACTAAACATTTCATAATTTTAATATTAGCAACTACATTAATTAGCCTTAGAACTTATAGTTCATTCTTTATAAAATATGGCAAACAAGATACTTGGGTATATTTATTAATATCATTATTAATTTTGATATTATTTTTTTATTTTATAATAAACACATTAAATAAATTAGACAGTCCAGATTTAGCAAAATCAATGAAAAAATATTTACCTAAACCTATAGCACATATATTTTTATTTTTATTTTCAATTGGGCTATTATTAAATGCTATAGAAAGTACATCAATAGAATCTAATTTTATATATACAAATTTATTTTTAGAATCCCCTATTGTATATTATCTGTTATTATTTCTTGTTCCCAGTATTTATTTATTAACAAGAAAATTTTCTTCAATATTAGTGTTTGTTATAGTTGCCTTTTCTCTTTTATTATTAAATGATGGAGTACTTGCTATTTTAATTGAACCTTACAAAAATTATAGATATATTTTTCCGATTTTACATAGTGATTTAAATATAGATTCAATAAAATGTATGCTGTTTTTATTAGGATCTCTATCCTCAATTTGTATCGTTCTTCCTTATTTAAAATTACTAAACACTAAAAAAGATTTAAAAAAGAATACTCTTATTTCACTTTTACTTGTTTCAATCATAACAATATTCTCTACTATTGGAATCATTGCTACATTAGGAGCTGAAAGATCAGCCAATATATTTTATCCTGGATTTATTCAATCAGATATAATTCACATATTAGAATTTATAGAATTTGGTGAATTCTTTTATATTTTTAGAATTGTTATAGGTTTCTTTATTAAATATATATTATCTGGATATGCAATATTTTTAATTTATCACGATAAAATAAAAAGTAAAAAAGTATTCTTCAGTATATTTTTAGTTGTAGTTTTTATATTATCTTACTTAGTTTCAAACAATAACTATATACTATTTAACTTTTTAAAATATTTTGAATTGGCATCAATAGTTTTACTACTATTAATACCACTTATTTCTTCTTTTATAATTTCAATAAAATTAAAAATTAATTCAAAGAAGAAAAATATTTCAAATTAAATTGTTAAATTCATCATAATAGAGAAATAGCCATTACAAAACTAACTAAAAATTAGTTTTGTAATGGCTTATTTTTAAGTATGCACATTTTCCAAACGAATGTAGTAATCAATATAAACTTTCACATAGTACAATGTGATTTTAAACATACAATTAATTAAATTAATTTTTATATTTAAAATATATTGTGATATTTGCAATAGGCAAAGTGGCATTGTAATTGGACTTTGAGAATACTCAATGAGTATTGTCACATTTACTGCTTGTCTTAATTTTATATTAAGAGCAAGCTAAAATGGGACTATTCTCATTTTTAGTATTCCTAAGTTCAATTACTCAGCCCACTTTGCTTATGCACATATCACTAATACCTAAAATAAAGATTAATTCAACACTGCTTTTTTAGCTTTAAGCAATATCCCACTTAATGGTAATGCCATAACTACTCCAGTTGTAACTTGAATTATATTCCCTACTATATCTTTTGAAGCATATATTAGACCCTGAATTATTCCTGCTTTTTCAGTTAAAAATCCAGCCATAATTGTTCCAGCAATAAAATAACCTATAATCATGAAAACTCCACTAATAGAAAATGCTACTGTATTATTTACAAACGATTTGTTACCTTTTGTTTTTTCTAAAATATATCCCGTAATATAAGCCATTGCACCTTTAATAATTAGAGTAAATGGCGCCCATAAATAATAACCACCTAATGCATCAACAAGAAACATTCCTAGTGCACTTGATACAGCCCCTTTTTTCTTTCCAAGTAATATTACCGATAAAAATACCATGCAATCCCCAATGTGAATAAAACCTCCAAGTGATGGAATTTTAATTATACTACCAGCTAAATATACTAATGCTATCATAAGCCCCATTAACACTAATTCTTTAACATTTAAAGTTTTACTTTCACTTTGCATAATTTTTTCCCCCTAAAAATAAATTTAATGAGATCATTATATATTTTAACTTCCCCATCTGCAAATGTACCCATACAATCATTTTTTATATTATATGTGCTTACTAAATAAAAACCATTGAAAACAAAGTGATCATGCATATATCCACACTCTAGTTCCACCCCCATATACATTATGTGAAATACTAATTATTGTAATAATTGACTTACATCTATGCAATACCTATAATATAAGTATTATTATTTACCTTAGAAAGAGGGGTTTTTATGTCAGAAAACACAGTTGAAAGCAAAAAAGTAATATTTAGTGGTATTCAACCTTCTGGTGATTTAACTTTAGGAAATTACCTTGGAGCTTTAAAAAATTGGGTGAAATTACAAGATAAATTTGAAACATATTATTGCGTGGTTGATTTGCATGCTATAACAGTACGTCAAAAACCTGCTGATTTAAGAAGAAGAACTTTAGAATTATTATCTATATATCTTGCTGCAGGAATAGACCCAAATAAAAATACATTATTTATACAATCTCATGTGCCAGCTCATACTGAAGCTGCATGGATACTTACTTGTAATACTTATATGGGTGAACTTAGTAGAATGACTCAATACAAAGATAAATCTCAAAAGTATGGTGATTCAATAGCATCTGGTTTATTTAATTATCCAGTATTAATGGCTGCAGACATACTTTTATATAATACAGATTTAGTTCCAGTTGGTGCTGATCAAAAGCAACATTTAGAATTAACAAGAGATATTGCTGCAAGATTTAATAATACTTATAGTGATACTTTTAAGATACCTGATCCATACATTCCAAAAGCTGGAGCAAAAATAATGAGTCTTCAAGATCCATTAAAGAAAATGTCAAAATCAGATGACAATCCTAACGGCTTTATATTAATCATGGATCCACCAGACGTTATTAAGAGAAAAGTTAGTAAATCTGTAACAGATAGTCTTGGTATAGTAAATTATACTGATGACCAACCTGGAGTTAAAAACTTATTAAACATATTAGGTACTATTAAAGGTGTTGAACCTACATCTTTAGTTGCAAATTATGAAGGCAAAGGTTATGCAGAACTTAAAAATGATGTAGCTGATGCTGTAATTGAGGAATTAGTTCCAGTCCAAGAAAAAGTTAAAGAATTCTTAAAAGATAAGAAAAAACTTGAAGAAATTTATTCAGAAGGTGCTAAAAAAGCGTCTTATATAGCAAATAAAACTTTAAGAAAAATGCAAAAGAAAGTTGGATTCATTCCAAGATAAAGTTTTTAAAACAAAAAGCTATGATTTTTAAATCATAGCTTTTTGTTTTAAAAAATATTGATATCTTAAATTAATTTTATTTTTCATCCCATGGATTGCCTTTTAGATATTCTATAAAAGGCTCTCTTAATTCTTCTCTTTTTAATGCAAATTCTACTGTTGCTTGTAGAAACCCAAGTTTATCTCCTACATCATATCTTCTGCCTTCAAAATTATAAGCATACATTGCTTCTTTACTAATTAAAGTTTTTAATGCGTCAGTTAGTTGAATTTCTCCGCCTTTTCCTGGCTTTGTGTTTTCTAATATATTAAATATTTCAGGTGTTATAATATATCTCCCTAAAATAGCTACATTACTAGGTGCTTCTTCTACTGATGGCTTCTCAACTAAATCCTTTACTTTATAGACTCTATCTTCTATATGAAGTCCATCAACTATTCCGTATTTTGATACGTTTTCTTGTGCTACAGTTTGAACACCTAAAATAGTAGTATTATACTCACTAAAACAATCTATTAATTGTTTTAAACATGGTTTTTCACTGTCAACAACATCATCACCTAATAAAACTGCAAAAGGTTCATTACCCACAAATGTTTTTGCACAATGAATTGCATGACCTAATCCTTTAGGTTCTTTTTGTCTAATATAATGTATATCAACCATATCAGAAATATTTCTTACTAATTCTAAAAGTTCTTCTTTTCCTGACTTTTCTAATTCAAATTCTAATTCTATAGATTTATCAAAATGATCTTCTATACACTTTTTATTTCTTCCTGTTATAATAAGTATTTCTTCTATTCCCGATGCAACTGCCTCTTCAATTATGTATTGAATTGTTGGTTTGTCAACTATAGGAAGCATTTCCTTTGGTTGCGCTTTAGTTGCTGGTAAAAATCTTGTTCCTAGTCCAGCTGCTGGAATAATGGCTTTTTTAACTTTCATTTTTATATCTTCCTCTCATAAAGTTATATTTTTAACTTTAAATAAAGTTTTTGTTTGTAATTTCAACTATTCTTATGTTATCACATATTTACCAAAGTGTTAATATGTAATAGAAACTCTTAATGTATACTTGCTTAAGTTGCAAATATTTAAAGGTTTTTTTAATATTTATTCAAAATTTTAATATTTTTATTATGCTTTTCACTTAAATCATGGGTGATATATTGTTATTTAGTATTGAGGATATACTAATGTTATGTTAATATCTAAAAGTATTACTTATTATAAAATTTGTGATTAGTATTACTTTACTATAAAATTCTTAATAATTTAAGGAGGAAACTATTATGAAAAAAAATACAAAAGATATAATTATAATAGGCTTTGCTTTATTCGCTATGTTTTTTGGTGCTGGTAATTTAATATTCCCACCATTTTTAGGTCACATGGTTGGTGATCAATATATTTTAGGTGTTATAGGTTTTGTTTGTACCGGTGTGGGTTTACCACTTCTTGCAATAATTGCTACAACCAAAGGTGATGGTACCTTTGAAACAATGGCTTCTAAAATAGGTCCAAAATTTGCTATAATTTTTGCCACAATACTATTTATAGCAATTGGTCCAATGCTTGCAATTCCTAGAACTGCTGCAACTACATATGAATTAACTATAAATCCGTTAGTACCAAGCTTAAGCCCCCTTATTTCAATGATAATATATTTTGGAATAAACTTAATCTTTGTACTAAAAAGATCTACTATAATTGATACTATTGGTAAGTATCTTACCCCTGCATTAATACTTATATTAACATTTATAATTGTTAAAGGAGTAATATCTCCTATCGGACATGTTGTTTCTACTGATGCAACTTCCGTATTATCCTCTTCATTTATAGAAGGCTATCAAACAATGGATGCACTAGCTGGTTTATTATTTGCTTCTGTAATAACAACTACTTTAAGACAAAAAAAATATTCAGACAAAGAGATACTTCCAATGACAATTAAGTCAAGTGGAGTTGCAATAGTTGGTCTAGCATTTATTTATGGAGGTTTAATGTACTTAGGAGCTCAAACAAGTGGATTCGATATACCTGATTTAAGTAAAACAGGTTTACTATTATTAATTTCTAATAGTGTTTTAGGAAATATAGCTTCTACATTAATAGGAACAGCTATAGGGCTTGCTTGTTTAACAACATCTATAGGTTTGTTAACTGCTGGATCTTCTTTCTTTGAAAAAATATCTAATGGAAAATTACCATATAAAATAAATGCAATAGCAATATCAGTAATTAGTATTGTAATTGGTTGCCTTGGTGTTGATAATATAGTTAAGATATCTAGTCCTATTTTAAGTATATTATATCCAGTAACTATAACATTAATAATTACTACTTTAGCAGATAAATACATAACAAATATAAGAGCTATTAGATTAGCAGTTTATACTTCATTATTATTTGGTATACTAGAAATAGTACCATCTATTAATCTAAACTTTATTCCCCTTGGAAGCTTAGGATTTGCATGGATTTTACCAACGTTAATCGCCATGATAATAGGATACATTGCATTTCCATTAAGGAAACAAGATGTAAGTTCTTTAGTATAAGAAAATGAAAAATGCAGAAGGAAAAATTCCTTCTGCATTTTATTTTAATTATTAGCTATATTTTAACAGAGTTTTGATATATGTATATGCAAAGTGGACGGAGTAATTGAACAACGCCACTTTAACTATTGCGTATACCAATACATATTTAAAACAGATCCTAATTACTTTCTTCCTTTAAACTCATCTCTCATATCTAAAGTACTAAAGTTTTCTAATGGAAATTGCACTGGCATACCAGTCTTTCTTGATTTATATGCTGCAAGAATTATAGACATAGCATTTCTTCCCTCTTCACCGGCTATTAAAGGCCTTCTATTATTATTTATAGCATCTATTACGTCTTTAAATAATGGCGTGTGTCCTTCGCCGTATACATTGTCTATTTTAACATTAACTTCTTCTTTAACAGCGTCTTCATTTTCGCCATCAAATCTCCAAGTTTCAAGTTCATTGTTTGCAAGGCCTCCAATACAAACTGCTCCATTTTCTCCAAATATACTTAATGTTTCTTCCAAGTTTTTTGGATAAACACAAGCTGAACCTTCAACAATACCAATAGCTCCATTTTTAAATCTTATAATTATTGCTCCAAAGTCTTCCCCTTCAATGTCTCTTAAATAAGTATCACATTCAGCGTATACTCTTTCAATTTCTCCGCCCATCATCCATTGAAGTAAATCTATATTATGTATACATTGATTCATTAATGTTCCACCATCTAATTCCCAAGTTCCTCTCCAAGGTGCTTGTTCATAGTATCCCATATTTCTATTCCAAAGGATTCTTGCTGTACCATTAACTAATCTACCGAATTTATTTTGTTCAATAGCTTCTCTTAACTTTTTAATTGGCTTATTAAATCTATTTTGATGACAAACTGCAAGCTTAACATTGTTTTCTTCTGCTACTTTAATCATTTCATTAGCATCTTCAATTGACATAGCCATTGGCTTTTCTATTAATGTATTTATTCCTTTTTTCATACAGTAAATAGCTATTTCTGCATGATATCCACTTTCAGTAGCTATTGTAACAACATCTATATCTTCTTTTTCAACCATTTCTTTGTAATCTGAATATGCATGAACAGCATCTTGTGCTACTCCACATTTTTCTATGTATTCAGCTTTTTTTGCTTCTGCTTTTTCTAACATAACGTCGCATGTTGCAACTAATTCTGCTTCTTCAAAATTCTTTGATAGAGCCTCAACATGTTTATAAGAAATTCTTCCACAACCAATAATCGCAAATTTTAATTTTTTCATAATACTACACTACCTTTTCTATATATTTAATCTTGTTAGTTGAAAGTATAGAAATGAGAATTGAAAGTTTTAGTTAAAAGTCTTAAAGACTTTTCTTAAATATATACTCTAAAATTCCATCACAGAATTTTTTCATTAACTCTCAATTCTTCACTATAACCTCTCAACTAAATCTATTTAAAATTCTATTTTCTATCATTAATCATTAAAGATTTACTGATTAAATTGTTATATACATTTTAATATAGTTTTTACTATTATATAAATATCAAAAAATACATTACTTTTGTTTATGTATTCTAAATTTAATGCTAATTTATCAGGCATAATTGTATTTATGTAAAATTCCTCTGGATTTTCAGCTTTTCCAAGCAGTGCATTTTCATCTTTATATCTTATAGACGCTAAATCAGTTATTCCTGGTTTTACTTCAAGTACCTTTCTTTGCTCATCATTATATATCTTAACATACCTTGGCACTTCAGGTCTTGGTCCAACTAAGCTCATATCACCTTTAAATACATTTATTAATTGTGGTAATTCATCTAATTTATATTTTCTTAAAAATGAACCTATTTTTGTAATTCTATTATCATTTCCTACAGTTATTTGTTTTCCCAACTTTTCAGCATCAACTACCATAGTTCTAAATTTTAATATTTCAAAGTCCTTACCATCTTCTCCGACTCTTATCTGTTTAAAAAATACTGGACCATCAGATCCTGTTTTTATCATAATAGATATTAAAATAAATATTGGACTTAAAATTATTATTCCTAAAGTAGAGCATACAAAATCAAATATTCTCTTAACTATTTTATTAAAATTGTTCATGAATACACTCCTACAAAATCAATTCTAAATTTACTGTTATAAACTTTTTCTATATTATTGCATAATTTATCAACAATATATTTAATAGATATTTTATCATTTTTAAATAACTTAAGTTATAAATATATTAATTCTTCATAAATTCTTAACTTATTTCTTTAAAGCATTTAAAAATTTCACTGCTAAACCATGATAAGTATGATTTTTTAATACATAGTCATTTCCGTTTTGACCCATTTTATTCTTTGCCTCATCACTTAACTCTTTAATTTTTAATACAGCTTCAACTACTGCATCAGGATTTTCTGCTGGTACTGTTATTCCACAGTTCGAATCCTTAACTGGATCATTTGATGCCTCTATTGCATAAATTACAGGTCTTGCTGCCATCATATAGTCAAATAATTTATTTGGACTAACGCCATAATTAAATAAATTTTGTTTCTTTAAACTTATATAACAAATATCTAATAATTGTAGTGCATTATCCATATTATCTTTTAATACTGGATCTAAAAACTCCACATTTTGTACATCATTAGTTTTTGCATAATTAATTAATTCGTCTTTCACATTTCCTTTTCCAACTAAAACATACTTAACTTTTTCATCTTTAGTTTTCTTTGCTGCATCTATCATTGTATCTAATACATTAGCTGGTGAATGATTTCCTGTATATCCAACTAAGAAATAACCTTGATCCTTTAATTCCTTAAGTCTTTCAATGGTCTTTTCTGTTGGTGGATTTTTCTTTTCACCAAGTATTATTCCATTTGGAACATACACATACTTATCAGTTGAAAATCCTCTTTCTCTTATATGCTTATCTGCATTAGGTAAAATCGATACAATAACGTCTGAATTTTTATAAGCAAAATCTTCCGCTCTTTGAAGTACTACTATTGCTGGATTTCTCTCAGAAAATCCTCCAATTTCCATAGGGCTAAGTGGCCATAAATCATGTATTTCAAAGCAAAGTTTTGCATCACATCTCTTAGCTATTCTATGAGCTGGATATATATCCAAAGGATATGTAGATGATGCTATAACTGCGTCAGGTTTATATTTATCTGCAATTTTTTTATAATTCATTCTTAATTTATACATGAAAGTTGATATATTTTTTATTCTTCCAATTCCATTTCCACTGTACTCTGGTGTTTTCACCCATACATATGTAATTCCATCTATTATTTCTTCTTCAAAATCCTCTGTAATCTTAGGATTATTTTTTCTTAAATGAGAAAAATCAGCACCTAATATAGTAACATTATGCCCCATACTTTTCCATTCTCTAGCCATATAATATGGTCTAAATTCCATTCCATGATAATCAGATCCTGCATAGTGATTTATAAGTAAGATATTCATTTAAATTTCTCTCCTTAAATTATGTAATCTATAACTCAATAATTTAAATACGTCAAAATTAAATCTATATTATTTTTCAATCCTTTTTGTTATTTTTTTACATAATTATATCATTTTATACTATTTTTCTTTATAATTCTAGTAGATTATAACATAAAAAAAATTTTATTTAAATCTATAAAAATTAAATAACTATTACAATAATTCTCTTGTAAATAAAAAAGTAGCTAATCCAAGTTTTACTTAACAATAAATTATAAATTTCTACTAAATTTTTTCAAATATACTTTAGTTAGAATTATAAATTCAAATCAGAGAATCTATATTATATATAATTTAAACTCACATTAGTTTGAATAGATTCGAACAATGTGAGTCCAGTTTCCTTTATTCGTTTCCTAAATAAGCAATAAAATAATTTTAAGAATATTATCATTCTTTATTATTATCATCATTTAACCCTTTATCTTTAGTTTCATCTAAAATATTAAAATCTTTGTTGGTATTATTGTTATCTTTTATTTTGTTCTTACTATTTTTATCACTACTATTATTGTTACTACTGTTATTGTTATTACTATTATTGTTATTACTATTATCTATTTTTTCTTTATTTCTATCAAAATCAAACTCTAATTCTGAATTTGGATTAATTACCAATCCATCATGTCCTAATACATACTCTTTATCATTTTGGCCAATAACTATTGCATCTTTTTGCATAGTTCCATCTTTATAAAAGTAGTACCAACCTTTTTCAGTTTTCAACCATCCTATAGCCTTTTCCTCATTATCTTTATAATAATACCATTCACCATTACCCTTCCTCCATGCTGAATCATGTTCTCTATAATCATTTTCCTCTGTATCACTAAAATTCGATTTATTATTATATTTTAATGTATCATCTTTTAACGTTGAATTATTTGGCTCAACTTCTTTGACATTTTTATTTTCTTCATTTTCATTAAATTTATTTTTATCATTAGAAGCATAATTATTATATTCATTAATATTTTTATAAGTATTTTTTAATGTTAGTTTATCATTATCAATCTTCAATTTATTTGTATTTTCTTGAAAATACTCAACTAAATCATAAACTATATATCTATTTTTAATCTTTTTATTTTCTTTATCATAATTTTCTTCTTTAACTAATACATTTTCTGAATTAAGCATATGAATACTTATTTTACTTTCATCACCATATATTTTGGGAACTTCAATAAGCATATCAAGTCCATTTTTTTCAAGTTTGGCCAAATATATCCTTTTTGCACTTTTATCATCATCTTTTTTAATTAATATATATTCCTTATAAAAACTATCATATCCGTATAGAGTTATATTATCTAATTGTTCTGTGAATTTATCAGCTATATCATATTGATTAATATTAATACTATCCTGAACTTTATCATTATAATCTAAACCTATATATGCCTGACCTTCCGAACAATATATATACTTATTGTTAAATTCTTTATTTTTCTCTATAATATTTTTATTTAAGACTTTTATATCATCATATTTTTCTAGTGTAAAGTTACTTCCATCAATATATATTTCTTTTATTACATTATTGGGACACATAGCATAAAATTTTTTTGATATGTTATCGTAAAATACACCATTTATAACATCTTCACTATTATTACATTGAAATTCATAATTATCATTACTATTAATATTATATAATATGTATTTTTTATTCTGTGGGTTATTTTTTGCAAATAAGTAATAATCACTATTTCCTGAAACAGAGTAACAACCTATATTAAATAATCCTTCTTCTTCATCAGGAAAGAGTTTGTATTCTTTTCCTGATTGCCAGTTAAAATATCCATCCCTTCCAAAAATTTTATCCCCATAAACATATAATTCACAATTCAAATAATTATCTGGTAATTTTATCCCACACTCTTTAGTACTACCATCTTTATTCAAAATAAAGATATTATTATTATATAATTTTTTATTAGTTGAATCATATTTCATTAAATATATCTCTCCATTAATGTAGCCTAATGGAACTTCTTCATATTCATCACTAGTTTCATCTTTTATATCAATAATGTTCTTTATATTATTAACGCTAACATCTGCATTTAATACTTCAACCTCTTCATTACCTTTTTTTATACCTTTTTGATAACAAATGCATGAAAATATAACCACTAGTAAAATTATAAAACCAAGTAATTTTTTCATTTTTATCCTCCCTATACTCAACACATATATAATAAAAATAATTATAAAACAAACTTATTACACAATTGTTAAATAATCCATTTTTATTGTGCTTTTTAAAACAAAGAGTTCTTTTATTTTTGGCTATGTTTTAAGTAAATGTTGATATTATACTATAATATCAATGCTATTTTAAAACCTAGCCTTATTTTTAATAATTAAAAAAGTTGTCCACATTAAGCCTATTTTTAGTAGATTTTATTAATCGGCTATTATGTTGACAACTTTTTATAGATTTTATATAATTTTAAGGTTTTTTATAGGGATTAATTATTTATATTAGATTAATACTGATTAGTAATTGTAATAAATATTTTTCTATATATTTTAATAGTAGATTTATATTTAAAGGTCTTGCCAATTAAGTGTCAATTTAATTATAAAATACAAAAGCTTAACTGATACAAATATATTATTGAATCCATGCACCATCTGTACCTAAAACATATTTATTATCATCCTCTATTAAAGCTGTATCCTTTTGCATTACGCCATCTTTGTTGGTATAATACCATTTACCATTATCTAGAACCCATCCGATCTTTTTCTCGCCTTTAGCATTCATATAATATGTTTTTCCATCTATAACCTTCTGACTATAAGTGACTATGTCCATGTTGTCTTCTGGTTCAGTCCTATTAGTTAACGCTCCATCTGCATTTAATACACAATTATTACCTTTTCCGTCTTTAACAGTTGTATTCTTTTGCATTATTCCCTTATCATTAAAATAGTACCATACTCCATTAATTTGATACCAGTCATGAGCTAAGCGTTCTTTTTTTTCATCTCCATAATTGTAACTCCAGTCGCTTCCTACTTGCTTCCACTCTTTTTGACTCTTTTTATATGTTTCTGAACTATCATAAGTAACTTCTACTCCATCGATGATATCATATCCATGTTCGCCAACAAGTACTCCATTTTTATTTAACTTAACTTCTTTTCCAAGCTGATTTTTAACAGTTGTATCTTTTTGCATTTCTCCCTTCTCATTGTAATAATACATCTTATCTTCATCTTTAACCCAGCCTGTTTTTTGTCCTGATGCATTTACATAATATAACTTTCCATTTTCAAACTTATAATTTACTCCATATTCCCAGTCAACTTGTCCTACTCCATTTGCATCAATCTTAACCTCAGTTTTATGATTAGGTCCTATAACAGTTGTATTTGTTGCCATTTCACCATTCTCATTAAAATAATGCCAAGCTCCTTTGCCATCCTTAGAGTAGTATACCCATTGATTTGTGTCTTTTGCACCCTCATCATAACTATAAGTATGTCCATTTTCTATTTTCATTCCATCTTTAATTTTATCAGCTGCATTTGCAGGTGTGCTCCCCACTGCTAAAACACTTCCGCAGACTAAAGCTGCTGCTATTAATTTGTTTAATACTTTTTTCTTCATTTTCAATTCCTCCTAAATATAATAAATATTTAATTTGTACGCTTGATACAATCTCTATAATAAACCTATTTTAAATACTTTCAATGCTTTTTACATTTTTGTAATATTCTTGTAGTATCTATTTAACATGTACTACTTATTTAACAACTTTGTAACATTCATGTAATATCTCAATATAATTCTTAACCTAATAAATAGAAAGAAATTTCATCATTTTTTATATCATATTTTAAGGTAAGCATATTTTTTTGAGCTAGTTCATCACATAAATATAATCCTAATCCAGAACTTGAAATACTCTCTTCTAGATTGCCAGCAAATTCATTATATTTAATAAAAGGCTCTAATAAATTTTCAGAAATATTTTTTGGTATTGAAGAAATCTTATTCGTTATCTTAAATACAAAATTATTTTTATCAATTTTATTAAGAGAAATAAATATCTCTTTACCTTTAGAGTATTTTAGAGAATTATCAATCAAATTTAAAATTATATGTTCAATATCTTCTTTTACTGCTACTACAGTAATTTCCTCCATATTAATAATAAATTTCTTATTTAATCTTTTACTTCTGTCAATTAATCTATCGCATAGTTCAGTTAATAATATATTAAGACTTATTTCTTTCTTTATCTCTTTTTTTCTAACACCACACCTTGATATTTCAAGAAGCTTCTGTATAAGTTCTTTTAACTTTTCACATTCCATCATCATTCTATTAATAGCCCTTTTTTTAAATTCCTCATCCATATCATCCAACTCTTCTTCTTTTAATATTTGAAGATATCCATATATTGAAGTAACTGGAGTCTTAAGTTCATGAGTTGAATTATTGAAAAAATCTTTTGATATATTTTCTAATTTTTTCTTTTCCTCAATCATTTCATTAAAAGAATTAGTAACTTGTCCAATTTCATCTTCAGATTTCACTAAAATCTTATCGACATCTTTACCTTCTCCATATTTTTTTATCTGTATGCTGAGCTTTTTTAAAGGACTTATTATTTTATTTATGAAATAATTTAGTGCAGTTATTATTACTATTAAAAGAACAATTTGTGCTGCTATTATATTAGTCATTGTAGTTTTAATGCTATTATAGTAATCATTATAACTTTTTTGTATAATTAGGCTTGAATCGTATTTTCCATTAAGATAAATAGGATATACATATGTACAAATCAGTCCATTTTTAATATTAAATATTATTATTGAACTTTTTCCTTTTGAACTTTTCAATATATTATTAATACTATTTTCAAATAATGTATTTCCTTTATAGTCTATTACTTTATTATCAGAATCATATAATCCCACATAACAATCATAATTATTGTTAACTTCATAAACAGTTTTATTTTTTACTTTAAGATCATCTTCAATAACCATAGCACTATATTTTAAGGTGCTTGTACTAAACTTTCTAATACTCTCCATATCATCTTTAATATTATTCTTTATATTTGTGTAAAAAGTCTTATATATAAAAATGCTTAACCCAAAATTGAATATAATGAGGGCGAAAATAATTCCTATCATTATTTTTCCCTTTAGTGTTTTCATCATATTTTTCACTTCCTAAATTTAAGAGTTTATCTTATTACATATCCCACACCAAAAACTGTTTCTATTACTGAATTTTCTTTATCTTCTCCAAGATTTGCCCTTAATCTTCTAATATGAACATCAACAGTTCTAGTATCACCATAATAATCATATCCCCAAACCTCATTTAAAAGTTGTTGTCTTGTAAAAACAATTCCCTTATTCTTATATAGGTAACTTAATAATTCAAATTCTTTTCTCTTTAATATGATTTCTTCTCCATCTTTTATTACTGTTCTTGTATTGAAATTAATAGAAATTTCATCTTCTACAGTATTCCCCTTATTATCATCATTTGTATTGCATTCTAAAACATTCATTATCATGTTGTTATTTTCATTATTCCAAATATTTTTACCTGCAGTTCTAAAAATAGCATTGATTCTTGCTATAACTTCCCTAATTTCAAATGGCTTTGTTATATAATCATCTGCGCCTATTTCCATCCCTAATATTTTATCAATCACATCATCCCTTGCTGTAAGCATAATTACATAGAATTTCTGACTTATAGACTTACATAATTCAAACCCGCTTATATCAGGAAGCATTATATCTAGTAAAACTAAATGTGGCTGAAATTCTTCAAGAAGTTTTAAAGCACTTTCACCATTATATGCTCCTTTTACTTCAAAATTTTCCTTTGAAAGTGCAAATTTTAATGTATCATTAATTGAAAATTCATCTTCTACTACTAGTATTCTTTTTTTTAACATGTTACGCCTCCAAATAATAATTGTTTAACGTTTATCTTTGTCCATTATATTACATTTTAAAATATTAATTCATTTTATACCAATTATATCATAATAAAAAAGTAAAAATTAGAGAGCATTCTACATGATTTTTAATTTTCTATATAAATATAGGGAGGCTTTAAAGCCTCCCTAATTAATTTATCTTAAATTTTTCTACTGTATTATTAAGTTTTTTACAAAAATATAAAACAACCATGTTATAACCTATATATTTTAATACATTTGCAAATCTACTTATTTTAATATGGTTGTATTTCTCTCGAAAAGCCTTGGAAATTATTCTCACCACAGAAATTTTCTAACCATATTTCACGACAATTATCACGAAATTTTTGTTTATCATCCTCTGATAATGTAGCCATATATCTTATTTTTTCACCAAGATCATTTATATTAAAATCACATTCTATTAAAATACCAGTTTTATTATTAACTATTTCACTCGTTCCACCAACATCTGTGGCTATTGTTGGAATTCCAAATGAACATGCTTCCATAATGCTTACAGGTAATCCTTCAGAACTACTTGTATTTACAAATAAATCAACTGGATTATTAGAATAATAATTCATTAATTCCTCATTTTTTACTGAACCTTTAAATTCTACATCCATAAAACTTAAGTTTTCTTTTGAGTATTCTTTTACTTCCTCTAGTCCATCCCCAGCTCCAAAATGAATCCATTTTAATTTTAATCCAGAATCTTTTAATGTTGCTAATGATTTTGCTAATAAATCAATTCTTTTAACTGGAGACACATGACAACAGCTAACTATTTTATACACACCATCATTAGATGAATTAGATATACCATAGTTTCTAGTCCCAAGATAAGCTGTTTTTATTTTCTCCTTATAATATGGATATAAACCCTTTAAATAATTACTACCATCATCAGAACATGGATATACATTATCTAAATTTTCAAGTAGATAATATCTAAGGGGTAAATAATTTAATGAATTTTTGTCAGCATAAAGGTCATATCTATGTGTACGACTAACAGCTTTACTAGTCTTATCTCCAAACTTTTCTTTTAATTTTATAACTGCATATGCTATATCATATAACCAGTAACTATAAAATGTCTTTTTATCATAGCTCTTTATATCAGAACTCATAAGAATATTCTCACATTCTTTGTATACACTCTCTGCCTTAGCTAAAAAGTATGTTAAGTAACCTCTTCTTTTTAATGATCCCTTAACTTCGTTGCTTTCCTCTTTTAAAACATATCCTTTATACTTTGAAAACGGGAAAAATTTCATTGCATTCATGGGTAACTTACACTTTATTCCTGATGCTTTAATTCTATGTACTTCAAAATTTTCAGGAACCTCCCTAGTTTGTATTGCATCATCTGCAGTACTAGTAGCTATAAGAATTATTTTATCAAAAGCTTTTGAAAGCATTGGTATTTCATCTTCAATAAATTCCTCTCCTTTATCAAAAGGAAAGACTTTAGTTAAAAGAACTAAACAATTTTTCATTATTTTCCCTCCATTGTTGTAATAGTTTAAGAATAACATAGCAAATTATTCATTTCAACTTAGCCTTGTTCACATTTATATTAACTAACCAAAATTCCTAATTAACAGTATCTTATCTAAGATATATAAATTCTAATAAAGCTGCTACAAAATATATTCTAATACTTCACAAAATTTTTTTACCTACACTTCACTCTAAGCAGTTTATGATAATATATAATTAATGTAATTAATTATAATTTAAGTTTGATTAATAGTACCGATATGCTAAAATAATACTCATGAAAACAATTATTTAAATCTTAAGGAGGCGTACTATATGAAAGTACTAACTGTAATCGGAGCTAGACCACAGTTTATAAAAGCCGCAACAGTCTCAAATAAAATTAGAAAAAATGGAAATAGTGAAATATTAGTACATACTGGACAACATTATGATAATAATATGTCTGATATATTTTTTGAAGAATTAGGTATTCCAAAACCTGATTATAATTTAAATATTGGTTCTTCAAATCACGGAAATCAAACTGGAAGCATGTTATGTGCACTTGAAGATATATACCTAAAAGAAAAACCTGATATGGTTTTAGTATATGGAGATACTAACTCAACTCTTGCTGGTTCATTATGTGCTAGTAAGCTATTAATTCCAGTAGCACATGTTGAAGCTGGACTTAGAAGCTTTAATAAAGCAATGCCAGAAGAACAAAATAGAATCTTAACAGATCATATCTCTGATTTATTATTTGCACCTACATTAACTGCAGTTAAAAATTTAGCTACAGAAAATATTACAAAAGGTGTTTATAATGCTGGTGATGTAATGTATGATGCTATAAACTTATTTAAAGAAAAAGCTAAAGAAATATCTAATATTACTGAAACTTTAGATTTAACACCAAATAGCTACATACTTTCAACAATACATCGTGCTGAAAATACAAATAGTTTAGAAAGACTTACTTCAATAATAAAAGCATTAAGTGAATGTGGTAAAAAAATAATATTACCTCTTCATCCAAGAACAAAGAAATTCATTAGTGAATATAATCTACATGTAGGAGACAACATTAAAATAATTGATCCAGTAGGATATTTAGAAATGATTTCTCTTCAAGAAAATTCTGCTAAGATTGTAACAGATAGTGGTGGTGTTCAAAAAGAAGCTTATTTCTTAAAGAAACCATGTATTACAATGAGAGATGAAACTGAATGGATTGAAACTGTGGAAAATGGTTGGAATGTTATTGTTGGAAGTGATTCTAACAAAATCTTAAATGCTATTGAAAACTTTAACCCAACTGGTACTCCTGCATCTGCATTTGGTGATGGAGATACTTCTTCAAAAATAACAGATATAATTCAAAATTATAAGAAATAATAAAAACGTGGCATAAAGCCACGTTTTTTTATATTATATCTTAAAGATGAAATTCTTTCATTCCTGATGTGTGTGTATATTCATTATCACTTCTTTTATAAACTTGCATACATGATACTGCAAACCCTATAAGTATCCAATATGAAAATACATAAGTTATTGAACTTGGGCCAAAGCTTGCTGGTGCAAATGCAATAAGACCAGTTACTGCTGCAAAACATGCCATACTCTTCTTTTTTATTCCAACAATTATATTTCCTATAAGAAGATATAAATAATATATTCCATATAGAGCTACTCCAGGTAATCCAAAATCACCTAATATTTCAATAGCATAACAATGCGGACTAATTATTGGTCCTGTATTTTCTTGTTCTTTAATAAATTGTTCTACATTACCTACACCATATCCAAGATAATTT
This sequence comes from Clostridium cagae, assembly GCF_900290265.1. Classification (NCBI taxonomy): domain Bacteria; kingdom Bacillati; phylum Bacillota; class Clostridia; order Eubacteriales; family Clostridiaceae; genus Clostridium; species Clostridium caccae. The sequence continues at coordinate 2,803,312 of NZ_OKRA01000001.1, forward strand.
TTATTCTTTATAGTTCCATTTAGTACATCTTTTATTATAGTAACTCTAACATTTAAAGATCCTTCTCCGCCTTCTTGTATTTCAGCATTTTCAAGACTATGCATTTTATTATCAAGCCCATTTTGTACTATTTTTTGTCCTTCAACCGGTTTTATATTCATAACAAGATAACTATATTTATATGACAATACTAACGTAATACATAATATAATTGGAAAAATTACGTTCTTAATTCCAATCTTCTTAATATTAAGCATTGAGTAAATTAAGAAAGCTCCAACTCCAAACATTACTGCAACAAATCCTGTTCTTGATGTTGTTGTACCTATTAAAATAAACACTATTGTTGAAAGTATTGTATAACATATCTTAATTAAAATATTCTTATGCTTGTATATTGAATAAAATAACATAGGTGATAATATAGCAAGAGTAGCTGCCAAATTATTAGGATTAAATGAGAATGCCATTGGTCTTGCATTTATTTCGTTTAGATCTTTTTGAGGTACATCCATATATCCATCAGCATAATGTTTTATTGGTAATTGTTTTCCTAATAACACTTCTATAAATGCAATTAAAGTAATAAGTGATATTAAAAATAATAACAAATTAATTGTTCTTTTTAATCTATCTTTATTTGTATTATAAACCATCATATTAAATATAAATGCAAACATCATTAAATATATTGCAATGTATTTAATAGATAGACTTTTGTTTGCTGCCCATAAAATACTTATGCACATATAAACAAACCATATAAAGTATATAGATAAAATCTTCTTATCTATATGTCTTATAACATCTCTATCTTTTATTAGTTTATATAGTGACATTAGGGTAAACACGCCTAATACTAAATGAAACATATATACACTTTCAATGCCTGGTGCATAAAGTGTATAATCATAGAATGCCGACACTAAAAATACTGCATACATTTGATTATATATATCTTTTTCTTGCACTATGTATGATGATATAACTAAAGTTATTATATACATAATAGGTATTACATAATTTCCATTAGCTACTCCAAAAACCATAGCAATTATCGATATCAGTGTTATAAATGTGATTCTAGTCTTATCTTCTCCATTCATATTTACTCCTTATCAACATTTTATTTTAGGTTATATTTTAGAAAAATGTTGATATATGCATAAGAAAAGCTGAACTGAGTAATTGAACTTAGGAATACTAAAATGAGTATAGTCCCATTTGCTGCTTGTTCCCAATATAAAATTGAGACAAGCAGCAAATGTGACAATACTCATTAAGAGTTCTCAAAGTCTAATTACAATACCACTTTTCCTATTGCATATATCAACACACATTTAAAACATAGCGTTATTTTAAAAATGAAATCCTTTCATTGATAAATTAGAACTATATCCATTATCACTTTTTTTATAAACTTGCATGCATGATACTGCAAACCCTATAAGTATCCAATATGAAAATACATAAGTTATTGAGCTTGGTCCAAAGCTTGCTGGTGCAAATGCAATAAGACCAGTTACTGCTGCAAAACATGCCATACTCTTCTTTTTTATTCCAATAATTATATTTCCAATAAGAAGATATAAATAGTATACTCCATATAATGCTACTCCAGGCAATCCAAAATCACCTAATATTTCAATAGCATAACAGTGCGGACTATATATATTTCCAGTATTCTTCTGTTCTTTAATGAAATTTTCTACATTTCCAACACCATATCCAAGGTAATTTTTGTCTGTTATAGTTCCTTTTAACACATCATTTATTATAGTAAATCTCACATTAACAGAACCTTCTCCGCCTTCTTGAAATTCTATATTTTCTAAACTATGCATCTTATTATTAAGTCCATTTTCTACTATTTCTTGTCCCTCAACAGGTTTTATATTCATTACAATATAACTATAGTTATATGACAATACTAACGTAATACACAGTATAATTGGAAAAACTACATTCTTAATTCCAATTCTTTTAATATTAAATATTGAATATATTAAAAAAACTCCTACTCCAAATACTGCCGAAGCAAATCCTGTTCTTGATGTTGTTGTACCTATTAATATAAATACTATAGTTGATATTACTACATACCATACTTTCCCAAAAATATTTTTACATCTATAAATAGCATAAAAGAAAAGTGGAGATAATATAGCAAGTGTAGCCGCTAAATTATTAGGATTAAATGAAAACGCCATTGGCCTTGCATTTATTTGATTTTGATCCTTTTGAGGTAATGCTTCAATAAAAGCATCAGCATAATGCTTAATTGGTAATTGCTTACCTAATAATACCTCTATAAATGCAATCAAAGTAATAAGTGATATTAAAAATAATAATATATTTATAGTTTTCTTTAATCTATCTTTATTAATATTATAAACCATCATATTAAATATAAATGCAAACATCATTAAATATATTGCTATATATTTAATCGATAAGCTTTTACTCATTGCCCAAAAAACAGTTGCGCACATATAAACAAACCAAATAACATATATACTTAAAATTTTCTTATCAATATTCCTTATAACTTCCCTATCTTTTACTAATTTATATAGAGACATTAAAGTACATAATCCCAATATAACATGAAACATATATATACTTTCAATTCCTGGTGCATGAAGAGCATAATCATAAAATGCTGACACCAATAGTGTACAATACATAAGATTATATATATCTCTATCTTTTATTATGTATAATGATATAACTAAAGTTATTATATACATAATAGGTATTACATAATTTCCATTAGCTACTCCAAAAACCATAGCAATTATCGATATCAGTGTTATAAATGTGATTCTAGTCTTATCTTCTCTACTCATACTTACTCCTTATCAGCATTTTCTGCTGCAACTTCATCTTCGTTTTTGTAATGATATGTTGGAACAATAGTTTGCATTTGATGTTTAATTTCATTTATATCATTTAACTCTAATAACTTACGTAATTGTTCAAGCTTATAATTTAATGTGTCCATATCTTCAAAAGTTGGTTTTCCAACGTATATCTTTTGATGGGCAGTGTCTTTTAAACCTTCTTCACTCATTAAAAGTTCTTCATATAATTTTTCTCCTGGTCTAAGTCCAGTAACAACTATTTTGATATCTCTATTAGGTTCAAATCCTGAAAGTCTTATAAGATCACAAGCTAAGTCATAAATCTTAACTGGTTTTCCCATATCTAGTACAAATACTTCTCCACCCTTAGCAAATGCACCTGCTTGAAGCACTAATTGAGCGGCTTCTGGAATCAGCATAAAGTATCTAACTATCTTTTTATGAGTAAGCGTAACTGGACCACCATTAGCTATTTGCTTTTTAAATAATGGAATTACTGATCCATTACTACCAAGAACATTTCCAAATCTAACAGCAACAAACTCAGTTTTTGACTGTTTATCCATAGCTTGAACAATCATTTCACATAATCTTTTAGTTGCTCCCATTATATTTGTTGGATTAACAGCTTTATCAGTAGAAATCATTACAAATCTATCAATCTTAGCTTTACTTGCTTCAGTTGCTAAATTTAATGTTCCAAAAACATTATTCTTAACAGCTTCTTTAGGACTATCCTCCATTAATGGTACATGTTTATGTGCTGCTGCATGGAATACAACATTTATTTTATATTTACTAAATACCTCATGTAATCTTTGCCTATCTCTTATAGAACCAATTAAAACAGTAAGGTTCATATCCGGGAACTCTTCTTTTAATTCATTTTGAATATCGTATATATTGTTTTCATATATATCAAATAATATAAGTCTTTTAGGATTATACACTGATATTTGTCTACAAAGCTCAGAACCTATTGATCCACCTGCTCCGGTAACTAATATTGTTTTTCCTTGTATATAATCTGAGATACCTTTGTTATCCAATACAATAGGATCTCTTCCTAGTAAATCTTCTAAATCTACATCTTTAATTCTACTAACATTTGCATCTCCACTTAATATTTCATATATACCTGGAATTATTTGAAGCTTGCAATTAGTCTTTTTACAAATATCAATAATTTCCGCCTTATTTTTTGAATCAAGAGAAGGTATTGATATTAATATTAAATCAATTTCTTGTTCTCCTACAACATATGGTATATCGTATCTATTTCCTACTATCTTTACACCTGAAATTCTTCTTCCAAGCTTTTCTTTATCATCATCAATAAGAACTATGGGATTATATTTTAATTCTCTTCTTGCCATCATTTCATTAATGATCATAGTTCCTGCTGAACCAGCACCAACAATCATTACTCTTCTTTGATCTGATGAATATTTAAATGGTATGTACAAAAGAGTTCTTCTATATACTCTATATAAAATTCTATAACCTAATACAAAGAAAATGCTTAAAAGAATGCCTACAACTGAAACATTTAATGGAATAACAGATCCCCAAAATCTAGTATATCCAATTGATAATATTCCTGCTAAAATCGATCCTCCAACACCTAGTAGAAATTCATCTGTTCCTGTTAAATGCCACAAGCTTTCATACATTTTAAATAAGTAAAAACACACTAAATATATTAAACTTACAGCTATAACATCTTCTGTATATATTTTTGCAATTTCTGTGAACCTTCCACTTAAAGTTATATTTATAGCAAAAAGGTATGCCATATTTACCATAAATATATCGATTATCATAATTATTAATGTCTTCCAATTTCTCATTATAGTTTCCTCCTACCTGGAGAGATTCCTGCTAAACTTTATAGCAAGTAAGACTCTATTTTAATTACCTCATTTTATTTAACGCATTTATTAGTAACTTTGGACAAAATCTCATGCCACTACATTGAATTAAGTATCTTATATTATTTTTATCAAACTTTTGAATTTTATAATTTTTTAGGTATAACTTAACATCCTCTTGACTTAAGAATTTAAATAAATCCTTATGAAAATTAGGATCTTTACCTAAAATAGAAAAAACATGTGATATAGAGTATTGTATTTTAAATTCTGATAAGAAATTTTCTATTTCTTTTAAATTACTATCTTTCTTTACATAATTTAATAAATCTATATATGAATAATAGCAATCAAGATGCTTTAAAGATACATTTTGTGTTACAGAATTTCCCCATATTACATAAAAAGCTAATATTTCATTCACACTTATAACTTTATTTGAATATAGTAATGCCTTTACAACAAAAACCATATCTTCTCCATATTTTCTGTTAGTGTCAAATAATAAATTATTATTTTGAATAACAGAATTTTTATATATAGCACTTCTCATACCTATAGTTATTTCATCCTTTAGCTGTAAAAGTGCTGCTTCTTTTCCTGATATAAAATCATTTAAGTAATTAGTTCTATTCTTAACTAATACATTCCCGTTGTTATCAACTTCACTATAGTCACAAAATACAACATCACATTCAGTTTTCTTTGCTTTGTCATACATAAGTTCAACAAATCTAGAATCAATATAATCATCACTATCTAAAAATGTTATATACTCTCCACTAGCTATATTTATTCCCCTATTTCTAGCACAACTGACTCCTGCATTTTCTTGAGTTATAATCTTAAAGTTTATATCTGAATTCTCTAATAATGATTTTGCTATTTGAATACTTCTATCTTTTGATCCATCATCTATAAGCAAAAATTCAAACTCCTTACAAGTTTGATTTATAACAGATTTTATACTTTTTTCAATACACTCTTCTACATTATAAACAGGAGTAATTATAGATACTTTAAACAAAATTATTCTCTCCCTTTATTTATTATAATAGATTCCACATGACTTTTTTGAATCTTTTCTAATAAAATTCTTACTTTTTTATTACATTTTAAATATTCTTATTTTTACTATTTGAATTATACTAACATTGAGCACTATATGCAATATTTGTATTATACTAATTTACTCTAAAATTCACTAATAAACTTTTATAATAATAGTATAATTCAAATTGCAAATTTAAATACTTTCACTTAAATATTCTTAAGTTTTTTTATTTCTTTTGCATGCCATACTCGTTCTTCTTCTTTAGGTAATGTCATATAATCACCATAAAGCCCAGTTAAAATTGCATCTGCATTTTTAGGTCCATAAAATTTTTCACCTTGAAATTCTAATTTAATCAAATCAAAATAATCATCTTTTCTATAAACATATTCACTCCATGCAGTATCAACACCATATCCCATGTACTTCGAATTTTTATCGTTCCATTTAACTAAAACTCCAAAAAACTTTCTTCTTCTTTTAGCTGTAAATATTTTTGTTATTATTTTATAAAAAGAAAATGTAATTTTATTTTTGAAAGTTAATTTTTCAGGGATATCCCTCAATCTAACGAAACTTTTTAATATATTTCCACTTATTGATCTTTGAATTTTATAAATAAAATTATGCTTTGGTAAACTATCATAAGGGAATACATCTATATATACACCATTATGCATTTTTTCATTTTCTCCAATTGCTTTTTCAATAAGTACAGTTCCATTATATCTAATCTTACAAGGTACTTGGTAAATATCATAATATTTATCACTTTCAAATGTTTGCAAAAATAAATGGCTAGGTAACTCTTCCTTAGCTATTTTTAGAAACTTTTCATAGTCTTCTCTAAGCATTCCAATATCCATATCATCATCCCATGGAATAAATCCCTTATGCCTAACTGCCCCCAATAAAGTTCCTGCATCTAAAAAATATTTTAATCCATGTTTTTCGCATATCTTATCAACATCCTTTAAAATACTAACCATCAACATTTGAGCATCTTTTAAACTTAAATTTTCATATTCTTCATTATTATTCTTATTTTGATAATTTTCTTTTGATATATCATCTATATTACTCATTTTTGCCACCTTCTCGATGTACTTAACAACAAAATCGCCAAGGCGACTTTAAAACCATCGATTTTTTTAGCCATGCACCCTTTCCAAACACAGTGCAGGAAATATATTTCCTATTTCAGCATTCATTTTAATGTTATTATCAAAATTAACTTATGTCAACAAAATGAGCACATAAGAACAATAAAAAGTGAATTTTATACTAACATAATAATGTATATAATGATAAAATAGTTTAAGAATCAATACTTAAGAAATAATGGAGATAATAAAATATGATTAAAAATTATAAAAACTTAAATGACAATATTAAAAACTCTGAAGTTTTAATAAGTATTATTATGCCAATATATAAAGCTGAAGATTACTTAAATAACTCTATCACAAGTATATTAAATCAAACTTTAAAAAACTTTGAATTAATATTAGTAGATGATGGTTCCCCTGACAACAGCGGAAAAATTTGTAATGAGCTAGCTCTAAATGATAATAGAATAAAAGTTATTCACAAAGAAAATGGTGGTGCTAGTACTGCTAGAAATGCTGGCTTAGATATAGCGCAGGGTGAATTTATAGCTTTTGTTGATAGTGATGATTGGATTGAACCTAATATGTTTGAAACACTATTTAATTTAGCAAAAGAACATAATGCAGATATTTCACAATGCAATTATATAAAAGTAGAAAATGAAGATGAAAAAATTATAAATGATGATAAAGAAATAATAATATCTTTCAATAATACAGAGTCATTAAATAATTTATATAATGAAATGTATGTTTCAACAGTAGTCCTTTGGAATAAAATTTATAAAAAATCACTATTTAAGGAAATAAGATTTCCTAATATGAGAATATTTGAAGATGAAGCTATAATGTATAAATTATTATTTGAATCTAAAAAATTAGTATATACAAATAAAAAATTATACTACTATAGGAATACTCCTGATAGTATAATGAACGCTAAATTTGATAAAAAAAGATTATGTATGTTAGACGTTTTTGATGAAAAAGTAGAATTTATGAGTAAGCTAAATAATGAACACTTGTATGCTAAAACTTTAAAATGGTATATGTGGTCAATCATAGACCTTTACTTTGGATGTATAAATAATATTTCAGATGATCATGAAACAATAAACTTAATCAAAAATAAAGCTATAGATGTATCAAAAAAATACTCCAATAGTCCTAGCCACGAATTTAAGTGGATTATCCTATTCTCACTATTCAACAAAACACCAAAACTTTATAAAACTATAATGAATATATTAAATTAAAGCATGTGTTGATATATGCATAATTAAAGTTGGACTGAGTAATTGAACTTAAGAATGCTAAAATGAGTATAGTCCCATTTTAGCTTGCTCTCAATATAAAATTGAGACAAGCAGTAAATATGACAATTCTAAAAGTCCAATTACAATGCCACCTTTATTTATTGCATATATAAACTTACAATTAAAATAGAATCTAAATTAAAATAGTTACTAAAATGATATTTTTAAAAATTAATTGCTTGTCACAATGTTTCATTGGGAGCATGCATTAATTAGACTAGTATTTGTTTTTAGAGTTCTTAAGTGAGAGTCAAAATTTTATATTTTGTTTATCGAACTTACTCAGCAAATATATATGAGTCGAGTTTCCTATTTAAGTTCCAGCCAGTGAGCTTTATACTAAAATATTACCGAATTTCTAAAACTATCCCTTCACCCCTGTGTCTCCAATTCCTTTCATAAACCACTTTTGAGCAATTACAAACAATATTAATAATGGAAATATTGTTATTGTACTCGCTGCCATGACTTGTGGCCATTTTATTCCATATGCTCCGCCTTCAATAAAAAATTGTCTAAGTCCTGATGAAATTAAAAACTTTTCTGGGCTCTTTAAAATTAGAGATGGATACATATAGTCATTATAATAAGTTACAAAATTTATTAAAATTAAAGTTATAAAAGTTGGTTTTGTTATTGGAAATACTATTTTCCATAATATTTTAAAATGAGAAGCTCCGTCTATTCTTGCCGCCTCTATTAAACTTTTATTAACCTGTAAAAATGCTTGTCTTAATAAAAATATTCCAAATATACTAACTAAATTACTTACTATCAATCCTGAAAGTGTATCTACTAAATTTAAATTAGAAAGTAAAATATAACATGGAACATATGTAACTGCTGACGGTAACATATACATTGCCATTATCACTCCAAATAGTAACCTTTTACCTCTAAATTTTAACAAAGTTAACGCATATGCTATCATTGCTGCTGTAAATACTTGTAATGCCACTTCAATAAAAGAAGTAAAAAAACTATTAAACATATATTGTCCAAATTGAGCTTCTTTGAATACATCTATGAAATTATTCCATTGTGGATTAGATGGTATTAATTTAGGTGGAAAAAGAAACACTTCATCTTTTACTTTTAATGCACTTGATGCCATCCACAAAAATGGAAAGAACGCTATTATGCTTGCTAATATAATAAAAATATATCTTGTTATATTAACTAATATTTTTTTATAGTTTACTTTCCTTTTACTAATATTACTTTTAATGCTTTCTAAATCCACCTCATTATCTCTATATAATTTTCCTTCTACCATGCACAAATCCCCCCTACATAAAAAAGTGGCTGCACCACGTTTTTTAGTTGAGAATGGATAATTGAGAATTCAAGATTTTTGTTGAAAGTCCTAAAGACTTTTTAATAATGTATTTTAAAATTCCATCAAGAAATTTTTTTCCTTAACTCTCCAATCTTCACTCTCACTTCTCAACTAATATTTACTCACTCCTAGGCCCTACCTATTTTCAAGCTTATAAAACTCTATGATTTCCCATCTTAAAATAAAGTAACTAATAATGTACCCACCTTTTTGAAACAACAAATTGAATTAATGAAAGTATGCAAGTTATAACCAAAATCACTGTTGCTATTGCAGTGGCTTCTCCCATATTAAAATTTTCAAATGCACATTGATAATACATATATAATAATGTTCTAGTGCTTCCAGATGGTCCCCCCTGAGTCAACACTTGAATTTGATCATATGCCTGTAAAGAATTTATCATTGTTATTACACATAGAAAAAATGTAGTCGGTGAAATTAAAGGTAATGTTATACTTTTAAATTTATTTAATGAATCAGCCCCATCAATTGAAGCTGATTCATATAAATCTTTAGGTATTTTCTCTAGTGCAGTTAAATAAAAAATCATAGCCCATCCTATACTTTTCCAAACTGTAACAATAATTACCCCACCCATAGCGGTATTTGAACTTTGCAACCATTGTAATTTAGGTAAATTACATAGATTTAATATATAATTTGCAAATCCATAATTAGGTTCAAATATCCAACTCCATACAATAGAAATTGCAACTGTAGGAGTTATCCATGGAGAAAATATTATAGCTTTATATATTGCTGAAGATTTAAAATTTGATCTTAACAATAATGCTAAACTTAATCCACCAGCTATTGTTGGAAGTAATGTTCCTAATGTAAATATACTTGTATTTTTTAATGCATCATAAAATAATTTATTAGAAAATAACTCCCTATAATTTTTTAAACCTACAATACTGTATTCAGCACTTATATAATCCCAATCTGTAAAACTTATAAATAATGATTTGAAAATTGGAACTATCCAAAATACTATAAGTGGAATAATAGCTGGCAATACAAACATAAGTATAGTAAAAATTTGATCGAACTTTTTAATATTAGACTTTTTCATAATTCTCACCATAACCCCTCAAATAAAATTTAGGCCTCTATTAAATATATTTCTATCTATTTTTAACAATAAGTCTCTGTTTTAGTAGGTAAGTATAACTCCCCTACTAAAACAGAGTTATTAAAATCTATTTCCATATTAAAAACAAAATTCTAAGACTTATCCACAATAGTAAATACTTTTCCACCATTTTTGTAAACGTTCTGTTGATATATTATCAAACTTTAATTTCATACTATGTTTTAGCAAAGTGTTGATATATACAATAGGCAACGTGGCATTGTAATTGAACTTTGAGAATACTTAAGTGAAAATTAAAATTTTATATTTTATTTTTGAACTTACTCAGCGAAGTCGAGTTTCATTTTAATAATCACATTTATTGCTTTTTTAAAGTTTTATCTAATTCTGATTGTGCTATTTTTTCTGCTTCATTTAAAGCTTCTTGTGCTGATACATTTTCCAATTCAACCTTATCTGCCGCAACTTTTAAAGCATCATATATTTTTCCATTAGTTGGATCAATAAATGATTTACTTGCATGTAACGCTTGTGTTATTGGAACAAGTGCTTGCGGATTTTTTTCCACATATTCCTTAAATGCATCAGTATTACATGCCGCTTTATTAACAGGAATATAACCTGAAGCTATTGACCATTTTGCATTAACTTCTGGGCTTGTAAAATATTTAATGAATTCATAAGCTCCTTTTTTTGCTTCTTCATTTGCTAAATTTGGTATTACTAAAAGTCTTGCTTCCGCAATTGGTTTTGCTTCTTTACCATCTTTAAATGCAGGTTGTTCAATAGCCCCTAACTTTTCAAAATCTAAATCTCCTTGATCTCCTGATGATCCTGTATATCCCCCTGCTCTATCTTGCATAACATCATCAATTGTTGAATACCAGTATTCCCATCCTTGTCCACTTGAATTAACTTTCATGATTTTATCATCATGTATCCACATTCTAAAATTATCCCAAACTTCTACCCATTCAGGTGAATTTATTAATACTTTACTACCATCTTCACTTAAAATACTTCCACCATTACTTAATGAAGCATCAATTAAATTATCAGCTCCCCACATAGGTTCCCAACCATAAAACTTAGTCTCATCACCATCTTTTTTGATTAATTTTTTACTTGCTTCAGCTATTTTACTCCACGTATTTAATGAATCTTTAGATATCCCTGCATTTTCAAATTCCTTCTTGTTATAATATAAAACTTGTGTTGTTCCAAACATAGGAAATGCATATAGTTTATTATCTTTTTTACATGACTCAAAAAATGATTTTATGTAATTATCGCTATTAAAATCACTATCTTCTGCTGTATAATTACTTATATCTGCAAGTGCACCTTTATTATTTAATATAGCACCTTTATCTGGTTCCAAAACCACAAGCGCTGGTGTCTTTTTAGCTGCAATAGCTGCTTGCAAATTTTTAAAAGTTGCATCATAATCTTCCTGTGAAATTCCTTTAACTTCATACTTATCTTGAGAGTTATTAAAATCATTTATTATATTGTCCATATTTTTTCCAAGCTTTCCTCCCAGACCATACCAATATTCAACCTTAATTTTTCCATTACTACTGAAAGTTTCTTTACTTTTTCCCGTATTGCATGAAATTAGCCCTACAGAAATCATTAACGCTAATCCAATTGCAAAACCCTTTTTAAAAATCCTCTTCATTTACTTATCCCCCTCATTAATACCCTTATTTTTTAGTTCATTTATTGAACATCTATATACTAACATTGTTCACTGTTCAATACAATATGTTCATCCTAAAATTTAACATTTACTCTCACTTTCTTTTTATACTAAATATTTTTATGCAACAAAAAAATGCAAACTAAAATTCTAGTTTGCATTTTCATATACATTTTATTTTAAAATATAATATTAAATTTCTTCATTTATTGCTTTATAAATAGCTTTAGCTACTCCTGAATTATCATTAGTATCAGTTATGTACTTAGCTATTTCTTTTATTTCTGGTACAGCATTTTCCATAGCAAAAGATTTTGGAAATTCAGTAAATAATGAATAATCATTAAAACTATCACCTAGAACTATAACCTCATCTTTACTTATACCCATCTTTTCAATAGTTTTAGATAGTATAAGTCCTTTTTGTGCTTCTATATTATTAATTTCTACGTTAGTTGCAAAGGTTGATGCTACAATTAATCCTTCTATCTTTTCTATATCAAACTTTAATTTTTTAATTACATCTACATCATCATAAAAAGCAATTACTTTAGCTATATTTATTTCACTTTCTAAAAATCTATTTATATCATCTATATACTTTAAATTTAAAAGATGTGGATGCACTTTAGCATTCTCTAATACCTCTTCTTCTGATAAGTGTGGATCAAAACTTTTAACCCTATATATCATTCCTTGATATGCTTCTTCTTTAGTGTCCGTTGTATATATTCCTTTATCTGTATACAATTCAACACTGAATCCACTATTTTTTAAAACCTCTAAAATTCTTTTTGTTTTTTCTTTATCGATATAAATATTTTCTAATATCTTTCCATTTTCATCACGATACTCTGCACCATTCATAAGTATACATTGACAATCTAAGTCACATTCATCAATAAAAGGCTTTACATCTTGATATGCTCTGCCTGTAGCTATTGCAAAATGTATACCTCTTTCCTCTGCCTTTTTTATTGCATCTAAATTTTCTTTTGATATCTTATGTTCACTATTTAAAAGTGTTCCATCCATATCAGAAACTATTAATTTTATCATTATGTTACCTCCTGTATTCTCATATTAATTATAGTTCTTTTATGTTAATTTAACTATACATTAGATATATAATACGTATCTTTTCCTTGTTTTTTAGCAAAATATAAGGCTTTATCAGCACTTAAAAATAATTGTTCAAAGTTCAAACCACCTTTAGGGTACATAGCAATTCCAATACTTCCTGATACTTTATATACCCCATCTTCGCCTGTATAATTTTCTCTAAATCCACTAACTAATTCATTAGCTTTTTCACAAACAAACTCATCTGATTGAATACTCTTTAGAAATACAATAAATTCATCTCCACCAATTCTTCCTATTATTGAATTTTCATTAAATATTTCTGTTATTTTAATTGAAATATCTTTTAAAACAGAATCTCCTGTTAAATGGCCTAAATTATCATTTATAGATTTAAAATCGTCAATATCAATGATAAACAATGCATGTCTATCATCTTTTTTGCTTTTGTTAATATATTCTTCAATCATATTTTGGGCAGTTATTTTATTATAAATTTCAGTTAAACTATCTCTTTCTGCTTTAAATATTAATTTTTCATTTTCTCTTTTTTCATTATCAATATCTGTTATTAGTCCTATTGCTTTTATTGGTTTATTATTATCATCTAAAATTAAATTAATTCTAACTTTACACCATATATACTCACCATTATAATTTTTTCTTAATCTAACTTCACATTCCCTATATTCATTAGTGTTTTTTATTTCAGCAATTATTGAATTAAACTTTTCTCTATCTTCTTCATAAATGATATTTAATGTCCTTAAATCCTTACCTTGGGAATTAAGTTTGTAATTAAATTTATGATTCCAATTATCAGAGTAACTTATTATATCACTATTAATATCCCACTGAAAAATAATATCATCAGTTTGCTCCATTATAACTCTATAACTTTCTTCACTTAATTTAAGTTGCATCTTATTCTTTAAAATCTCATCCATTAATTCATTAAATGCTTGAGATATTTCTCCAAATTCATCTTTTATATTATATATAAATCTACTTTTATAGTTTCCTTTTTTTATTTCTCTTATTGAATTTAACAATCCATAAATAGGTTTAGAGAAGAAATTAATAATAAGGATATATGTTATAGATACAACTGCTGAAATTATTATAGACATAAAAAACATAATATTAATACTTTCATTAAGAGGGTCTTTAAACTCTGACCACTCAACTACACTCAAAACTACCCAATTAGAATTAGGTATTTTATAAAAATAACCTATTTTTTCAATTTCATCAATGCTATATTCAATTAATCCACTTGAATTATTTTTAAAGTCTATATTTCTCCATTCTTCTTCTAAAGTATTAGGTTTATCTATATTATATATATTTTCATTTAAGTAATCACTTATAGTTGCAGCTACAGTTCCTCTACTATCCATAACTATTATTTCACCAGTATTAAAAAAGTGTACCTCATTAACAACTTTTTCAAAGTACTGCATATTAATAACACTTTCTATAATACCTTGATACTCGTCCTCAAAAAATATTGGTATTGCTATAATTGCACTTTTTTCTCCATTATTAAACTTCTCATTTTCTATAATATCTGTAATAACAATTTCTTTATTATTAAATTTTATTATATCATTTTTATCAAAAACAGCTTTATTGCCAACACTATTACCGTCACTTGATGCTATTATTGTATTATCTTTGCTAATCAATGATGTTTTAACTAAATATGCTTGTTCCTGCTGCCTTAAGTTTAAAATATCAAATATAATTTTCCTTCTAAATTTCATTTCCTCAGATTTATCTAATATATTATTATTGAAATCATCTAGAAAATCATGAGTTATTGGCATATTAGAAATAACATTAAGATTAATTAATCTTTGATCAAAAAAATCTTCTAAATGAGTCGATTGATCTTTTGCTGCTATTATTACATTTTCTTTAATTAATTCAATTGATCTTTCACTAAATTTTGTAATGTATATATTCATTGTAATTAAAACAGGAATTGTAGCTAAAAATACTGCAAAAATAATAGACTTTACTTTTATATTCATGTTTCACCTCAATAATTTTTACAATGCTTTTTCTTTTAATATAAACATATTTTTAACTCATATTTGGACCTTGCCATATTCAAGATTAAAATTGTTATATTTTAAAGAACGTCTCATCCAAAAACTTTAATTAATATTAAATAATATTAAAAATTTCAAATATAATATTTTTTTATATTAACTATTGAATAAAACTCATTTTTCTTTTTATTTCGATAAAATATCTATTATAAATATAATACATAACTTTATAGTACTATGTATAGTTTATTTTAATTAAATTTCAAGGAAAATTTTTACACTACATTACTTTTAGTAAATGTTTAATTTTAATATAAATGCATCTATAAAATAAAAAAATCTTCAGGTAAATTTATAATAATTCATTTTACCTAAAGATTTTTATATAGACTTAAAAAACATTTTATGAATATTAACATTTAAATATAATTGATCAATTTTATAAATTTACTTTTTAAAACGCTATATTTTATTAAAGTAAATTTTTATTGTGTTTCTACAAGCTTTATTGCTTCCATTTCTTGTTCAGGCTCTTTTGCAATAAAATAAACTCCTATTATAACTAAAACACTACTTAAAATAGTTAAAGCATTTATTTTGTTTCCTAAGAATATGGCATCAAATACAATTGCCCAAACAACATATGTTATATTTACTCCCATAGCCCTAGTTGCTCCAATTTTATATATTGCTGTATAGTAAAATAAATATGATACAGTAGCAGCCAATGCTGTTCCTGCAATCCAAAATATTGCGCTATACTTAAAGATATTAAAACTAAGTCCTATTCCACCAACTATAGGAACAATAATTAATCCATATACAACAGCTGAAGTAAATTGCCTTATTTGCAAAGCAAATTCTGAAGTTACTTCATTACCTCTCATTCCATATGCACACACTACACATTCACTACCCCAACCAAATGCACAAATTATTGCAAAAATAAAACCTACAGGATTAGCAGTACTTGTTGTAGATGTATATCCAAGTATAGATACACCTAAGATAGCTGCTAATAACCCAATCCATGCACTCTTATTAATTTTTTCTTTTAGAATTATAGTGGCAAGTACTGCTCCAATTGCAGGATATAATGACGAAATAATAGCTGTATAAGATGGTCCTATATATTTTACAGATAATAAATATCCACTCATGCCAATAGGTCCTCCAAGTAATGCAGCAAGAGCAACCCATAAAGCACTCTTTGTTCTAATTGCTCTAAAAAAGTCACCTAATTTTTTTCTTAATCCAAGATATATAAATGTCCATATTGCAGAAAAACTATCATGTAAAAAGGCTGTTATTATCGGAGCAAGTATTATAGCTTGTTTTGTTTCTACAAACGGTGTCATTGCTAATATAAATCCCATAAGAACTGTATCAGCCCCCCATGATATAGCTGAAATAATTCCACATCCTACTCCTTTTTTATAATTATTATTAAAATTCATTTTAAAGTCCCCCTTTTATTGCTGTTACTCAATATATTAAATATTATTTTTAGTTCATTTTATGAACAAATTAATATTATCATTGTTCATTGTTCAAAGCAATATGTTCACAATAAAAAAGAAGCAAAGTTATTAATAACTCTACTTCTCTTTCATTATGTCATTTAAATTATCTTGTATTTAATATTCATTTTAAAATCTAAAATATATTTGATCAAATAATTATTAAAATAATTACATTATGTCGTATCTAACTTAAACTCTTAAAGATCCATCTTCATTTAAATAATATACATTTCCACTTTGATCATTTATAAATCCAGTTTCCATAATACCAGTTGAATTTAAATAATACCACTTATCACTATCTAAAACCCATCCATTTTTCATGACACCATCTTGACCTAAGTAGTACCAATATCCATTATGAAGCAACCAATAAGTTTTTTTATCTCTTGTAGATGGATCTATGAAATACCATTCACCTAAACTTTTTACCCATCCTACTTCATCATTGTCATTATAATTTTTATTATAATCTATATATAATTTACAAATTTGTTTTTCATTTAGTTTATCTTTTATAATCATTTCAGTTAAACCAATTTGAAGGTTATCTATTAGTATAACCAAATTCTTTCTATCTAAAACATAGTTTGCAGATTTTTCATTTTTATTTGGATTTAATATTTCTATATTGATATTATCTACATTAATATTACCTAAAAATTTATAATTAATTATAGCTCTTTCAACATTATTATATATACTTGTCTTATATTCATTTTCTCCTTCAGATATCTTAATAAGTTTTTCACCACTTAACAAGTTTGAATTATCTGTTGATTCATTTGATTCCATTGTTGTAGCATATACTTTTGAATTAAAATCAAGGGCCATAATATTTAAACAACATGCAGTCATAAGCATTAATAAACTTCTTTTTATAATTCTCCTAACCATATAAGAATACCCCCTATTTTTCAGCTTTTAAATTGCTATATATTCTTTTATTTACTTATTAATAACTTATGTAAAATTGTTTCTTAATAGAACTAAAAGCGTGAAATTTAAATAATAAAATTTCACGCTTTTTTAATTTAAAAATTAGAGTAGAATTTGAATTACTTGTAAATTTTCTATTCTTTAGGTGGTACTCATCATATATTTAAAACACAGTATTCTAAAAGTTATCCACAAATTTTTAATAATATAAATCTCTAAAGAATAAAAAATAGCCCATACAAACACATTCATTTTAAAGTAATAATTGACTAAAAAACCACTCTAAAAATTGTAATTGTATGAGCTATAAGCACATTACTGCACTATATTATCTCTTTATTTTAACTTTTCTAAGTAAAGTATTTGTAAGTTGTAAAAATACTTCATCTTTAGTTATAAATAAAATTCCTACATATATTATTCCGCATGCTAACACTGATAATGCTGAAATTAAAAATACACTATTTATAAAATGCTTAATCAAAAATATTAGTGGAATAAATAGTAATGAATAATAAAAGTACTTAACATTTTCAAATGCAAATAAGTTTATATCTATTTTAATAACTTTTCTTACAAATCTATATTCAAGTACTATAACAATTAAATTTGCAATAAGAGTTGTTATAATTGCATTTGTCGGTGTAAAATGACCCGTTATTGCTAAACCAATGTTTAATATAACATTTAATACTCCACCTATTAGTACTAATTTAACATCATCTTTTTCTCTTCCATTAAGATATATCATTTGATTAGATATTATTCCTTCAACCCCAATAGTTAACATGTAAATTGAAAATATAAACATTACAGGTGCTGCTGCTATAAATTTAGGACCTGCATACATAAGTATTATCTCTTTTGAAAGACATATCATTCCAATAGATGCTGGGAATAAAAACATAAAATATATCTTTATAATTCTTTTTAAAAGAGACATGTACTCTTCCTTAGAATCATTACCTAAATAATTTGAAAGTCTAGGCATAGTTACTTGAATAATAGTAAGCATTAATGTATTAATTATTGTCATTATCTTTTGAGCTAAACTATAATATCCAACATCTCTAGTTCCTGCACCTACGGCTCCACTACCCATCATTAATTTGTCTAATTGAGTATATAAAATATTTACATTAGATAAAATAACAACAAAAAACATTGGCTTAATATGTTTTCTAAAATGTAGATTTTTAAAATTAAAATTCACTCTTTTCTTTATGTATACAAAACTTAATATATTATTTAAGAAATTAAAGCCTATAACTAAGTATAAATATAATTCAAAGTCATTAATATTTCTTATACAAAAAATAACTAGTAAAGAATATATTATTCTGACAATCATAGTCTTTATAGCTATAAAATCGTAATTCTCTAATGCCTCATTAATCCATTCAACATAAAAAAGATTAAAAACAAGATTAAACCCTAAAATCATACAAGTATAAAAATCTGGTCTACCTCTTCCTACTGTATATATAAAAATCATGTATATTGAAGACACTAATATATTGGTAAAGAGAGTAAATAAAAATAAACTTGTAAATGTTTGTTGAAGCTTTTCTTCATCATCTCTAACTTTACTTATTTCCCTCAATCCATATTGAGAAATTCCAAAACATGCAAATATTAAAAACCATCCTGTTAGTGATTCTGCATATGAAATATACCCATATAAATCCTCACCCAAAGTTCTTGTTATTACAGGACCCACTAATATTGGTAATACAATATTAAATAGATTTAATGATCCCTTAAACAATGCATTTTTCGATATTGACTTTGTCATATTGTAGTCCTCCTATAATCGCTAAATGGATTATTTTACTTCTACTATATTTTACACTAACTAAAGAAGTTGTCAAATTAAGTCCTTAGCAATATTATACTCTGTTTAATTCTTGTATCTTTAGAACAAAATGACTAAAACAACTTTGGAGCCATAGATTTTTTAGCCATGTACCCTTTCCAAAGTCAGTGCAAGAATAATAGTGCTGAATTTGAAATTTTTATAAGATAAATACATATTTAAAATATGCATTTATCTTATACTAAGCTTATTTTTTAAGTACTCTAAATCTTCAAGAGAATCTATTTCAAAAATATCATTAGATCCTATTTTATTAACATAAACATCTAAATCTTTAAGATTTTCAACAACTATATCATCCCAATATAAATTTTCAAAATCTCCACTATTAACTTTTTCATCTATTTTTTGTGCTATAAATTTTCCGTCTTTTTCACTCCAATAAGATGCTCCTGACATTATATAAGAAGGTTCCTGCCCTTCTTTTCCTATATCAACCCTTTGTAATTTATTATTTTCGTCATATCTTAATATCCATTCACCATCAATATTCTCCTTGCAAGCAGAATAATACTCTGAATTTTTTGGTCTAACTTTAGGTAAAAATTTTTTATTAATATAATTATCAGCATCTATAACAAATGTATCTTGAAGATATTCTTTTGCTAAATACATTGTATAAATATTATTGTAAACATCATATTTATCATTAACTATCTTAACTAAATTATATTTTTTAACTAAATCATCAAACTTTTCATGTAAATATCCAGTTAAAACTACAATCTCATCTATCCCTATCTCTTTTAAATTAATAATTTGTCTTTCAAGTAATGAAATCCCATTAACCTCAACTAAAGATTTTGGTATTGTATTTGTAAGTGGTCTAAGTCTAGTCCCCATCCCAGCTGCTACTAATATTGCTCTCATATGTTTTCTCTCCTTAAATTTATGTATTAATTCTCTATATTACTATGTTTAGTAGTGTAATATTTTAATATAAAGCTCACTGAACTTAGGAATTTACTTTGAGAATCCTCAATGAGTATTGTCACATTTATTGCTTGTCAAAAATTATATTTGGAGCAAGCTGAAATGGGACTCTACTCATTTTAGTATTCCTAAGTCAAATTACTCCGTCCAGCTTTATTTATGCATATATCAACGCTATACTGTAAAACAGAGTTACATTCTAAAATTCAGCTTCTAGTTTATTTAAATTTTCTTTTCCCCTATTATATCTATCTATTCCATAGGTACCAAAATCATCGCCTTCATTCTCTTTAATCAATGTCCATACAGCCCATAATAAATCTTGGCTTATTTGATGAATTAATAACCTTTTTCTTGAGTTATCATCTGCTTCACCATTAAAATAAAGTCTAAACATTAATTCTGTATCATCTTCTGAAAAATTATTTTCTAAAGAAAGTGCTGCTAAATCCCACATGTCATCATTTATACCGCTATATTCCCAGTCTATTAAATAAATTCTACCTTCTGTATCCTTCACTAAATTTTCTGATACCAAATCATTATGAGATGGAACAAAAACTCTATCACACTCTTTTAGAACTTGTTCTAATTTCATAAATCTTTCTCTTACTTCATCATAGTCATGAAAAAATTCTCCATCAGAAGTCTTTAAAATATCCTCATATTTTTCAAGTTCTCTAAACACATTAAATTCATTTTTCATTGGAAATTCATTATCTTCATGTAAATCCCTTAATATTCTAGTAACTTGTTTTAGATTCTCTTCCTTTTTAACACTTCTTGGAGTTAAAGTTTCTGCATTCTCTATAAAAGTAGATATTTTTATTCCAATTTCAACATTGAAATATGGAGTTTCAACGTTGTATTCTCTCTCTGAAGCAATTGAAGAATTAAACATTTCATTTTTTCTACTTATCATACATTCAGTTCCAATACCTGCAACTCTTAATATATATCTTTTTCCTTTAACGCAAATTCTATAATTTTTATTAGTCATACCACCAGCAGCTACAACTTCACTTATCTCATCTTCAGATACTTTCATAGCTTCTCTAACTATAGTCTTTACAGTGTTAATTTCATAATTTAGCTCACGCCTTCTTATAGTTGGATAAAGATGATTTAAAATATTTTCATATTCTTTTTTAGTATCTGCATCTCCCCAAGCAAGATCATCTATTTTTACAAATCCAATATTATAATCTCTAGCAACATCTAATAATACATATTCATAATTCAAATATGGATTTATATTATCTTTAAATTCCTCAAGCATCATCTGATATAATTTATGAGATACTTTAGTTATACCAATCATTTCACCATCAATTCTATTAAATTGATGTATATCTTTAGACATCTTGAATAAATGATTATTTCTTATTTCAACAAAAGCCTCATCCCCTGAGCCACTTTCATTAGTAAGAAGGATACAATCCCTACTATTACTTTCTATAAGCTCTTTAATTGCTCTTTTTTCAAAAATCAAATCATTTTCTATTAATAAAAAGTCATCTTTAACATATTCTCTAGCCAAAGATAATGAATACATAGTTCCAGTCCATTTGTATTTATCACTTTTAACTAAATTTATATTCTTATTATTCTTAAAGTACTCTTCATAACAAACACTTTCATAACCTGTTATTATAGTAATTTTATTAATTCCATTTTCTTTAAGTATATTTAATGTTCTATCTATTAATTTAAAATCTTCTATTTCAAGCATTCCAACAGGTCTTCCAAAATCCCTAGCTCTTCCAGCTGCAAGAATAACAGCTTCTTTAACAGATTTATTGTCCTCTTCATGAATTTTTAATCTAGTGTTTTTAGCTGATGCAAGATTCTCTTCTAATATTTTCATGCCTTTTTCAGTTACCCTATATAAAATCCCTCTATTATTTATAACTCTTTCTATAGTTCCATCAATGGTAAAATCCTTTAAAATTGAATTCACTTTTCCTAATGAAATATTTGTTCTTTTTGATAACTCTCTTTGATTAATATTAAAATTATTGTTTAATATTTTTAATATTTCTAATCTATCTTCTAACATACAAGCTCTCCCCCTTTTATTTATATGTATCTAAATTATATTATCCAAAATTTTAATTTTTAGGCTTATGCCTTTTAACATTTCTCTGCTTTACAGTTTAAAAATTCCACCCAAAATCTCTGTTCATAATATGAACTATAATAAATTATATTATACTTTATTAAAAATGTAAATATATTTATCAAATTTTTACCATATATTTTTTATACTCAGCTTTAAGTCAGAAAATTGCTAGTCCAATAAAAAAATAAGCTATATTTTAAGTTAAATTGCAACTTAAGATATAGCTTTAAAATGTTATGTTAACTATTTTATATTATTCATTATAGTACTTTTAAAATTTATCTTATCATCTTCATTTTTAAATGCATTATTAGGAATAACTATTCCAGGATTATCATTTGAAATTACATACAAACAATCATTTATTTCCGTAACATCTGTTATGCTATTTAATAGTATTCTTGTCTTTTCCTTATTTCTATTAATTGTTAATCCATCTTTTTCTAATAACACTTCTATAGTTCTTCCAAGTGCTTTTTCGTTTTTCTTAAATAACTCTTTTAAATTTTTATTTGTTTTTTTAACCCAATATGTAGGTAATGCTAAGTAGCCACCTATTCCTAATACTGCAAAAATGACTGCAAGTAAAATAGAAAATATAGGGCTCTCACCTTTACTATATTCTTGCATACCCAAAATACAATATAATACCGCTATAAAAAAACCTATACCTAAAAATAAGTGTCTTCTTAACTTAGCTAGTCTTTCATGACTTCTATCATTATTAATTTTGTAAATAGAAAAATCAACCCATTGTTCTTCAGTATTCTTATATCTTACCTCAACCATTCTCTTCCCCTCACACTCTTGTTAGTATATAAATTAATGTTTATTTTAATATATTTTTCAACTTTAAATTGGATTGAAATCAAATTTTACCTATACTATAACTTTATAATATAATAATTTAACACAATAATAGCTTTACAATATAAGTAATATACTAAAATATACTAATTAATTTATATTATATATTATATTACACTTTGTAAACATATCCAATAACATTTATATATACTTTTGCATAGTATATATTATAATTTTTCCTCTCATTTTATATAAATGGAGATAGAATACATACTTAAATCTTATACTTATCACAAAGTTTACTTACTATGTATTCTATTTCTCACCTAAATATATAATTAAATATGCATAGATAAACTACCACCATTAGATTTTGCAATATCTTTAAGCATTTTCATCACTTTATCATTCTTTAATAATCCACTTAACTTCGGATTACTGCTTAATAAAGATTCATCATCTATGGATATGCTTCCATCACTATTAAATTTAAAATCTATGTTTTCTTTTTTCTCTTCCTTTTCTTCTTTTTCCTCGTCGGCCTCTATTAGATAATCAAGCATAGTTTTTGAGGCTCTTTTTATAGCTTCTTTTTCCTCTTTACTTAACGGACATTCAAATCTCTGACCATTTATTACAATCCATCTTTTTTCACCATCCATACCTATTTCATCCCATTGGCATTCTGAATTATTTGTTGAATAATTCGATATTTGCATAAATGTTGACTTATCTACATAAATAGTAGTATTACTAGCTGTCCCCTTATCTAATTGAGGTCCCATTATAGCCCTACTCCTACTAGCCGCCGTTCTCATATCTTTAGATAAGTCTAATTTATCTTTAGAATTACTTTTAATAGTTATCTCATTGTTTTTTGATTTATTATTAATATTATTTATTTCCTGATTATGATTAGTATATAGTTTGTTATTATTTATTCCATTATTATTAATTTGCATAATTATCCCCCTCTTCATGTCTTACTTTATTATCGATATAATTCATTTCTTCTTTATTATGATTAAATATTATTATTTATTAATTAGTAACTAACTCTTATAAGCTATAATTCTCATAAATTTATTATGTAATAAGACTCTACTTTAAATATGCATTTATATAAACAATAAAATCAATTCAATTACTCTTTCCAAATTACTTATTTCTATATCATCGCACTACCAAAATATAATATATAAAAAATGAGATGATTCCTTTATACATAATCATCTCATTTTTATCTTATATAATTTTTAATACATTATTCCAAAGTTAGAGAATGAATACCAAGCATCATCTATATATGCCTTTTCATTTTGAAGCATTCTACCACCTGATTCAAAATAGTACCAGTTCCCACCTAAGTATAACCAGCCTACTTGCATTGCTCCATTTGGATTAAAGTAATATTGATTTCCTCTTTCTTTATCATAAAACCAACCAGTTATCATTCTTCCATTATTATCAAGATAGTACCATCTGCCATCACTTTGTTTTATCCAACCAGTGTCTCTATATCCTGATTTGTTAACATAAAACCAACTACCATCAACTTTTACCCAAGCATCTTTAACTTGTCTACCTCTTTTGTCAAAGTAAATATACTTTCCATTTACTTTTCCCCATTCTTCATACTTGCTCATATCAATCCAAATTTTATTACTTTCATCATAATATGCATCATTTTTGTCATCATCATCATCGTCGTCGTCATCGTCATCTGGATCTTTGATGTCATCTAAAGGATCATTGGTTCTATATATAGTTAATTCATAGGTCTTCTTTGTACTTTTATCTTCAGCTACTACAACTATATCAACTTCTGTTTTCCATTGACCTTTAAGACTTATTGATATTGGGCTTCCTGTAAATTTTTCTCCATCTACAGTAATACTTGAATAATTTTCATCTACAGGTATTGGTTTAACTTTAACAGATTTTACATCTTGATCAACACGAGCTTTAAATGTATCATGCTTAGAATTAAATTCATAATCCCCTGTATTAAGTTCTATATCTTTTAAGTCAGCATT
This sequence comes from Clostridium cagae, assembly GCF_900290265.1. Taxonomy (NCBI): domain Bacteria; kingdom Bacillati; phylum Bacillota; class Clostridia; order Eubacteriales; family Clostridiaceae; genus Clostridium; species Clostridium caccae. Next base: position 2,829,042 of record NZ_OKRA01000001.1, read on the forward strand.
GTTACCTCTTCCATCATGTTTTATAACTACAGTGTACATTTTCTTGTCTTTACCATTTTCAGCTGTAACAACTATTTGCAATGTTGTTGTTCCACTTTCTTGTAATGGAATTTGACTTTTAGTACCTGATGTTAAATTATAATTTTCACCTGTTTCAATAACTTTTGCTTCTGTTATACTTGCCTTTGGTTCATCAACTATTGCTGTTACATTAACAACTTTAGTATCTGGTTTAACTACTAAATCATAATTTAAAGTTTCTCTTGAAAATCCTGCACTTCCATCTTCCTTCTTTAAATCTCCAGTATTAAAATTTAAGTAGCTTAAATATGCATTTTGGGCACTTGGAATTTCTTCACCGCCATCATCTGAATCTCCTTGAATATTAAATACATACTTATCTGATGCTAAAGTTCCATCTTTGTAAATAGTAATAGTTAGCTGCTTTCCGCCTGAATTGCTTAAATCAAACTCAAGACTCCCCTTTATTTGAATAGATTCTTCAATGCCATTAACCTTAACTCTTGCTACTGTTTCTACTAAACCATCCTCATACGTAATTCTTACTTTTTGTGATGGGTCCTTTACATATAAATCATATTTATGAATAGATGAATTAAAGTTTATTTCTTTATCCCCACCATTTGCTTCTTTTAACGTAACATTGTCACCAAAATTAAACTTGTAGGGTTGTTGTTTTCCATTAAATACAACTTGTAATTCATACGTTGCTAATAATGCTCCTAATTGCTCTGATGACTCAGAACCTTCATAAATATCCATATAAATAACATTTGCATTTGGTTTATCGCTAGTGCTATCACTAAAAGATACAAATTTATCAAAATCTTGTTGTTTTATTTTTACTTTTCCATATTCATCAAGATAATGATTACTAAGCTTTACTGTATACCCACTGGATTTTCCAATACTCGGTGTAATATTTACTTTTCCAGCATTCTTATCTAAGTAAATTTTACCTTCATACCTTTTTGATTCTCCTTGTACACTAACATCTTTAAATTCTTTGTCTATATAATTTTTTTCTTGTAAAAGTATTTCATCATTATTATATTTACTTTGAATATCTACTTTTCTTAATGTATAGTCATTGCTAGAATTTTCATCTATAAACTTTAATTTTATCGCATAGTTTTTTCCTAGAGTTCCATTGTTAGGCATTTTTATAACCATAATTTTAGAATCCGTTTTTTCTAATGCACCTTCTAAAGTATTTCCACTTGTACTTGCAGTTGATGATGTTCCATCCATCCACACCTTGGCACCATCTAACTTAAACGATTCATCAAAATTTATTATATAATCTAAGTTTTGAATTTGGTCATTTACTATATGCTCATAAGTAAAGAAACTTTCAGTATCAGTTGTCAAAAGTTCTTTATTATATAAAAATGGAACCTTGTTTTTATTTTTATTTCCATCTTTTAAATCTTGTAAATAAGTGTCTTTTGAACCCACATAACTTTTAAAGTCAATCTTTTTAATCTTACCTTGGGCATAATTTTCAGCATGTTCAATAATTATTTGTGTTGATTTACTCGTTATTGAGTCTGTTGTTTGAGAATTATCTTCTGAATCTTTTGAAATGCTTCCATCAGCATTAATTTTATATACAGTTGTTTTTATATCTGTAGTAGTTTTTTCACTTATTTCATACATAACTTCATTAGTTCCTAATGGAAGATTTTCTATTGTAATACCATTAGTAACCTCATTAGAAGTTGATTTATTTTGAGTTTGAGTTAAAGTTACATCAATTTCATTTAAAAGATCTTTTTTTATTTTATTAATTGAAGCAATATCTATTGTTCTATCTATTTTAGTAATTGTTTCAACTTCTGTTATTTTACCTTGTAACTCATCCTTATCTGTTTTCTTATCAGTAACTTCTTGCTTATACTTTGGTAAATCGATTTGAAAATCTTTGAATCTCCCTTGTGTATTATAAATAGTTTTTGTACTATCAACTTTTACATCAGTATCAATAGTATTACCTTCAAGCTTAGTACCAGAAACGGTTAATGCATATTGAGGACCAGTAATATCTAAAGTTGATCTTCCACTAGTATTGGTCGTAGCAGCTTGTGCTTCATTGACACCAAATGATGTTGGCAATAAAGAAAAAATACACGTTAATGCTACAAATAGTGATATAATTCTCTTTTTATTAATTTTCTCCCCCATGTTCATCCTCCTAATATTTTTTCCCAATTTATTATATATACTTATATTTTATCATATTTTAGAAATTAAAATAATATATACCTATTACACTTTACAATTATTTCTTAGGAAATATATTTTAAAATATATTTCCTTAAAAAATGTTAATTATATTATATTTTCGTCCAAATTTAATATAGCTTTATATGAAAATATAGCTAAAATTCAAAAACATCTCATAAAAACTATCTATATTGTATTTTAAAATTGAAAATGGAAATATAAGAGTTTTAAATTTTAGTTAACATTCTGTAGACTTTCTAAAAAATATGTTTTTAGAATTTCATCAAAGAATTTTTTCCTTAACTCTCAATTTACTTCTTTATAATTTTTACATAAAAAAAGAAGGCTTTACGCCTTCTTTTTTCTAATACTATGTTCTAAATCTATGTTGATATATGCAATAGACAAAATGACATTGCAATTGGGCCATACTCATTTTAGTATTCCTAAGTCCATTACCAACTCCACTTTGTTTATACATATATCAACATGTTACTAAAACATAGTCTTTTTTAAAATGCATTTGATACAGCTTCTACAATACCATCTGCTATTTTATGTTGATAATTTGAATCAGCACAGTTTGTTGCTTCTGTTGGATTACTTATAAATCCTGATTCCACTAATACTGATGGCATTTTTGTATTTCTACATACAAATAAATTACCATCCTTACCACCTCTATTAATAGCACCTGTTTTATTTACAATACTATTAGTAATATTAGTAGCCATTCCTCTACTTGTTGAAATTTTAGAATCACTATAATATCCACCAAAATCTGAATCTTGAGCTCTTGTACTATAATAAGTTTCTACACCACTTGCTGATGCTGCATCTGCTGAATTATGATGTATACTTACAAAGAAATCAGCATTAAGTTCATTTGCTAGATTAACTCTCTTAGTAAGACTTTGAGTAACACCTAGTGTTTCTCTATCAGTTTCATTTCTAGTCATAACAACTTGATATCCATTAGATTCAAGTTTTACTTTTAACTTCATTGAAAGCTGCATATTTAAATCTCTTTCAGAATAAGTAACTCTATTATGAGTTGCATAAGCACCGTCATCTCCACCATAGTTATGACCTGGGTCTATTACTATTAATTTAGAAGATGATGAACCTCCATCAACTCTCTTTAATCTTTTTCCATCAGGGCCTATTTTCCAACCATCAATAACAGTATCTTTAAGCATTTCTCCTGATGAAGGATTTAAATAATAAGTATCATTACCTATCATAGTCCATCCTGTTGCCATGTCTCCATTATTGTTTAGATAATACCATTTGTCTCCATTAAGTTTTATCCAACCTTTTGCCATAGCACCATTAGAATATAGGTAATACCAATGTTCATATGGTTTAATCCATCCATTTAACATACTTCCATCAGTATTGAAATAATGCCAATTTCCGCTTATTTCAAACCAACCTACTCTCATAGCTCCACTTATATCTAGGAAATAAGTTTTACCATTTATTAAGTTAAATCCTGTAACCATAATCCCATCACCTTGAAGATAATACCACTTACCTCCATCATTTAACCAACCTTTTTGCATTCCACCCCAAGATTGAAGGTAATACCAGTTTCCTTTAGTTTGTAACCATCCTGTTGCCATAGAACCATCACTATATAGGTAGTACCAATTTCCATCTGGCTTTATCCAACCTGTTGCTTTAGTTCCATCTGACTTATAATAATACCAACTTCCATTTTCATTTTTCCAACCAATTGATGATGAAATATTAGTACTATTGTCATTTGAATCTTCCATAGGTTTTGTTATTTCTGGTATGCTAGGTTCTGTTCCTGTTTCTGGGAATTCTGGAGTATAATCTTCTTCCTCATCAGAACCTGTTTCTTCATATTCACTGTCTATTCCTGAGTAAGCTAATAAATCATTATATAATACATTAACTTCTTTACCATATGTAGAACTTGGCGCCCATCTTCCACCTAATGAATTAACAGTGCTTGCGTTCCCTTTGATACTTACAAAATGTCTTGGATCATATGTATCTTCTTTTGGATAACCCTTAGCACCTGCATATAATGCAAGATGATCTAAATGAGCTTGTACTCCTTCATCCCAAGAGTTAAATCTTTGATGTGCATTTGGATCTGTATCGCTTCCGCCTTGTGATGTTTTCATTCCACAAGGATTATTGTAGCTTTCATCCAATACTCCACCAAACTTACCAAATCCAGTTTCTTTGGCCGATTGTACATATGCTATTCCCGGATTAACATCTCCACATTTTTCTGCATATTTCCAATAAAGTTCTGCTAAATTTGCAAATGTACTTGTAGCACCTTTGGATTCTGCCCATTTTTTAGCTTGTTTAGCTGTAACTTCTGTATCTGATACTATCTTAATATCAGCAAAGTTCGCTTTAGTACTAGCTTGTACATTAATTGTAGGAACAATTGAAAATACAATAGTTAACGCAAGAAATAGTGAAATAACCTTTTTATTAATATTCAAAATATTTCTTTCCCTCCATTCCCTTCTAAAATATACGATTTAAAATATCATCTACAAAATTCTCCAAAAAATTTGCATTAATATTCTAAAATCACACTAATTCTAACATATGCAAAAAAAAAAGTAAATTTTTATAATTAACTTTCTAATTCTGTCTAAAGCCTTTATTCTACTTAATCATACTATAATTAGCTAGTTTTTTATGGTTTCATTTTCCATAGAAAAAAAAAGAAAAGAATCTTCTACTTAAACTTAATGTTTAAGTAGAAGATTCTTTTGTTTAATTTCTCTTATTTTCTATCATTAATTTAATTGATTTTGAATTGCCTCAGCTATTGCTTTTGCTACAATTGTTTGATTATTTGAATCAGCACATCTTGCAGCTTCATTAGCATTAGTTATAAATCCACATTCAATAAGTATTGCAGGCATATTAGTATTTCTACAAACATTTAAATTCCCATCTTTAGGCCCTCTATTTATAGCACCTGTTTTACTACAGATATTATTTACAATACTTGTTGCCATTGCTTTACTCTTTTCAATTCTTAATTGATTAGGTGATTTCCCACCCATTCTATCGTCTTGAGCATTAGTACTATAAAATACTTCAACTCCATTTGCAGATACTGCATCTGCTGAATTATGATGTATACTTACAAATAAAGTAGCATTAAGATCATTCGCTAATTTAACTCTTTTATCAAGACTCTGCATAGCTGCTAATGTTTCTCTATCTGATTCATTTCTAGTCATAGCAACAGTATAACCTCTATTTTCAAGTTCTGATTTAAGTTTTACTGCAACTTCCATATTTAAGTCTCTTTCTGAATAAGTAATTCCATTGTTTGTAGCATATGCTCCATCATCTCCACCAAAGTTATGACCTGCATCAACAACAATTACATTATTAGAGGTATTTCCTGAAATCACATCATTTTTATCAGATTTTCGTCTTCCATTACTATCTATTTCATAACCATCAACTTTTGTATTCTTAAGTAGCTTTCCACTTTGTAAGTCTAAGTAATAGTAATATCCACCACTTTGTACCCATCCTAAGCTTCTACTTCCATCATTATTAAAATGGTACCAATCATCATCAATACTTAACCATCCTGTTGCCATAGCCCCAGTATCATATAAATAATAATGAGTTCCATTTAAATTAAGCCATCCTGTACTCATTTCTGAGTTTTCATTAAAGTAATACCAATAATTATTTATACTTGTCCAACCTGTTTTGTTGATTCCATTTTGATCAAATACATAAGTTTTATTATCTATTAACTTTATTCCTGTAACCATACTTCCATCGCCTTGAAGATAATACTTATTTCCATTGTCTAAAAGCCAACCTAATTTTAGGTTACCACTATTTTCAACATAGCACCATTTTTCATCTATTAAATTCCAACCTTCTTTTGAAAGCATAACACCTGACTTATCTAGGTAATATAACTCATTTGCATTTTGTAAAAATCCAGTTGCCATTATACCACTTGTCTTTAGGTAATACCAATTATTATCTATACACTTCCAACCAGTCACCATAATTCCATCATCATCAAAATAATACCAAGAATTATCTAAATCCGTCCATCCTACAGACATCTCCCCTGTAGAATTTAAATAGTACCAGTTTCCATTAGGATTAATCCATCCAGCTGCCTTGCTTTCATCTGAATAATAATAGTACCACTTTCCATCTTCTTCTTTCCAACCTATATCTGAACTAACATTTGTTTCTCTATTAAGTGTTGGCTCAACAAAAGAATTATCAAACATAATTACAGAATCAGTTATTAAAGAATTAGGCTTATTTTCAACCGGTCCTGGTGGTGAAAAATGAGATGAATCATTGTCATTTAAATTATCTTCATAATCTTTTTGCTCATCTTTATTAACCGCAATATTTGAATAATTACATAATTCTATGTAATATTTATTTACTTCTTCTCCATAAGTAAGACTTGGGGCCCATTTTCCGCCTAATGAATTAACAGTTGGTGATTTTCCTTTTATACTTATGAAATGTCTTGGATCATATGTATCACTTTTAGGATAACCATTAGCCCCTGCATAAAGTGCTAAATGATCCATGTGAGCTTGTACACCTTCATCCCAAGTATTAAACTTCTTATGAGCATTTTTATCTCCATCTGATCCACCTTGTGAGGTCTTCATTCCACATGGATTACGAAAACTCGAATCTAATACCCCTCCAAATCTTCCGAATCCAGTTTCTTTTGCTGATTGTACATATGCAATGGCTGGATTAACATCTCCGCAAGTCTCTGAATACTTCCAATAAAGATCTGCTAGACTTAAAAATTCTTCAGTTGCACCTTTAGTTTTTGCCCATTTTTTTGCATCACTTGCAGTAGCTTCTGTCTCTGATATTATGTTTATATCTTTTACAGATGCATGTACCATAGTTGACGGCATAAAACCTAGTGCCATTACAAATACAAATAAAAATGACACTATTTTACTTTTAATATTCAAAATAGTATTCCCCCTTCCTAGTTGTCACATTTTTTAACATAATCATCCATTTTTCTCACAATATAATCTAATTTTATCACATGAAGTTCTTAATGTAAATTATAGTTATATTGGATAATTAATCTATTTTAGATTTTTATAGCTAATATAATGTTCATAATAACAAATTTACCAATTTTTAAATAATGGTCTGTTTTAAATAAAATCCTTACTTATTGCAAATTCTAATATAAATCCCCATAATTCCAAACAATATATCATATTAGCCTATTAAACATTTACTTTACATACCTTTTAACCGATAATATAAGTAAACATTTATAAGTCAGGAGATGATTATATGAACATAATTAAAAAGAGTGGCAGAATTGAGGAATTCCAAATCTCAAAGGTTAGACAATCAATACTTAGTGCATCAGAAGAAGTTACAGAACCATTATCAGATGCTGAACTTAAATTAGTAGAAAAAGAAGTTAATAATATTTTAACTAAATTAAATAGAACAGAAACTTCTTCTTATGAAGTATTTGCTATATGCTTAAACGTATTAAATGAATTAGGCTTTAAAGCAGTATGTAAATCTTATCTTCAAGGCTCAATAAGCTTTTAAAATGCGTATATTACACATTTTTTAGTTGAAAGTTGAGAGATGCTAGTTAAATTTTGTGGTAAAAAGTCATAGAGAATTTTTTAAAATACATATTAAAATTCCAATGAAGAATTTTTTCATAACACTCTCAACTCTCTCCTATAAATTCTTAATTTTTTATTTTCTGATTTCAATTTTCAAATAAAATTTACTCATAAACATAAATTTTATAAAACTTAAAAATCATATTGGTAAAGTAAAGGGAGGATGTTATTTATGAAATATAAATTAATATGTATAGATATGGATGGTACCTTATTGAATGGTCATAGTAGTATTAGTGAAAGAAATAAAGAAGCTTTAAAAAAAGCTGTTAATAAAGGTGTACAAGTTGCTATAAGTACTGGGAGAATATTTGCTTCTGCTGATTATTTTGCTGAACTTATAGGAATAAAAACAGATTTAATTTCATGTAATGGAGCATATATAAAAAATAGATCAACAAATGAAATAATATATAGTAATACCTTAACTAATGAACAAGTATTAAAAATTCATAATTCTATAAAAGGACATAATTTTAGAATAATGTATTATACTCATGACACAGCTATTGTTGATTCTCCATTTCCTGAAAATCACACATATAATTTAACAAATAAGTTAGTTAGTGATGAAAAAAAAGTCAAGTTTTTTATTACATCTGATATAAATGAAATTCTTGAAATATATAACAATAAAATAATTAAAATAATTTGCATAGATAATGGTGATGATAAAGATACTTTATTTAAAGTTAAAAATAACTTATTAAAGTTTTCAGATATAGAAACTGTAAGCTCTGAAAATAATAATTTTGAAATTATGCAAAAAGATGTTTCAAAAGGAAATGCTGCAAAAATTCTTTCTGAAAAACTTGGCATAAAGCCAGAGGAAGTTGTCTGCATAGGTGATAATGAAAATGACTTATCAATGATTAAATTTGCAGGACTTGGTGTAGCCATGGGCAATGGCTCAGATGTGATTAAAAAAATTGCTAATTACATTACAGATACAAATGTAAATGATGGTGTTGCAAAAGTAATAGAAAAATTTATACTTTAATATACAGTTCTTAAACTTTGTCTAATTTATAATTTTAGTTATCACAAATTATTTAATAAGGCACAATTAAAAAAATGTAATAAACGTATTTTATACCTTTATTACATTTATATTATCTTTAACTTTTGGAATTTATTGAGTTTTGTTAGTTAAAGTCTTTTCATTTGTTTATAATATATACTATGAAGTAAATAAATAAATGTTACATAAAACTTTCTAATATTAACTTTTATAAATAAACTTATTTAATAGAATTTTATTTATAAAAGTTACATTTGATTCGAGGTGGTAATTATGAATAAAAACAAACAAAAAAGAATTGCTGTTATAAATGATTTATCTGGATTTGGGCGTTGTTCTTTAACTGTTGCACTTCCAATAATATCTGCTATGAAAATACAGTGTTGCCCTTTGCCAACTGCAATTTTATCTGCAAATACAGCATTCCCAAATTTCTTTTTTGATGATTATACAAATAATATGAAAAGTTTCACAAATCATTGGCAGGAGCTTAACTTAAATTTTGATGGAATATGTACAGGTTTTTTAGGTTCTAAAAATCAAATTGATATTGTCATAGATTTTATAAGAAAATTCAAAAATAATAATACACATGTTTTAGTCGATCCTATAATGGGAGATAACGGAAAAATATATTCAACTTACACAGATGAAATGTGCAACGAAATGAAATTACTAATAAAATATGCTGATATAATAACCCCTAACCTAACTGAGGCTTGCAAGTTAATAGATATGCCATATCCAAATAGAATTCTAGATGAAAAAGAACTAGAATTTATAGCTAAAAGTCTATGTGAAAATGGTCCCAAAAAAATTATAATAACAGGATTACAAAACAATGATTATGTACAAAATTATATTTATGAAATTGGAAAGTCTCCAAAGATAATAAGTGTAAAAAAGATTGGAAAAGATAGATGTGGTACAGGAGATGTATTTAGTTCAATATTAGCTGCTGATATGGTAAATAATTTAGATATTATAGATAGTGTAAAAAAAGCTAGTGATTTTATAAGCAAATGTCTAGAATACACATCTCAATTAGATATTTCAGTACATGAAGGTATATGCTTTGAAGAATACCTATGCGAATTAAAATAACATAATTAATTTTGGCTATGTTTTAAAACATAGCCAAAATTTTATTATATGTATTTTTCTAAATTCATTTTTATTTTTTCTTTTGGTAAGAATCCTACTTCAGTACTTACATCTTTACCATCTTTAAATATTATCATAGTTGGAATACTAAATACGCTAAACTTACTAGCTAATTCACCACTTTCATCTACATTAACTTTAAAGAATTTAACTTTATCCTTCATTTCTTCTTCTAATTCTTCAAATATAGGTGCTAACATCTTACAAGGTCCACACCAATCCGCAAAAAAGTCTACTATTACAATTCCTTCTTTTATTGCATCATCGAATTCATTAACTTTTAATATTTTTGACATAACTTATTACCTCACTTTATTTTATTATTTTTTATAACAGTTTGTTTTTGAATATATAAATTCACTTATCGAGTATAATCATTTATAATCTTTAACATAGTTTTTAAATATATTTATTTTTTATTTTTTTCATCTACATAAGAAACTGCAGATAATGCTGCAATATTTCCTTCTCCTGCTGATTTAATATATTGATAAGGCACTCCTACTATATCTCCAGCTGCAAAACATCCTTTTATGTTTGTTTTCATCAATCTATCAACCTTAACATGATTTTGATCTAGTTCTAATCCTGGAACCAATTGACCAGGTGATATGCTATCTCTTAGTATAAAGATACCATCTGTTTTTAATTCCTTATTAGATAAAATTAGAGAATTAACTTTCATATCTCCTTTTATCTCAACAGGCTTATCTTTTATAATTTCAATATTTGAGTTTACTTCTACTTCCTCATTATACATAGGTATGTAATATACCTTAGATGCTATTGATGCTATAAAATTAGCTTCTTCTTCATCTTTTTTATTATAAGCTATGATAGTAACTACTTTATTTTTATATAAAGGTGCATCACAAGTTGCACAATATCCAACACCTTTTCCTAAAAACTCTTCTTCCCCATTAAATGGCTTTCCAAAGTTCACCCCAGTAGCTAAAATTATAGAAGTTGCTTCATACATCTTTTCATTTACCATTAATGAAAAATAATCCCCCATTGCATAAATATTATTTACCTTTTCTTCTGTAATCTCTATGTCCATAGATTTTAAATGATTAAGAAACTCATCTTTTATTTCCAATCCACTTTTTCCATAGAATCCTAAATAATTATTTATAGTATGAGCCTTTACTAGTTTATTACTAATATCTTTACTTCCAAAGATTATAAAGTTCTTTTTTCTTATTTTTGCATTTAATGCTGCTGATAACCCCGCTGGTCCACTTCCAATAATGGCTATATCGTATCTCTCTCCCATAAAATTCCCTCCAAATCTTAATTAAGAATAATCAATCTAAAATATATTATTACTAAAAATCAATATTTAAATACATTTAAGTAATATAAAAAGCTTTTTTATCTATCTTTCTTATAAACTCATACCAACTATAACTTCACAAAAAAATAGTTTGAATTTAATTTTGCTAAATTTAATTTATTAAAATATATTTGTTTGGTTTATTATATATCCTTACTATTAGTAATGTCAAACAAATTTAAAATTATTATAAAAAGAAAAAATCACATTACTTTTCAAATTAATAATTTACAGTAATAGTCCTGATTTTAGATTTTATAAATTATTTTCAATTGCTTATTAATAATTAAAAGTTATATATACTTTCATATAAAAGTATTTTATTTTGTAATATAGTAAAATTAGTATTAAAATTACTTAAATAGACATTTAAATAAGTATTGATATATGAAATAGTAAAGTGCTATACATATATTAACAATTTACTAAGGAGGCTTTTTATGATCTATTATGACTACCACATGCATTGTAATTATTCTGCTGACTCACAGGCTCCTATGGAGGATATGATAAAAAAATCTATTGAATTAGGACTTAAAGAAATTTGTTTTACTGATCATGTTGATTATGATGTATTAGGAAATCCAAATGTTAAAGTTGATTATGATAAATACTTTAAAGATATAGATTTTTATAACAACAAATATAAAGATAAAATCTCTATAAAAAAAGGTATTGAAATGGGACTTCAAACTCAAATTTTAGAGCGTTGCTCTAAAGAAATAAAAGAAACTAACTTTGATTTTGTCATTGGATCTATACATACTATAGATAGAAATGAACTATTTACAGGTGATTTTCATAAAGGAAAGACTCAACATGAAGCTTATGAAGGATATTATAAAAGTTTACTAGAAATAATAAATTCATATGATGATTATTCTGTTTTAGGACATGTTGATTTGATAAAAAGATATGGAAATTACGATACAATTTTAAAAGATGAAATTTTTTCTGACTACTTGGAAGCTATACTAAAAAAAGTTATTTATTCAGGTAAAGGAATAGAAATTAATACCTCATCATTTAGATATAATCTACCTGATTTAACACCATCTAAAAATATTCTTAAAATGTATAAAGATTTAGGTGGTGAAATACTTACTATAGGTTCTGATTCTCATAATCCAACTCAAGTAGCTACTAAATTTGATTATATTCATGATGCTTTAGGTTCTATGGGATACAAATATATTTGTAAGTTCAATAACATGAAACCTGAATTTATAAAACTATAATACAAAAAACAAAATCATAAATCAACAATATAAAATTATAATACAAATATTCTCTAGATTTTTTAGAATAATTCTATAACTTACTAAAAAAATCAGTTATAAAGAATAATATATTCTATAACTGATTTTTTATATTTTATATCAAATTTCTACTAAACGTAATTACAATATATAACTCCTTTGTATCTTTCTAATTATATAGTTAATAACAATCTTTTATAAAGTAAAATTTTTAACCATAGAATTAAGATTATCTGAAACCTCAATTTCATTTTCCACAATAGTAGATATTTGCTCAACTAATTGTGAAACTAATTCTATACTACATACAATCTCTCCACTATTAGATGCAGTATCTTGAGAAGCTTCTGCAATATTTTGTATTGCATCTCCAACTTCATGTGTAATGTATTCAATGTTATTTGTCATCTCAGATATTTTTATAGATATATCTTCAATAGCATTTGCATCCTTATCATATTGATTAGCTATTCCAACAAATTCTTTATAATCCGGAGTTACAGTATCTTTAATAAATAATAACATCTGCGTAGAATCATTGGTTAATTTATTAAACGCTTCTTGCACTTTACTTATAGTCTCAATAATTTCTTTTACTGTGTCTGATGTTTGTGCTGCAAGATTACCTATTTCAGAAGCAACAACTGCAAATCCCTTTCCTTGTTCACCAGCACGTGCAGCTTCTATTGAAGCATTAAGTGATAATAAATTAACTTGTTCTGCTATATCAGAAATAGCTTTAGCCATAGCCCCTATATTTTCAACTATTTTAGCATTTTCAATGCTTTGTTTTAGATTTGTTTCATGAACTTCTGATAAACTAGTTGCTTTATTATAAGAATCATTACTCATTTTTTCTATATTGTATGCTCTTACCTTTATGTCTTTTGCCATATCATGACTTTTAATTGTTTCCTGTGACAATAGACTTATTGAAGAGTTAACTTCTTCTACAGAAGCATTAACTTCTTCAGTAGTAGCACTAGAATTAAGCATAGATTCACTTATGTTTTTAACTGAATCTTTAATCACTTTATAATTTTCTACTAGAGATTCAGTTGATTTATTCAAACTCTCTGTTATACTATTTACTTTGTTTGCATCATCAGATATTTCTTGTATCATGTTCTTATTTTCTGATAGCATTTTATTTAATGAATTACTCATTTGTCCTAATTCATCCTCAGATGTTACTTCAAGCTCATTTATAGAAAAATCTCCATTGGATAAACTTGATGCTAAATTATTAACTTTTTTTATAGTTTTAGTTAGGTATCGAACTTGCCATATTATTGCTAATGTAGTTAATATTATAGCTAAAATTCCTACCACTATAAGTTTAGACATTAATTCATTTATAGGTTTGTTCAATTCTGACATCGGTATTTGTATAAATAGCTTCCATCCAAACGGCTCCACTGTAGTATAATAAGTTTCATACTCTGTATTATCAATAGAAAAATCACTTTTACCATTAGTATTATTTAATAAAACATTTCCGAATTGTGAAAGTGATTTATTCTCATCTTCATTAATTTTAGTTTTCATTATTTTTTTATCATCACTGTTAGTTATGTATTTCCCGTCATTATTTATCAATAAAGCCTTGCCATTTTCACCAATCTTGAAATTATTTATCAAATCCTGAATTGATGGAATTTCCATATCAACACTAATTACACCAATAAAATTATCATTTGAATCATATATAGGTGTAGCGCAAGTGCTCATTATAGTATTTAATGTTTCATCATAGTACAGATCACTAAATACAGTTTCTTTATTATTATTCTTAGCATTCTTATACCAATCATAATTAAAATAATTATATTCAGCATTGCTATAATCATATGTAACTAATGCCTTATCATCATTTTTATGAATATACGGCCCAACATATTCTTTACTTGCATCATAAACATATGGTTCAAACCAAATTCCAGCACCAAGTACTAGATCACTTTTAAATATTGTTTTTCCAATCATTTCTTCATATTGTGATAAATATGTGGTTTTATAAGTTGATCCAACATTCAATGCAAGTTGACTAGACATTGATGAAATTTCTTGCATCTTAAGATTTATTGCATTTACTGTAGAACTTAATTCTGCTTGCATGTTTTCTTCTACTTGTCTGTCTATAATACCCTTGCTACTTTCATAACTTATACCTGATAGCAAAACCATTGATAAAATAGTTACAAATAGTAGAATTGTAAGCATTCTCGTACTTATTTTCTTAAATCTCATTAAAAACTCCCCCTTTTTATTAATAAATAAATTATAAGGTTATTAATTTTAGTTACAATACTCATTTTAATATTAAGGATAAAAAGCATAAAAAACCTTTTTAAATAAAAATTTTCTCTTAAAAATATAGATAGTAAATATATTTCATAATATTTATATAATTAAATGGAGTATTACAAAATTATTTTATATTGTTTTGTAATACTCCATTGTATATTAAAATTTTGAGATAAAATATGACAAACTTTTTAACTTTTATATAATTTATTTAAAAAATATATTTACCTATAAAATATTTAATATCCTTATATTAGTAAAAGTATCTATATTCTAGTTTCGATTGAACTTGTAAAAACTTTAAGAATAATATACATTAAAATTTTTTAATTAAATCCCTTTTAAGTTCCATTGAGAATCAAAAAAGATGATCTCTGAAAACACAGAAATCATCTTTTTTAACTAATACTTAATTAAAGCTATATTTCATCAAGCTTTAAACTTTAATAATTCTATATTTTCCTCATATCGGAAAATAATATTGTACATCATATAATTATTTATCTTGTAAATATCCATCTATAGCTTCTGCAGCTTTTTTACCAGCGCCCATAGCAAGTATTACTGTTGCAGCACCTGTAACGGCATCTCCGCCAGCATAAACGCCTTCTTTAGTAGTTAATCCATCTTCATCTGCAACTATACATTTCCACTTATTAATATCTAAACCCTCAGTTGTTGAAGATATTAGTGGATTTGGAGATGTTCCAAGTGACATTATTACAGTATCAACATCCATAACAAATTCTGATCCTTCAACCTCAACTGGTCTTCTTCTTCCAGATGCATCTGGCTCTCCAAGTTCCATTTTTACACATTTCATTCCTTTAACCCATCCATTTTCATCACTTAATATTTCAGTTGGATTTGTTAAAACGTCAAATATTATTCCTTCTTCTTTAGCGTGATGTACTTCTTCTGCTCTTGCTGGAAGTTCAGATTCACCTCTTCTATAAACTATATGCGCTTCTGCACCTAATCTTAAAGCAGTTCTTGCAGCATCCATAGCAACATTTCCACCACCAACTACAGCTACCTTTTTACCTGCTCTAACAGGTGTATTATATCCTTCTTTAAAAGCTTTCATTAAGTTAACTCTTGTTAAAAATTCATTTGCAGAGAATACACCATTTGCATTTTCTCCATTTATACCCATGAATTTAGGAAGTCCAGCACCTGATCCAATAAATACAGCATCAAATCCCTCTTCTTTCATTAATTCATCTATTGTTATAGTTCTACCTATAATAACATTAGTTTCAATCTTTACTCCTAATTTCTTAATGTTTTCAATTTCAGCTTTAACAACTTTTTCTTTAGGTAATCTAAATTCAGGTATACCATAAACTAAAACTCCACCTGCTTCATGTAAAGCTTCAAATATAGTAACATCATATCCTCTTTTAGCTAAATCCCCTGCACAAGTAAGCCCTGCTGGACCACTTCCAATAACAGCAATTTTCTTACCATTTAATGCTTCTGTTTTTGCTAAATCTATATTATTTTTTCTTGACCAATCAGCAGTAAATTTTTCTAATTTACCTATTGCTACAGATTCACCTTTTATTCCTAATACACATTTACCTTCACATTGACTTTCTTGTGGACATACTCTACCACAAACCGCTGGTAATGCACTATATTTAGCTATTTCTTTAGCTGCATTTTCAAAATCTCCATCTTTAGCTTTAGCTATAAATCCTGGAATATCAATTGATACAGGACATCCTTCAACGCATTTAGGGTTTTTACATCCTAAACATCTATTAGCTTCTTTTATAGCCTCTTCTTCATTATATCCTAAACATACTTCTTCAAAATTCTTAGCTCTTAATTCTGGAGCTTGTTCAGTAACAGGTGTTCTTTTCATTCTATCTTGCATATTCATTATTTATCACCTTTACATCCACAACCACCGTGGCTATGAGTGTCCCCTTCTTCAATCTTTAATTGCGCTCTTCCCTCTTCACTTTTGTACATAGTTTGTCTTCTCATTGATTCATCAAAATCAACTAAATGTCCATCAAATTCTGGTCCATCAACACAAGCAAATTTAACTTCATTTCCAACAGTAACTCTACAAGCACCACACATACCTGTACCATCTACCATAATTGGATTTAAGCTAACAGTTGTTTTGATTCCAAGCTCTTTAGTTAAAGCAGCCATAAATTTCATCATTATCATAGGTCCAATAACTACTGCATGATCATATTTATTTCCTTTTTGAACTAAATCATTTAAGCAATCAGTAACTCTACCATTAAATCCGTATGATCCATCATCAGTTGCTATGTAAAGATTTCCTGCAACTTTTTTCATTTCTTCTTCTAATATTAATAATTCTTTATTTCTTGAACCAACTATAACATCACATTTCATTCCATTTTCATGCATCCATTTAACTTGAGGATAAACTGGTGCAGCACCAACTCCACCTGCTATGAAAATAATATTTTGTTTCTTTAGTTCTTCTAAATTTTCATGAACAAATTCACTTGGTTGACCTAATGGTCCAACAAAGTCACAAACATAGTTGCCTTCTTCAAAAGTCGCTAATTGTTTAGTTCCTTGTCCAACAGTTTGGAAAACTATTGTTACAGTTCCCTTATCCTTATTGTAATCTGCTATTGTTAAAGGAATTCTTTCACCCTTTTCATCATTCTTTATAATGATAAATTGACCAGGTTTTGCTGATTTTGCTACTCTTGGAGCTTCTATGTCCATTAAAAATATATTATTTGTAAGCTCTCTTTTACTAACTATCTTATACATCATTTGTCCCCCTATAGTTTTTATCAATTTTAACTGTTTTTACATATGTAATCAATGGTTTCAATATCTATTTATGTTACATTTTTCAATTTATAGTTTTAATTACAAACTAATCTTAATAAGAACAAAAGCTCTCTAAAGCGAGAGCTTTTGCTATATATTAAATTTGAAAATCAACTATAAACAAATTTGTGCTACTAAATTACCTAGTAAATTTTTTAATATATAAATTTCTTATTAACTTCTAAGTATTAGAAATTAACTTTAGTTCCATAGAATGTACATCCAAGTAATTTTTCCATTGTCTTGTCATCTATTGCTCTAGGACTTGATCCTGTACATGCATCTAATACTGCATTATGAGCTATAAATTCAACGTTAGCCTTAAAGTCTGCTTCTTCAACGCCATATTCTTTCATTGAATGAGGAATATTTAATGCATCATTGAAATCATTGATTAATTTAATTAATGAATCAGTTAATTCAGCATCAGTATTTCCTTCTAATTTTAATGCTCTAGCAATATCACCATATCTATCTTCACATTCGATTCTGTTATATTGAATTACATATGGTAAGAATATTGCATTAGCACATCCATGAGGGATATGGAATACAGCTCCTACTTTATGAGCCATAGAGTGAACTATTCCTAGTAATGCATTCGAGAAAGCCATTCCTGCTAAACATTGTGCTTCATGCATTAAGTTTCTAGCTTCTTTGTCTCCTTCAAATGATTTAACTAAATGTTCGTTTACCATTTCTATTGCTTTAATAGCTAATGGATCTGAGAAGTTTGATCTTAAAGATGCAGTATATGCTTCTATAGCATGAGTTAATGCATCCATTCCAGTATGAGCTACTAATTTAGCTGGCATTGTTTGAGCTAATTCTGGATCAACTATAGCTATATCTGGAGTTATATTAAAGTCAGCTAAAGGATATTTAATTTTTGCTTTGTAATCTGTTATTACTGAGAATGCTGTAACTTCTGTAGCAGTACCACTTGTTGATGGAATAGCTACAAATTTAGCTTTTTGTCTTAAATCTGGTAATCCAAATGGAACAACAGCTTGTTCAAAAGTAAAATCTGGGTATTCATAGAATATCCACATAGCTTTTGCAGCATCTATTGGTGATCCTCCACCCATTGCAACTATCCAATCAGGTTCGAAGTTTCTCATAGCTTCTGCACCCTTCATTACTGTTTCTACTGATGGGTCTGGTTCAACACCTTCAAATAATTGTACTTCCATTCCTGCTTCTTTTAAATAATCTTCAACTTTTTGAAGGAAGCCAAATCTTTTCATTGATCCACCACCAACTACTACGAATGCTTTCTTTCCTTTTAATGTTTTAAGTGTTTCTAAAGATCCTTCACCATGATATAAATCTCTTGGTAATGTAAAACGTGCCATAATCTGTTCCTCCTAAAATATATCTTTATTTTCTTAATTGCTTTTATTATTTTATATATTGTTTTTTGTTATTTTAAAATTAAACAACTTACATAAATATATATAGCAAGAACCGTGCCACTTTGTTATTACTTTATCAATCTTTTCTGTTTAAGCCATTCTTTAAATAATAAAGATATTTTTAAATAAAATAATGTCCTAAAACAATACACTTATTCATTGATAAAACGTACTATTTCAGGACACTGTCCGTTTATATTACACTTTTTTATAATAAAATAACATTTTATTTTATAAAGTTTATGTTAAAAATTAATCTATGTTTTACTTATAATACTAAAATAAAAAATAAACATAATTTAAATAAATGTTAATATATGCAATTACTCCGTTCGCTTTACTTATGCATATATAAACAGCCTTAACATGTTTACTCTATATTATATTTTTTTATTTTTAAGTATAATGTATTTCTACTTATTCCCAATGCTTGTGCTACTTTGGTCATATTATGATTATAAGATTTTATAGCTTCTTTAATAGTTTTCTTTTCTACCTTTTCTAAATTAAAATCTTCTTCTTTAACTTCAAAGTTTTCATCTTTTTCATAACAAACTTCTTCTTTAACTTCTTTATGAATTATATCAGTTTTTTCATCTTCACTATCATCTAGTAAATCAAATGATAAAATCCCATCTAAATTAACTATGTTTTCAATATAATTTTCTAGTTGTCTTATGTTTCCTGGCCAATTATATAATAATAAATTTTTATATAATTCTTTATTAATTTCAGGAATTCTTTTATTTAGCTTAAATGATTTTATTCTTAAAAAGTATTCTATAAGTTTTTCAACATCCCCTTTTCTTTCACGTAAAGGAGGTAATGTTATAGGAATAACACATAATCTATAATAAAGATCTTCTCTAAATGCTCCTTTTTCAACTTCTTTTTTTAGCTTTTTATTTGTAGCAGCAATTACTCTAACATCAACGGAGATTTCTTTATTTCCACCAAGTCTAGTTACTCTTCCTTCTTGTAATACCCTTAAAAGCCTAACTTGCATATCAAGTGGCATTTCCCCTATTTCGTCTAAAAACAAAGTTCCACCATTAGCCACTTCAAATTTTCCTGGTTTCCCCCCTTTTTTACCACCAGTAAATGTACCATCTTCATATCCAAAAAGCTCACTTTCTATTATATTCATAGGTATAGCTCCACAATTTATAGCTACAAATTTATTAGTTCTTCTTAAACTATAATTATGCATTGCTTGAGCTAATACTTCTTTTCCAGTTCCACTTTCCCCTTGAATTAAAACAGTTGAAGGACTATTAGAAATAATTTTGCTGTTAATTACTACATTAGCAATCGCAGCACTTTCGCCTATGATATCATTGAAAGTCCAAAAAGCTCCTGTTGGATTTTTTAAATCCCTTTCTTCTTTTTCACTTATCATAGTGACAACCATTCCAATTATCTTTTCCTTATGTCTAATTCCCTTAAATTCTAGTCTAGTCTTATATTTACTTGTATGCTTAAACTTAACGTCTTTAATTACATTATTTCTATTCAGATCTAATTCTTCAAGAATATTGCCCATATTCGGCAAAATATAATGTAATTTTTCATGTAATAATGATTCTTTAGGTTTATTAAACATTTCTGCACCAAAACTATTAATATTTACTATCTTCTCGTCTTTATCAACAATCATAATCCCCTTATCAAGATTATCTATAATACTCTCCATATAATTATAGGTTTGAGTCAATATATTATTTATTTTTCTATTATCAAATTCATTTTCAATTGCCTTTACCCCAAAGACAACTAACCCTAAAGTATGAGGATGCTTCATATTGCTCCTACCACTTAAATTTAAAGTTCCTATTATCTTTCCATCAGTATCGTGAATAGGTGCAGCTGAACAAGTTAAACTTTGTAATCCCTCTATATAGTGCTCATTAGCCGTTATTTGAACACAATTATCTTCTTTAATAGCAGTTCCCATAGCATTTGTGCCTATATTTTGTTCATCCATATATGCACCAACGTTAAGATTAATGCAATCTAATTTGCTAGTATTCTCTTCTGCTCCTTTTATATATAAAATACATCCATTTTTATCTGTTAAAACAATAATAAATTCATTATCCATAACTGCTGAAAAAACCATATCAATGTATAGCTTTGATATTTCTATTAATTCTTTATTGTCAGCTAGCACTTTTTCTAATTCTATTCCTGAAAGAATCTTTTTTGAATAACTTGATTTTTTTTCAACTCCATAATTCTCACTTCTCTTATGAGAATCTTCAACCACCATTCTTTTACTCTTCATTAAAAGTCTCCTGTTCATTTTTAAGTTAAATTATTTATATAATAGGTTTGTTATCTGTTTTCCATCTATATTTAATTGTAATTACAATTAATTCTATAATTTAAATTTATGATGTTATAAAATCATATATAAAATATTATAACTCAACTTTGTATTTTTTGATTGTGCCTTATTTAATATTAATTAAATGACTACTGTCATGCTTTGTTAGTTGAAATTAACATAAAAAAATTTGTAATTTCTTTCTACAATAAAATAACTAAGAAATATTGACATTCCTTAGTCATTTTTATGCCTATAATTTTTTATTTTCTTGAAGAATCTCCAAGACATGTAACTTTTACATCTCTTACTCCCCACTCACAGCATTCTTCATCACTGTTAAAATATACATCTATCTTGTTTCCTTTTATAGCTGCCCCACTGTCAGCTGCAACAGCATAACCATATCCCTCTATATATAAAATTGTACCATAAGGAAATATGCTTGGATCAACTGAAATTGTGCTAATCCCTTCTGGATTTCTTACGCATGGAATTCCGCTAGCTGTCATACCGCCTGAAGAATACGCGGTAGAAGAACATATCATTTCAATATTATAATCTGTTCCATTAGAAATATATGCTTGTGCTTTATGATTGGAAAAAGTCATTGTAAGTGCACAAATGCTCATCATCGCTATTGTAAATACAGTAACTTTCTTTTTAAGATTTTTAAGAAATATTGTCTCTTTATACTTCTTTAACATCCCATCTCTCCTTTTGTATTTTTATATTACATTTTCCATTATATCACATTTTTATGTAACGTTCTAATGTAAACATATACATATTATAAATTTAATAAATATTTACATATAAAAAAGTAGACCCATCTGGATCTACTTTAAAAAATTTATTTTTTATTATTATTTCTCACTATATTTAGCAAATATTTTATCTGCCATTTCTTCATTTATACTTTTTAAACCATTTAAATACATAAATGTACTTCCTTGATATTCTTGACCTTCTCCAAATAAACTTATTTCATAACAATTTCTCAAAACATTTATTATACAGTTGTCATAATGATTTTCTTGACAACTTTTACATCTCTTAAGTATATCCGCTATAGCAGTAATAACATAATCTTTATCATATAATTTTGTATCTGTTATAGGAATGTTTCCATATCCATTCTCAACATAAGTAACCTTATTTTTTAAACATCCCTTTATGCATTCTTTACCATATCCAATTAAACACTTTTCTTTAGTGCATGTACTACATACCTCATCTTCTAAGCAACAAGGAGCCAATTTATTTACTAATTCATTAAAATTTACATCTTTAAATGCAACGCCCATTATGTTTCCCTCCATTTTTTACTCTATGTTTTCTAAATTAATATTTTAATATAATTACATTCTATCATTAAATTCACTTTTTTATTAATATAAGGTAGTTTTTTCACTTTAAGATCTACAATAAAATATCAACTTCTTATGAAATATAATCTGAATTTAAATTCTATTTTCTCAATAAATATTGTTAATTAATATTTATTATCACCTTTTTACATTATAATATATCTTTCTATTTTTATCAAATTATGTATCATATTTTTTTATTAATTTATAATATTGCCATCAAACACTAAGTTTAATGCAAAAAAAATAGTAGCTTTACTCATTTAAGTCAGCTACTATTTTTATTAATATCTATATTTTTAATCTTCACTCTTACCTACATCAGAAAGAATAACGTCTTTATTATGATCTAAAGCCCAACTTATTCCCCAATCATTTTGGAATATAAGTAAGTTTCTATCTCTTAAATCTTTAACCTTCTTAGTATCTGAAGTTAAGTTTAACTTATCCATATCAATATTTTTATTTTCTATCCATCTTACATATCTATAAGATAATCTATCCATTTTAATGTCTACATTATATTCATTCTTTAATCTGTATTCTAGAACTTCAAATTGAAGTACACCAACAACTCCAACTATTATTTCTTCCATACCTATATGAATTTCTTTAAATACTTGTATTGCACCTTCTTGAGCAATTTGAGTAACACCCTTTATAAATTGTTTTCTCTTCATAGTATCAACTGGTCTTACTCTTGCAAAATGTTCTGGTGCGAATATTGGAATTCCTTCAAACTTAAATTTCTTTGATGGAGCACATAATGTATCCCCTATTGAGAATATACCTGGATCAAATACCCCGATTATATCTCCTGCATAAGCTTCTTCAACAATTTCTCTATCTTGAGCCATAAATTGTTGAGGTTGAGCTAATTTAATTTTCTTTCCGCCTTGCATATGATATACATCTTCACCTTTGTTAAATTTACCTGAACAAATTCTCATAAATGCAATTCTATCCCTATGAGCTTTATTCATGTTAGCTTGAATCTTAAATACAAAAGCTGAGAATTTATCTTCAAATGGGTCAATAACCCCTTCTGATGAGTTTCTTGCAAGTGGTGATGTAGTCATTTTTAAGAAATGTTCTAAGAATGGTTCTACACCAAAGTTTGTTAATGCTGAACCAAAGAATACAGGTGTTAATTCCCCACTTCTTACAGCCTCTAAATCTAAATCATCCCCAGCAATATCTAGAAGTTCAATATCTTCCATTAACTTATCATGAAGTGCTTCTCCTAAAATTTCTCTAAATTTAGGATCATCTGCTGAACCTTCTATGGCTTCAACTTCATTTTGACCATGATTTCCTCCATTAAAGGCTATGATTCTATTATTATCTCTTTCATATACACCCTTAAAATCCTTACCAGAACCAATTGGCCAGTTCATTGGATAAGTTTTAATTCCTAATTCATTTTCGATATCTTCAAGTAAACCAAATGGATCTCTAGCTTCTCTATCCATCTTATTTACAAAAGTGAATATAGGCATTTCTCTTAAAGAAGCAACATGGAATAACTTTCTTGTTTGATCCTCAATACCTTTTGCAGCATCTACAACCATTACTGCACTATCTGCTGCCATAAGTGTCCTATATGTATCTTCTGAGAAGTCTTGGTGACCTGGAGTATCTAGTATGTTAATGCAATGACCATCGTAGTTAAATTGCATAACAGATGAAGTAACTGAGATACCTCTTTGTTTTTCAATTTCCATCCAGTCAGACACTGCATGTTTAGATGCCTTTCTTGCTTTAACAGAACCTGCAAGTCTAATAGCTCCTCCGTATAATAGGAACTTTTCTGTTAATGTAGTTTTTCCCGCATCGGGATGGGAAATAATCGCAAAAGTTCTTCTCTTTTCAATTTCTTTTATATAATCAGCCAAATGTAAATCCTCCCTAATTTTAAATTTCATTAATTATATTATAAACATTCTTAAAATTTATTGTTTCTAAAATATATTAAACAAGAATGTTGATATATACATAAGCAAAGTGGACTGAGTAATTGAACTTAGGAATACTAAAAATTAGTATAGTCCAATTTTAGCTTGCTCCCAATATAAAATTGAGACAAGCAGTAAATGTGACAATTCTAATTAAGTATTCTCAAAGTCCAATTACAATGCCACTTTACCTATTGTATATATCAACACATACTTGAAACATAATCATTTATTAAAACAATTTATCTTTTTATTTTTATTTAATTCTTCTAATAATATTCTTTACATTAAAATATGTCCAAATACACTAAATACATTCAATATATTGACTAAAGTATTATATCACATCTATGCTTTTAAATACATATTCTATCTATATTAAGTAAAGAAAAAACCTTACTCGCTATTATACTTAACTATCTTTAACAGTAATCAAATATAACAGCTCATAAGGATTTTTGCACAACACTTAAAACTCATTCACAGTTTTTGGTGTTATTTATATTTTTTATGGAGTTGTTTCTATATTTACTTCAAAGGTATTTGATGACTTAGTTACTGAATCTATTGTCACCTTAGCTATATATTTTCCACTTGCAGGTGCATTAAGATCTACACTAAATTTTCCTTCTGTATTTAATCCAACACCTGTTTTACTAACTACTGGATTTATTAAGTCAGCATTTTTAAATAGTTCAACTTTTATATCTTTATTGATACTATTACCATAATCAATTTGACCTGTTATATTTACCTTTCCTGTTTTATCAGCACTTGTTAAAAGATTAAAAATAACAGGATTTTTAGGTTTTACAATGCAAGTAGCCTCTGATTTTTTTGATACATTATAGACTGTAGCAGTATTTATATCTGAAGTTACTTCGGTCCATTGGTAAACAAATTCACTTTCTTTCGGAACTCCATTTACCATTATAGGAGTTATAGAAATAACAACATTATTTTCTTTAAGAACTGCATCTCCAGATTTAATAACTTTATTTCGTTCTTTTTCTGCTAGTCTATTATTAACTTCTGTTAAAGTTACTGTGCTTCCACCAGCATTTATAGAGATTGTACTGCTCAAAGCAAAATTAAATGTATAGTATTCTAAAACTTCAGAATTAGATAATCCCTTACCTATTTGAACTTTCATACCAATATCTTTTCCATTTACAAATATATTGTAATATCCACTTTCTATCCTTTTAGTTTTTATAGTACCTAAACTCACATTATCTCCTGATACTATATTTCCAAAACTTCCATTTTCAAATTTCTTCAAGGTTATTGTTCCGATCCCATCATAAAGATTTCCATCCTTATTAATCTTTATTATTCCTTCAAAACCTTCTTTTAATGAACTTTCTGCATTAGTTAATGTATTAGTAGTACTAGTTATTTGTGATAATGTTGAAGTTGAATTTTGTTCAACCTTTATAGCACTCATAACTGCTGATGCATAACTTTTCCAGCTTTCTTCTGTATAATCTGTATCTTTCTTTTTCCAAGTAGTACGATCTGATTCCATAGCATTATCCAATGACTTTTTTAATGCTTCTTTTGCATTTTTCAAATTTTCTTCTGATTCTGAATTAGCATCATCAGTTTTCTTTATGTTTGTTTGTTTTGTAACTGCATCATTAAATGCTTTTGAAATAGTATTAAAATCACTTATGCTATACTCTAACGGTCTATAAACTGACTTAGCAACTTCTATTGTATATTTATTAGTAGATTCAATTAACTTTGAATATCCATCAATCTTTAATCCAATAGCAATTAAATAACGACTATTAGGATTATCAGGACTAAATAATTCCCTAAGTTTTGTATAAGTTGAATCTGTAGCATCAGCCTTCATTGCCTCATTAATAGCATTTACTGACTCTAATACTGCTTGATCAATTTTATTAACATAGAAACTTCCTGATGATTCACGTTCTAAGCTACCTATATTAACTTTAATTTTATATGAACCTTTTTCTAATCCAGTAAAATTGGTTTTAAGATTTCCATTAGCATCTATTTCTACATCATTGCCAGTCTTTGTTGCACATAAAATATTGTCTTTAAATAATTCTACCTTCTTATCTTGACCACTGTATTCATATACTTTAGCAGTAACTGTAGCATTTCCTGAATTATCATTATTAGCTACACCATTTATATTAGTTATTATCAATTCGTTTGGATTAACTTCGCATACTAATTCTATTTTTCCATAATCCTTAATATTAGAAATAGAAATACGTGCAGAATTTTCATCCACTTTATGAGCTCCATCCAATGGTGAACCATCAGTTTTTTTCCATAAATATCTAAATTCACTTGTATAGTCACTATTAACATCTACCATAAGAATTAATTCATTATTTTCATTAGCAAGTATAGCTTCACTAGAATTAATTTTTAAATAGTCATCGACTGTGTTTCCATATTTAGCAATGATTTCTCCATTTATTATATCTGGTTTGCTAAATTCAAATCTAACAGTATAATACTCAAGTTTTATTGGATTTTTACATACTGAATTATCAATTACATTTATAGTTTTTCCTGTATACTTTCCATCAACCAATATTTTATATTGTCCTTTAGTTAAAGTTGCCTTATATGAACTTCCCCCTGCTACTTCTGCATCTATGTTGCTTGATGAAGTTCCCTTTTGGAAGCTTATAGTTCCCTTAAAATCAGACCAATTAACATTATTTTTATAAAGATTTATTGTAACTAAATAAGCACCTGTTAATGACTTCCTAGAATACTCTAAATAATTTATAGCATTTTCTATACTTGATAAAGACGTAGTATCAGAAAATTCAACTTCTATTGCCTTAGTTAAGGCTGAAATATAGCTAGTCCAACTTTCTTTAGTATTCTTATCTTGTTCTTCTATTAAAGTATGTCTTAAAGATCCATCGGAATATTGTTCATTAATAATTTTTGTTAGTTCTTCTTTTGCTTCTTTTAATTTATTATCTGATTCTATTTCATTTTCTTTTTCTTTCTTTAATCTATATTGTTCATTTACAGATAAATCAAAAACTCTAATAATTCCAATTGCTTCATTTTCAAGTTCTTTTTTATATACATTATCACTAGGTGATCCTGATATATAATTATTGGAATTTAAATCATCATAAATTGCTTTTGCTACTGCTAATTGATAAGTTTGATTTTCATCTGAAGTCGAAGTTAATCTTAACTCCTTATATTTATTATGTTGATATTCACTTACACCAATAGCCACCATAGAACTTGTAGTTAATTTATTTTTAATAGCTAATATCTTTTCCTCTTCATTAGCACCGTTATTTACAGCATCATTAATTCCTTTAACTGCATCCCCTAAGTTTTTATCATATTTTTTAACATAGGCATTAAATTCCTTAGTTACTGGAGTAGAACTACCCTTAGATAAAGTTGCAGTTAATTTAACTACTTCTGTTCCAACACCATCTGGTCTATTTACCTTTCCTGTATCATCTATTATATTTGAATCTGATGATTTCCAAGTAATACTACTACCATGTGAACCTTTTGTAGGTAAATTTAAATCATTTGTTACTAAACTTATATCTTGTAATCTAAGTTCATTCATATCTTTTATAACATCACTATTAGCTATTTCATCTTTTGATAATATAATAAATTGTGGTGAATTAGAAGTTACTTTTCCAACTGTTATCTTCGCATAATAAGTTCCTTTTTCAACACCTGTAAATGTAAATCCTATATATCCACTTCCACCTATGTTAAGAGTTTGAGTCTTCTTAACCTCATTAGTCTCTTTATCTATTAAATCAATGGTTGTCTCAGTTAATCCAGCATAATTACTTACCCTTGCACTTACTTTTACATTACCAATATCTGATTCATTTTCACCTACAGTTACTTGTATATTATTAATAATTATTGAATTACTAGTTGAACCAGAATCTCCCGAATCAGAACCATCAGATGAATCTTCTTTGACCCATTTTGCATATACTTTCATATTAGATCTTATCTTAGTATCTTCCGTAAACTCTTTATCAAAATCGTCATCTTTATACCAACCATCAAATTTATATCCACTCTTTGTAGGTTCTTTTGGTAAATCTATAGTTTTCCCTGATTTTATATTAGTTATAGCCGAAACACTACTTCCACCGTCAGTATTAAAAGTAACTTTGTATCTAACTTTTATGGTTTCAACATCCTTAAAAATCTCATCTTCAGAATCACTTGATGAATCTTCAGAATTAGAATATGGTGGTTTAGATCCATATGGTAATTCATTATTGCCATTATCAAAGGCCTTAATAGATTCTGGAATCTTGTCTCCTATTGCATAACCTTGATCATTAAATTTATAGCTTTGACCATTTATAGATACATTTCCTTTTTGCATGATTCCACTATCATCAAAAGCATAAATTTTCCCACATATTTCAACTATTCCTGTTTGCATCACACCATTAGAATCAGCATAATACCAACATCCCCAGTCATTAATCCATCCAGTTCTCATTGCTCCACTATAATCAAAATAATACCAATTTCCATTTATATTTTTCCATCCAATTGAATTATGTCCATTTTCAGTCCAATTCCAATTTCCAGAATAATCTTTTGTCCATGTTGCTGATGCCTTAATAGGTATAAATGTTATTATTGTCGTTGCTGTCAATACCGATGCTAGCATCTTTTTTAAAAGCACATTTTTCATTATTATCCTCCATATGTAAGTTTTTTATGTAAAATATCACTATTTAATATCTAAATTACTAAATAGTAATATTTTATAATATAATCATAACAAACTTTACTTATGATTTGAAGGACATCCTAATAAAAACCCTACACATCCACAAACAATATCTCTTAATTGAGATATTATAGGAATATCCAAATCAGAAACTTGTATGAAATCTCTTACTAAAAGTAATAATATTAATGAAACTAATCCAATTATGAAAACAATAACAATTTGTTCTTCACTTGCACGACTCTTTTTATTTTCATCCTCTAAATTTTCATTATTATTATTTATAATTACCTTATTATTATCATTCAAATAGGCTTTATTACTGTTTTTATTTTCTAAACAGTATTTATTACTTTCTTTTTCATATAAAACTTCTTTTTTATCCTTCACAAAATTTGAACTTATAAAATATCCGAATATAGATGCAATGGTAGTCCTCACTATTATATCTATCCCATTTACTGTTTCTTCAGAATTTATTCCATTACCACCTATAAATAGGTCAAATGTTACATGAAAAAATATAATTATCATAAATATAATTAAACATTTATCTCCTAAACATATTTTACTTAATATTTTCTTTAAATATGAAAATTTCTTTTTCAAAATTAAGCACCTCAATTAAAAAGAACTACTTTTTAATTTTATAATATGAAAAAAAATCACAAGTGATATAACTATCTTATTTATTACGGATACTATTAACTTAACATTTCATATAAATGTAAAAGTCTAATTATATTTAAAAGTATAGGCTCTGTTTTAAATGTGTGTTGATATATGAGCACACTGCTAAAACATAACCTAATTTGAAAACAAAAAAATTATGAGCTTTTATACCTATAATTGTTATTAACAAATTTAAGTATAAAAGCTCATATAAAAATGTTCTTTCAATCTATCCTGAATATTCAATTGCCCTATTTCGGCCTAAAGATTTCGCCATATATAATGCTTTATCAGCCTTTTTTACTCCTTCAAAAAAATCGAATTCATTTTTATTGAATTCATAAACACCAAGACTTAATGTAACACGATTATGTTTTTCACTAGTTAAATAATGATATTTATAATTTTCAACACTCTTTCTAATTCTATCTGCAATCTTTTTAGCTTCTTCTAAATTTATATTTGGTAATAATATCAAAAATTCTTCGCCACCATATCGTCCTAAGGAATCAGTATTTCTAATCTCACTTTTTATTATTGAACTAATGTCTCTTAAAACAATATCACCTATGTCATGACCATATCTATCATTTATTTGCTTAAAATAATCAACATCAATCATTATTATAGAGAACGTCTGCTTAGTCTCTAATTTGTTATTAAAAATTCTTTCTCCTTGAGTTAATATAACATTTCTATTAAACATTCCTGTTAATGAATCATACTTTGCAAAATGTTCAACTGTATTAAATGTTTTACCATTTTGAAGTGCAATTGCTATATAAGATGACAAGATTTTGAGTTCATTTAATTCATTTCTCGTATATGCATTTTTTCTATAGCTTTGAACACTTATAACACCTATTGATTTATTTTTAATAATTATAGGAATATACATTATTGAGTATGGAGCATTCTTGTATTTATTAACATCGAATTTTTTTACATACTTAACATATTCATTTTCAATGTTGTTAATTAAAATTTCTTTTTTACTTTTAAAGCAGTACACACCAAAGCTATTTCTATTGTCAATAGAAATAGAACATAAATTTTTAAGGTCTCCATTTTCTATAAACAATTTATAGTCTAACTCATTTTTGTGTTCATTAAATAAAGCAATTCCAAATATATCAGTATCAATTAATTTTTTAACTTCAATATAAATGGTATATAATAATTTATCTATATCTAATATTGATATTATTTCTTTTCCTATTTCTGAAATACGCTCTATCTTATTATATAATTCCCTATATACATTTGCTTTCTCTTCTAAATTTCTATATTTAAAAATGCTAAACCAACTACTACTGTGTAAATCATATACTCTTTTTTCATACCTAACATAATCTTTCATTGCTTCAAATGCTTCTTTATATTTTCCTAACTTTTCATAAATAGTACTTAATTCTTTATAAACCTTTGATTCCAACGTAATAAAGTTTGTTTCTTCTAATAAATTAAGGCACTCTAAAAACTTTTTTTCTGCTAAAATATAATTTTCATTATATAAACTACACTGTCCCCATCTTATTAATATCTTTGCTCTTAAATAATTATCATCTTGTTTAAGAATTTCTAATGACTTTTCAAATAATTTTATAGCTTTACATTCTTCATTTTTTCTATATAAAACATCTGCAATTATAGAAAATAATTCTACTTTATATATTTTAGTATTGTTCTCATTTATAATTTTCAATGCATATGTAGCGTAATCAAATGTTCTTTCTAAATCATTTATAGAAAGTGCACATTCAGCTAAAATCATAAACATTAATATTTCATGTTTGAAATTAAACTCATTTTTATATGTTTTAAGTTTTTTTAGTATATTAATAGCTTCATTATAATTATAGGAATCTACATATGCATATGATATATTAAGTAATAATATTATAGTTAATTCCTTATCACCTAATTTTCTTGCAATATCAGCACCCCTTAGTGCATTAATTATAGCTAAATCAAACTGACCTATTTTTAAATAGTCAACAAGCAAGGCATTACAAGTTACACTAACACCTTCTAATTCTTTAATTTTTTCAAAATATTCTTTTGACATTAAATGTAATTTTATTGATTTTTCAAAATTACACTCAAGTTGTTCACACCATCCAATATATATTAAACACCAATGTGCTGCTAATTCATAATTAAGTTCTTTTGAAATATTTAAGAGATATTCCATAACATTTTTTACATAATGCGGATCATGTTCAATAGTATCAACTGCAAATTTTCTAAAATAGCCTATATAATTTTCATTATTCATAAAAATCTCAATATGTTCTTGTAATTCAGGAAACTTCATAAACAGTTAACCTCCATGTCAAATCATTAAGTCAATACACAAATCAGTTAAAATTTACTGAACCATCTTTATTAAAATTATAAGTATACCCGTCTATTGTTTTAGTAGTCGTACTCATTGTTCCATCTTCATTAAAATAATAATATTTATCGTCTTTATATAACCATCCTGTTCTCATTGTACCAATATAGTTTATATAATACCAATTATCTCTATAAAATAACCATTCTCCACTTTTCATGCTTCCATTAGCATTAAAATAGTACCATTCATTTTCATTATTAAACCATCCTACTGCCATTTGCCCGTTATTTTTTAGAAAATATCTATTATTATTATATGTTATCCAACCAGTAATCATTTCACCATTATTATTTAAAATATACCAATTACCATTATCACAAATCCATCCTGTTTGCATAGCTCCAATTGAATCTAAAAAATACCACTTGTCTTTATATTGAATCCAGTCTGTTCGCATTCTACCATCATAATCAAAATAATACCATTCATTATCCTCTAAAAGCCATCCCGTTTGCCTTTCTCCATTAATAGATGCATAATACCATTCACCACCAATAGAAAACCAGCCTGTCCTCATATTTCCCCTGTTATTAAAGTAAAAATAGTTATTATATTTTTTATCAAAAAACCATTTATCTTTTATAGGTTCTCCTAATGAATCATTATATCTCCATCTTCCATTCACCATTACCCATTGATTAGGTTTTACAACTGAATTTACAGAATTAGATATATCCGGAGATATTGGAATACCTACATACATATCTAAGTTATATTCCTTAAATCTATTTGTTTCAGAATCAATAACTTTAATTTTAATTTCATATTTCCCAATTCCACTAAATCTTATTCTAATAAGATTCGGATAATCAAGTTCAGTCCCATTAACAATTACTTTATAATTTTTATCCTTTGTTATTGCTTTAAGTACAACTTTAGATGTATCATCATCAATTTCTATATTATATGAATTTCTATCTTTCTTAAAACCAATATTACTTGAATCAATATTTATATCATCTAATAAATAGTTGCTTTCATTTCCACCTCTGTATATATACAAAGTATATGTAGATGTCATAGCACTATCATTATCTTTAACTTCTATTTCAATTTTATTTTTTCCAATTTCTAAGGGTACTAATTCTCTATATTTATCATCCCTTGTTATCACTTTTCCATTAATTTTAACTATATCGTTATAATCTTCTGGTCTAGCTCTCACTACTATTTCTTTAAGTGATTTATCAACATCTAAAATATACGAATACTTTTTCTTAGAAAAATCAATATCGTATTTGTCACTTAAATATATATTATCTAAATATACTTTACTAGCAGCGTATACTTTTTTATTAGTTAAATTCAGATATTTCGACGGTTCCAATATTACAAATATACCAATAACTAAAAATGACATAATAACATTTCTAAAAAATTTCTTCAAACTCATCTCACCATCCCTCTAAATATTTTAGTACTTTTAATTTTACCATTTTAAACATTGATAGTAAATTAACATTAGCTTAAGATAATATTAATGTTTAGAAATTATGGTGTGTTTTAGTATCATGTTGATATATGCATAAGCAAAGTGGACTGAGTAATTGAACTTAGGACTACTAAAAATGAGTATAGTCCCATTTTAGCTTGCTCCCAATATGAAATTGTGACAAGCAGTAAAAGTGACAATACTCATTAAGTATTCTCAAAGTCCAATTACAATGCCACTTTGCCTATTGCATATATCAACTCACACATTTAAAAGACAACTAAAAATTAAATAAACATTTAAAAATCCACTTTACTATTAAAAAAAGGAAGGTCACATCTCTCTCTATGTGACCTTCCTTTTTTTCTCTCTAATAATTAACGATATAATTGAAAATTTAATATAATTATAACATATTTTTTCCACCATTCAATAGATTTTAGAAATATATGTTTATTAATTACAATTTTAACAAAAATTTGACTCAAAATTTAAATATTAAAAATGCCTTAGAGAAAATTTAATATCTCTAAGGCATTTTAATTTAAAATAACATTAACTTATATATTTAATAATCAAACATTACTTTGAAATTTGTTTTTCAATACTAAAAGGATTATCTTATCCAAGCACCGCTTGATCCTAATCTATATCCGCCAACATTTGTATTTTTAAGCATTTTTCCTGATCCATCACAGTAGTACCATGTACCATTGTCATTTACCCAACCAGTTTGCATTGCTCCTGATTGTGGATTTAAATAATACCATTGTCCGTTTATATAAGACCAACCACTTTGCATTTGTCCACTGTATTCATTTAAATAGTACCATGTACCTTTATCAGTTAACCAACCTTTTTTCATAGTTCCATCAGCTTCGAAATGATACCAAGCTCCAGAATTTCTATCTATGAACCATGCATTCTTAATAGGGTTTCCTAATGAATCATTATACATTAAGTTTCCATTAACAGTTACCCATTGGTTTGGTCTAGCAGTTACATTAGTATTATTATTTGAGTTTGAGTTATTCTTATCATCATCTTTCTCGTCTTCTTTATCAGAAGATGATCCCCTGTTAATGATTAATGTGTAAATTCTTTCGTTTTTATCATCATCTTTAACTCTTATTTTAATTTCATTTTTACCTTTATTTAAAGTAACTTTCTTTTCATAATCATCATCGTCATCAACTGTAGCTCCATCGATTTTTACTTTATAATCCTTATCATCTGGTTCTGCTACAATTTTAACTGATGTTTTGCTTTCCTTAACATCTACAGTATAAGTAGTTTTGCTTTCTTTTAAGTTGATATCTTTTCCATCAACTTCAAGATTATCTAAGTAGATATCATCATAATCGTCATCATCATCGTCATCATCGTCGTCTTTATCTCTATCACGTAATACTGTTATTGTATATGTGTTAGATGTGTTTTTCTTATCATCCTTTTTCCATACTTCTACTGTTAATTTTGTAGAAGAAGAACTTACTGTTATTTTCTTATTATCCTTATACTCTTTAGAACTCTTCCTTATTTCATATTCATAATCAGAGTCAGCCTCTGGTTCTATATAGACTGCACTACCTGATTTTATATTTACATAATACCTAGTATTTTTTTCTTCAAAATCTACTTTATCTTTACTTTTACACTTTTTATCATCATAAAGTTGTAATTCACTTCCACTAGATGATTTTTTTACTTCTAAACCTTTTAAAGTAGCCTTTTCAGCAGTCTCAGCTGCATTAGCTTCTGTTGTAAATAGGCTTGTATATTTTACAGGACCCACTGTTGCAAAAGCTGCTACAGTAAGTAATGATGCCATTGTTCTTTTGAATATTTTGTTCATTTAACCATTCCTCCCTTATATGTTGTATATTTTACCACGACAATGATAACAAGTAAATTAATTTAAGCTTAAGATATTCTTAATTCTTTTGTTACAACTTATACTCAATAAAAAATACAATTAAAAAACAAATTTTGGGTACTTTTTTATTATCTTCCTATCCAAGCCCCATCTTTTCCTAATATATATCCATTTATTGTAACATTAGACAACATCATTCCTGATGAACTAAAATAATAATATTTTCCATTATCTATAATCCAACCATTATTCTTCATTACACCAGTATTTTTGTTAATAAAGTACCAATTTGATCCACTTTGTAACCAGCCTGTATGCATAGACCCATTACTATTTAAATAATACCAGTCACTTCCACAAAGTAACCATCCTGTTTTCATAGCACCATTATCATCTAAATAATACCATGACTCTCCATCTTTTAACCAACCTGTTTTCATATATCCATTTTCATCTAAGTAATACCATTTACCAGAAGATTTATCACTATGCCATCTACTCTTAAGAGCATTTCCATTTGAGTCATTATATTGCCATCTTCCATTAGCATCTACCCATTGATCACACTTCTTATTAGAATCTGTTGGTGTACTAGGTTTTACTGTGTTAGAATCCTGCTTATTATTATTTGTATTGTTATTTGTTGATTGATTACCAGAAGTAGATGTTACCCCTCTAGTAATGTTTAAAGTATAAGTTCTCTTATTATCATCGTTATCTTCTATATTTATTTTAATGGTATTTTTTCCTTTTTTAAGATCCACCTCTTTTTTATACTTATCTCCATCATCAACTGTATCACCATCAATTTCAACAGTGTAATCATCCTCATTTTTAGGTACAGCTTTAATCATAATGGAATTCACTGATTCATTAACATTTATATCATAAGAAGTCTTTTGCTTACTAAAATTTATATCACCATCACTTAAAGTTAGGTCTTTTAAATAAACCTTATCAGAATCACTATCCTCATCATCAGAACTAGAGCCATTTTTTACACATATCTTATAAGTTCTTGCTACATCTTCTTCAACATCATCCTCATCAAATTCTCCATCTTCATATATTCTTACATAAAGAGTGGTTGTTCCTGAACCGACTTTAACTTCTTCTCCCAAATCATATGCCTTGTCCTTATTTCCTTTAAATACATGTGCTTCATAATCACTATCAACTTCTGCATCAATAGTCACAGAATTTGTACTACCTGAAATCTTAACATAATATGTCTTAGTGCCAAATTTAAAATCAATCTCATCAGAATCCTTGCAACTTGAAGAACTATAAAGTTGTAGCTCCTTTGAACTTGAACCCTTGCATACAACAAGATCATCAAATTCATCCTTACTCATGCTATTACTTGATGCATAAGCATTTACTGCTCCTAAATTAATATATTTTGCTGGAGTAATAGTTGTAAATGCACTTACTACAAGAGTAGCTGCGATTATATGTTTTAATCTTTTATTCATAATTCAATCCCCCTAATTACTTTTCCATAATTATCCTTTTGGACTATTATACCAAAAAAAATGGTGACAGTCACCATTTACCTGTTAGTGCCTGTCACCAGCATGTAGTCACTAACATATACATTAAATCAATTCGCCAGAAGGCAAAAAATAATACCACTCTCCATTATCCAATACTCTTTCAGTCATCATTTTCCCTAATAAATTAAAATAATACCATTGTCCATTAATACTTCTCCAACCAGTAACCATTTCTCCATTTGAATCAAAATAATACCATTGTTCTCCTTTGTTTAGCCACCCTGTCACCATGTTTCCATAAGAATCTAAAAAATACCACTTATCATTAAATGTGTCATGATACCATTCATCCTTAAGTGAATCACCTAAATAATTATTATATTGCCATAATCCATTTACAATTACCCATTGATTTCTTTTAGCATTATTTGAAACCTTATTATCAAACTTACTTAGTGAATTATTTTGATTTTTTATATCATTATCTTTAGATTGTTCTAAATTAGATGATGATTCATTATCATCACCACTTGATATTCCTTCATTGCTATCTAAAGATTTCTTAACTGTTAATTTATATTCCTTTTTTACATTTTTATCATCATCTGCATCAGATTTTGAATCATAAGTCTTTATATAAATCTTTGTAATTCCATCAGATAATAAAATATCTTTTCCCTTATAATTCTTTTTTCCATCATTCTTATATATTGCATAATCTGCTGCATCAGTAGATGTATCTATTCTAATAGAATCAATATCACTATCTACCTTAACACAATAATTTTCCTTAGATTTTTTATTAAAATTAGTCTTTTTCCATTCACTATCTAATAAATTAACTTCATCTCCACTTTTAGCTTCAAATACACCTAATTTCTTAAGTAAATAATCATCCTTTGTAGATGCATATACCTTTTCATTATTAAAAATTTTATAATTTACTGGTAACACTGAAGAAAATGCTCCAATAATAAGTGTCGTTGCAATAATTCTCTTTAATTTTTTATTCATATTTAATCGCCCCTCTTACAATGTATATACTTAGTTTATTTTCCACAATAATCTTATATATTAATACATTATACAATAAATAGTTATAAATTCATAATTAAAAATAGTCATTATCACTACCGAACATTCTCATTATAATAAAATTGCCTTAATCACCGTAAAATATATTACAATACTCATCCAAATTAAAAACACATAAATTACTGTTACCATATCATTTGAATATAAAACAAGTGGCAGTTATACCATAAAATAACTGCCACCAAATAGTAAATACTATTATTGTAAACTTCCGTCTGAATTAAAGTGATATTTTGTTCCATCTATATATCTTGAACTAGTAATCATTTCTCCATTTAAATTAAAGTAATACCATTTGCCATTTACTGATAACCACTCATTCTTTTTCATTTTTCCACTATCATCTAAATAAAACCACTTATTTTTATGATATACCCAACCTGTTTGCATAGCTCCAGTAGAATCCGAATAATACCAGCTACCTTCATTTCTAAACCAACCTGAATACAATTTACCAGTTGATTTAAAGCAATACCATTTTCCATTAATACATTCCCAATCAGTTGCTGCTACTCCACTATCTTTTAAATAGTACCATTCTTGATCATCATATATCCACTTTGATGTTTCTATATATCCAGTAGTTTCATTAAAGTAATATCTTTCATCTTTATTTACAGAATACCAGCCTTTAGCTACTGTTCCATCAGCTTTTAAGTAACATGAATTCGCTCCATCTTGAGCCCATTGTGATTTTCTAACTTCACCTTTTTCATCAAGACAATATATCTTATCTCCATCTTTTATCCATTGACTATAAAGTTGATATCCTTTTTTAGGGGAAAAATAGCATCTCTTTCCATCAACAATTTGCCATCCTGTTTCCATGGCTCCATCAACTCTATTAAAATAATAATTCTTTCCTTTTATTTCATGAACGCCTCTATACTTAATACCATCTTCATCATAGTAATAAACATATCCGTCATGCTTATCCCAGCCTTCATCTTTATTTATTTTATCAAAGAAATCATCAGTACTGTCATCTAAATCATCAAATAAATCAGTTATAGAATTTGAAATTTTATCCACAGAATGAGCTATATCATCTAAAGCGTCAGTAATAGTACTACTAATATTACCTATTGCACCTTTTATCTTATCTATTAATTCATTTACAATAGTATTATCTAAATTAGTTGCATCTACATATATAGGTGATTTTCCTGTTTGAAGTAATAATGCTTCTACGCCTCCTCCAACAACAAACCCCTTACCAATAACTGTTTGTCCATCAGTTCCTATTGCTGCATATTTATATATTGGAATGTTTTTACACGCAGCTTGCAATACTGGTACAAGTTGTGTAAGTATTACCTTAGTTGTAGCTTTAACTGCATCATCATATCCAGGATCACCATCATGCAATCCTTTTGCTTCAACTATTTGTTTTGCCTTCTTTTCCGCAATTGGAGTTGCTATTTTAGTTGCTTCACTAGTAGTTAATGTTATATTTAAAGTTTTTACTGGTTCTGGAATTACTTTAACTGCTAAACATCCTAAATACTCCTTTTTTAGCTCTTCTTGTAATGCACCTATTATTTCTTGTTCTGTAGGCATCCCTTCTTTTGTTGTCGCTGCATAAGCAGTAACATTTCCTTTAAACATTTCTCTAGGTGCTATAGCTACTACAGAAGTTGCAACAAGCACTAATGCCATTATTTTCTTAATTCTTTTTATCATCGTTCTTCCCCCTTGATAACTTTAAAATCAAAAAATTCACTATAATAAATTCTAGTTTTATGTACTATATTAGACTTCAATATTTACAAGTTCATTTATTTTTTCCACTTTAATTATTCACATATATTAATAATTAAACTTGTCCTAATATTTCAAGTTATATTTTACATCATCTCATAAAATATAGGAAATTGAACTATTATCTTGTGAATATTTATTATTATACCACTTATACTGATGAGTTTAAATATAAAATTGACCAACGTTCATTATTAATTTTTACCTAACTTTCTAAATATAATATTTTTTATGTTATAAATAGATTTTTAACAATCAAACCACATACAAATTTTTAAAGAAATAAAAAGTTACACTCTACAAGTGTAACTTTTCAAATTCATAGTTTATTTATCATTACTTTATATAAATAAATATGATTTTTTAACAAATATTTTTTATATAATAGATTTATAAATGCATTTCTATAAAATAAGCCTTCCATCTTTAGAAAAATTGTACTCTTTCCCTCCAATAATAGCTTTTCCTTTTTGTATTAAACCATTTTTATTGGCATAATATAAAATTCCATAATCACTAATCCATCCTGTTTGCATTATTCCTCTTGAATTTGTAAAGTATTCACTTTCACCATCTTTAATCCAACCATTTTGCATCTCACCCTCATCATTTAGATAATACCATGCAAGTCCATCTTGAACCCATCCACTTTTCATAGACCCATCTTTAAAAAAGTACCATTTTCCATTTAAATTTTTCCAACCACTATAATATAACTCCATCAATTAATCCCCCTATTATCAAAAGTACTTGTCTATTTAACTTTAGTATTAATTATTTTTATACAAAAAAAGGATGAGATAAACCCCATCCTTTTTATTTAACATAATTATCTATTTAATAATTATCTGATCCAAGCTCCGTTAGCTCCTAAAACATAACCATTAACAGTTGTGTTTGAAAGCATTTTTCCTGAACCATCTAAGTAGTACCAAGTTCCGTTATCATTTAACCAACCAGTTTGCATAGCTCCTGATGCATTTAAATAATACCAAGTTCCGTTATCATTTAACCAACCAGTCTTCATTGCTCCTGATCCTTGCATAAAGTACCAAGTACCATTAACATTTTGCCATCCAGTTTGCATAGCTCCTGATGCATTAGTGTAGTACCAAGTTCCATTATCATTGATCCAACCAGTTTTCATAGCTCCTCTAGTTCCGTCTGAAACTGGATTTAAGTAGTACCAAGTACCATTAACGTTTTGCCATCCAGTTAACATAACTCCTGATTCATTAGTGTAGAACCAAGTTCCATTATCATTAACCCAACCGATAGCTTTAGTTCCATCTTCTTTAACGAATATCCAGTTTCCGTCTTCTGCTTGTACCCATCCTTGTTCACTTGACTCTTCTTTACTTCCAATGATTGAGTAAACTTCATCATTTTCGTTCCAAACAACCATGTTATCTTTGTTGTAAACTGACATTTGATCCATTGATCCGTCTACTTTGTAAACTTTATCCCAATCTTCTTCATTGTCAAATTTATAAACAAATCCGCCATCTAATAACCACATGTTACCATCAGCGTCGATATCAAAAGCTGTTCCTTCTTCTGAATCTACATCTTCGATTTCAGTATAAGTATATCCTCTTTCAGTAGAGAATTTAACAGTTTTAGCTTCAACAGTTACTTTTCCATTAGCTTCAGTAGTTTTGTAAGCTACTAATTTTCCATTAACAACATTGAATGACATATCAGCTAATTCTGCAGTTGCATCAGCACCTTTTTCATCTGTTACAGCATAGTTAGATACTGTTTTAGCATATTTAGCTCCATCTATATCATCAGAAGCTTGAGCTTTTGATATTTTTTGAATAACTTTGAATTCTACTTTACCATCTTTAGCAGTTACATCAACATTGTTGATTTTTGATACTGTATCAGTTCCAGCTTCTATTGTTATAGTTGCTGTTCTGTAGATGTTATTAGAATCTTGTCCAATTACTTCTGCATCAGTAATTTTAGCAGATACTTTTTGTCCATCTGTAATTGATTTTTCAGTATCTTCAGTATTATTTAAAGTAACTGATTTTGTACTTGATCCAGTTGTAACTTCAACTTTAATTTTTCCTAAGTTATAATCAGCATCTATATAATTTCCTTTAAGGTCTGTGTAAACATTGTTTCCATCATATTTAACGCCATACCAAGCATTAGTAAATTTTGCACCTTCAAGTAAAGTGAAATCTTCAACTGATTTTAAATCATCATGTTCAGTTGTATATCTATCATCAGCTTTATCTTTAATTTGTTTTCTTAAAGATACTGCTAAATCGTCTAAGTTATTTTCTGCTAAATCTTCATCTATAACTTTACCAGTTTCTAAATCGATGTAGTAATCTCCACCGTCAACTGAAATGTATTTGTTAGCATATATTCCATCAACATCTACTCCAGTGTCAATGTTATCTAATTCTGAATACTTTCCATCATTTAAGTAGTAAGCAGCATCAGTATCTCCATCTTTAACATTACCATCAACGAAGAATTTTCCATCTTTAAATGCTACTGCATTATAGATTGTACCGTCTTTTGATTCTATTCTTTGGTAGTCAGCAGCGCTAACCCCTGTTGGAACTATTGAAGCTACAGCGGTTGCAGCAACTAAAAGAGCTGTTAATTTATTCATTCTTTTTATCATATTCATTTCTCTCCTTGTTCTTTTATCCTTTGTAATACTTAAACTTCATAAAAGCTTTATCTTTTGTTTGTATGGCTTTGCTGTACAAAAAAACGCTTATAAATATTACATAAGTTATTCAGTTCATTTATATATTTGTTTTTCATACCCACTCACCATGAATTCATTCTAACATTTTTCGACTTTCTTGAAAACAGTTTTTGTTTATTTTATTACTAGATTATATTTCCTGTAAAAGAATTTAAAACTATTGAATATTACAAAAACCATTTTTTTTTACAAAATTATATATATATTGATTTTAATGAGATTAAAAGCTTGTGTTTTTTCATTTTTTATTCCTTTAATTCCTATAATTACATATAGCCCTTAGTATGGTGACCGCCACCAATATAACATAGTACCCGTCACCAGTTTGGTTATTTTAAAGTAAAGTAACAGTCACTTTCTCATCTTAGCAACTGTCACTAGTTTATCCATCTAATTTCATAATTTTATCAATTGTTACTATCACAATTTTTGCGCAAAAAAATGCCATAAGCAAAGCTCATAGCATTTTTTTAGTCACTGTCACTAGATAGCCAAGGATAATTAATTTAACGAACCATCTTGTCCTAAGTTATACCACTTACCATCTAAGAATATATATCCTGTCTTCATCTTTCCTGAAGAATCAAAGTAATAATCTTTACTATTTATTCTTTGCCAGCCGGTCTTCATTACACCGCTATTATTTAAATAGTAATAATTCTTTCCATCATATAGCCAGCCTCTTTTCATTATTCCATCATCATTTAAATAGTACCAATTTAAATCATAATATTGCCAGCCTCTTCTCATAGTACCGTTGTCTAATAAGAAATACCAATTACCTTTATGTTGTTTCCAACCTGTTTCTAACATTCCATTAGGTCCAAACATGTACCATTCTTTATCATAATATCCCCAGCCAGAATTTTTCATCTTTCCATCGCCTTGAAGATAATACCAATATCCATTATCCTTGAACCAACCAGTTTTCATAGTTCCATCTCCATTTAGATAGTACCATTCTCCACTTTCGTTAAGCCAGCCGTTCTTT
Organism: Clostridium cagae; assembly: GCF_900290265.1. Classification (NCBI taxonomy): domain Bacteria; kingdom Bacillati; phylum Bacillota; class Clostridia; order Eubacteriales; family Clostridiaceae; genus Clostridium; species Clostridium caccae. The sequence continues at coordinate 2,873,184 of NZ_OKRA01000001.1, forward strand.
TCCATATATCCATTGATATTTACAAAATACCATTGATTATCATATTTAACCCACTTATTTTTTACTTGATATCCTAATGCATCATAGAATGTCCAATCATCACCTGATAAAACCCATTCATTAATAGCTTGTATTTTATCTCTAATTACACTTACCCTATATAAAGTAGTAGTTTTCTTATCTTCTGCTACAACTTCAATATTAATAAGATTTGCACCTATCTTTAAATCAATATAATCAGATTCTTGTGCACTTGTATATTCCTTGCCATTTACCTTTATAGTTGCTTTATCATTTTGAGCTTTAAATACAATTTTAGTTCTTCCTACAGCCCTGTCCACTTTTACAGTATAAAGATATGTTTCTGGATCAAATTTTGGTGATAAAGTTCCTTCTGTACTCTTAAGATTTGAAAGTTTCACATTATCTTTTCCATATCTTCTTGTAATAACTATATCATAAGTACTAGTATCACCTTTAGCATCAGTAACTTTTATTTCTATTTCGTTAGAACCTTCATCTAAACTAATATAACCTGTAGTTCCTCCACTTACAACAGTTTTGCCATTAACCTTAATAGTTGATGTAGCATATTCAGCTGTTGGAGTAATAGTTACAGCAGTTACTTTATTTTCAACTGTAGCTGTATAATCAAAAGTTTGTTTATTAAATGATGGTGAAAGTGATGCTGAATTTATTTTTAAATATTTTAAGTAAGAACTTCTTGGTGCTTCAGTTCTAGTAACCTCTAAATTATAAACTCCAACTTCACCATCTTTTGTAGTTACTCTAATAGTTATATCATTCTTACCTTCTTTTAATGATATAGGTTGACTATTAGCTCCACTAGTTACAAGAACACCATTTATTCTTATAGTAGATGAATTATCTGCTGCTGTTGGTTTTAATACAACCTTATCTGTTGCTGTTGGAACAGTAGCTGTATAATCTGTAGTTTCTGAATCAAACCTAGGTGATAATGTTACACCTGTTAAAGACTTTAATTTAGCACTGCCTTTTTTAGCAATTACAAGTTTAAATGTCTTAGTGCGCCCATTAACTGTTCTACTTATAAGTATTTCATTTTCCCCACCTAATAACTTAAATGTACCTGTCTTACCATCCATAGTAATTTTAACACCTGAAGTTATAGCCTTACCATTTTCATCTACAATACTAACTTTAGCAGTGTCTATATCGTCACCTAAACCTGAGATATAGTAATCATCACCATCAGAATTATAGTCTAAATCAAGAGTCATTGGTCCGCCACTACCAGATGCAACTATCATGATTTTGTTAAATTTAAATGTATCAGCATTTTCTTCTTTAAATTTAAATGTAACATTATAAGATTTAACTTCTTGAGTTCCTAAATCTTTTACTTTAATAGTAGCATTAAAATCATTATATTTAGTTATAGCTATTTTATAACTTGTAATCCCATTAGTTGTTGAACTTGCAATTTTTACCCCACTCGAACTAGAAGTAACCCCTTCTAATTTGTAATATGACGTATCACTTGATTTTATATTAATAGTCGATACTGACATATCAATTTCATCCGTATAATAAGCATTAGAAGAACTCTTATTAATATCTAAATTAGCTCCACCCGCTTCTACAACAAATCCTAAATTTAATTCCACTGCACTTGCAGATTTAATATTACCAAGTTGAATTCCTGTTATCATAACTGTCAATATTAACAATTGTGAAATAACTCTTTTAAAATTAATTTTCATTATTTATTTTATTGCTAAATTAACATTAATTTTAGCAATTTCCTCCTCCCCTTTTCTTAGTAAATTAAGCTTTTATCCTACATTAATTATCGTTTAAAGCCTATATAAACTTTACATAAGCAATTATAACAATTATAGCCATTTTTTTAAACACAAAATTCCAATTATTCCTTGATAATTATTTTTTTTCACAAAAAAAGCCATGAACAAACATGACTTTTTCCATTTTTTCACCTTAGGGGTGACTTAAACTATATACTATTCTACTAATTTACCACTAGCATCAAAGTTATAATTAACTCCACTTATTGTTTTTTGTCCTTTTTGCATTGTTCCATCATCATTTAAATAGTATTTTGTCTTTCCTTCTTGTAACCAACCTGTTCTCATAGCTCCATCAGCATTTGAGTAGTACCAATTATCTCCTATTTTATACCAACCAACTAACATTGCTCCATCAGTATTAAAATAATTCCAGAACCCATTTATTTTAATCCAACCAGTCATCATTGAACCATCATAATTTAAGTAATACCATTTATCATTGTTCTTTAACCAGTTTGTTTTCATATTTCCGTCTTCTGTTAAATAATACCATTTTCCATTAGTATCTTTGAACCATTGATTCTTTAAAGCAATTCCATTAGCATCATAATATTGCCAATTTCCATTTGATGTTTTAACCCATTTACCTTTAATAGTACTTGCATTATTATTTGATGAAGAACTATTATTATTTCCACCACCTGGAGTTACAGTTCCACCAGGTGTTACTGTACCTGGATTATTATTGCTATTATTATCATTTGATGAAGAAACTGTTCCTCTTGTTATATTTAAAGTATATGTTCTATATTCATCATCTTCATTTGTAACCTTAACTTCTATTACATTTTTTTTATTTAAAGTTAAATCAACAGTTCTTTGATTTTTAGAATTCACTTTTTTCTTATCTACTGTTACGTCATATTCATCATCATCTGGTTCAACTTCTATTGTCACTGAATCTATATTAGATGCTACTTTTACATCATATGATGTAACTTTCTTATTAAAATCTAATTTAATATCTCCATTATTTAATTTTAAATCATCTAAATATACTGGATCTTGTTTATTATCTTCTTTTCCTGAATTACTTGAATCTGAACTTGAAGAATCTCTTCCACCTCTATATACATTTAATGTATATATTTTTTCATTATCATCTTCATCAGTTACTGAAACTTCAATGACATTTTTACCTTTTTTAAGATCTACAGTTCCCTCATATCCATTACTATCTTTTACTTTTGTACCATCTATTCTTACAGTATAATCTTTATCTGATGGTTTAGCTTTAATTTCTATTTCATCAACAGATGAATTTACATCTACCTCATAGCTTGTCTTAGTCTTGGAAAAAGATATTTTACCATAGTCTAAAGAAATACTAGATAAATATAAACTACTATTATTTGAAGAACCTGATGAAGTTCTTTCTATATGAATTTCGTACTCATTTACAACATCATTTTTAACATTGTTCTTATCAAAACGTCCTTCTTTATAAGTTCTTACATATAAAGTTGTAGTTCCTTTTCCAAGTTCTACTTCTTCATCTGATTCAAAAGCAGTTGATCTTTTATTGCTATCTGCAAAAATATAAGTTTCATAATTAGAATCTGTATCACAGCTTATATTAACACTTCTTAATGAAGTCTTCGCATAATACTCACTTCTGCTAGTTCTAAATTCTGTACTCACATCATACTCATCATCTCTATATAACTTAAGTTCATTTGATGTATCTGTTTTGTTTAATATTAAATTACTTATATGACTGCTTGCAGCATATGCTGTTGTAGCAAATAAATTCATATATTTTGTTGGTTGTATTGTTGAAAATGCACTAATTGTAAGTGCTATTGCAATAATTCTTTTTAATCTTTTATTCATAATTCTTCCTCCCATTGCATATATACTATTATTTTACCATTTTAAGCTATAAAATGCATTACATATCCCCTTAATTTTTTATTATGTTTTTCTAAATGTGTTGATATATGTATACGTAAAGCGAACTGAGCAATACAATTATAAAAATCAAATTCCAACCCCACTGCGCTCTTATACTAAAATATCAACATTGTGCAAAAAACACATACTTTCTATGCACTGTATGACACCATTTAGATTCTTAATTAATACCTTTCAAAACCCAATTGCAATGTTGCTTCACATGTTGCATATATCAAAATTCTATGAAAAAATCCCTAATATAAGATAAGAACTCATATTAGGGATAAAAATATTATTTTATAAAAAATTTCTTAAATTCATTTTCTATAGCATTCAAATTCTAATCTTTCTATATTATCTAGCAGCTCCATTGTTGTTTAATACACGGCCATCAATTTCCACATTATACGCCATTGATCCATCTGGATATAGATAATACCATCTGTAATCTATATATTGCCATCCTGTTTGCATTTCTCCCTTTATATTAAAGTAATACCATACTTTATTAAATTCTTTCCAGCCAGTAGATATTTCTCCACTAGAATTTATATAGTACCAATTATTGTTTGATTTTATCCATCCTGTAACCATGCATCCATTATTATCTAAGTAATACCACTTACCATTTGAATTAACCCAATTTTTTTGCATCACTCCAAATTCATTAAAGTAGTACCAATTATTATCTACTTTTTGCCATCCTGTCATTATAAATGAATTACTACAAAGATACCATTTCCCATCCATAGATTCTCTCCATTTTAAAGATGATGAATCTATATTATTTAAATTAGCATCATTAAAAGTTTTATCAGAATCAACTACATTATTTACATAATTATCTTGTGTTGATGTTTCTATGGTTGTATTATAATCACCTGAAGATATATTTCTAGCTCCATTTGGATTTGCTGATAATATATATTTAGAACAATGTGTTATAGTAAATATTGCTTTTCCTTTTTTAACACTTACATTTGATGATATTAACTCTAATGAATTAGTTCCTTCATTATAATAGTATAAGTATCTGTTGTCACCATTTAATCCATCACCAACATTAACTTGAACGGTTGCTTTTCCTGGTAATAGTCCATGATGTTTAAAGTTTATAACCACTTCTGAATCAGTTTGTGTTTTTGTTTGTATTTCAGAATCAAAATTTTCATCCATTTGAGATACATTTTTCAAATCCGAAGCATTAAAATTCCATACATAATTACTTCCCTCAAGAATTAATTTTTTATATTCATATTCTTTAGTTAAATCAAATATTTCTTTATCAACCTTACTTGAATATGAAGTATTTAAATACATTTGATCATCATTTGTTTTATCTGTATCAACTACAATTCCACTATGATAATTATTTGAACTGCTACTTCCTGAATTACTACTTGAAGAATTTTCTTTTAACTTTTCTTTAATTATTTCACTTCTATCGCTTTCTTTACTTTCACTAACTTCTCCAGATACTGTTATCTTAACTTTTAAATAATATCCTTTATCATTGCTTTTAAGCTTATATTCTTCTTTGTCTGCACCACTTATTTCTTTATATTCTCCATCTTTGTCTTTACATCTTAACCATTGATATAAAACTTTAGGCTTGTCTGTATTATTGTTATATTTAATCTTAGCTCTTAATGTGCTTCCTACCCTTTCAGTTCCATATATATATACAGATTTCAATATATCTCCGCTAATATTACCTGAGTTGCTATTATCATTAGCATTTACAGATGGTATATAATGAATTCTAATTTTTATTGCTGTGTCATCATTATCCTCTGAATACTTAAAATAAAGAATACTATCACGCTCTTTTTCAGTATAATTAGGTGCTCCTGTTATATTAGCTCTCATATAATATGGTATTTTATTATTTGAATCTAAACTAAATTTAAAAAAGTTTTTTCCATCAGTACTATAAGATAATTTTTGTTCACCTTTGCTTAATTCTATAAGTGGTATAAACCACTTATTTAAAGTGCTATTTGTAGCAGAATATTTACATACATTAAGTTTATCACTTGCTAAAATAATAAATGTATATTCTCCTTGTACATTTATATTAGCTGCACTTACAGTAAGCTTTTCATAATTTCTCCCCATATCTTCTGCAAAAGAATTTATTGAAGGTACTATAGCTTGTTTCTTATTATCTATTTCTGGTGGTACATCTCCATCATTTCCGTCTGAAGATTCATTTCCACTGTTTCCACCTTGTTCAGTTCCACCTGTATTTCCTTCATCAGGTTTCTCACTTGCATTATCATCTTTATCTATTGTATTATTACTATCCCCTACAATTTTCTCATCTTTTGATTCAGTATTTTCTGTATTATCACATTCTTTAACAATATGACTTTCATTAAAATCTTTTAAAATAATATCATCCTTATTATTCTCATTATTACTTAAAATATTTTCGCCATTCATTAACTCTGTAGATTTTCCAATTAAATTTTCAGATAACTTATGAGATTTCTCTGTGTCATCTTTATGTAATACCTCATCAGCATAAGCAATATAAGAATCTTTGCAAGGTAAATAACAATTAAAGGTACATTGAATAAACAATACAGTAAGAATCATTGCAATTGGTTTAAAATGAATATGTCTCATAAACTCTCTCATTATCAAAACCCCTTCTCTTTAAACGTTTTCATATATAATATATTTATATATGAATATTATAATACATTATATATGGAAAATAATACATTTTTATAGATTACATGTTAATTATTATTTAAGATAGGAATTTAAAATTTTATTAAAGTCCGTTTATATGTATGAATTCTATCGGTGACTATAAATGATAAGATAAAAATATTATACCAATACAAGGTTATATTTTAAGATATTTTTATATATGCAATGGGGAAAGTGGCATTGTAATTTGACTTTGAGAACTCTTAATTAGTATTGTCATATTTACTACTTGTCCCAATTTTATATTGGGAGCAAGCTAAAATAGGACTATACTGATTTTAGTGTTCCTAAGTTAAATTACTCAGTCCAATTTACTTATGCATATATAAAAATGTTACTAAAATATAATATAAATAAAGGACTTCCAAAAGGAAGTCCTTTAATATTGAAAGCTTAAATTATTTAACCCAAGCTCCATTAGCTCCTAAAACATAACCATTAACAGTTGTGTTAGCTAACATTTTTCCTGATCCATCACAGAAGTACCAAGTACCGTTGTCATTATACCAACCTGTTACCATTGCTCCTGAAGGTTGTAGGAAGTACCAATTTCCACCAAGATTTTGCCATCCAGTTTGCATAGCACCATTTCCTGCTAAGTAGTACCAAGTACCACCAACAGTTTGCCATCCAGTTTGCATGATTCCAGCATCATTTAATAAGTACCAGTTAGCTCCATCTTGTAACCAACCAGTTGCTTTAACGCCGTCTTTAACGAATGTCCAAGTTCCATCAGCAGCTTGATTCCATCCAGCTTTAACTTCAACTTCTGGTTTTTCTTCTTCTTTATCTTCTTTAGCTCCGATTACTGAATAAACTTCATCATCTTCATTCCAAACAACCATGTTGTCTTTGTTGTAAACTGATAATTCATCCATTGATCCGTCTACTTTATAAGTTTTATCCCAGTCATCTTCATTATCGAATTTATAAATAAATCCGCCTTCTAATCTCCAAAGATTTCCGTCAACATCAATATCATAAGATAATGCTGTTTCCATATCTTCTTCAGAATCTCCATTTACATCTGTGTAGTAAATTCCATCTTTTGACTTTAAGTTTAAAGATTGTACTTTTAGTTTGTCTTGACTACCATCTTTAGTAGCTTTGTATGCAATAACAGTTCCATTAGCTACTGTGAATTTAACACCATCAGCTATTGAACTTATTTCTCCTGCTTTATATTCCTCACCACTTATTAATTTTCCAAAGTCTGCAACATCTTTTTCTATAATACCACCATCTGTTGAAAGAACATAAGTATTAACTGTTTTAGCATATTTAGCTCCATCTATTGTATCAGAAGCTTGATCTTTTGAAATCTTTTGAATAGCATTGAATGAAACTTTATTACCAGCTACATTAAATCCATTAACCTTTTTATCTCCATTTACGATTTTTCCGTCAACTTTTTCGATTGTAATACCATCATCAGCTTCAACTGTTACTTTTACTAATCTGTAGATATTCTTAGAATCTTGTCCTAATGTTTTTACTTTATCTACTTGTGCAGTAACATTTAACTTAGCATTATTTTCTTTATTTTTAGCAGCTTGTTTCTTTGAATCAGTATTATCTAAAGATATATTTTTATCTAAATCTTTAACTGATCCTGGTGTTGTTGCACTTACTTCAACTTTAACTTTTCCTAAATTGTAATCTGCATCAATGTAATTTCCTTTTGCATCAGTATAAATATTTAATTTGTCAGGATTACCATTTGTATCAGATTCTCTTTGATATGAACCTTCATACCAAGTTTCTCCAAATTTATTTCCTTTAACTTCTTCTAAATTTCCAATAGGATCGTTATGATTAGCATATCTGTCGTCTGCCTTATCTTTAACTTTTTTCTTTAATGCTGTTTCAGCATCATCTTTATTATCATCTGCAAGATCGTCATCAGTTACTTTACCGTTTGTTAAATCAACATAGTAATCTCCATCTTCAACATTAACATACTTTTCACCATATGGTGCTATTGAATCTCCTGAATCAATACCCTCTACTTCAGTATATTTTCCATCGTTTAAGTAGTAAACAGATTCATCCTTATCATTGATTTCTCCATCAACATAGAATTTACCATCTTTAAATGCTACTGCATTATAAACCTTTCCATCTTCTGAAGATATTCTCTTAACGTCTGCTGCATTAACTCCAGTTGCTGGAACTAATGAAACTACTGCTGCGGCAGCTACTAATAAAGCTGTCATTTTGTTTGCTCTGTTAAACATAATTTCTTTCCCTCCTAATTTTAAAATCATTATAAATTATACCATTTCAACATATTAATGTAAAGTTAGATATAAAATACCATGATATATTACCTTTTAACTTATTTGGATTTTTATAGTTAAAAACCCACTTTTATCATTATACCAAAAACCTTGTCCCTGTCAATTCATTTTTTGGTATATAATTATTATATTTGAAAATTATTTATATATAATATCTTTTTTCTATATGTGGGTTATTATTCCACATTCTTTTCGTTATACAATACAATAGCAATTTCAAATTTAGGGCCTTTTTTGAGAAAATAAATTAAAATTTAAAAATATTTATTTATTTTCAAATAATTTGATTATATAGCTATAGTTAACATCTTATTTATATCTTTCTTTTTACATCTCAGAATAATTATAAAAATAAAAACTATGTACATAATATAAAGTATCTTGTGTTATGAAAGGATTTTTATAATGAATAAATTTTTTACTTATATTCTTTTATCATTGAGTCTTATATCTTTGACAGGTTGCAATGATATAAATAGCTCTCAATCTCATGTTCCCCAAAATACAGATAATATTATTGAGGATAAAATCATGGATGAAAATTTAACATCTGATAATTTATCTAAAAATAATAATCTAACTTTTATTGATTATTCAAATTTTAAAGATTTAGGAATTAATAAAGATGAAGTAACTCTTAAAATAAATGGACATGATTTGGATTTTACTTTACCAGTATACTTAGATAAAAATAGGTACTATTTTTCTTTAAATGAAATTATACATAATTTAAATGGTGAGTTTACTAAAGAAGAAGATTCTTTATATTTAAATATAAATGATGAACTTTATTCTATTAATCTTTTAGATAATACTGTTCAGTGCCCTAATAAAGAATTTAAATTAAAGAAAGATTTATTAAACTCTGGCAATATTTATTACATATGTTTTTCTGATCTTTCTAATATGCTTGATTTATATACCAGATGGGATAAGGATAATAAGATAATTAATTGTAAAATTAATTCTAGTCAATACATTAATAACACTAGTGCTAAAATAAGTAATGATAATTATAAAAATAATAGTGTAACTAATGAATTAGAGGACAAAAACAACAGTACTTCTACTTCTTCTGAAAACACACAAATAGGATTAATAAGATTTGAAGATGTGTGTGTAACATCTCAAGGTTATGATAAAAATTACTTTGAAAACCTTCGTATAATTGGAGAATATATGAATGAAAAAAACATTCCTTATCATATAGCTTGGATTCCAAGATATAAAAATCCTAATTTTAAAATTGATAATGACCCTTTAACTAAAAATAATTTTGAAATAGCAGAGATGGTTTATACACTTGATTATTTAAAAAATAATAATGGGATAATTGGTTTACATGGATATACTCATCAATTTGGGAATTATGAATCAGCTGCTGGATTTGAGTTTGGTAAATTTGAACCTTCCACAGATGTTTTTAAAGAAAAAATAGAAAAAGCTATTGAAACTGCTTCATGCTTAGATATACCAATAGATTTTTTTGAAGTTCCACATTATGAGATAACTCCAGAACAAAATAAAATTGCTGAAGAATATTTTAAAATACTTTATTATCCTTTCAACGATTATGGTATTGATAAAGCTGATTTAAAAAAGCCACAATTAAGTCCTTATAATAACTCTTCATTATATATATCAACTCCATTAGATTATATTGCAGAAGGTAAAGAGGATATATGCTTAGATAGGATTAAGAATTCTGATATATCTAATATGGGGAGTGTGTTCTTTCATCCTTCATTAGAAAATGCTTTTATTTCATTAAATGAAGATTCTGATGGTTGTCCATCTTTTAGTTATGATGATAATTCTATATTAAAACGGTTAGTAAATATATTAGAAGAGAAAGGCTTTAAAATGACTAAAGTAACTGATCTTTAAAAATAAATGACAGTTGCCAAATCATTTTGGTGACTGCCATTAGTTTAGACTTTTTCATTTTTATTGGCCACAGTGAATCTTTTTATTGTGCTTCAACAATCTCAACTTTTTTCCCTTTAAACACAATTGCCAGTTTTAATATATTATATCCCATAAGATACTTCCCATAAACAAAAAGCAGATAAGATTTTACATCTTATCTGCTTTTTCCAAATTTCACACCTGATAGTATGGATTTATATTACACTACCAAATTTTTAATCTATCTTCTGGATTTACATACATCTTATCATTTTCTTTAATTCCATATATTTCATAGAATTTATCAAATTGTGACAATACTATATTTGATCTTACCTTATTAGGTGAATGTACATCATTTTGAAGTTTAAGTTCTTCATATTCCTTTGTACTAATTTCACGCCATACATTAGCATTACTTTCAAAGAAATCTTTGTAATTAGCCTTTGGCATCTTATCTAATATATCTAATGCACAAGCTATTCCTCCAATGTCAGCTATATTTTCTCCTACTGTAAGATCTCCATTTACACTTTTACCATTATCAAGTTTTACATTATTATAAAAGCTTCTTACGTTATTAGTTTTCTCTTCAAATTTCTTAAAATCTTCAGTGCTCCACCAACTATTTAAGTTACCATCACCATCAAACTTGGCTCCAGTATTATCAAAAGCATGACTAATTTCATGACCTATAACAGCTCCAATAGCTCCTAAATTATGTTCTTTTGAAGCATTTACATCATAAAATTGTTGTTGAAGAATTCCAGCTGGAACTGTGATTGAATTAGCTGTTGGATTATAGAATGCATTTACCATTTGCGGTGGACATGCAAATTGTGATTTATCTACACGTTCATTTAATACACTTAATTGCTTTTCTTCTGCAAATTTACCTAAATTTGTTAAATTTTCAAAAAGTGATCCACCTTCTTCATATGATCTTATTTTTAATGAAGAATAATCTTCCCATTTTTCAGGATATCCAATATGAACACTTATTTTATTTAATTTTTCTTTAGCGCTCTTTTTAGTTGAATCACTCATCCAATCTAAATTTTCTATTCTCTTTTCGTAAGTTTTAATTATTTCATCAGTCATATCTTTAACATCATTTTTAGTCTTTTTTGAAAAGTATTTTTCAACATATATCTTACCAAATGGCATTGCTAATGCTGAATTAACTATATTTATAGCCTCTTCATCCTTAGGAGTTTCTCCACTTGAACCTAAATAAGCATTAGAAAATTCTTGTGCTGCTTTTTTAAAATCATCACCTAAACAACCTGACGCACCTGCTATATTCCTTATTTCTATATAATCCCTAATAAGTGGTACATTTTCTTCAGTATAAATATCATTCATGGCTTTTAACCAATTAGGTTCTGTTAAAATTATTTTATTGGCTTTATCTATTTTTAAATCTTTCATAAGATCTTTTATCTTTAAATTTGGAGATACATCATTAAGCTTATCTAAAGTATATACATTATATTCATCATCTATTGCATTAGGATTTTTTATGCTCTCTTCTTTTCCTATTATTGATGGTGCTATCATATATTCTAATTTATAAAAATTATCAACCTTTATTTTTGCCTCTTCTTCAGTATATCCTACTAAAGTTAAGATTTTTTTATAATAATTTTCAGAAAGACTTTTTACTCTTGCTGTATTTTCTGTTGGCTTTACATATTCATCAGAATTTCCTAAGCTAAGAGAAGTTGATCCAACATATGCGGCATATCTAGTTGCATCTTTTAAATCAACACTGCATCCAATATTAATTAATGGGTTTCCAATATCATATTTATTAATTTCTCTAACATCATCTAAATTCTTAATATTTTTAATCTTATCTAACATTTCCTTAATAGGTTCTATGCCTTGTTTATTTCTTGCTTCACTATTTAAAACGTTCTTATATAAATTAATCATTTTTTTCTCATCACTATCTTTTGAATAGTTCTTTTCATTAGCTAATAATTCTTTCATTATTTCTTTCTTTTGCTCTGTTAATACCTTTTCAGCTTCATTAAATGCTGAATTAGATACTTCACCAGCATCAATCTTGGCAGTATTTAACCACTCTTTATTAGTTACACTGTAAAAGTCATCTTGTAACCTTACATCGTCTGTTACTACTTTATTTTCTAAATTAACTGTATTAGTTACTTCAGCTGCTTTAACATATGTTGCTTGTGACATAAATAATGAAAATGCCAAAGCACATGCTATAAGCCTACTCTTTTTAAATTTTGCCATTTTAAGTCTCATCCCCTATATCTTATTAATTTTTAGATTACATTTTTTCAGAGTATTTATGTACATAAGCAAAATGGACTAAGTAATTTAACTTAGAAGTGTTAAAGGACCATTTTACCTTGCTCCCAATATGAAATTGAGACAATAAGTAAATGTGACAATAATTATTAAATATTCTCAAAATGCAATTACGGTGTCACTTTAAATAATGCATGTATTAATACAGATTAAAAAAATAATCTAATTTTTAATTTGCGTATTCAATGTACCATATTTTGTAATATTAGTACATATTATCTATAAAATATTAAGAAAAATTTATGATTTTTCTGACTTGTACATTATTAGGTTGCACAAATATAGGATTATTATTATAAAAAATGTGTATAATTAAAATTTTATAATTTTGGACAAAAAAACAGATAAGATTTTTTATTAATCTTATCTGTTTTGAGTGATAGTCATCTTTACAGAGATAAATTCTTTTTATTAACCTTTATATCTTAAACTTTTGAATTATCTCATTAAGCTTTTGAGCAAGTTCTGCTTGGCTTTGTGCTGTTAATGATACTTGTTCTATTCCCTTTGTAGCATCCTCCATACTTTTCCTTATTATCTCTGCTTCTTCTCTTGATTTTTGTGCAGATAATGCCATATTTTGAACAGCTTCGCTTACTTGTCCCACTGTAGCTGTTATTTCCTCAGACATAGTAGCAAATTCTTCAGACATTTCACTTACACAATCCGAATCATTATAATATTGGTTACCTGTTTCTCCATAATTATTAAATTGCTCATTTACATTTTTATTTATAAATTCTAATATATCACTACCTGTGTCAATACTACTTTTGAATGCTCCTTGAACTTTTACTATAGTATCTTTAATTTTTATTACTGCTTGTGAAGATTCTTCTGCAAGTTTTCTAACCTCTTCTGCTACTACTGCAAAGCCTTTCCCATGCTCTCCTGCTCTTGCCGCTTCTATTGCAGCATTTAATGCAAGTAAATTAGTTTGATTTGCTATGCCTCCAATAGTATCTGCCATAACTTTTATACTATCTACTACTTTACCATCTTCAATAGCTTTTTTCATATTGTTTTGTTTTTCTTCAGTTATTTTTCGAGTTTCCTCAATAGCCTTTTGACTATTATTTTTAACTTCTAAAGCTCTCTCCTTAGACTCATTTGCATTATTACTTCCTTCAATAGCTTTTGAAGAAAGCATATTAATACTTGCATCTACTTCCTCTGTAGATGCACTTATCTCTTCTGTTGTAGCACTTGATACTTCCATACCATCAGAAATATTATCCACAGCCTCTGCTATAGTTATAGATTTTGATGATAATTCTTGAACTGTTGCTGAAAGTTCTTCAGCTGATGCACTCATATCCTGTGAATTTTCAATTATTACTTTTATTAATGTATTTACATTTTCCTGTGCAGTATTTAATCTAATTCCTGTTTGTCCAAATTCATCTTTTCTTTTAACAGTAATTGAAGTTGAAAAATCATAATTTGATAATCTCTCTGCAAATTCTTTTATTTTATTTAATGGATTTATTGTATTTTCAGTTAATATGTACGCCATTAAAGTTATAATTAAAAATGCAATACATGTATAAATTATAATTATGTTTCTAGCATTATTAAATTCAGCTATGTTATTTAAATTTGCATGTTCTGCTGATTTTTTATTTATATCAATACATTTTTCTAAACTTTCAAGCATAGAAGTCATTATTGTAGTTAACTCTGAATTAGTAATTTTAATTGCCTCATCATTATCATTATTTTTAACAAGGTCAATTACATTACTTCTTAATTTTCTATATTTTAATAATTCTTTTTTAAAATCATTATAAGTTTCAATTTCTTCTGATGTTAAAGATAAACTTTCATATTCTTTCATAACTTCTCGATTTGTTTCAGTTAAATTATCTATATTCTTTATTTGTTCATCTAATTTTGAGCTATCTTTTTCAAAAACAATTCTAATCATATTAGCTCTCATTTCATTTATATTTCCTTTGATTTCTCCTAAATCCTTAATGGATATTAGATTAGTACTGTATATTGCCTTAGAACCATTATTTATCTTTGATGAACTTAATATCCCCTCAAATCCTATCACTCCAATAAAAGTACTTACTACTAAAAATACTAATACAAATTTTTTCCTTATTCCTAAATCAACAAAAAATTTCATTATATCTCTGCCTTTCTTTTTCATAATATATTTTTTGAGAATGATGTATAGAAAGTGAACTGCTATAACAGTATTTTTGAATTATGTCACCTCCATATTCTTTGCATTTTTTAATCTAATGTACTTGATTAAATATCTTCTTTCATTAACCTCATCTCTAAAATATCAGTAAAATTATCAAAGATATATGAGAATAAAAATGTGTAAATACGGATTTATCATTAATAGAATTCAATAAGATTTATTTAATTCCATATTGTCAAATTCATTATCCAAAATATAATTAGTGTTGTGAAATAATCTAAATCTATAAGTATAATTAAATAATTACCATTTCCCTTATCCCATATTTCTTTAAAAAGAATATAAGTTGTGTAAATTATATTGAAACTTATATTATATCAATATAAGCATCAATGAATATATTATTTTACTAATTAAACATTATTTTTACATATATGTTACCGCTTACCTTTTTTAAAAATATATTATACCATTCTTTTATTCAATTCGTCATTTTCTAAATATTACAAATTTTTAATACATATTTTAATCTTTATTGCAAAATAACTCCTTTTTTAAAAAACTTTATTTACTCTTGTTCTTTACTTGTTTAAATCTGTATTTAAAAACCAGAGCTTTAATATTATTCAAGAAAACAGATAAGACTTTTGAACTTCTCCCTGTCTACTTGACAAAAAGCAATTCAAAAGTCTTATCTGCTATATAAATTAAATTTCTTCTTTTTTACATCATCATACTTTTTTAATTTTTTGCATTTCTTCATTTAATTTTACTTTAAATTTAATAAATTGACTTCTATTATCTCTAATGACTTATCTCTTTTCTAATAATATTTATTTTTTCATCAGTTAAACCAGTTAATTTAATTATAATCTCATTATCCATTCCCATTTCTATAGCCCTTATAGCTGTTTCTTTTGCTTTCTTTTCTATTCCTTTTTCTATTCCTTTTTCTATTCCTCTTTTTTCTACTGCTGGATCATATAATGTCTTTGTCATTGTAATCACCTCTTCTTCTATTTTTTCATCATTGAAATAATTCCTATTTAAATATTCAATTAAGTTTTGTATTGCAAGTAACATTTTATGAAAATCTTCACCTACTATTTCATCCTTTTCAAATAGTTCTTTAGACTCATTTGCTATTATTGATGCAATTTCCTTTGCTTTAATTGATAATTTTTTTATCTCTTCAATATTGTTTCTTTTTCTAAAATATTCTAATTCTTTTCTAAGATTAAATAATTGCAATGGTAATAACGGATACATCTTATTTTCTATAAGTTCTTTATCAGTATATTCCCAATACTTCATTACAGGAACTGAATATATAAAACTCTGTTCATCAGGTAATACTATTTTCAATTTTATATCATCTTTTATACTATTATTACGCTCAATAAATATTACTTTTTGTTTTGGAAAATATATGGTTTTAAAATCATCTCTATTTCCAGCTTGTTCTTTACCTTTTTTAAATCCATATTCAAACATTCTTATTACCATTGTACTATCATTTTTAGTCTGAAACTCTAAATGATAACTAACTTTATTACTACTTTGATTATTTAATATATCAAAGAATACATCCCCTCTTAAAGTATCAAATGTATCCATTATAAATTCATTATTACTTATTGATAAATCAACATCGTCAGTACTAAAATTTTCTTCAAAAATTCCATTTAATAAATTAACCAACACTTTTTTAGATGTAGAAAATAAAAACTTTAATATCTCATCAAGCTTTACCTTCTCATTGCTTACTGTCAAATTATCACCTACCTTCCTTTATTCTTAATTATAACCTAAATTTCGTGTCCTTAAAACAATTATAACCTTAAACTTGTACCTGTAAAATTTTACACCTCAGGGATAAAAAATGTCCTGATCACCTTTCCCTCTGGTGGTTTATCAGTAAATTCACAAATATCAATATTATCCTCCTCATCATCCCAGATTGAAATAATATCACAGGCTTCATCTTTCTTGTTTGGCTTATTTCTCTTTTTCTTATTCTTATCTTTACTAAACATAAATTCTTTATCTAAATCCAATTTATCTTTTTTACTGACATCATTCTTTAATAAGTTCTTATTTAAAGTTGATTTATCATTACTCTCTGAAAGTTCTGTAACATCTATATCTTTTTTTCTATCTAAATTAATTTTATCTTTTGTATTCACTTCATTATCTATAGGAACTTTACTTTTCAAAACTTCCGTAGTATTTATATAATTACTTTTATGCAAAGCTGTTTTATCTGCATGAATTACATCATCTCTTTTATTGTAAATATTAGATGTAATCTTTTTCCTATCATTGTTAACTACAAATTCTTTATTATTTATATTATCTTCCCTATCTCTTGGTTTATCTTCATCAATTACATTTCCTATATCATGTGTATTCTCCATAAGTTCTTTATTAACTATACCATCAATATCACTAGACTTATCCACCACACCTTCAATATTATCCACAGTTTCTAATTTATCTTTGTCTATATCTTTTTTCTTAGATTTAATATTTTGATGCTTAGCAAAATTCCTAACTCTATAAACATTATCCTTAGTTAATTCAACCATTTCTAAATCCATAAATGCCTTTAAAGCTATCTCCACCATTTTAGCACTTCTGTTAAATTCCAAAGCTAGAGTTTCTATAGTATAAGGAATACTTTTTGAAAGATATAACTCCCCTTCTAAATTGACCTTTCCAGCTAAAGTTAAAAGTCTTGTCCAAATATAATGAATAAGATCCCTGTCCTCCATTGTATCTATTATCTTAAACTTAGTGTCACTATACATATCCACCCTTAGTTTTACTATTTTTCTTTCTGACATATTAAAAACATCTCCTTTATTTTTTATCATATACATTAATTTTTATTTTTAAATTCATACACGTTTTCTTGTAAAAGTTATGTATCTTAAGGTTCTAAATAATATATATGCATTAGAAAGAGATATTACATGAAAACATAAAAATTTTTTATAATAAAAAAACAGATAAGACCTTTAAATCTTATCTGCTTGTATCAATTTTATTTGGCTCTTAAATGTATTTCTGTATCACTTACCTCTAAAAATATATCAAGATACATTATTTCTGAAAAACAACATTTAAAAATATCTTCTTCCACACCTTCTCTTTTATAGTAATCGTGTGTATATCTATTTCTTAGTCGTACAATTTTTATTAAAAAATCACATAAAGAATCCTCTAAAAATCCATGAATTCTTGCTCTCTTTACTAACTCAACAGCTGAACAGCCATCAACATAATTATCATTTATTACTAAAAATGTTTCTGACATATCAATTATATATTCTGTTAAATCCTGAAAATATCCAAGTATAGAACGCTTTAAAAAAATAGAATTTGTATTATTGAATTCCTTCATTGCACCAATAAGCAAAGTAAGTGTGTCTTTTGCAACATAAAACTTCTTTTCTAATCTTTCTTTTTTATATTTATAATAAGGTGACATATTTATTTTCCTCCATTTAGTAATTCCGTATCATGTTTTATAAGTTTATTAAGCCAATCATTATTTCTTAAATATTTATTTACATAAAGCCTAAAATCAATTTCTTTATTAAAATCTAAAATAATCTTATTTTTACTTTCTATATAACATTTTGCTAAATCAGAATCAAATTCATTTAAATATAGGAAAGTTATATGTATATTATCATAAGAAAAAAAATCTTCTAACTTTGAAATTAATTCATCTTCTAGTTTAAATTCAAATTCTACCCCTCTTCTTTCATTCAACAAAATTAATATATCTATATCACTTCTATTTTCTATAAAGTTTTCTGTATTATAACTACCAAAAACCGCTAAAGCAATTATATTATCTGTGTCATCAATTTTAAGATCTTTTATATCTTCTTTCTTCATGTAATTCACTACCTTTAAATCATAGTATTACTTTAATTATAACCTATGTTTAATATTCTTAAAACAAAAAAACAGATAAGATTTTTAAATCTTATCTGTGATGGTGATAATTATAAGCTTTAATATGTACAAATTTTATATACTATAAATAATAAAAATACATGTTTATTTTTCTCTTAAATTAGTGTTGCGAACACTAAGCT
Organism: Clostridium cagae; assembly: GCF_900290265.1. Classification (NCBI taxonomy): domain Bacteria; kingdom Bacillati; phylum Bacillota; class Clostridia; order Eubacteriales; family Clostridiaceae; genus Clostridium; species Clostridium caccae. Next base: position 2,892,472 of record NZ_OKRA01000001.1, read on the forward strand.
ATAATCCTAGAACGTTTTTAGTTTTAGGGCTATTGGATTTTTAACTAAATAAATTGTTAAATAAGAGTTTAAGTACTAATCTTGTCGGATGGGTGCTTTTTCTCTTTGCTATTAATTTCTATATCTAAACCAAAAAAATTTACTCTTAATCTTTATATTTCTTTCTCTACTCTTTAACTTTTATAATAGCTTTTATTTTTTCTCCAAAATATTGAATTCCCTCTTCTACCATTTGATATTCAAGATAAGTTGTATTATTATGTGGTGCCTGAAAATCACGTAATGTAAATGTATATTCTTCATTCGGTTTAAGTTGAAAACCATCTGGTAAATCTACTCTATATCCCTGATCTTGCCCATCTTGCCAAATACAAAGTTTTATATTTCTTTTATTGCTCCATATTTCATCAGTTGTATTTTTTACAGTAATGTTTATATTGTATTTTTCTCCACGCTTGATTTCTGCAGGTGTATTCTCCAAAACTATATCCGCGGTTGGATTCATCAATGGTATATTATAATCTGCTAAACCTAACATTGTATTATCCAATCCTGCACCAATAATAATATCTGGTTTTACTATTGAATAAATTTTATTAAGATTATCAATATCTAATTGATGAATAAATACTAGTTCTGAAAAACTTTCTGCCATATTATTAAGCATGAACATCCAAACATAACTGTCTCCAATAACTATGGCCTTTGGTAATGTAGCATCACTATTTTTTAAATAATTATAACTTTTCCAAGGATCTTTTGATTGATATCCTATTTTTTCAAAAAAGCTTTTATCTGAAATTGCAGTTGCCGAATATTTCAACTTAAAATCGTAATCAGTTTCTGTTGTAAATAACTCTTTTCCTAAATATGTTTCACGTTCAAACGGAATAATGTTAAAATCATCTTCTGTTAAGATCTTTATATCCGGTATATATTTTTTAGCTTGTTTCATGATCTCAGTATAACCTATAAATCCACCATAATTATTCCAATGGCTCTGATCATAAGCTTTTGAATATATAATTTTAGATTTCTTTGCTTCTTCTAATTTATCTATAGATACATTTAAATCAAAATCCTTACTATTTTCAAAATTATTTTTCATTATATCTAATAATGATTTATTATTAATGCGTAATATCGTATCTGGTAAATATTCAGAATACATATTTGTTTTATGTGGAAAAACTGTAATTGCAAAATCTGTACCTAAGTTTTTAAAATACTTGGTAATTTCTAAATATTTATTTTTATAATATTCTACTTGTTCTTTGTTAATTAAATTTGTATTTTGCACATCAGCAAGAACTGAATCTGACATCAAAAACACCCATTTATCTTTACCAATAATCACATTATTATTATTATCTATTTGCTTAAATAAATTTACATTAAATTCCTTATTAAGTTTTATAAAAAATTCTCTAAAACCAATATTATCATTAATCCATTCTCTAAGATTAGATATAAACCCTTTATTTATTTTACCGGTAGTATTATCTATTATTTTCGGAAAAGTTACTAAATATCTATTTTCTGTTGGTGAAACCCTACCCTCTATTTTATTTATAAATACTAATGGCATTGTAATCATTATTATAAAGCAAAGTATAAATATTTTCTTCATTTTATTTAACTTATTCATAATTTACACCTCACCTTTCTAAAATTTGAAATATATAAATGAATTATATGTCGATGTCATAACACACATTATTGAAATAAAAAATATAAAAATTAAATATAAATTTTTGCTTATAAACTCTAAATAAGTTCCTTTAATTACATTGTATCTAATCTTAAATATCTCTTTTAATGGAATGCTTGCAATAGTAGCAATAATTATAATTGTAATAATCTTGGGTGTTAAATACCAAAATACTGTAAAACCAATATTTTTGACTGTTACTATTCCAAACATTATGCCTATATAATTTATTGCATACTCCAAACTAGGCGCTCTAAATAATACCCAGCCTAATATTACAATTAATATTGTGTATAAATGCTTTATACACTTAGGAGATTTTATTTCTAAATTTTTAACTTTTAAAACTTTTTCAATAATCAAAAATAATCCATGCCAAAGTCCCCATATAATAAAATTCCATGAAGCACCATGCCAAATACCTGTTACCAAAAATACTATAAATAGATTAAAGTACATATTTCCACTTCTATTCCCACCTAATGGAATATATAAATAATCCCTAAACCATGTTGATAATGATATATGCCATCTACGCCAAAATTCTGTAAGACTTTTTGATATATATGGATAATTAAAGTTTTCCATAAATTCAAATCCAAACATCTTTCCTAATCCTATAGCCATATCACTATATCCACTGAAGTCAAAATAAATTTGAATTGTATAACAAATTGCTCCAACCCATGCTATCGCTATGCTATTTTCCGTTGGTGATTTAGAAAATATTTGATCAACTACATAACCTAGCTGATCTGCTATAATTACTTTTTTAGCTAAACCTATTATAAATCTAGTAACACCATTATAAAATTTATCAATATTACATTCTCTACTATCTATTTGTTTATTTATATCTCTATATCTAGTAATTGGTCCTTGTGCTAATTTGGGAAAAAAGCTCATATATAATACTATATTAATAAAATTCTTTTGAACTTTAACTTTCCCCATATATAAATCTAAAGTATAAGACATTCCTTGAAAAATAAAAAATGAGATTCCTAAAGGTAATACTATATTCATTAAACAAATATTAGTATTAAACAATCCATTTACTGAAGAAATAAAAAAATTCATATATTTAAAATAAAATAATAATCCTAAATTTAAAATAACTGTTATTATTAAAAAAATTCTATTAAATATTATATTAAGATGTTTTTGTGCATAACTTATACATAATCCCATTATATAATTTATTATTATCGATGCTAATAAAATAAAAATAAATTTAGGCTTAGCAAATGCATAAAATATAAATGACACTATAATTAAAAAAACATTTCTATATTCAAATTTTAATAAATAATATCCCGCCAATACTAATGGTAAAAATAAAAATAAAAATATTATTGATGAAAAAACCATTTATCCAATCCACCTTTTTCCATTAAATATATGATATATTTTTTTTATAGTATTCCATATAGATTTAGGTATTTTTCTTTTTATTTTTTCTTTTAGCAATTTTCTTAAAAGTATATCTGATTCCATCATATTATTCTTTTCATTTCCAGCTATAGCTATATTCATAGCTGAAATAATCCCATTAAAACTATTGCTACCATATAATTTGAATACTGCGTTATTTACTTCTCTTAGCATATAATTTAAATTAGTTATTTCTATTCTTGCAAATGTATCTACCATTAACCAAGCCGGATAAAAACCTTCTTCTTGAACTACTAAAGGATATATTCTTTCTACTGCATGTAATAGCGTTCCATCTGTATTATTCGGTTCTTTAGGAAAATCTTCATATTTCCAATCTTGAGCAAATAATCTTTTTAATGCTTTCGGTCTAAACCAAAACATTGTTCCAAGCGGTGCTACTGGTTCTTTGCTATAATTAATATCACATTTTAAATTTAAATATTTTGCTAATTTTTTAGTATTTTCATAATTAGTATGCCAATTAACATCACTAAGAGTTGAATAATATTCTGCATGATTCGGTGGTGGTGGCGTTAACATACCTAATCTTGGATTTATTCTAAATGTATTAATAATATTGTCAACAAAAACATCATTTTTTAATATGTTTTCAAAACATTTATACGAAAAAGATTCTCCTTTTATTGCAAAATCTAATTGTCCTACCTTTTTATCATGAGCAAAGCATACATAATCATAATTCATTATAAACTCTTTACTTGCAACTAATAGTGCACTTACATCTCTTCCTCTATTTTCTATTACAATAATCTCTAATTTATTACATTGTAAGTTAGAAAATGCCTCTATTATCGCTTGTTTCTTTTGCTCATTATCAGTTGTAATATAGATATCGCTCTTACTAGGCATTGATTTAGCATAACCCAAGCACTTATCAATTAAATCAATAAAGTAAATATGCAATACTAACGCTATTTTCTCCTCTGAATATTCACTTTTAATATTATTTCTCGCTGTGCTTGATAATATATAATTCAATTGTAAGCATTTTTTTATATCACATTGATTTTGTACTCTTAAAATATTGTCCCATATTAAATTAATATCATAATCTAAATTGTTTTTAATATATTCCATTGCTTCTATTGTAGCTTCACCAGTATTATAATTTATAAAATCATTGTAATTATGAAAGAAACTTCTTCTTTTTATTATAGGGCATTTTCTATTTTTTATTAATTCTAATGGCGACATAATAATAGGACCATATGAATGTTTATGTAAATCAGATGTATCCACATATGTATCCCATTTATATCCTTTGTCTTCAAATGTTTTAGTAAAAATGGCTTCATGAAATCCTACAGCTTCTTCATATCTATTAATCATAGGAACTTCATCCCAATATTTTTGAAATTCCATATTACTAATCATTTTATTTCTTATTGTAATAAAATGTGATTGTATATGTAATGGTAAATAATTGTATTTTATAGTTCCAAAAGGATCAAATGGTGCACTATGAAAAGCTGTTATTCCCCAGAAATCCAAATCTCTTTTATCCATTTCATCAAACATTTCTTTAAATGGATATAATGGACCCATAATTGTAAAATTCATTAAAATTACTTCATCAAACTCTTCAAGCTTGTCCCATCCATATAATTCAAGACCTTTTTTATATGCCCAAACATCAAATCCCTTATTCTCTCGTACTAAAATCTTAGAAGTATATACTTCTAACTTCTCTCTACTCTCTGGTGTTAGCTTACCATTACATACAATAAGTAATTCAGAAATATTTTTATTTAAATCTGCCAACATATATAAAATATAGTCATCTACTATTCCATCATTATCATAGAAAAAATATATTGCTAACCTTTTTATATCTTTTTTTGTTGCTAGTATCATATTTTTCACCTTTACTCTTTACTCTTTCTAAAAAATCTAGTCCATTTCCAAGAACGTGAATTCTCCATTTCAAATATCTTTTTTCGCAAATCTAAAATTATTTTATTTAATTCTTGATTATTTTCTTCTATTATTTTTTTTTGTTGTTTTGTATTGTCTAGTGCTTCTTCTAATTGTTTGTCTAAATTATGGTGATATCTTATTGCATCTTCTAATTCATTCGTTCTTCTTTGATACCAATTCAGCTCTTTTTTTATTTCATTTTCTTTATCTTTTAAATATATATCATTAGCTTGATGATATTTTATCGACCCTTCCAATTCTTTAACACGATTCATATACCAATCCAAATTTTTTTGTAATTCATCTTTTTCTATAAATAAATTCGAATTTTTATTTATTATATCTTTAATATCAATGTTTTCTTTCAAATAAGAATATTTTATTTCTCCTAAACTTTTTTCTTTATTTCCTCTCGTATAATAATTATAAAAATTAGTATATATTTTTTTCAAAATATTACTATCCATTTCTATTTTTAAATACTCACTTACAGATTCTTGAGACACAAAAGCCTCAAGTTCCGGCAAAGATAAATATAATGTTAAAATACATTGATATAATATATAATCTTTAGGCATATTAAAATCAAATACCCACTCATAATCAATAAATATTGGCTTTTTTAAATCATTATTTTCAAAAAAAATATTATAAGCAGTAGCTTCAAAATTTGAAACTTTTAATCCGCCCACTCCATCCAGCAAATGTAAATCCCCAAAAATCTTTTCACATTCATCCGAAGTATAAAACACACTCATATTTTCTTCTTTTCCAACAACTAATTGTTTATGAATATTAATTAATTTAAAAAACATTTCTTTATCTCTATTATTATAGGCTTCAATGTATTTCTGTGCTAAAGAAACTCCATTAACATAATCAAAAATTAATTTTTCATCTTTCAGTATTACATCACAAACTTTACATATTGGAAAATTTTCTTCTAATATTTTTTTATTATTTACTACATTTTTAAGGTGTTGCTTTCCTTGCTCAAAAATAGCTTCCTTAACAACAAATTTTTTTGAGTTTTCTTCACAAATACTTGTTTTTATTGCAAAATCCTTTTGTCTTAAATCATTAAATTTTGTAAAAATTTTTTTCATAATTATCAACTCCTTATAGCTTCAACTAAAAAAGAATTTGATAGCATCTTTAATTCTTCAGTCCCTGATAGACTTTTATAAACTTTATTTTCGTCAAAGCAACGAATTCTTCCTATTGCATAATTAGAATCTATAGATAGATTAAACTCATTAGTTGGTAAATAGTCATCGCTAAAAATTATTTCTGGCAATTTATAATCTGGATACGGATAATAGAAATATGTTGACTTAAACCCATTTCTTAAAATCAGATTTTCTAATTGTGACTTACTAAATGTTTTTACATTATCCTCTTTTTTATATTCTTCTATTCCAACAAATGGTTTCCCCAAATGATCTTCACAATAACCTGCAAAATATTTAAGACCGAGTTTATTTTCTATCGCTAAATATAATTTTCCATTTGATTTTAAGCATTGTGAAATTTTTTTAATAAAATCATCGTAGGGTGCATTACTTGCTATATAATGTTGTGCATATTCTAATACCCCAATTAAAACAACAACATCATATTTTTTATCAATCTTTATATCTTCAAAATTTCCAACAAATATTTCAATGTTATTATATTTTTTATTTCTATAAGCATTTATCATTGATCTTCGTTTTGATAAATCTATGCAATCCACTTTTTTTGCTTTTCTTGCAAGAGCACCTGTAATTGCTCCCATTCCAGCACCTATTTCTAATATTTCATCATCAGCCGAAATTTCCATAGGATCAACAATATTTTCTCTTTGCTTCAATAAATGATATATGATAATCCAATTTCTTTTTTTTAAAATTTCATCATAATAATCATCTGTCTTTTTTACTATATCTAAAATATTCTCCTCTGCCTCATCTCCCTCACTATACAAATCTTCTCCAGAATAATAATCATAATTCAAAATCACTTTTCCTATTTTTTCCTTCAAGTCAATACACTCCTTATTAACTTTTTTATATTATATCCATTAACTCTATCAATCAAAATTCCTCATAATCTTTTTTATTTTTGTATTATCTCCCCATACCGCAGAAGAATCATATGCTCTATCTGGGAAAGCACCATATTCTAATTTAATATTAAAATTATTTTCCTTAATAAAGCTTTCCACTTTTTCAGCCAGACTTATAGGAATCCCACTACAACAATTGATTATTCCATTTATCTCATCTTGCATAACTATTGCTGAAATTTGCTTTGCTAAATCTCCAACTATTATGAAATCATATTTATTTTTTCCTGTAGTAAATGGAAAAGTATCTTTTCCTTGTTCATTTGCTAATATTATCTTTGCAAAAATCGAATTATTTTTCTTATCGTCACCATAAATATAATAAGCTCTAAGCCATTGCAACACTACGTCTTTATCCTTCAAATATAGTTCTGTACTTTTTCTTAAAGCATCCTTTGCTATCCCATACATGCTAATAGGCTTAGTAGGTGTATCTTCATCTATTGCACCTTCATGATATCCTACTTCATGCATAGTTCCCATAACCGCTAAATGTTTTAGTCCGCCATCAACCATATTTTTTATAAACGTATAATGTTTTGATAAATATTCCATGTGTGCATCTGAATTATGTACAAATCCATCCTTCCAAGCCATGTGCAATACTACATCTGGACATCCTAGTTCCTTATATATCTCTACATTCCCTGAAAAAATATCAGTTTTAATACCTTTTGCCCTTTTATCAATACCATCTACATGTAAATCTGCTGCAATTACTTCTGCTCCATTATCCAGCAAAGAAGAAACTACATGTCTTCCAATATATCCTCCAGCTCCTGTAACCAAAACTTTCTTTTTCATATTACCCCTCCTATACTTGATCTATAAAAACCTTACAAATTTCTTTTGCTTCACCAATCATTTTTATTTTACCTTTATCTAACCAAATAACTCTATCACACATTTTAGATAAGGTCTTTACATCATGTGATACATATATTACCGTACTACCACCAGTCATTAATTCCTTCATTCTTTTATAGCTTTTTTTCTGAAATGACAAATCTCCTACTGCTAAAATTTCATCAACAATCAATATATCTGGAATAACTATTGTTGATATTGCAAAAGCTAATCTTGCTACCATCCCTGAAGAAAAATATTTAACTGGAACATCTTTAAAATCCCAAAGTTCTGCAAAATCAAATATTTCAACAACTTTTGATATTATAAAATTCTTACTATACCCCAAAACCGCTCCACTTAAATATATATTTTCTAATGCTGATAGCTCGAAGTCAAATCCAGTTCCTAATTCAATCATCGGTGCTATAGTTCCATTAACTTCTACACTTCCATTACTTGGTTTCATTATACCTGCGAGTACCTTAAGTAAAGTTGATTTACCTGCTCCGTTTCCACCTATTATCCCTAATATTTCTCCTTTATGTACATCAAAAGATACATCATCTAATGCAAAAAAAAGTTTGTTCTCTACAATATCATTAACTTTTGCAAATAACCGTTCTTTTAAGCTCCTTACTTTTCCGCGATTAAGATCAAATTTCATTGTTATATTTCTTACTTTAATCATAATAACTTCTCCTTAACTATAATAAATAAATTTATCTTGTGATTTAACAAATATAAATGCACCTACAATAAAAGTACCTATTCCCCATAGCGCACAATATAAAAACGCTGTAATATCAGGCATTACACCATTTAATGTTATGTCTCTTAAAAAGTTTATAAATACATACAAAGGATTAGATTTGAATAAAGGTAAAAATGCTGTTGGTATAATATCAATTGGATATAATATAGGTGTTGAATACATCCATATAGTTAAAAACACACCATATAAATGCTGAGTATCTCTAAAAAATACTTGTAATGCTGATAATATAAATGACATCCCTGCTGAAAATAAAATCAAAAATATCATCATAAAAGGTATTAATATAAGTCCCCACCAAAACTTAATACCCATAAATGATCCTAAAAGCAAAAATACAAACATAGATATTACTAAATTGATTGCTGATGATATTACTTTTGAAAATGGTATTATAAACTTTGGAAAATATACCTTTGTTATAAGCCCAAAATTCCCTACTATAGAATTAACAGCTGTATTAGATGCTTCTGAATAAAAATTAAAAACTGTCAGCCCTGATAATAAATACATTTTATAATTGTCAACTGCTCTAAATACTTGGCTAAATACTATACTTAATACTATCATATTAAGAAGTGGATTTAACACACTCCATAACACGCCTAATGCACTCCCTCTATACTTTATCTTAAAATCCCTTTTTACAAGTTGAGATAATAAAAACCTAAATCTTTTAAGTGAGATTAATTTTCTTATTAAATTCACACTTACAGCCTCCTTTAATATTGTTATTTATGTCCTAAATATCTTTTAACTGCATCTTCCCAACTTGGAAGTAAATCAAATCCATTTTCTTTTAAACTATTTTTTGATAACTTTGAGTTTAATGGCCTCTTTGCTTTAGAGTTAAACTGATCTGATGATATAAAATTGACTTTACATTTTATATTTTTTATTTTAAGAACTAATCTAGCTAATTCAGCCCATGAACAAACTCCTTCATTTGTAATATGATAAACACCATACTTATCACTATTAATAATGTCAATCACTAGATTCGCTAAATCTTTACTATATGTCGGACTTCCAATTTGATCATTAACTATATTAACTTCTTCATTTTTTTTTGCTAATGAAATAATCGTATTTATAAAATTAGTATTTTTATTTCCAAACAGCCAAGAAGTACGTATTATAAAATATTTAGCTAAATTATTTTTAACTGCACTTTCACCTGCTAATTTTGATTTTCCGTAATTAGATAGTGGATTAGGTAAATCATTTATTTCATATTCTCCATCTTTTTTACCATCAAAAACATAATCAGTAGAAATATATACCATTTGTGAGCTAATATAATTACACGCTTTAGCAATATACTCTGTTGCTTTAACATTAATATTAAAACACTTTTCATATTCTTTTAGTTCTTCTGCTTTATCTACGGCTGTATACGCTGCACAATGTATAATACACTTTGGCCTTAACTTTTCTATATATTCAAAAACTTTACTTTCACAAGTTAAATCAAGATCTTTAATATCAATCCCTTTATTTTTTACGCCTCTATTATTTAATTCTAATAGTATGTCAGATCCCAACTGTCCATTAGCACCAGTAACTAAAATCATAATTTTCTCCTTTTATAATATTCCATTTTTAGTTAACCTAATAATATATTTAAATATACTATTAGGTATTATAGGTAAAGGTATTTCTATCATTATAGATATTTTATGAAAATATCTATATCTAATCATTATTTTTAAATCATTAAATGATGGTTTAGCTGAATATCTTTTTCTAGCTTCAATCCATTTCAAACAATAGCTTATATGTTCTGATAATTCTTCATTATATATCAATCTTTTTTGTAATGACTTATAACGTTTCAAAAAAGTATCTATTCTCATTTTATAATATGTTTGCTTATCATAAATTCCTGTTAATATCCCTGTTTGATTAAAACTATGCTGTCTATATCTAACTAATGGTTTATTTATAAACTCTATCTTGCCTTCAATAGCTGCTATTATAGCAATCCATTGATCATGAACTAACATATTCTCAAAAGGTATAGCCTTTTTAGCAATATCTTTTTTAACCATCATTGCACATCCAGTTACAAAATTAACCATTAGTAAATCTTTAGCTAAATTATAACCACTTTTATATACAATTCTTTTTCTTATATCTGTTATACTTTTATGAGTTTTTATACTATTTTCATCAATTATACAGAGATCACTGCACACAAGAGTTACATCTTTATTTAATAAATTTTTAACCATTAAAGATATCTTATTAACTTCCCAAATATCATCTTGATCACAGTAAGCAAAAAACTCTCCATTTCCTAGCTTTGCAAGTTCTTCAAAAGCCTTATTAGACCCTTGATTTTTTTCACCCCGGATTAAAGTATACGAAAAGTTTGTAACATACTTTTTAAATAAATTTTCATCAACCGGAAATTCTGGGCAATCATCATAAATAAGTAGTTCTAAATTACCATAAGTTTGACTATTTAATGAAATGAGCTGTTCTATAAGCCAGTTTTCATTTGGCTTATAGACAGCTAATAATATAGATACTAAGCACTTATCTGTTTGCATACATATTCTCATAGTAGTTTGAATATTCACCACTAATTATATTCTCCCACCAAATTCTATTATCTAAGTACCATTTTATAGTCTTTTTAATTCCGTCATCAAAACTTGTGGTTGGAAGCCATCCAAGTTCACTATGAATCTTGCTAGGATCTATTGCATATCTCATATCATGACCTTTTCTATCACCTACAAATTTAATTAAATCTTCAGACTTTCTTAATTCATGAATAATTGTTTTAACTACATCTAAATTACTTCTTTCATTATGTCCACCAATATTATAAACTTCTCCTATTGTTCCATTATGAATAATAAGATCAATAGCTCTACAGTGATCTTCAACATAAAGCCAATCTCTGATATTTTCTCCACTTCCGTATACAGGTAATTCTTTATCATTTAATGCATTTGCTATCATTAATGGAATCAACTTTTCCGGGAAATGGTATGGTCCATAGTTATTTGAACATCTTGAAATTGTAGTTTGTAATCCATAAGTTCTGTTATATGCTCCAACTAAAAGATCTGCTGATGCTTTACTTGAAGAATATGGGCTTGATGTATGTATTGGAGTTTCTTCTGTAAAAAATAAATCTGGTCTGTCAATTGGTAAATCCCCATATACTTCATCTGTTGATACTTGATGATATCTTTTTATTCCGTATTTTATACAAGCATCCATAAGTACTGCCGTTCCCATAATATTAGTTTTTAAAAATATTTCTGGATTTTCTATTGATCTATCCACATGACTCTCTGCTGCAAAATTAACTACTATATCAGGATTTTCTTTTTCAAACATATCATATACAGCTTTTCTATCTGCTATATCTATTTTATGAAAACTAAAGTTTTTACTATCTTTAACACTTTCTAATGTTTCCATGTTTCCAGCATAAGTTAAAGTATCAACGCAAATTATTTTATAATCTTCATATTTATTAAGCATATAGTGAACAAAATTTCCACCAATAAATCCTGCTCCACCAGTTACTACTATTTTCATATATTTATCTCCTCTAACCATTTATCTAAAACTCTATAATAAATTTATAAATTTCCTATCTGTACTTAATATTAAATATACTAATTAAAAATTTAGACTATCATTAAAAAGTACAATCACTATCCTTTAAAAGTGGTGCTTTTTTATCTTTTTCTGAAAGAATAGGATTTTTTATTCCCCATTCAACTCCTATTTCTGGATCATTAAATCTAATGCTTCTATCACTTTCATGGTTATAATAATTATCAGTTTTATATACAAATTCAACATCATTTGTTAAAGTTACAAATCCATGTCCAAATCCTCTTGGTATAAATAATTGTTTTTTATTTTCTGCTGAAAGCTCTACAGCTACCCATTGTTTATATGTCGGAGAATTTTTTCTTAGATCCACAGCTACATCTAATACAGCTCCCCTTACACATCTTACTAGTTTTGTTTGTGCATGTTCACCATTTTGAAAATGAATTCCTCTAAGAATTCCCTTTTCTTTTGAATATGATTGATTATCTTGTATAAAATCACAAGCTATTTCTGGCGTTTTGATTTTTGAGTAAGTTTCCATAAACCAGCCTCTTTCATCTCCAAAAACTTGTGGTTCTACTATGTAAACACCATCTAATTTAGTTTTAATTAAATTCATTGTTATACGCACCTCTCTTGCAATAGACAATTGATTATTGTCATTTAATAAATAACTTTATTATTTGCTACATTATATAAGTGTTTCCCATATGGACTTTTACCATATTGTTTAGCACTTTCAAGTAAAGTTTCTTTGTCTATCCATCCATTCTTATATGATATTTCTTCCAAACATGCAATTTTAAGACCTTGTCTAGTTTCAATAACTTTTACATATTCAGTTGCTTCAGTTAAACTATCAACTGTTCCTGTATCAAGCCATCCATAACCTCTTCCAAGTGTTATTACATCAAGTTTACCTTGTTCAAGATATATTCTATTTAAATCTGTAATTTCTAATTCACCTCTAGCTGATGGCTTTAAGTTCTTAGCATATTCACATACTTTATTATCATAAAAATAAAGTCCTGTAACAGCATAATTAGATTTTGGAACTTCTGGCTTTTCTTCTAATGATATTGCTTTTCCTTTATCATCAAATTCTACTACTCCAAAACGTTCTGGATCATCTACATAATATCCAAATACTGTTGCACGTCCTTCATTTTCAACTGCTCTTTTTAAATGTGCTGTTAAACCATTTCCATGGAATATATTATCTCCAAGTATCATTGCACAACTGTCATTTCCTATAAACTCTCCTCCTAATGTAAAAGCTTGAGCTAAACCATCTGGAGATGGCTGAACTTTATAAGATAAATTTATTCCATATCTTAATCCATCCCCTAATAATTTTTCAAAATTAGGTAAATCCTTAGGAGTTGAAATTATTAATATATCTTTAATTCCTGCTAGCATTAAAGTTGATAGCGGATAATAAATCATTGGTTTGTCATATACTGGTAAAAGTTGTTTTGATGTAACCATTGTTAGTGGATAAAGCCTTGTCCCACTTCCACCTGCAAGTATTATACCCTTCATAAAAATCCTCATTTCTTTTTTATTTTTTAATTTTAAACATTCTTCTTATTATTTTAACATAAAGAGCCAAATAAATAAATGTAGTTTACATTTATTTACGCTTGTTGTTTTCTACCTACACTAGATTACATCTACATTGTAAATTTATATACATAATGCTATTATTAAATTATATACACTATCTAACAGCCTAAAAATGTAAAATAAATAAACATACTTATCTGTTATTTTTAATGTATTTATAATCTTATGTAAAGGAAGATGTTAATGATAAAAGAAAATCAAAATTTATTGAATAAAATTAATGCGATTTCAGATATTTTAATTTTATTTATATCAATGATTTTAGCGTATTTTATCCGTTTTTATATATTTTCACCGGATACTGATTATATTAAATTGATTAAATATATACAATTTACACTTCTTATTGTTCCGATAAATTTAATAATGTATAATTTCTTAAATCTTTATCATTCATTTAGAACTACTGCTTTTAAAAAAGAATTTAGTCAAATAATTAAAGCAAATACACTACTAACAGCTATTTCATTGTCTTTATTATTTGTTTTTAAGTTAGTTAATCTTTCTAGGTGGGTAATAGTTATTTTTTATTTTGTTAATATAACTTTAATAACATCAAAAAGATTTTTTCTACGAAGAACATTATCTAAAATGCGTTCTAATGGAATGAATTTAAAACATGTAATAATTATTGGTGCTGGAGAGACTGCTAAGGAATATTTAAAAGTTATTAAAGAAAATAAGAGTTTTGGATATAGCTATAGTGGATATGTTGCTAATTCTTCAAATTTTGAAGGAAAAAAACTTGGAAATTTTAATGATTTATATAAAATTTTAAATACATTTAATGCAGATGAAGTAATATGTGCTCTTGATATTGAGGATGCAAAATATTTAGAGAGTGCTGTTAATGCTTGTGAGAAAAGTGGGACAAAGATTTCTATTATACCATTTTGTTATAAGTATATACCTAGTAAACCTTATATAGATCAATTAGGTAGTATACCTCTTATTAATGTAAGAAGAATACCTCTTGATAACTTTGGTAATGCATTTATGAAAAGAACTTTAGATATTATAGGTTCTCTTGTTTTGATTATATTGACAAGCCCTCTAATGATATTTACTGCATTATTAATAAAATGTACATCTAAAGGGCCAATTATATTTAAACAAAATCGTGTTGGTTTAAATAAAAAAAGTTTTACAATGTATAAGTTTCGCTCGATGAAAGTTAATAATGAAGAAACTACAGGTTGGAGTACAAATAATGATCCTAGAAAAACTAAGTTCGGAGCTTTTATACGTAAATTTTCTATTGATGAATTACCACAGTTTTTTAATGTACTAAATGGTGATATGAGTTTAGTAGGTCCAAGGCCAGAGATTCCTCATTTTGTTGATGAATTTAAAAATGAAATACCCCTTTATATGGTAAAACATCAAGTGAAACCAGGAATAACTGGACTAGCTCAAATAAATGGGTTTAGAGGAGATACTTCAATCAAAAAGAGAATTGAGTATGACATACACTATATTGAAAATTGGGACATATTATTAGATATATCAATACTACTTAATACCGCTTTTAAAGGCTTTAAAAACAATGAGAAGATTGTAATAAAGAACAAGTCAATAATAGAAAATATTGAAGGTGTTGAATGCACTAAAATTAAAGATAATGGAGTACAATCATGAAGAAAATACTTTTTGTAGCATCAACTTTATCACATATAGAAAATTTCCATATTCCCTATTTAGAACAATTTAAGAAAAAAGGATATATTGTACATGTTATAGGAAAGCCAAATAACAAATCAGATATTCCATATACTGATAAAGTTATACCTATTTCATTTAAAAAAAGTATGTTTTCAATTAGTAATTTTTCAAACTCTATTAAGATTGCAAAAATTATTAAATCTGAAAATTATGATATAGTAAGCCTACATACTACATTAGCTGCATTTTTCACAAGACTTTCTATAATCATGTTATTAAATAAACCTAAATTAATAATAAATACTGTTCATGGTTATTTATTTGATGACAATACTCCTTTTATAAAAAAAGCAATTATGCTTTTAGCTGAAAAATTTACTAAATGTGTTACTAATATTATTATAGTAATGAATTCATCAGATTATAATATTGCAAAAAGATATAAGCTTTTCAAAGATAACATATATTTAATAAATGGACTGGGAGTTAATGTATCTAACTTTCCATCAATATCTAATGAAGAAAAAATGCTCCTTAGAAAAGAAAATAACTTTTCAAATAAGGATTTTATTATAATATATGTTGCTGAATTTTCAAAACGTAAAAATCAGATTTTTTTAATTAATTCATTAAAAAAATTAATTGATGAAGGGTTTTCTGATATTAAATTATTACTACTTGGTAATGGAAAAATGTTTTATGAAATTAAAAACTATTCAAAAGGTATAGGAATTAATGATAATATAATATTTACTGGGTATATAAAAAATACCTGCATGTACTACCAATTATCTGATATATGTGTTTCTTCAAGTAGAATAGAAGGACTTCCTTTTAATATAGTTGAGGCAATGTCTACTGGGTTACCTGTAATCGCCTCAAACATCAAAGGTCATAGTGATTTAGTTAAACAAAATAAAAATGGATATTTATTTGAATATAATAATATAGATCAATTTTGTAATTATATAAAAAAAATATATTATAATAAAGAATTACAATGTAAAATGAGAATTTCTAGTTCTGAAATTTCAAAAGAATATTCCCTGAAAAATGTTTTAGATAATACAATTGATATAATTTGTACTGAGTATAATAACATAAATAACAATAATATAAATATATAAAAAATAAGCATGTTCTACACAATTAACTTAATTATGGAGGACATGCTTGCTTTATTATCTTACTACATATTTTCTCATTCCTTGCACCACATATCTTTACAATGATATAATATAACTTAATCTAACAAAGAATATTTAAATTAATTTATATTGTAAATCTATATTGATATATGTAATAGGTAAAGTGACATTGTAATTAGAGTTTGAGAATAGTTAAGTGAGAGTCTAAAAGTAAGTGTCCAAATTTTACATTTGGCTACACGAACTTTCACACAGTGCATTTCATATTTAGCTTTTCGAACTTACTCAGCGAAGTCGAGTTTCATTTTGATAATCACATTTACTGCTTGTCTCAATTTTACATTGAGAACAAGCTAAAATGGGACTATAATCATTTTAGTATTCCCAATTCTAATTACTCAGTTCATTTTACTTATACATATATCAATAGTTTACGTAATAAAAATAATACTATTCGTAATTAAGATATATTTTAAATGTATGTTGATATATCCATTAGAAAAAATTATATTCTATTGTCAGATATCAACCTTAATAAATATTACTGAATAGAAAAAATAATATTTTAGGAGTGTTAAATATGTATCTTCTTGAAAGAATCGAAGACAATTTAAAGAAAAAGTCCATTGGATTTTTCTTACCTATTACATTTATATTAACCATAATTCCTCTTATTGTAAGACTTAAAATGGTTGAACTTGATGATGCAGGTATAAATTTATACGCAGTAGAAAAGCAGGCTGATTTCTTTTCACAAAATAAAGCTCTATGGTTAGCTATTTTTTCTGTAATACTTTTTATATTTGCTTTATTTTCATTTAAAAAGTTATTTGAAAAAAGAGATAAAACTACCACTGCAATTTTAATTTGTACTGGTATATTTTTAATTTGTACTTTCCTTTCAGCTATACTTTCACCATATAAAGATGTATCTTTCTTTGGATTTTATGATAGAGCTGAAGGATTTATTACTATTGCATGTTACATGATTATTTTTGTGTATTCTATATATGCATTTAAAAGTACACATTGTTATAAATACATGCTAATACCTATATTTATTATAATTTTAGTTAATTCTTTTTTAGGAATTTTTCAATACATAGGAAATGATTTAATTAATAGTAAATTAGGTGTTGCATTAACTGTCCCTAGTAAATATGATGTAAAACCCGGAAGTCTTAATCTACTATATGAAAAAGGGAAACTTTATGGTACTTTATATCATTATAACTATGTAGGTAGCTTTGTAGGCCTTGTATTACCAATATTATTTTCTTTAACTATATTTGAAAAGAAAATTCTTAATAAAATAGTCTTAGGAATATTTTCACTACTTTCTGTATGGTTATTATTTGGTAGTACATCTCGTGCTGGTATAATTGGTTTGTTTGTAGCTATAATTTTGGGGCTTATCATATTTGGAAAAGTAATATTTAAAAGCTGGAAGCCTCTTGTAATAACTTTAGCTTGTATTGCAATTTTAGCTATTGGGGGTAATGTTGCTACTAAGGGGCAACTTTTTGAAAGAGTACCATCTTTAGTTTCTGATATATTTAGTGTTTTTGATAACACACGTAATGTAGATTATAGGACAAATACCCCTATAAGTGATATAAAACATGTTGATAAAAGTGTAGAGATAACTGTCCCAAATGATGTTTTAAAAATATATTTTGAAGATGGGATTTATGTATTTAAAAATTCCAATAATGAAACTGTTCAATATGACATGGTAGATGGAATTTATAGAACTAATAATGAAAACTTCAATAATATGTCGTTTAGATTTGGTAAATCAAGCAAAACTTCTAATAAAGCAGATTTGTTTATGCTACAGGTTAATGATAATCCAACATTTATGTTTAAATTAAAGGAAGACAACAGTATTCATTTAAGAGATTCAAATGGAATGAAATTTATTGATGTAGAATATCCTGATACTTTTGGATTCAAAGGAAAAGAAAAGATTGGTTCTGCAAGAGGATATATCTGGTCAAGATCAATACCTCTAATGAAAGAAACTTTATTATTAGGTAATGGTCCAGATACATTTGCTTATGTATTTCCACAAAATGATTTAATGGGTAAATACTATGCTTATGGTACTCCTAATATGATTGTTGATAAACCTCATAATCTTTATATGCAAATATCTTTAAATGAAGGTTTAATTGCTTTAATTGCTTTCTTAGGTATAATGTTAATCTACATTGTAGACAGCATTAAATTGTATGCATTAAAAAAAGAATATAACGAAGCCCAAATACTTGGTGGAGTAACTTGTCTTGGAATTGTAGGATATCTTTTTGCAGGGATATTTAATGATTCAGTAGTAAGTGTAGCACCTGTATTTTGGATAATTCTTGGCGTTGGAGTTGCATTAAATTACTTAAATAAAAAAGAAACTAAATAAATTTATATAATTTTGAAATATACTTAAAATAAAAAATCCAGAGTTATCATTTGATTCTCTGGATTTTTACTCTTCACTTTTAAACATTACTTTACCCGCTACAATATGCATTGCTAAATCAATTGTAGCTTCACAAGCTCTTTGTATATTTAAAATTATGGAATCTTGCCTGGTATAATCATTTAAATTACTAGGATTATTATCATAAACTTCATATACTCTATTTAATGCTCTATCAATTTTTTCACTTCTATTTAAAATAATATAATTCACCAAATTCAAAGCCATCCTTTTTGTTTAATATTATTTATCATTCTAGTATTCCTAAGTTCAATTACTCAGTCCATTTTGTTTATACACATATAAATTATTTATTCAAAAAAGGTACTCCCACATGGGGAGTACCTAATATATATAATCTAAATATGATAAAAAGCTTAATTTAAATTATCTGATCCAAGCTCCGTTAGCTCCTAAAACATAACCATTAACAGTTGTGTTTGAAAGCATTTTTCCTGAACCATCTAAGTAGTACCAAGTACCATTGTCATTTAACCATCCAGTTTGCATAGCACCTGAAGCGTTAGTGTAGTACCAAGTTCCGTTATCGTTTATCCAACCAGTTTTCATTGCTCCTGATCCTTGCATAAAGTACCAAGTACCATTAACGTTTTGCCATCCAGTTTGCATAGCACCTGAACCATTAGTTAAGTACCAAGTTCCGTTATCGTTTATCCAACCAGTTTGCATGATTCCAGCTGCATCTAAGAAGTACCAAGTACCGTTTAAGTTTAACCATCCAGTAGCTTTAGTTCCATCTTCTTTAATGTAACTCCAAGTTCCATCTTCAGCTTGAGCCCATCCAGTTGTTACTTCTGGCTTTTCTTCTTCTTCTTCTTTAGATCCGATTACTGAGTAAACTTCGTCACTTTCATTCCAAACAACCATGTTGTCTTTGTTGTAAACTGACATTTTATCCATTGATCCGTCTACTTTGTAAACTTTATCCCAATCATCTTTGTTATCGAATTTGTAAACAAATCCTGAATCTAATCTCCAAAGGTTTCCATCAGCATCAATTTCAACAGCTACAGCTTCTTCTTCATCAGCTTCTTTAGTATCAATGTAATTGAATCCTCTGCTTGTTTTGAATTCGATAGTTTGAGCATTTACTTTTTCTGAAGCAAATGTATGAGCTATAATTTTTCCACCAACTATGCTATATTCAGCATCAGCAAGTAAAGTTTCAGCTTTAGCATCTTCATCAGCTATAACGTAGTTAGTTACAGTTTTAGCATATTTAGCTCCATCGATATCTCCTGAAGCTTGAGCTTTAGATATCTTTTGGATAACTTCGAATGATACAGTATTATCAGCATTTACTGTAAATGCATCTGTATTTACTTCTTTTCCGTTGATTTCAACAACAGTGTTAGTTCCAGCATTAACTGTTATAGTTGCTGTTCTATATATGTTGTTAGAATCTTGTCCTATTACTTTTGCATTTGAAACATTAGCTGATAAATCATTTTTAACTAATCCATCAAATTGATCATCAGTATTGTCAACTGTTACAGCTGAGCTAGTAGTTTCTCCGTTTGAAACTTTTACTTTGATTTTTCCTAAGTTATAGTCTGCATCTATGTAGTTACCTTTAGCATCTGTATAAACATTTAATGTTTCTTGTCCACCATTTGTGTTTTCTTCAGCTGTATAAGTAGTTGCATACCAAGTTTCACCGAATTTGTTTCCAGCCATTTCTTTTAATGAAGATTCTTTTAATGAATCATGATCTTTATATCTGTCATCAGCATTGTTTCTGATTTTCTTTCTTAAAGTTGTAGCAACTTCATCTCTTGTATCTTCTTTTACATCATTATCTGTTACTTTACCGTTTGTTAAATCAACGTAGTAATCTCCACCATCAACAGAAAGATATTTTTCTCCGTATGTTCCATCGAAATCTGCTCCAGTATCGATATCTTCTAATTCAGAGTATTTTCCTTCATTTAAGAAGTATACAGCTTCTGTATCTTCATCTTTAACATTACCATCGATAACGAAAGATCCGTTCTTGTAAGCTACCGCATTATATACAGTACCATCTTTAGATTCTATTCTCTTATAATCAGCAGCACTAACTCCAGTAGCTGGAACTAATGATATTACAGCAGCCGCAGCTACTAATAAAGCTGTTGCTTTGTTTGCTCTATTAAACATATTTTTTCCTCCTAGTTTTCCACTTAAATTTCTTTGTCTTTAGTATTTTAAAATTTCTTCTTCAGTTATTTTAAAATCTTTTCTTGAGTTTTTGTGGAATATTATTCACTTTTTTCTTTTCGTAATACAATACCACCACTTTTTTATATTTCGGTACTTTTTTTGTAGTACTTTATACTTTTTTGTAATATTTCTAAGTTTTTTTTAATTTTTTTATACTTTTTTCTTGTAAAATTTATATATATTAAAAAATTCTTTATAAAATGTAATAAAAATACTTGGTATATTTATTATAAAACACCAAGTATTTAGAACTTATTTAATTTTATTCAATTTTTGTATATAAACTTATATTTAGTATAATTAAAGGCTATCTCATAGACATTAATATCTAATTTGAGATAGCCTGTATATTTATTATATTAATTTATATTGATATTTAATTACGAGGGAAAGTTGTAATTTAACACAATATCAACATTATTCTAAAGCGTAGATTTTAATCTTATTTCTAATAAATCATATAGTCTTTATTATATTTTTATATGAAATAATATTGTAATTTAACTTAAATTAGCATTATAATATTTTACTATTTATATTAATTTAAACTAGGAGAATATGAAATAGAGCTATACTTATTACTATTATATTAAGTTAAATTACTAAATCCAATTTATTTATTCATAGTATAAATATCATGGATTTTATATTATATTTATCTTATCCAAGCTCCATTTGCTCCTAATGTATATCCATTTACACTTGTATTAGAAAGCATTCTACCTGAACCATCTAAATAGTACCATGTTCCATTATCATTTAGCCATCCAGTTTTCATTGAACCATTACTGTTTAAATAGTACCAAGTTCCTCTATCATTTATCCAACCAGTCTTCATAGCTCCTGATGGTTCCATGAAATACCAAGATCCATTTATATATTGCCATCCAGTTAACATGTTTCCGCTATCATTTAGATAGTACCAAGTTCCTCTATCATTTAACCATCCTGAATGAGCCATTGATCCATCTGCATTTAAATAGTACCAATTTCCGAAAGGATTTACCCATTTGTTTGCTTGCATTATTCCATATTCATCAAGATAATAATAAGTTCCATTTACATTAACCCATTCATGTTTAACTTGATTTCCTTCATTATCAAAGAATATCCAGTTTCCATAGTCATCTTTATCCCAACCTTTTTTAACCTCATTATTATCATCGCCATCATTTCCTGATGAATCTTTATCTGATATGATTGAATATACTTCATCATCTTCGTTCCAAGTAACCATATTATCTTTATCATAAACTGATAATTTTTCCATAGAACCATCTACCTTGTAGACCTTGTCCCAATCTTCATCATTATCAAATTTATAAATAAATCCTCCATTTAAAGCCCATATGTTACCATCTACATCTATATCATATGCTTCTGAATTATCTAAATCTTGATCTTCTTCTTTAGACATATCAGTATAGTAATGTCCAGCTTTTGATTTTAATTCGATAGTTTGAGCATTTATATTATCTCCATCTATCTTATATTCAACAAGCTTTCCGCCTACTGCTGTGAATTCTCCACCTAATAAATCTTCTTTATCACCATCTTTATCAGATATAACGTAAGTAGTTACATTCTTTGAATATTTAGCTCCATCTATATCTTTAGAAGCTTGTGATTTTGATATTTTTTGTATTGTTTCAAAGCTTACAGATCCATTAGATGCTTTTTTAAACACATCACCATGCTCACTTATTTTTATACCATTAATTTCTTCTATATTAACATCAGAAGTGCTATTAGCTTTAGCTCCATTTACTGCATTTTGCATTTGAGTTGCATCAGCTATTACTTTTTCTTTCATTGACTTTGCTACTTCAATAGCCTTCTTATTTTTAGCTGCTTCGTCTCCAGTTATTGCATCATATGCCTTTTGTGCTGCATTTATTATTGTATCTTGAACTGCTTTTATTACTCCTGTTGAAGAAGTTGTTTTAGCATCTTTCATGCCTTGAAGAGTCATTATTGAATCTGCTGTTAATTTATCAGCTTCACCTTTAACTATATCAACTGCTGCTCCAGTTGTTTTCACACTCTCAATAGTTGCTCCTTCTAGACCAGCTTGTTTATCAACTTCATCTTTTATAGCTTTTTTAACACTACCATCTATATTAACGCCATCTACATTATTTACTGCTGATTGTATATCACTTATTGATAATTGTCCTTCTGTAACAAGTGAAGAGTTAATATCTATTGTTACTGTTGCTCTTCTATATATATTGTTAGAATCTTGAGCTATAACATCTTGATTTGAAACTTTTGCATTTAATGCTTTTTTTATACCTGCAACCTCAAAGTCTTTATCAGTATTATCTATACTAACACTCTTACCATTAGCTGTTACTCTAACTTTTCCTAAATTATAGTCAGCATCAATATAATTTCCTTTTATATCTGTATAAACTGTTAAATCAGATGCAGTGTTTCCATCTCCACCATTAGTCTTTTTATCATCTGCAGTATATTTAGTTTCAAACCATGCTTCTCCATATCTTGAACCTTTAATTTCTTTTAAATCATTCTTTAAACCTTCATGATCTGAATATCTATCATCTGCTTTATTCTTTATTTTTTTTCTTAATGCACTTGCTGCATCATCTTCCCCATCATCTCTTAAATCATCATCATAAACTTTACCATTAGTTAAATCAATGAAATAATCTCCATTATCTAAATCAAGATATTTCTCATTGAATATTCCATTAAACTCAGAACCAGTATCTACCTCATCTAATTCTGTATACTTTCCATTTTTTAAGAAATAGATTGCTTCAGTATCTCCATTTTTTACATCACCATCTATAACAAAGTTTCCATCTTTATATGCTTGAGCACTATAAACTGTACCGTCCTTTGATTCTATTCTTTTATAATCTGCAGCATGTACACCTGTTGCTGGAACTAATGAAGTCACCGCCGCTGCTGTTAGTAATAATGATGTTATCTTATTCGCTCTTTTTATCATATATATTCCTTCCCCTTTCGATATGCGTGTTTAAAGATTAAAATTTAAACATCATCCTGTACGATTTACATTTAAATTTATCTTTTTATTAATCTTTTTTATTAATTTTCTTATATATATCTTCTTCTTATCAAATTCTTTTTACTAATTTTTCTTCTTATCAAAATTCTTCTTATTAAAATTCTTTTATGTCAATCATACTTTTAATTACTAATATTTTAGTATAATGGCGAATTGGCATTAAAATTTGTTTTTTAGAACTCTTAATAAAGATTTGTTGGATTAATTGCTTGTCACAATATTTCATTGGGAGCATGCATTAATTAGACAAAGCTTTATTTTCAGGGTTGTTAAAGTAAATTTCTCAGTCCATGAGATTTATACTAAAATATTTTGTTTTAAAATATAATTTATTTGTATTTTTCTTATTTATCTTTTTAATTAATATTCTGTTTTTATCTTATCTGCACTTATTCAATTGTTTTTGTAAATAATTTTAATTTAACATTTCCAAATGCACTATTTAACTTATTATTAAGTTCATATATAGTATCTAAATTATTAAAATCACTATTATTCTTTATCTTTGGGTATTACCTTAAAGCCTTAAATTTTTATTTTTTATATTAAAGCTTAATTCTTATATTCCGTTATTTTTATTTGCTTTTATAGTACTTTTTTTAGCTCTATTTTAATTAAATGTTGATATTTTCGCATAATAAGCGTAGTGGTAATCTCTTATTTACTTTTAGAGTCCTATCTACTAGCTTTACGCTATAATATCTAAACATTTTTAAAATCCAGCTATTTTATAAAGTTTAATTACAATGGCTTTTTCTTTAATTATTGTAGGATATAGCTTAATTTACCATCATGTTAACTATTATAAGCAAATCTTTCTTTTTGGTACCTAAAACTTTTTTTGATTGTTTGTCGACAATTCTAAATAGAATTACTAATCTCTTAATAATCTAATTAGATTTATTACTTAGTCTATAACCCTAAAAGGATTATAATTTTAATGACTTTAAGATAAGATTTAAGATAAGAAAAATAAATAAATTGTTTTTATTTACACTATACATTACAAATTTGATTTTATATTTTGGGACCTATTTTGGTATTTTTTCTTCTATTAAGGTTTTCTTAAGAAAAAACTCAAGAAATATTAACATCTCATACTCATTTTTATTACTAAGTCCATTTTGCTTATGCATATATCAATATCTTCCTAATATTTTAAAATTAAATATTGATGTTTTAGCATAATGACGCAGTGGCATTGTATTTGCCTTTTAGAATTCTCAAAGTAAATTTCTCACTCTACGAGCTTTATAAATGAAAATACATGTTTAAAATATATATTTTTTTAATTTTTACAGATTTAACCTAGTATTAAATTTGAGTTTATTCAAATAATATTACTGTAAATATTAATGCCTCCAAATAAACATTATTTTTAACTTATTTTAATTTCTTTAATATATTTTTTAATATATTACTTTTTTTAAAATATTAAGGAAGTGATATTCTATGAATAATGAGAAGTCACCTTATCTACCTAAGGTAAGAACAGACTATCATCCAACACAAGACGAAATAGAAAGTGTCTCAGAGGATGGATCAGTTGCCGTTAATCTACCTAATCCAGCTGTGGATGATATTGCGGTAAACAATATAGCTTCCATGGAGTTTGACTATACTCAAGATATGGAGTCTAGTGAAGCTTTTGATTTAAACAGCACTAATCCAGAACAAAATTATTTTAAACATTGTAACAAATAATTTAAAACTCCCGAGAAAAGAAAACAGAGTACTTAATGACACACATCATTAAGTACTCTGTTTTTTATTAGACTATGCTTATTTTATCATTCCTAAATTCAATTACTAAGTCCACTTGCTTATACATATATCAACTTTGTAATAAACATAATTTTAATATTGAACATTCCATCCATCTTTTGTTGCATATAATGAAACTCCATCTTTAAGTCCTGTTTCAAATAAAGTTACTCTACCTGTTATTAAATTAGTATAAGCACCATTTTTCATTATTTGATTAGTTTCTCTAGGAATTATACCAATATCTGCTCCAACATAATTTACAAAAGCATAGCTTGAAGATGTATTTATTCCATGATGTGGAACTTTTAATACGTCTACTTTTGAATGTGCTAAAAGATCTGATTCAATAATATCCTTTTCTGCTAACCATTCTATATCACCAGTAAATAATGCACCTAAATCATTATAATTTAAATATACTACAGCTGATTGATTATTTATTTCCCAATAATTAGCTGAGACTCTTTCATCAAGAGGTTTTGCATAGTAAACATCTCTATTAACAAATTTTAAGATACCATCTTCATCAATATCTTGTCCCTTAACTGCATTTATAACTTCTATATCAAGATCTTCTATTAAATCCATAGTCTTTTTAAATACTCTATAGTCTTCTTTCATAATCTTGATATCACCAGATTCTGATCCAGATTCCTCTAAATCTAAACAATCTTCTAAATAACTTCTTTCTGGCATATATATTTTTTCTACATTAAAATTCTTAAGAATTTTATATAAACCTCCAATATGATCTGAATGAGGATGAGTTATTATAACATGATTTATTATTTTTTTATCATCCTTATCTTCTTTCATATTTTGATTTTCTAAAAAGTCTATTATTTTATTCTCACTATCTTTTGTATTTAATCCAGTATCAATTAATGCAGTTTCTCCATTAGGAAGTTTTATAAATATACAATCTGCATTTCCGACATCTAAATATTCTACATAAAGATACTCATCTATTTTTCCGCCACCTTTATATAAACCACTATCAGTAAAGCTTTCGCCCTCACCATCTATAATTATATTACCTATTGCTAATTCTCCGTTTGCTTTAACATAATATTTTTTATCGTTATTCTCTATCCATTCATTAGATAACATTTCACCATTTTTATTAGAGTAACATTGCTTACCATCTTTTGTATAGAATCCTGTTTGCAATATTCCACTTCCATTAAAATAGTACCATTTATCATCTATATTCATCTTTCCACTAGCCATTTCCCCTGTGCTATATAAATAATATTTATTAGGTCCTACTTCCAGCCATCCTCTTTGCATCTCTCCATGTTCATCTAAATAATACCATTTATAATCTATATAGTTCCAATTACTTCTCATTGCACCATATTCATTAAAATTGTACCATTTACCACTAAAATCTTTCCATCCAGTAGTAACTGAATGATCATCATTAAAATAATAAGTATTTTTATGAAGCACGTAATTAGAATCCTTACTAGGATCTACCACTTCATACTCATCTTCTTTAGAGCTTGTACTGTTTGAATCAATCTCATCATTTTCTTCATTATTTTCAAGAGAGTTATCTTCTTCCTTCTCTTTATTATCTTTTTCTACTTTTTCTGAATCTTTTATATTCTTCTTAGATTCTTTATCTTCTATTTTATCTTCAGATTTTAAATCAGTTTTATCTTTATCTTTTTTATCTTTATTAACTTTAGAATTTGTTTGTTCTTTTTTCTTTAGAATTGGTTCATATACTTTAGGATTAGATTCCGTTCCTTTATATATGTATTCCTCTATTTCAAACCAACCCTTTTTTTCTAACATTCCATCTTCGGTAAAGTAAAATCTTTTTCCATTAATAACATGCCATCCTGGTTCTGGAGCTTTTTCTTCTTGATCTAGAACCTCATCAGCATCTTCTTTTAAATCCTGTTCTTTTGAATTACTTTCAGATAACTTGTCCTCTTTCAAATTATTTTTTTGTGAATTCTTTTCTTCTGATTTATTCTCTTCAGCATTATTTTCTTGTTCTTTAACTTTTGATGATTTGTTTTCTAATGAGCTATTTTTTTGTGACTTAGAAAGATCACTTGTAGCCGCATATGCATTTACATTAGGAAAAATACCACTTATAAATGTTGTAGCCATAATTAGTACTATAACTTTTTTCTGTAAATTAAAAATAACAATCCCTCCCTCAAAAATTTCCTGCATATATTATACCCTTATTAGAATATTTTCTCAAATTAATATGCAGTTTTTGTAGCAATATTATTAAATTGTCATGTAATTTTTTATTAAAATATCATTAAATTAGTATATTATTTTGTTTATTTAACGATATTTTTATCAATTTAACAACATTACTTGGAAGTATGTCTTTATTTTTTGCAGTTAAAATTTATTTATTCTTCAGAATGCAGTTATTAAATTTTGCCTAAATTTATAATTTAAATTATGATTAAGCTTTTTTTAATAACTTTACTAAGAACAAAAAACGTGGCTGATACCACGTTTTTAATTAAATATTTAATTAATTTTAATATATTATCTTAAATTTTATTTTAATACACGATTAAATTTTTCATCCATAAATTTTTTAGTATCTTTAATAACTTGTTTCCAGTCCTCATTACCAACATACCAAAATTCTGCTGTAAACTTTCTTACTCCAAGTTCCCAAGATTTATTTATTACTTCTTCAAAATTAACATGCCCTGTACCAAAAGTAATCTCTCTAAATTTTCCTGGCACAGTTTCTTTTAAATGTACTGCTGCAATATGACCTCTTCCAGTTTTAAAATCATCTATAACTGTTGTTCCATAATTTAAAGTAGCATTTTTTACATTTCCGCAATCAGGATAAACTTGAAGATAAGGTGAATTAACCATTTCAACAAATTCCATTGCCTTTTCAACAGTGTTCATAAATTCTGTCTCCATTGTTTCAAAAGCAAGTATTATTCCTTTGCTAGAAGCAATATCTACAGACAACTTTAAATTTTCTTCAAAATATTTTCTTGTCTCATCATTTCCTTCTTCATAATAAACATCATATCCAGCAAGCTGAATTACTCTTATTCCTAGATCAGAGGCTAAATTCACTGCTTTTTTCATTATTTCAATGCCTCTATTTCTAGTTTCTTCATTCAAACTTCCTAATGGATATTTTCTATGTCCACTAAGACACATCGTCCTAATTCCAATACCTGTTTTAAACATTAAATTCACAAGATTTTTTCTTTCTTCAATACTCATATCTAATCTTGATAATTTTTCTTCTGTTTCATCTATACTTATTTCAATTGTATCAAATCCACATTCTTTAGCACAATTTAACTTTTCTTCCCACGTCAAATAGTTAGGCATTGATTTTTCATATAATCCTAATGTATATTCTTTCATACAATCCTCTCAACTTTCTTAAATGTCTTTTAATTGTTAATAGACATCCTTCTTTTATTATTACTTACATGCTATAAATTTAAAAATACTATAAATTTATTTTCTATTGAGTTATAATAACCATTACTTTTTTATTACCTACAATAATCATTAAATATATAGTAAAAACATATTAAAGCTGTAATAAACTCATTTTTTATTGACCATAATATGCATTAGGTCCATGCTTTCTCATAAAGTGTTTATCCATAAGATCTTTTGGCATTGAATTAATATTTTTATTTGATAAAACCTCAGTATTCCAAGCCATCATAGCAACTTCTTCTAACACTACAGCATTATGAACTGCTTCCATTGCATCTTTTCCCCAAGTAAAAGGCCCATGGTTTTTCACTAACACAGCTGGTACATTATTAGGATTTATATGTTTAAATGTATCTACAATTACTCCACCTGTATTATACTCATAATTTGCTTTTATTTCTTCTGCTGTCATATCTCGAGTACAAGGAATTTCATCATAAAAATAATCAGCTTGAGTTGTTCCATATGGATTAATACATCTTCCTGCTTGTGCGAATATTGTTGCCCATCTTGAATGAGTATGAACAATTCCTCCAATTTCTAAAAAGTCGTGATATAGCTTAATATGAGTTTGTGTATCTGATGACGGCTTATACTTTCCTTCTACAACATTCCCATCTAAATCTACAACTACCATATCCTCTGGTGACATTTTGTCATAATCAACACCTGATGGTTTGATTACTATAAGACCCTTTTCTCTATCTATTGCTGAAACATTTCCCCATGTAAAAGTCACTAAATTATATTTAGGTAAAAGCATATTTGCTTCATAAACTTCTTTTTTTAAATTTTCTAACATATTTCATCCTCCTAACAACGTATTTTCAATATGTGATGACAGTCACTAAATGAAATAATTCATTTCTACTTAATCAATTAAATAAATTACTAATCTATTTTTATCTATTTTAAGTTTCAAATTCCCTAAAAAAAGGGTATTAAAACTGGAGTATGAAGTTTTATACTCCTCCACACTCATTATTTTATATATATTTAATTGTGAATTTAAATGGTCAACTTATGAGTTTTAATCTGAGGTGATAGTAACAAATTTGCCTGCTTGACTATCACCAATTTTACTAATTTTATTAATCAGTTACAAAATATAGGGCTGCTTCTCCAAGTTCTCTGTTAGCTGAAATTATAATATCTCTATCTTTATCATGTACAACTGCTACATTACTTGGACCTACTCCAGCTTCAATAACTTCTGTTTTAAAAGTAAGCTTTTCTTTATCTTCACATTGAATTACAAATAACTCTTTTTCAACTCTTCTATAACCTCCGATTATGCTTGGAACTCCTCTTAATTTTCCACCCCAAACAACATGTCCAAAATCCATTTCTTTAGGATATTTGTAAATTTCCTTATATTCACCATCAATTTTCTTATTTATTAAAAAGTTACTGCCATGAAAATCTTCTATTGTAATTAATTCATCTTCACCATCTTCATCAATATCAACTACTGCAATATCACTAATTGGTCTATTCATTATTTGTTCAACATTCCACTCTTCACCTTCACTTTGTGGTGGAGTCACTACAAATGCTCCTTCTTCTGAAGTAACTATACCTGCCATTTTTCCATCCCAAGTAGTTCTGCAATATCCATGATTTTTAGTTAATCCTTCTTTTATAACCTTAAGTTCTATAGGTTTACTTAAATCCTCTGGTAATACTCCAACATAAATCTTACCTGGATCTGACCAATCATCCTTAAACTGTTTTGAATTACATAAAACTGATCCTAAAAAATAATTAACTCCATTAGCACTTAATATATCAAATCTATGGACATATGGTAGGTCTAAGATTTTCTTCACATCCCAAGAACCATTTTCTGTTGGTCTTGCCCAAACTATTGTAGCTTTTTCTGATTGAAACGTTGGGAAAAAATTTTGTACCGCTAAAAAATCTCCATTCTTTCCTGGTATAGGTATCATAGACATTGTTCCACCTGGTCCATCCCAAACAGTTGATTGTTTAAAGTCATCCCCTGTATAACTGTAGCAAGCACCTTCACCTTCAGTTGCTAATAAAATATGCCTTTCTCCATTTACTATAGTACTTCCAGTTGCATAACATCTATGTAATTCTGTTAAAGACTTCTTTTCAAATTTCATAATCTATCCCTCCACTTAAGCAATTGAATTTTACATTAAAATATTATTTTTATACTCCTATATAAGAATTTCTTAGTTTCAGAAGCAATTAACTATTCATCTAAAACTAAGAATTCTTACTATTTTCCACTTATTAAATTATTTCTTATTCACAATATTTTCTATTACTTTTTCTTCTATTTCCTTTTCTGATAAAACATTTCTTAACCCTATAACTATAGTTCCTGAATCTTCTGCTCTTTTAAAATTTGATTTTAATACTTCTGAGCAAAATACTACATCAAAGTTTGATGCTTGGCTTTTAGCCTCTCCAACACTATTATGTTGAATTGTTACATCTATATCTAACTTCTTAAATACCTTACTTATTTTCATTTTTATTATTTGGCTTGATCCCATTCCACTTCCACATGCTGCTATTACTCTTAACATAATTAACATCTCCCTCAAAAATTATTTTTTTATTTCTTTACCCTCTTAGTTTAAATATCTCATTAGTTTAAATATCTGTTTAATTTTAAAGACTTGATTAGTTAAAAATTATATTATTAGTATCTTAAAACTTTACTAGAGTATTTTTTCCTAAACATTTAAACTTTAGCTAAATTTTAAAATTGTTTTATACTAAACTTCCAATCCCTTTTCATTAAGATATTCATCATAATCTTCTGCTATTTTAAAGTATCCCTTTTTATTTTTTCTATACTGAAGTTGTGGTATGACTAATAGTGCAACTAGTGCTATTCCAAATCCTACATAATGTAGATTATTCATTAATACACCGATTAATGGCCATACTGTTGCAAAGTCAAAGTTTCCATGCCATCCACCAAATTGTGCTAATCCAAAGTAGTATGCTGCAAATGCTCCTCCTAGCACTTGAATTACCCCAGATATGAAAGGAATTATCATTGCAGCTTTTAACCCACCTTTTTTATTTGCATAAACTGCAAATGTTGCATTATCAAAGAATACTGGTACGAAACCTGTTATTATTAGTACTGGACTCTTAAATACTATTAATCCTATTATTGATATAAATTGTCCTAATGCACCAAATAAGAATCCAATTGTTACTGCATTAGCATGTCCAAATCCATAAGTTGCAGCACAATCTACTGCTGGCATTGAACCTGGTAAAAGTTTATTTGAAATACCTTGGAATGATTCAGTAAGTTCTGAAACGAACATCTTAACTCCAAGTTGTAATATACTTAAGTAAACTGCAAAGTTTAATGATTTTTCCATTATATAAAATATAAAGTTTCTATCTGCATTAAATCCTTTATCTATTTGATGTAATAAATCAGGTCCTAATATTCCCATGATTATTCCGAAGAAAAACATCATTAATATACCAGTTGCTACTACATTATCGTTAAATATTGATAAGAATCCAGGTAATTTTAAATGTTCTATTGATTTTTCTTTATTACCAATCTTCCCTGCAAACTTATCTGTTAACCAAATACCAAACATTTGTTGATGCCCAATTGCAAATCCTCCACCTTCTGTTAGGTCTTGAGTTGCTTCAACTGTAAGGTTTGATGATACGGCCCAATATGTTCCTAGTAATAAACCAAGCATAATTACTGCCTGTGTATCAATTATTTCTGGGAAACAAAATAGTACTATCCATAAAGCTGTTGATGATTGTTGTACCATTATGTGTCCTGTAATAAATACAGTTCTTATCTTTGTTTGTTTTCTAAATAAAACCAATACTATATTAAAAATAAATGCTATTAAAAGTACTATCATCATAAGTGAAAATGATCTACCGACACTTTCTACTGCTGATTGTGCTGCGGTCTGTCCAAAGTATGGATCTATAACTGCTGCTGTTAAATTAAAACGATCTTTTAATCCAGCTAATATTGGACGGAAATTATTAACTAATCCTCCAGCTGCCACATTAAGTATCAAATAACCAACTACTGCCTTTATAAATCCTGCAATAGCTTCATATAGTGGTCTTCTTAGTAATAAGTAACCTATAAGTACTATAAATCCTATAAAAAATGCTGGATTAGTTAAAATATTTATCTGAAAGAATTCCCATATTGATAGTAAAAAATCCATTTAAATTCCCCCTTAAAAATTTAATAAAAATTATTATATTTAGATTTATTTAAGTTGTTATGGAATTAATTTAGGGTTTTGTTAGTAATTTTAATTATAATTTCTTTAAAATTTCTTCTAAGTCTTCTCTTCCTTTAGCTTTAATTAATTCTTTTACGGTTTCTTCATTTTCAACTAATTCAACCATATTAACTAAATTATTCATATGTAATTCATTATTTGTTGATGCTAATACAAAAAATAATTGTGCATCTTGTTCTGGATCATCACTAAAGTGAACTGGTTTTTCTGTTTTCATAAAACAAATAGCTGTATCATTTACACCTTCGCCTTCTTGTGCATGTGGTATACATATATTAGGTGCTATTACTATATATGGACCATACTTATTTACATTCTTAATTATTGAATCAACATAAGATGCTTCTATTACACCCTCCTTAATTAAAGGTTTACAAGAAGCTTCTATTGCATCTTCCCATCTTTCAAATCCTTCATGAAATGAATATCTACTTTTTTCAATTAATTCTTTTAACATGATATCAACTCCAATTCTATATGCAGTAAAAATGTACCCATATTTTTAAGTTCAATTAAATTTTGATTTCAATATTTTTATATCTTTAAGTTTCAGATAAGGGTTATTACCCTTATCTGATATTTTAAAATTTCTAATTAGTCTCCTTGTTTAAAATAAGTTTAATTTATAAGAATGATGGATATGGTAAGTTTATTTCTGTAGAGAAGCAATCATCAAATCCTCTTGGATAATGGTATTCCCTTTTTTCATTATCTATTGGGAATGTGAATTTTCCACCAACCTGCCATATAAATGGATTAAACTTATATTGTAGCCTGTCCTTTCTCATATCAAATAATTCTAGTATTTCTTTTGTATCTGCTTGGAAATTTGACCAAATATCATGATGGAATGGTATAACTACTTTTGTATTCAATGATTCAGCCATTCTTAATATATCGATAGATGTCATCTTATCTGTAATTCCTCTTGGATTTTCTCCATATGATCCTAATGCAACATCTATTTTATAATCATTTCCATGTTTAGCATAATAATTTGAATAATGTGAATCTCCACTATGATAAAGATTTCCACCTGGAGTTTTTATTAAATAGTTTACTGCTTTAATATCCATATTAATTGGCATTGTTCCTCTTAAATCACCTTCTGGTGGTGCTGTAATTAATGCTGTTCTATCAAATGCTTCTAATGCAACTATTTCTATATCATTGATTTTAACTGTATCTCCCGGTTTAACTACTATACATCTTTCTTTAGGTACTCCCCATCCTATCCATTTATCAACACAAGCTTGAGGTCCTATGAAAGGAATGGTTGAATCACAATTTTGCATAACAGCCGCCGCAACGTTTACATCTATGTGATCATTGTGATCATGAGTTGATAAAACTGCATCTATTTCCTTTATTCCAAATGGATCTAATACAAAAGGTGCTACTCTTAAATTAGGTTGAAGTTTTTTTCCTCCACACATTCTAGCCATTTGATGTTCTGGATTTATGTATGGATTTGATTTAGTCTTCTTTCCGCTACCGCACCAAAAATCTATACATAGGTTTGTATTTCCTTCACTTTTAATCCATATTCCAGTACATCCTAACCACCACATCGAAAAAGTTCCAGGCTTTATAACTTCCTGTTCTATTTCTTCATTTAGCCAAGTTCCCCATTCTGGAAAAGTATTAAGTATCCATGATTCTCTTGTGATATTTTTTACTTGTGACATTTTGATTCCCCCTAATTATACTATATTTTATGTTCATTGTGAGCTTTTTTAATTTTTTTATTTAAAGTTTGAATGTTTTCGATTTTTTTCTTGTTTATTTTTGTATTTTGCGAATCTTTTTATGAACTTTTTGTTTGTTTATGATTATATATTAACCTAATTGTTCAAATAATTCAAGTATTTTTTTGAACTTTTTTTGATTTTCATATATTATTTTGATTTTTATGAATGTTTAGTTGAATTTTATGAACGTTTCTTATATACTTATATTAAATAGTTAATTAAAATTTTAAGTAAAGGTGACGATTGTTATGAAGAATACCAAATCTATAGTTTCTAAAAGGAGAGAAAAGATTTTAGATTATCTTAAATCAAATGAAAGTATAAATACAAATGATTTAGCAGAAATATTAGAAATATCTCCCCTTACTTTAAGACGAGATTTACAGGCATTAGATGAACAAGGTTTAATTGTAAGATACTATGGAGGTGCCAAATTAGCAAATGATATAAATAACACTGAAAATATTCTTAAAGAGACAGATACGGATTTATTACTTAATAAAAAGAAAAATATCATAGCAAAATATGCAGCAGACTTAATTAAAGATGGAGATACAGTATTTATAAATTCTAGTTCAACTGCTCTTTTAATGTTAAAATATTTAGGCAATAAAAGAGTATATATAGTAACTAATAATGGTAAGGCATTACAAGTCACTATACCTCCAAATGTTGAATTAGTATTAACTGGAGGGCAAGTATATGAAAGAAAACAATCTTTAGTTGGTGATTTTGCTACTTATATATTATCTAAAATAACAGCTGATAAGTGTTTCTTAGGAGTTAGTGGTATTACGCCTGATTCAGGTATAAGCACTTCTGTACTTCAAGAAACATTAATAAATCATGAAATGATTAATCGTTGTAATGGGCCAGTTTATATTTTAGCTGATAGTTCAAAGGTTGGCAGACATCATAATTTTTCAAGTGGAGATATAGAAGAAATATCACATCTTATAACAGATTCAGATGTTGATAAAAATGAATTAAATCTTCTTAAAGAAAAAAATGTTGATACTATAATATTAGATTACAAATAAATTTTAAAAATATCTGCATAAATTATTTATTTGTATACAAAAAAGAAGCTGCTTATTATGAATATTCTTATAATAAACAGCTTCTAAAAATTATAACTTTATTTTTAAATTCTCAATTTATCTATACTATAGTGAAAGAAATTCAGTAAATGCTTTTATTGTATATTCATTATCTTTAACGCTTGCAAGTTCTCTTACTGAATGCATTGAAAGTAATGGTGCTCCCATGTCTATAACTGGAATATTTAATTTAGATGCAGTTATTGGTCCTATTGTTGTTCCACCCTTAACATCTGATCTATTTACAAATTCTTGGCATGGTACATCAGCATTTTTACAAACTTGTTTAAATATTGCTGCTGCGTAGCTATCTGTTGAATAACTTCCTGATGCAGCTATTTTTATAACAGGTCCTTTTCCAACAAGTGGCCTGTTTGTTGGATCATGTTTTTCTATATAATTCGGATGAAGAGCATGAGCTAAATCTGCTGAAATCATAACTGAGTTTGATAATGATCTCTTGAAATCTTCTCTGTCTTTTCCAAGTGCTAATGTTATTCTTTCTAATATGTTTTCAAGTAATGAAGAATTTGCACCTTGAGATGTTAAACTTCCTATTTCTTCATTATCAAGTGCAACTAAAACTTTTGTTGCTTTGTTAGATTTACTTTGAAGTAATGCTACAAGTCCTGCATATACCATCCAAAGATCATCTAATCTTCCTGCTGAAATAAATTCTTCATTCATTCCAAATAAGCATCCCTTTTCATATTCATATACGAATAAATCAAAATCTACTATTTCTTTTTCTTTAACATTTAAGCTTTCCGCAATTAACTTAAGTAAGTAACCATCTTTTTCTAACTTATCAGTTGCCATTGTAAGTAATGGTAATGTATCTTTTTGTTTGTTATATTCATAGCCTTCATTAATAGTTCTATTCATGTGTATCGCTAAGCTTGGTATTATTAAAACAGGCTTATTTAAATCTACTAGTTTAACTTGTGGTTTTAATGGATTACTTCCTTTTAATGTAACTCTACCAGCAATTGATAATGGTCTATCAAACCATGTACTAAGTATTGCTCCACCATAAACTTCTGTGTTTAATTTAACGTAATGATCTTCTACTGTCATTTCTGCATGTGGTTTTATTCTGAATCCTGGAGAGTCTGTATGAGCTCCTATTAATCTAAATCCTTCTTCTGCTATATCTCCACTTCCAATTTCAAATCCTATTATTGCAGATTCATTTTTCATAACATAGTATTTTCCACCATGTTTTAAATCCCATTTATCGCATTCTTTAATTTCTACAAATCCCTCTTTATCTAAAATTGATTTAACTTCATGAGCACTATGAAATGCACTTTTACTATTATTTATAAAATTTAATAAATCTTTTGCTGTGTTCATAAAAATTCCCCTCTCGATATAATAGTCTTAAAACTATTACTAAAAATTATTATATACAAATATAAGTATAAAAATGTATTACTTGAAATATACAGATTTAATACTTTAAGTAATCATTTACTAACATAAATTACATATACAATAAATGTATGAATATAGTCATATTATCAAATTATATAATTTAAATCAAACAGTGAATAATGTGAAATTCTAATTTATACCTTAATTTATTCTTTAATATAAAAAAACTATTGTAAAATTTTATATTGTTTATTAATTTAATACTATAATTTTATATTTTAATATAAAATTATCAATAAATTTAATTATTAAATATAAGTTTTATACATTATAGGAATATTATATTTTACAAATACTAATTACTATATTAGAATTAAGATATTTAATATATATGATAGGGGTGATTTTATGTTTTCTCAATTTCTTGTTAATAAGTTTATTAAGGATAATCACAATATAGATGATGATAAAGTAAGGAATTCTTATGGCATCCTTGGAGGTCTTGTCGGAATTTTTATTAATCTTACATTATTTTTAATAAAAATTTCTGTTGGACTTAT
This sequence comes from Clostridium cagae, assembly GCF_900290265.1. Taxonomy (NCBI): domain Bacteria; kingdom Bacillati; phylum Bacillota; class Clostridia; order Eubacteriales; family Clostridiaceae; genus Clostridium; species Clostridium caccae. The sequence continues at coordinate 2,931,379 of NZ_OKRA01000001.1, forward strand.
TTCTTCAAGTATCGCTATTGTTGCTGATGCATTTAATAACTTATCTGACGCGGCATCTTCTCTTATAACTATAATAGGCTTTAAGATGGCAAGTAAACCTGCTGATAAGGAACATCCTTTTGGGCATGGGCGAATTGAATATATTTCTGCCTTAATTGTTGCATTTATGGTTATGCTTGTTGGTTTTCAATTTATAAAATCATCATTAACTAGAATTATAAATCCTGAAGCAGTTAATTTTGAAATTATACCATTTATTCTTCTTTTAATTTCAATTGGACTTAAATTTTGGCTTTCTGGTTTTAATAAGTTTATGGGAAATAAGATTAATTCTTCTGCATTAAAAGCAGCTTCTGTAGATGCATTAGGAGATGTATTTACTTCTACTACTGTTGCTATTTCTTTTTTAGCGTCTAAATTTACTTCAATACCAATTGATGGATTTATTGGACTTGTAGTTGCTGGATTTATAGTTTATTCAGGTTTTTCATTGATAAAGGAAACTCTTAACCCATTGCTTGGTGAAGCTCCTGATCCTGAACTTGTTAAAGGAATAAATGATATGGTATTATCTTATGAACATGTTACTGGAGCTCATGATTTAATAATACATAATTATGGACCTGGAAAATGTATGGCTTCTATACATGCTGAAATTCCTGCTAATATTGATATAATGAAAATTCATGAAATAATCGATAAAGCAGAAAGGGAAATTTCTGAAAAACTTAGAATTTATCTTGTTATACATATGGATCCTGTATGTATAATTGAAGGTGAAGTTAAAGAAGCCCATGATGAAATATTAAGACTAATAGATGAATATGATTATATTGATTCTATCCATGACTTTAGAATTGTTGGTGATGGTGAACATAAAAACTTAATTTTTGATTTAGTTTTAAATGATTCATTTAAAACTACTTTTAAAGATCACGACATAATAAATACCGTTACCTCAAGAGTAAAGTCAATTCATCCTAAATATAATTGTATAATTACTCTAGATAGGCATTATTTTTAAACTTTTTTTATATTAATGTGTAAAATATACCTCCTATAAAGCATAGAATACTTTATAGGAGGTATATTTTTATGCTTTCTATACTATATATGTTATGAATTTATTTATAAAAATAATTGATTAAATTCTAATAAAAAGGAGGTATTTTTATGAAGTGTCCTTACTGTAACAAAGATCTGGGAGAAAAAAATGATTGTATAACTTCTACATGTTATGCCTTTGGCAAGGTATTTCCAAGATATGATCTAGATGAAAATGAATCTTCAAAAGATAATGAAAGTTTAAGCACTGCTAAAGAAAAACTTGATAATTCTAATATTAGTTTAAAACTTGAAGAAATTGAAGAAAATGCAACTAATCAAAAAAGTATCCCAGAAGAAGAATCTACAGCAACAGGAACAAGTACTAATGCAGGACTTTACATTTTAATTGCAATAATTATCTTATTAGTTATTGGCTTTGTTTTTTTCTAAAATTTAATTTCTATATAATCAAAATGAACTTGCAAATCTTTATTAGTTGAGAGTGGAGAGATTATAATTAAAAGTATTTGTTGATAATCACAAATACTTTCTAGCTAATTATTTATTTAAATTCCATCAAGGAATTTTTCATTAATTCTCCACTTTCTTATCTAAATTTTCTTATAATACATATATTTATATATTAGAATTCTTAATTATATTCTCTCTTAAAGTTTCATTATATTAAAATATGTTTTAATATATGTTGATATATGCTTAAAAAAAGTGGCATTGTAATTGGACTTTGAGAATACTTAATGATTTTTGTCACATTTACTGCTTGTCTCAATTTTACATTGAGAACAAGCTAAAATGGGACTATAAGCATTTTTAGTATTCCTAAGTTCAATTACTCAGTCCACTTTTTTATGCATATATCAACACTTTCCTTAAAACGTGTTCTTACTTTTTATTCTTTAATGTTTTGAATCTATCTGCTGCTGCAACTTTTTCTGAACCATCAGTTATTATTTCAACTATTATAGGTTCACTGCATGAATATAACTCATCTTTTATTTCATTAAGCTGACTTAAATCAGTTATTTCATATGATTTAATTCCAGCTGCTTCTCCTATTGCCTTTATTGAAACTCTATCTTGAACTACTCCATTAATAGATCTTCCAAATAGGAATGTCATTCCCTGGTCAACATAATTTAATTTTGCATTATTTATTACAAAATATATTATAGGTAATGAGTATTGTTTTGCTGTTAAAATTTCACTACCATTCATAAATACTGATCCATCTCCAACAACCACAGCATATTTTTCTGTATTTCCACTTAATGCTGCACCTATTGAACCTGCTACACAATTTCCCATAGCTCCATAATTTAAACTAGCAATAAAATCTGATTTTTTTGGAATAAACAGATATTTATACATGTAATTCATAAATTCACCGATATCACACATATAAGTAGTACTAGGATTTAATATGTTAGGAAGCATGTCTGCTAATCTTCTAACAGATATTCCTGTATGATCTTTTACATAATCATTATTTAACTTTTCTACTTTATTTAAAGTCACATTTTTATCTTCAACTTTTTCATTTATTATTGATAATGCTTCTGATAATTCATAATATACTTTAAATCTATCAATATGATTTTTATTTAAACTCTTTTTCTTGTTATCTATTTGAATAACTTTGTTTCCATCATCAAATAAGGCATTATTAAAGTTTCTTGTTGCACTTTCTCCTAAGCTTGATCCTAATACTAATACACAATCTATTTCTTCTGTATCTGCATAGTTTTGAGCGAAATCAGTGCTGTTAAATCCATAGTTCCCTATATTAAATTCAAATTCACTATCTATTGAACTTTTTCCTTGAGGGGTAGTAGCTACATACCATCCTAATTTTGATGATAAATTCTTTATAATTTCACTATTTCCTTTAGCACCTCTACCAACTAGTATAATACCTTTTTTAGCATCATTTAACATATTGATTGCTATATTTAATGATTCTTGATCATAATTATAATCTATTTTTTCAGCTACATAAGTTTTTATATCCTCTTCATTTATTTCTGTTGTAGGTAAATCCATAGATATTGATAAATGAACTGGTCCTTTTGGGTCTTGCACTGCTAATTTTACTGCTTTATCTAATTCAGATAATACATCTTCTTTTTTAGTAATTGTTTTACTATATTTTGTTATACTTTCAGTTATAGGTGCTGTATCTAATTCTTGAACACAACCTTTGCCTATGCTATCACTTGCTGCATATCCACTAATAACAAGCATAGGAATATTATTTATGTATGCATCTGCTATTCCATTTATTGCATTAGTAATACCTACCCCTCCACATAAAATTGAACAGCTAAGTTTTTTACTTAGATCTGAATATTTTCCTGCTGAATAAGTTGATCCTGCTTCATTTTTAGTTACTACAAATTCTACTTTAGTGTCATTAAGTGCATCATAAATACTTGCTACATTTCCTGATGGTATACCAAATACGTATTCCACACCACAACTTTCAATATATTTTGCTATAGCTTTAGATAATTTCACGTTTAAACATCTCCTCAATACATAAAATCTTATTATATTTTTTTACTATGCTTACTGCTTTTGATTTTTCTTCATCTGAATATTTATATTCTTCTTTAAATATTGGCATAGTAATAAAGAAGGCTATTTCATCATTTAAGAAAAATGGTATAAGACAAGTTGATACTATTCCAAAATCTCTTAAACAACTTGGTTTACTTGTATCTACAGAAAGCCTGTCTACAAATAGTGGCTTCTTTGTATTAATCATTTCAGATAAATACATATCATCAACTATTTTAAGCATTTTTGAAGCATGATATTTGCTCCAATCTTCAAACGAAATGTTTGTTAATTGTTTGTAATACGGTTTTATATAAGAATCATCAACTATTTTGTGAATTCCTACATCTTCATAATATATTACATCTTCTAACTCTTTGAATAAATTATCTAGTAATTCTCTTGTGCTCATAATATATTCCTTTCTGAAATTTAATATTTACCTAAAAATATTATTTATAAAAATAATATACTTAATAGTATCACTAATATTATCTTACCATAATATTTCATACTTTGTATAAATATTACATTATTATTATATAAAAACATATTTTCGTACAAATACAACATATTATTTTAAAGATAATACTTTATATTTATTAATAAAAATCCTTTTAAATTCTATTGTTATATATAAATTTATATAACAAGACTGTATCAAAACAAATTATTATACAAAAATATTTTAAAATAGTTCTAAATATATTATAAATGATTAAGTTTTTAAATAAAACTTTGCTATAAAACAGAGAAGGGATTTCTCATATTGCATTTTATGCATTACGAGACACCCCTTTACTTATGTATTCTTTTTTGTTCTTATATATTATATTTAAACCCTAAGTTAAACCTTTACATAGAATTGTATAATCTACTTGTTATATTTAAAACTTAAATATATTTCTAATGAATATAAACAATTTAATTATACAGCTTGATCAATACTTGAAATTACCTTTATTTCATTAAAGAATTTCTGATCTAATTTTTTAATTTGCATTCCTGCTATTGCACTTGCAGGCATAAGCATGTACTTCTTTTTATAATTTGAATTAATATAAAGATCACTCATTTTATCATAAAATGGCTTTACATCTGGGAAAGACGTCTTTAATTCTGCATTTTCTATTACCAGTATTAAAGAAGATGTATTATTAGATTTTGTAAATGTAACAAAATCATTTATGTAATTTTCAGCATCTTCTTTTGAAAACATTCCCTTTGAAGAAAGTATTGCTTTATTTCCTACAATCTCCATTGAATAATTAGACATAGTATTTTTCTTTTCTATTCTCACTTATTATCCCTCCAAAAACCCTAATAAAACTACTGTTATTAATAACAGCTTATTTTCAAGTATATTATAAAATATGTTATGTTTCATAATATACTATATTTATACATTTTTTTCTTATGGTTTAAATAAATATTATCGTTTTTTAATGATAAAAATAATTTTTTAGTAAAATATGTTTTATAGTGTATTTTACATTCTATTTTATAATATTTATATCTGAAATAACTTTTATATAATTAAATATTTTGTTAGCATTTTTCTTTATTTGAATATTAGCTATATCATTTTCTGGCATAACTATATATTTATCTTTAAAATTAGAATTTATATACGCATTACATACTTTTTCGTAAAATAATTTAGTATCAGGAAAACTCATCCTAAATTGACTATTATCTATAATTAATATTAAATTATTTGAGTCTATTGATTTTATAGTCTTTTGGAAAAGTTCAAGATAACCTTCTGCATCATTTTTAGAAAATAATCCATCTCCCTTAATTATAAATTTATCGTCTTCTACTCTCATGCTGTATTTACATAATAGATTTATTTTTTCTATTTTCATAATTTCCCCCTATTAAATTAAAGATAAATTTTTTATTGTTAATTACTTTTAAATTGACAAAAAAATAAACTTTTATTATGTTTTGTTTTTTATTTTTATTTAATCAAATTAAATTTATCTACTAACTTTTACTACATATACCGTATAAATATTTTACTTTTAAAGAAATAATAACATATTTTCTTATAATTTTCCATCTTTTTTTAATTTTCCACATATAATTTATAATTTATGATTTATATTTAATGTTTGTGATTTTTATTTCATTTTTATGATTTATATTTCACACTTATGATTTATATTTAATACTTTATAAAATCTAATTTTTAAATAATCTCATATTTTAATGTGCTCATAATTTTATTATTAATAACGTATATGTTATAATTCTCTAAGGAAATAATTGATAAAATATATTTTAAGGAGGATTTTATTAATGAAATGTCCTTACTGTAATAAAGAGTTAGATGAAGATAATATTTGTAATAATTTATCCTGTTCCAATTACAAAAGAAAAGTATATGAAACTACTTCTTTTTGTAAAAATAATGATAGTGAAAATGAGTCTACTGAAAGTACAAATGATAATTCTAAAATTAATATTGATTATTTAAATGCTGATATAAGTGATGAAGAATTTACATCCTTTGTTGGAAAAAGAAAATCTTCATATTATATAGAATACTTTAATAGGTATAAAATAAATAATAACTTTATTTCATGGAACTGGGCTGCATTTTTTTTTGGTGCATATTGGTTGTTATATAGGAAGCTTTTTTTGATTTTCTTTCTATTTATACTTATAACTACTAGTATTGTAAGTCTTTTAGGGCCATTTGCTGCTTTTACCGGAGTTATTATTTCTTTGGTTTTAGGTGTGTTTGGAAATAATATTTATATTAGATTCGTTGAACATAAAATTTTTTCAATTAAAGATTTTTCTTCAAATATAGCTAAAAGTATATCTCCAAGTTTAACTCATAATGATTATATTAAATTCCTTACTTCAAAAGGAGGAACCAATTCATTTTTAGCATTTATAATAATACTACTTCTTAACTTCTTAATGATAGCTTTATTGTATTAGCTTAATAATTTATTCTATTTAACTCTAATAAAATGATACAAATTTCATTAATTCATATATTATTTAACTATTTATAATTAATTAAAAATACCATATGTTAGTGATTGAATCGTTTTAACATATGGTATTCAATTTATAATCTAAAATCAATACTAACTTTAGCTCTGAATCTCACTAAGTTTAGTACTTAATTCATCTATATTTTTATATGTATTAGATATCCCATCTATATTGTTGTTAAGTTCACTAATATTAGCTGATATTTCTTCCATAGCTGATGCTGTAGTTTCAACATTTTCACTTATACTATCTATTTCTGTTGCTGTCTTTGAAAATACAGTAACTAATCCTTTAATTTGTTGATTTACACTATCCGAATGATTTAATACATTTCCTGTATTATTATTTATATTCTTAAATAAATCTTTTACTATATCGGTATGTTCATTACACACTTCTATTGATTTCTTTTCTTTTACTATTTCATCTGATACAGCATTAGTTCTTTCAGATATACTATTTAATATAGATATTATTTGATTTGTTGATTCTTTAGAGTTTTCTGCTAATTTTTTAACTTCATCTGCAACAACTGCAAAACCTTTACCATGTTCTCCTGCTCTTGCTGCTTCTATTGATGCATTAAGTGCTAAAAGATTTGTTTGTCCTGCTATTTCGCTTACCGTATCTATAATTTTTACTATCTTTAAATTTTCTTCATTTAAATTATTAATTAACTTAACAGTGCTTATAATATTATCTTTTACTTTAGTCATCTCACTTGATAAATCATCAACTTTACTAGCACCTTGTAAAACAACATCCTTTGTAGACGATGATAATTCCGACATAATTTCCACTGCACTTGTTACTTCTTCTAATCCCTGTTCTCCAATTCGCATAAAAGATTGAATATTGTTCATTGTTTCAACTTCTCTTGTTGCTTTATTTGCAACTTCATTTGAAGCAACTGATATCTGTTCTGATACTTCTGCTGTTGTATTAATACCTTCACTAATAGTACAACTTGCTTCATTTAAAGCTTCTATTGTTTCACTAAGATTACTTAATAAAAGCTCAGTCTTAGATTTTGCTTCATTACTTTCTTTAATTTTTTCTTCTAATGTAATATAAGTACGTTTTGTTATTATGCATAATAATGTACATATAAGTAACCCACTTCCAATATATAGGATTAAAAACACTAATTGATCATACCCTATATTTGAAAATATTGTTTCTTTATTCTTTATAAAAAAATAACTCATAAAAACAGTACTAGATATACATTGAAGAACTATTGGAATTGTTTCTTGATATAATATAATTAAAAAAATTGCTGAATAAAATATCATTAAATTAGATACAGTTGGTGATGTGCTCATCAATATAACACCAATTGCTGATATTGAAAATACCATAAAGTACATTGATTGCTTCACACAATTTTTCTTTATTAAGATAAGCTGTATAATACTTAATATTATTCCTGACCCTACTATTGATATAACTGATCTTATAGGTACTTTTAAATAATAATCAAATATTCCCCTTAATAAAATTGAACTTAAAAATAATGCAAGCAAAATTTTATTTTTTGTGTTAATGATTCTTTGGTTATCCATTGACGTTTCCCCCTATGTAAAATACTATTCTTAGATTTTAAGATATTAATTTCCAATTTTTATGAATAAATTTTATTTTTTTATACATTTATATAGTATCCCTTACGTGTATAATATTAACATATTTTATTATATTTGTATATGATTTTACATTTAATTATATTTTATTCACTTAAAATTATACATAAAGTTACATAATATACAAAACAATATAAATCCCTATAAAACAAAGAAAGCTAATAAATAACAAGGATTTTTCTACTTATTATTTATTAGCTATATTTATAATTATACAATTTTTATTCTAATTTTCTTCTATTCTTTTAATATATAAAGTTTATATATTATTTTATATACTTTATTTTTTATAATTGTTCAAATACTATTATATTTATTAAAACAAATATCTTCGTTGATAAAAAACATACACACATCTTTATTTAATTATATTTGTTTAATTAAATTTTTTAATCTTATATACTATTTTATATACTTTATTTTTTATTAAGAAAAATAATATTTATAGTACTTTAGATAAAAAATCTATTGTTCTTGGATTTTTAGGATTCTTAAATACTTCTTCTGGAGTACCTTCTTCTACTATATTTCCATCATCCATAAAAAGTATTCTATCTCCAACTTCTCTTGCAAATCCCATTTCATGAGTTACAACCACCATGGTCATACCTTCTGAAGCAAGATTTTTCATAACATTTAAAACTTCCCCTACCATTTCTGGATCTAATGCTGATGTTGGTTCATCAAATAGCATAACATCTGGTTCCATTGCTAATGCTCTTGCAATAGCTATTCTTTGTTTTTGTCCTCCAGATAATGATGCTGGATAATCATTTGCTTTATCTTTAAGCCCTACTTTATCTAATAAATCCATCGCCTTATTTTCTGCTTTTTGCTTTGATATTTTTTTTATTTTCATAGGTGCTAATGCTATATTATTTATTACTGTCTTATGTGGAAATAAATTAAATTGTTGAAAAACCATCCCCATTTTTTCTCTCATCTTATTTATATCTACAACCTTTGAGGTTATATCTTTTCCTTCAAATTCAACTACTCCAGAGCTTGGATCTTCTAGTAAATTAAGACATCTTAAAAATGTACTTTTTCCAGATCCTGAAGGTCCAATTACAACAACAACTTCACCTTTTTTTATATGATAATCTATTCCTTTTAAAACTTCATGTTTTCCAAAACTTTTGTGTAAATCTTTAACGTATATCACTTACCTTCATTCTCCTTTCCACATATCCTAATGCTCTTGTTAGAGTAAATGTAATTATAAAGTATACAATTGCTGCTACTATTACAGGTTCTAAACCTAACGCTGTATTTCCTTTTACAGTATTTGCATTGTACATAAGTTCAGCTACTCCAATTACTGAAACCATTGAAGATTCCTTAATTACTGATATAAATTCATTTCCTAAAGCAGGTAATATATTTTTAAATGCTTGAGGGATTATTATATTAATCATAGCTGTTTTTTGATTCATACCTAAACTTCTGGCTGCCTCCATTTGTCCCTTATCAACAGCTTCAATACCAGCTCTAATTATTTCAGAAACATATGCAGAAGAATTAAGTGCTAATGCTATTGCCCCTGTAGTTATATCAGGTAAATCTATTCCTATTAACTTAGGTAGTCCAATATAGATTATGTATATTTGAACTAGAAGAGGAGTTCCCCTAACAAATTCTACATAAGCTGTACCTATAATTCTTAATATCTTAAATTTTGAACGTCTTAAAAGTGTTAATCCGAGCCCCATGATTGTTCCAAAAAGTACTGCAAAAAATGCTAATACTATTGTAATTTCTGCCCCACTTAAAAAGTATCCATAGTATTTCTCTAAAAATGTAAAATTCAAAATTTCTCCCCCTCTCTATTCTCACCCCTGGGGTCCAACAAATTCTATTTGAAATTTATTGAACCTAAGGGATGGAGCAATAATTTATTCCACCATTTCATTTGCTTCTATTACAAATTTATCTACTTTACCTTCATCTTTTAATTTTTGTATTGTTTTATTTATTTCATTCTTTAAATCGTCTGAACCCTTGCTCATTGCTATTGCTGCTCCACCTTCTGAATCTTCTAATATAACACTTGTTAAAGCTATATCTGAATTCTTTTCACAGTTAAACTCTGCAACTGGTAATTCAACTAATATTGCATCTACTTTATTATTTTTTAAATCTAATACTAGATCAGTAACCTTTCCTAATGCTTTCTTTTGAGCATCTGGAATCTTTTCATTTGCTAACCTTTCTTGTATTGATCCCTTTTGTACACCAATCTTCTTATCTTTTAAATCATCAATTGATTTTATGTTTCCTTCTTCACCTTTTCTAACTATAACTCCATGTTGCGCTGTATAATATATATCTGAAAAATCTGCATTTTCTTTTCTTTCAGCAGTAGGTGTCATACCTGCAAATACCATGTCCACTTTTCCAGCTTGAAGTGCTATAAGTAAGCCATCAAAATCCATATCATTTATTTGTAGCTCTACACCTAAATCTTCTGCTAATGATTTTGCTATGCTAATATCAAATCCCACTATTTGATCTTTTCCATCTACTTCTTTATGAAATTCATATGGTGGATAATCTGCACTTGTTCCAACTACAAGCTTACCTTTTTGTTTTATTGCTTCCAGCACTGAAGCTGTTTCTTTTCCATCTTTGCTCCCTGCTGTATTTTTATTTCCTGCACATCCAACTATGCTTATTGCCATTGCCCCAATTGCTACAACTAATCCTAATTTTTTTAATAAACCCTTATTCATTACTAACTCCCCCTAATTATTCACAAAAATTTATTTTCTTCTATTTACTTCTTGGTATAATTATACACCCAAACTTTATATTTATGCAATAGTAAATGCATAATTATTTAACTTTTATTTATGCTAATTATTTTTTTATTTTCAATACACCCTTTAAACTTGTTTTTCCTTAATAATAAACAAAAATAAAGAAATATAAATTAATATTTTAATCTATATCTCTACTTTCCAAGTATATATTATGTATTTTTATTCTTATTACATGCATAAAATATGATAATTACCATATCTACCTTGCATAAATTCTTACTGTTACCAGCTTGTCTAAGTATTAAAATAGCAGCTACCATATCTATTGATAGCTGCTATAATTTATTAATGCCTTATTGTTTCTTGATTAATGAAAGTCTATGAAGCGCTCTTGTACACATAATATATTTTACCAATGGATCAATTTCATGGTTCTCTATTACTATAACTCCATCAAATTCTAATCCTTTTGCTAAATATGCTGGTATTAAAACTTTTCCACCTTTATAAAGTATATCTTCTCTATCAAAACTTTGAATACTGATCTTTTCTTTAATAATATGAGAAAATTTAGCAAGATCCTTATTTCCATTAAATATAATAGCTATATTTTCAAGACCATCTTCTTCATAATCTTCAATTATTGAAAGAATAGTTTCTACAAATTCATCATCTGAAGATACCTCTTCTTCTATTACTCTTTCTCCATGTCTAACTAATGGAATTATTCTATTGTCATCCAAAAACTTAGTTGCATATTCCATTATTTCTTGAGTAGATCTATAACTTTTATTTAATGCATACTCTTGTACTTGTACATGCAATTTTTCCTCATTAAATAAATGTTGTAAATTTAACATAGCTGGTTCTTCATTATTATTTATTAATCTTTGATTAGAATCTCCAACGATTGTATAACTTTTGCATCCTGTAAGCCCTTTTATTACTTCAAATTGTATAACACTGTAATCTTGTGCTTCATCTATTACTATATGCTTAATTTCTTCTTTCATTCTTTTTCCATCTAATTTAATCATTAAATATAATATTCCACTTAAGTCCATGTATCCAAGTTGCTTAGTATCTGTTATATTTTTATAAATATTTATTATATCTTCATGACTTACCCAAGAATCCAATTCTTTTCTTGAGTTAATTACATTTCTTACAATTTTCCTAATTTTCATTCTCTTTAAATATTCTAAATTATTCTTTTCTATTTCTAAATCATCACTTGATAAAGAAGCTAATTTTTCTTTCATTTCTTGATTTAGTTTATATACTTCTGCATCTCTTTTATCCTTTATTTTAGATATAAGAACTCTTTTTATTTTTTCACTTCTTCTAAATAACGGCATGTATTTATAATGTATATCAAATAATTCTTTAATCTCTTTAATTCCTACTATCTCTTCACCATTAAAAATTATTGGTTTAATATCAAAGTAATTTTGACTTAATTTATTAATTTCATGATTTAATAAATCTAAGAATTTTTTAGAACTTTTATATTGGTATTCTGCAAGAGCTGTTCTATTTCCACTCATAGCTTCTTCTATATATTTACTAAAACTTTTTATATATAAATTATCTATGCCTAATTGTTTTATAGCAAAGTTTTCAAATGTCATTTGCTTTATCCCTTCTTCACCTAGTGAAGGAAGTACTTGAGCAATATAATCCATAAATATATCATTTGGTCCAAATATAAGAACTTTATCTCCAAATTGTTTTCTATAATTATAAAGAAGATAAGATATTCTATGTAATGCAATAGTTGTTTTTCCTGAGCCTGCAACTCCATTTACTACTACAACTTTATTTTTATCACTTCTTATTATTTCATCTTGTTCAGATTGTATTGACATTACTATATCTTTAAGTTTATCTGATGAATTTTCAGTAAGAACCATTTGAAGTATTTCATCTTTAACATCTACTTCTGAATCAAATATACCTTTAAGTTCACCTTTTTTAATTATTATTTGTCTTCTAGAAAGTATATCTGTATCAATCTCACCAGTTGGACATGTATAACTAGATTTTCCTAATATACCCTTATAAAATAATGATGCAATAGGAGCCCTCCAGTCTACAATTATAGATTCATAAGTTTTTTCTACAGTTAAGCCGTATCTACCTATATAAAGTTCTTCTGGTAAATTCCCTTGTTCCATAAATGTTACTTTACCGAAATAAGGTGCTTCTTTTAAACTAGTAAATTCTTTTAATCTTTTATCTATCGTCTTATAAGCTTCTTCTTTTACATAATTTTCATGATCAAAATAATCTATAACTTGGTCTTCATCATCTTTATATTCTTCAATAAATTTTTTTCTTGATTGAAGAATTTGACTAGTTATATTTTTTCTTTTTTCTAGATAATTAAGTATTTCACCACTTAAAATTTTTTCAACTTCTTCTAGCTTATTTTGTTCCATTAAAAAATCTAAATTTTGATTCAAATTAGTTTTCCCCTTTGCTTTTTAAAGTAAATTCCTCTATCAATGATTTTTATCAAATGACTAATTCCATTAAAATAAAATATTTATATCAGCTACATACTGCTTTGTAATGACTTATAATTTTCAGTCTTTTCTATAATTTATCTAAAACTATAATTTATCTAAAAATATGATTTATGCTTATATTATATTTTTAACACTATTTGAAAACATAAGGTTCAGATAATCTAACTTATTTTTTAAGCTAAATTAATCCAAACCTTACTATTTAAACCCTAGTTTTTTTCTTTTAATTATTATTTGAAGATGTTATTTACATTGCAACATAACTTTCTTGATATAAATATTTTTACTTAAATATTTATTTCTCAGATTATTTTTCATCTTCTAATTGCTGTGCATCTTCAGATATCTTCTTAGTTAAATCATCTTTAATTTCAGTTGAATCATTAATTTCTTTATTTACATTTATTCCAACTGTTTTAAAAAACTCTGATTTTTCTTTTTCTTCATTTTCTTTTTTTATTCTCTCAAACTCTTCTTGTCTCTTTTTTTGCTTTTCCTTTTGTTCTTTATCTTTCAATTCTTTTTCTTTTAATTTTTTTTCTTTCTTTTCTTTCATTTCTGGGTATTTTTCATAAACCATTTCCATGAATTCTTCCCCAAAAAGAGTTTCTTTATCTAATAAAATATTTGAAATTTCATCTAATAAATCTCTATTATCTCTAAGTATTTTTCTAGCTTTTTCATGAGCTTCTTTTATTATCTTTAGCGTTTCTTCATCTAACATTGTTGATGTTTCTTCACTACAATGTCTAACTGCTCTTCCATCTAGATATCTATTTTGCACAGATTCAAGTGCCATCATATCAAATCTATCACTCATACCATATACTGAAACCATACTTCTAGCTGATTGAGTTGCTCTTTCGATATCATTTGAAGCACCTGTTGAAACAACATTAAATACTTCTTCTTCTGCCGATCTACCACCTAGCATCACTGTAATTTGGTTCATTAAATCTTCTTTAGAAATAAGATATTTTTCTTCTTCAGGAAGTTGCATAGTATAACCTAATGCTCCCATTGTTCTAGGAACTATTGTTATTTTATGAACTGGATCAGAGCCTTCTAATAATGCCGCAACAAGTGCATGACCTACCTCATGGAATGCTACTAATTCCTTTTCCTTTTTAGATAATATTCTATCTTTCTTTTCTTTACCTGCAATTATAACTTCTACTGCATCTCTTAAATCTTCTTGAAGCACAAGTTTTCTTCTATTTTTTACAGCTCTTAAAGCTGCTTCATTAACAATATTAGCAAGATCTGCTCCTACAGCACCTGGAGTTCCCTTTGCTATCTCATCAATATCAACATCATCTCCTAGATTAACATTCTTAGCATGAACTCTAAGAATAGCTTCTCTACCCTTAAAGTCAGGTCTATCAACTATTACTCTTCTATCAAATCTACCTGGTCTTAAAAGAGCTTTATCTAATATTTCTGGTCTATTTGTAGCTGCAAGTATAACTATTCCTTTTGAAGAATCAAATCCATCCATTTCAGAAAGTAATTGATTTAATGTTTGTTCTCTTTCATCATTACTTTGCATTTGATTATCTCTACTTTTACCAATAGCATCTATTTCATCTATAAAGATTATACATGGTGCTTTAGCTACTGCTTCTTTAAATAATTCTCTAACTCTTGAAGCTCCAACCCCAACAAACATTTCAACAAAACTTGAACCTGAAAGTGAGAAAAATGGAACTTTAGCTTCTCCTGCAACTGCCTTTGCAATAAGAGTTTTACCTGTTCCTGGAGGTCCTACAAGTAGAGCTCCTTTAGGTAATTTTGCACCTATTTCTGTATATCTCTTAGGACAATTTAAGAAATCTATTACTTCTTTTAATGATTCTTTAGCTTCTTCTTGCCCTGCAACATCATCAAACGTTACTCCAATTTCATTTTCTACATAAACTTTGGCGTTACTTTTTCCAATTCCCATGATTCCGCCGCCACCGCCCATGCCGCCGCCTCCCATTCTAGAGAATAGGAACTTCCACATAACAAAAAATAATAACATTGGTAAAATCCAGCTAAGTACAAAATCCATAATTGGACTTTGTTTTGGATTTTTTCCTGTAAATTTTATTTTAGGGTTTGCTTCTCTTAATTTATTTATTAAATTTTCATCCTTAATATTAGCTGTATATAAAGTTTTTCCTTTAAATTCACTACTATCTGTTGGTGTAATTATTAAATTTTCTCCTGTTATAACTACCTGTGATATTTTACTTTGATCTATCATTTCATAAAATTCATCATATGATATTTGTTTTGTAGTTGCTGCTTCTCTAATATAGTTTGCAGTACTTATGAACATAAAAACTAGTAAAAAATATATTACCATTGTAATATATCCGTTTTTCTTCTTTTTATTGTTGCCTTGCATTGTATCATCCTTTCCATGTGATTTGTGAAAATATCTAAAAAACCTTATTTCCACATATTTTTCATCATCTTGTTTATTGCTTGTTTTCTTTTTAAGGTTTCTTCAACATCTATAATAAATATATCTCCGTTTTTAATCAAAACGTCACCATCTTTTATGTCACCTTTAGTCTTAGAACACATAATATCTAACATATCGCCATTGAATGATTGAAGTATGACATGGTTTTCTTCAATTCTATCAACTATATATTTATTCCCCATATTATAAATATCCTCTCTTTGTTTTAACTATATTTTAAGTCATTTTTATATAAAATATAACTTAAAATATAGCTCTAATCTAAATAAAATATCTTAACAACTAGTATACCATATTATTATAAAATAAGTACTATTAATTCAAGCGCCCAAAGTCTTTAAAAGGCCAAACCTTAACTTGTGCCTTTCCTTTTATATCATCTCCATCTATGTACGGATTAATCCATCTTCTAGCATCATTTGATCTTGCTCTATTATCCCCTAAAAAGAAATATTTTCCTTCTGGAACATCAAAAGTTCCATCATATTCCTCATTATTTTTAACATAATTTTCAACTAGTTCTTCTCCATTTACACTTACGACTCCATCCTTTATCTCTATATGATCTCCAGGAAGTCCTATAACTCTTTTTATCACTGTTTCTTGAAGTTCATTTGAGTAAAATACAACTATATCTTCATGTTCTATCTTATCTAAATTATAAATTTTAGTTACGAATAACTTATCACCTATATTTAATGTTGGAACCATTGATTCGCTTGGAATATATACATTATAAACTAAAAATTTATTCACTAAAAATGCTATCACTACTGCTGCAAATATTGGTACTATCCATTCAGTAAAAAAATTCTCTTTTTTTGTCTTATTACTTTTCTCCATAAACATATTCTCCTTTAAGGACACAAACAATTAGAGTCCCTTTATAATTAATTAGCAATTTATCAATTATTTATACACTTTAAAGTCACTTATAGGATATATTTTCACTTTAGCTTTTCCTTGTATTTTTTCGCTTTTTATATACGGATTCTTCCAATATCTAGAATCATCTGAATTAGCTCTATTATCTCCTAAAAAGAAATATTCTCCTTGTGGAACATCAAAAATTCTATCACAATCCTCATTATTTTTAACATAATCTTCTACTAATTGTTCTCCATTTACGCTCACTATTCCATTTTTTATTTCTATATGATCTCCTGGAAGCCCTATAAGTCTTTTTATAAGAATCTCTTTAAGCTCATCAGAATCAAATATAACAATATCACCTCTATTTAGATTTTCAGGATTATGAACTCTTGTTGCAACAAGTCTATCTTTAACCTCTAATGTGGGTATCATTGATCCACTTGTAATCCATACAGTATAAATTAAAAATTTCCATAATAATAAACCTATTACTACGGCACTTATAATGGTTAAACCCCATTCTTTTATAAAACTATTTTTGCTGCTATCTTCCATATAAATTCCACCTTTCTGAAATTCCATATACTATACTTTTTTAAATATAATAACTAACGACATTAATTTTATAATTATACTATGTACTTTTATAATTATTTTATCTTAATAGTATAACATAAAGTATTATATTGAAGCATTAAGGATTTATAACAAATTTATTACGCAACAAAAAATGTGTATCAAAATTAATAAATCAATTTGATACACACTAAGATATATATATTATCTTGGGAAAGAATATTAATAAAAAGCTAATTTATTAAAAGATAATTATTAGATAATCTCATTTTGTATAAGATCTTCATATGTTTCTCTTCTACATATAAGTCTTTCTTTATTATCTTTTACCATTACTACTGGTGGTCTTGGAATCTTATTATAATTATTAGACATTGAATATCCATACGCCCCTGTTGTCATAACTGATAAAATATCATTTGACTGTGGTGTTGAAATATTAACATCATTTAATAATATATCTCCTGACTCACAACATTTTCCACAAATAGTTACTGTCTCTTTTAGGTCTTTTTCAACTTTATTTGCTAACATGCATTCATATTCAGCATGATATAAAGCTGGTCTTATATTATCTGACATACCACCATCTACTGATACATACTTTCTTACTCCAGGAATATCTTTTATTGATCCTACAGTATATAAAGTTATACCAGAATTTCCAACTATGCTTCTACCTGGCTCTATTATTAACGATGGCTTTGATAGACCTGTTCTAGAGCAAACCTCATCAACCTTATTTAATATTGCTTCACAATACTCTTTAGTTGTTTTTGGTTTATCTCCTCTATTATAGTATATACCAAACCCACCACCTAAATCTAGTTCTTTTATTAAATAACCTGTATTTTGTTTAATTTTTTTTATTAAACCTAGCATAATTTCTACTGCATCCTCATATGGTTCGATTTCAAATATTTGAGATCCTATATGACAATGTAGTCCTGATAGTTCAATATTAGGAAGATTTATAGATTTGTTTATAGCATCTTCTATCATATTTCCAACAGGTGCAAAACCAAATTTTGAATCAACCTGACCAGTTTTTATATACTCATGAGTATGTGCTTCTATACCAGGTGTTATTCTCAAAAATACTTTTTGAATTTTATTATAACTTGCTGCTATTCTATTTAATTCTTCCATTTCATAATAGTTATCCACAACAAATCTTCCTACACCTAGTTTAACACCTAACTCAATTTCATCTAATGTTTTATTATTTCCATGAAACATCACTTTATCTAAAGGAAAACCAGACTTATGCGCTATAAAAAGTTCCCCTCCAGACACAACATCTAATGATAAATTTTCTTCATTTATTATCTTACACATCTCAAGAGTTAAAAATGCTTTACCTGCATATGCAACTCTATTTGATGAATTATCACATTTAAAATATTTATAGTACTCATTACAATTTTGTCTTATTAGCCCCTCATCCATAACATATAATGGTGTACCATATTCCTTTACTAAATCAGTAGATTTAATGCCCCCAATTGTTAATTCATTGTTTTCAATTTTCATACTTCCAAATAAATTCATCTTTCTACCTCCAAAAATTTGTTTAAAAACAAAAGTCACAGATATTAATCTGCGACTGGTAGAGTCTACTTACTTAGGATTTTTGTTGCTTACTGCTTATTGCTAAAGTCGTTAAATAGTATTTTTTAATACTATTATTAGTATAATCAACATAAATTAACTATAAAGATATAGCTCTTTATTTAACCTTACTAATTATATTGCAACTATTTCACCTTGTAGCTCTCCACATTTAGTGACAGTTATGTACATATTTTATACATCCCCAGAAATAACCTTCTACATAAAAAATTATCTCTTCGGCCATAATACCTTTCTTTTATAAATCATCATCTGCCGACTCCTTATAAATACTCATTATTACAGCACCTCTACCATAGGTTGTTCTATATTTTATTATATTAATTTTTTTTATTTTTGTTAAAGATATCATATCATAAATTCAATCTATTTCAACACTTTTCGAACCATATTTTTTAACTTTATCAATTCATTAAAATTTCTGTAACAATTATCAATTTTTTTGCTAGATTCATTAATTCTAGATTTACATTTTTATTTTACAATATAGAAAAAAAGTAATACATTTATTCTAATAGGAAATGTGTTTTTATTAAGTGTTAATATTTTAATACAAGAGTACAGTGCAAAAAGAATCCATTGCTTCATATTAGCCTTGGTGGTTTTTTACTCATTTCTATATTTGTCCATCAAATCTCCCATTATACTTGCAGATGATGGTGGAGTATAAGTTATAGCATTTGCTCCTGCTTCTATAGTTTCCCTTATTGACGCAATTGTTGGTCCACCAGTTGCAATAATCGGAAATTCAGGATATCTGCTTCTTATGTTTCTCACTATTTGAGCTGTATTTTTACCTCCAGAGACATTTAATATCGTTGCTCCTGCCTCTATTCTTTCAGTAATATTTTCATCTTCAGATACAACAGTTACTACAACTGGTATATCAATGGTAGCTCTTATCTTTCTTATTATTTCATTTGACGTAGGTGCATTTACTACAACGCCCATAGCACCTTTAAACTCCGCATCCATAGCTAAATTTACAACTCTTTTTCCTTGAGTTATGCCTCCACCAACACCACAAAAAACTGGTACATCAGCAGCCATTACAAGTGCTTGTGTTATTAATGGCTGAGGTGTAAATGGATATACAGCTATAATTGCATCTGCATTAGTATTTCTAATTACAGCAACATCTGTACTAAATAATAATGATTTTATTCTTTTACCAAAAATTTTGATTCCACCACAATCTCTAATTACAGAAGGAACTTCAACTACATGATTTCTTAATGTCCCTTTTATCTCTGGAACTAATTTTGGCTCTTTTGACGCCATTTTTATTCCCCCTCTAGTAAAAATTACAAAAGTTATAAATAAGATTACAATTCAAAATACTATCTATTAATTTATATAAATTAAAGTAATCCCCTTTAAGCTAATCCTATATTAACTTTTTTATTAAATATATTATACTCTTTATAATATAATTTCTTAAAGATATTTTTACTACTTAAATTAAATAAATTTAATACTTTTTGTTTATAACTTTGATATTTTCCATATTTTATTAGATATTCACAGTTTACTCTATAACTTATGCACATTATCCACACTTTTTATCCACAACCAAGTGAATAATGTTGATAAATATTTATTATTCATATTTTTTGTCATTATACCTAACTTTTAATAATATGATATCGTATTGAATTTTACACTTTTCTATATATAGTTACATTTTATTTGGTACATGCTATATATTGAGGTTTTAACACTTTGTCCTTACTTACTTATCCACACACTTATCAACAGGCAATTACCAATTTCATAAAATGTGTACATCCTTGTTGTAGATAAGCTTTACATGATTTTATCAATATTCAATAAAGTATTTAATCAACAAAGTTATTCACAGCTTTCTCTCATTTATAGGCATTAAAAAAATTTAATATTTTTGTTGTATTTTAAATTAATTTTGTTTATTTTCATTCGACATATTATATTTTTGCTAGTTGAACAAAAGTTATACAAAACATTTCTGTAATAAAATATTCCTGAATATCATATTAAATTTTAATTAAACATGATATCAGGAATTCTAATCAATATTTATAAGACTTAAGACTATATATTAATTATAAATAAACTTTAATATTATAAATTTTATCTATTATACAAATCATCTATTTCATTTGTTATTGCTTGTTTTACATTTTCCATTGGGAAATTTTCTCCTGGGCATAAAGTATCATAAGTATCTCCATGACCTTGTACACCAGAAATATTATATTTTATTATTAGATATGTTGATAACTTTTCCAATGCTTCAATTTCTTGTTCCGTTGGTTCTTCTTCTTCTAAATTTCCTTCTACACATATTCCAAGTGTATTTTTATTTTGACCTTTTATATGTGCTCCTATTGCCTCTTCTGGTCTCCCCCTATATATAGTTCCATCCTTTCTTATATAAAAGTGATATCCTATTCCTGACCATTTTTTAGCCACATGCATTTCATGTATTTTAGCTGGTGTTAAGTTACTCGATGCTGTATGATGAAATACTAGCAATGTTGGTTTATTATTATATTCTAAATCTCCAGACCATTTATAATCTATTTCTCTTATACCTAATTCTTTATTTAAACTAGGCAATTTTCTTTGTAAAGTACTTATTCTAATCTTATTTCCTTCATAATAAGGATTATCATTTAAAAATCTTACATATCTGTTTTTTCCTAAATATCCTGTTACAACAGCTAAAACTACTACCCCTATTAATAAAAATATAAGCTTATTTTTAAAACTTTCTTTATTTATATTTTGTTCTATTTCCTTAGGACTTATTTTATATTTTATTTGTGGTCTCTTTTTATGCTTAATCCTGTACTCATTCTTATAATCACTTTTTTCAGTTATGCTTGTCATAATATATCCTCCTTTTTTTCATAGGTTACATAATATATTATAAATCATTTTCAATATTTTTCCAAATACTGGTTAATAAATATATTTTTTATTTATGTAGAGATTTTTGTTCAATTAATAAAATGTGTGTTAAAAATTTAAAATAAAAATATGGATAAGTATTTTAATATAATAATGATTAAAATACTTATCCATATTTATTTATACCTCTATTGTATAAAATTAATTATAATTTAAATTCTTTTACTAATTCACTTAAATCCTGTGAAAGTTCTGCTTCTTGTTGTACTACTATTGCAACCTCATCCATAGCTTGTGATGTACCATGTAATCCAGCCTTTATCTTGTGAGAGTGCTCTGTTGTCACTTCTGCATTCTTTGCTGTACTTTCAATTGCTGCACTAATTTGCTCCATTGATGCCCCTATTTCTTGAGACATTGAAGATAACTGAGTTGACATTTCATTAACAAAATATCCATCTTTTTTATAAGATTTTCCTACAGCTTCATATTTTAAAAGTATGTCATTTATATCATTTTTAATAAAATATAAAATATCCTTAGTATTAACTGAAAGATTATTAAAGGCATCTTCTACTTTATCAATTGTGTTTTGAATAGTAATAACTGTCTTTGAAGATTCTTCAGCTAATTTTCTAACTTCTTCTGCAACTACTGCAAATCCCTTTCCAGCTTCACCAGCTCTAGCAGATTCAATTGCTGCATTTAAAGCTAAAAGATTAGTTTGCTTAGCTATAACATTTATTGCATCAGCCATAACTTTTATTTCTTCTACAACCTTTGCATCTTCAATTGCTTCTAAAATACATTGTTCTTTTTCAACACATACATTTTTGGCATCTTCAATTATAGTTTTACTATGAATTTCTATTTCATCAGCTTTTTGTTTTATTTTTTCTGAATTCTCATTTGATGTCTGTGCCTTTTCTGCTAACTCTTCCATACTTGCATTAATTTCTTGTACAGATGCAGATAATTCTTCAATAGTGCTACTATTGTCTTCTATTCCACTTACTATTTTAGCTGTTGACATGTCCATATTTTCCATATTTGATGTTAATTCTTGAATGGATGCAGATATTTGTTGACTTAAAGCAGAAGTATTTGAAGATTTATTTATGGTCTCTTTGATTATTTTTCTAATATTTCCTTGTGCTTTATTTAATCCTAACACTATTTGTCCAAATTCATCATGTCTTTTGCTTGTTATATCAGTTGATAAATCTCCCTCTCCCATTCTTTGAGCTAAAGACTTAATTTCATTTAATGGAGTTATAATATTCTTAATTGAAATCATTAAGATAAGTGCGATAACTATTATTGATAAAATTAAAAATATAAATTCCATTTTAAAATCAGTAGAAAACATAACTCCTATAGTTATCCCTACTGAAAAGGTAAGTATATACAGTATAAGAATTTTTATTTTTATACTAACAGCTTTTATCATTTGACAATAAACCTCCCACTAAATATATTAATTTTGTAAATAATTCAATTATATCACTTTTTTTCTGAAATTATATATTTATCTAATGTGTAGCGTAATTAACCATTTAATTACAAATTTATGTAATTTTATATTATTTTAGATATGATTTACCATTTGTTTTTAACAATAATAGACACTAATTCAAAATTATATGTTAATATATTCATATGAGCAATTTATTTAAGGAGTGAAAAATATGATTTCAGATAAGATGAAAAACTTAGTAGCAAATAATTCTGCTATAAGAGCTATGTTTGAAGAGGGGAAACGACTTGCAAGTATTTATGGCGAAGAAAAGGTCTTTGACTATAGTCTTGGAAATCCAAATGTTGAACCTCCTGAAAATATTAAAAATATAATAAATGAAATATTAAGCGAGGAATCTCCAAACCTTGTTCATGGATATATGAACAATTCAGGTTATGAAGATGTTAGAGATGAAATAAGCAAATTTTTAAATAATAAATATAAATTAGATCTTTCTAATGAAAATATTATTATGACTTGTGGTGCTGCTGGTGGCTTAAACATTATGTTAAAAACTCTATTAAACCCAGGAGATGAAGTAATTACATTTGCTCCGTATTTTGGTGAATATAAACATTATGCTAATAATTATGATGGAAATTTAGTTGTTGTCGAACCAGATACATCTACATTTGAACCTAATATGGATGCATTAAAAGAAAAAATCACTGATAAAACTAAAGTGGTAATAATTAATACTCCTAATAATCCAACTGGAGTTATATATTCAGATGAAGCACTAAAAAAACTTTCTTCTATACTTGAAGAAAAACAAAAAGAATTTGATAATGACATTTATTTAATTTCAGATGAACCATATAGAGAAATAGTTTATGATAATGCTAAGGTTCCTTGTATATTAAAATATTACAAAAATTCATTCATTGGATATTCATATAGTAAGTCTTTATCATTACCAGGAGAACGTATTGGATACGTTGTTATTAATAATGAAATGAAAGATTTCTCTGATGTAAAATCTTCATTAAACATAGCAAACAGAGTTCTTGGATTCGTTAATGCACCGTCATTATTTCAAAGAGTTATTGCAAGATCTTTAGATGCTGAAGTTGATGTAAATATTTATAAGAAAAATAGAGATCTTCTATATGATCATTTAATTAGTTTAGGATTTGAATGCTTAAAACCTCAAGGTGCATTCTACTTATTCCCTAAAACTCCAATTGAAGATGATAAGAAGTTCTGTGAAGATGCTAAGCAATTTAATTTATTATTAGTTCCTGGTTCAAGCTTTGGCTGTCCAGGCTATATAAGAATATCATACTGCGTATCTTATGAGCAAATCAAAAACTCATTACCTGCATTTGATAAATTAATGGAGTTATATAAATAAAAAAGGTGATTGTCTTTAATGACAATCACCTTTTTTTAGAATAATTCTGGCATTTCCTTATTTTTTACGTATATATTTGCTGGAACTTCATTTCCTTCTCCAACTTTAATATTATTAATATATATTGCTTCATTTCCATTTATATTTTCTGGAGCTTTAACTGTATATCTGACTAATACATTATTTGATGATATCCCATTTAATGCTTTAGTAAAATTCTTTTGGTCACTACTGTCCATTTTTATTGCGTCTTTACTTATAGTTCCATCATCATTAATTATAAATACAGATATATCTCCTATTACTTCTAATCCATTAGCAATTTGAAGATTTATAGGATCTCCCTGTAAATAATTTTCAATATATGCACCCATAGTAACATGAGCACCTTTAGGAAATTTTATATTGTTACTATTATTTATTATAGGTTTACCATTTTTTATACCATTATAAATGCCATGAATTATTTCAGTATTATTAATCCCTAGTTTAATAATTATTTGAATTTTAGGGTTGGTATAGTTCATTTTAAAAGAACTTGGTGTCTGATCTAGTATAATTTTCCCATCCCTTGATATTTCATATTTGAATTTATCCATCTCATAATCATCTAAAGAAACACTGTACTCATCTGATGATACTATTTTTTTATCATTTGAATCTTTTGGCCACATATATTCTGAAACTAACTTTTCAATAGTTACCTTAGAGTTAAATCCTTCTTTATTGCTTAATGTTGCTTTTACATCATTCTTTAATGGATTACCTCGAGAATCTTGAAGTATTAAATTAATTTCTCCATCCTTACTATCAGCTACAACATTAATATTACAAACTTTAGGATTCTTACTACTATTATAATTAATTTTTATATTTATCGGTTCTCCAGTAAGTTGTCTTAGTGGTTTCAATTTACCAACTAAATAATACTTTCCATCACTATATTCTATTTTCATATTATTTAAACTAATATTTTGATCACTATATTCTATCTCTCCAAGCTTAACATCTTCAACCTTGCTTAATGTATAATCATCATTTTTTCTTTCTAACGGTATACTTAAATCTATATTATCTCCTGTTAAAGCCTGAACTTTTTGCTCTTTTGCTACTAACAATGCTTCCAATGTTGGCACTATTGTATATTCTTTTATACGCTTAGCACCCTTTTCATCTTCTGCTTCTATCAAAATTGTTATGTTCTTATTAATTCTATTCTCAAAATAACTACTAGGAATTTTTAAATCAAAAGATGATCCTTGAGACTTTAACTTACTTGGTAAACTATTATAATTACTTACATCTTCATATTTATCATCATTGTCTTTTTCCAGTTTTACTTTAATACTATTTATTCTAACTTTATCTCCATCAACATCTTTCACTACAGCTTTAAATTCTAATTCCTTATTACTAGGTATTTCATTTACATTTTCTAAAGCTGTAATTGTAGGTTTATGATTTGCACCTCTTTCTGCTTTTACTATTGTATTTACAAAAAGTTTTAATTCTGATGTTGGATATTTGCAATCTTCTCTAGTATTTTCTCCAGTTCCTGAAAAAGTTATATTTCCTTTAGAATAAGTATAGAAATTATTTCTAGGATCATATTTATTAGCAATATGTCCTGAATTACTTCCTCCATATGGTGTATTTTCATCATTATTATTTTTATTATTATCAGTCAAAGTAAACCATGGAATTACATTTTCATCTTCAAAATTCAACTGTAGATATTGTCCATGGGTTCTTCTAACTCTTATATTTTCACCTAATTCAAAGGGATAATTAGTTATTAATGATTTATTTATTCTGTATACCTCAGTGCTGTTACTATTATTAACATCCTCAGCTTTTCTTCTAGCCCATAAAGTACTTCCTATTGCTTCTTTGCTATCTCCATTTGGCTTATCTTGATCATGAGGTATTTTATTTTTTCCATCAATATCTATTTCGTATTTATTTACCCATTGATCTTTATATCTAGATTGTCCAACATAATCTCTAAATTGTTTCATTATTTTCTTATCAGAATATTGCATTTGCTCTAATGTATACCATAAAGTATCATGAGTAAGCATTAATCCTTGTCCAACTTTTATATAATCTTTAATTTGATCTAATGCATATTGATTTATTTTATCGCTATAACAATCTGAAAATCCTGCTATGACAATATCATACTTGCTTTCTTTAAGTGAATTTTCACCTGGGCCTTTAAAATCTCCTTGATAAAAATCTTGATAGCTAATTACATCCACTTTAATATCATAGTCTTTTAGTTCTTTTAATAAATTTTGAAACTCAGTATTTTGTTTTAAATTTAAATTTTTACTTTGATTATCACCTAATTCATTTCTACTATATGGTGATACTTGCAAAACATTTATAACCCTTTTTTCTTTTTTCACTCTTCTAAATAGTACATTTCCATCATAATAAGAAACAATAGAATTACTATATCCAGAAATACTAGGCTTTACTACTTCTATTCTCCAATCTAAATAACCTATAAATTCAGGATAATCATTGTGAAAATTATATTCAAAACTATAACTTCCATCTACAAATTTAGCATTTTTAATAGATTTTACTGCCTCTTCCTCTTTAAATAATCCATCACCATTAACATCTAAATATAAATTTATAGTTGAATCTTCATCCAAAATTTCATTTAGCTTAATATCAAATTTCATTTTTCTTCTATCAGCATTACCTAATTCATCATTTTTATTATCACTAATTGGTTTTCCTGGTACACTTAAATTAAGTCTCTTTAAATTTGGATTTTCAGTTATTCTATTTATATATTTATCAATAACTTTATCAAGTGTAATTTCATTATAATGAGAAGTACCTTCATCATTTACAGTCATATCTTTAATTAGATTATCAGTAAATTGATTCGAATCCCCTGCTAATTCATTATAATGCCTCTTTAATTTTACAGCAGTAGTATCCTTATTGGGATCCTTATTTGAATTATGATCCAAATAACTATCTAAGTATACCAATTGACCTGAATCAATAAATTCTGTGATTTCCTTAGCCTTTAAATCAGTAATATCATTTTCTAGACCTTTATAATCTCTAAACTGGTAGTCATTTTCAACACACTTATTATCTACATATCTCCCAATAACTACGACATCATATTTTCCATTTAATTTATTAGTTTTGCCAATAAATTCTGGCATAGTCATGTGTTCTACTATTACGTTATAATCCTTTATTAACTTATTATATATTCCTGTTTTGTTGCTACTTCCAGTGTTTAATTTAAAACTATCAGCTGGTTCTATTTCTAAAATTCTTACTTCTTTATCCGTTGGTTCATTTGGTTCTATTATAATTTTAGGATTATCTATATCAAATAATTCAACTGGATTTTCATTAATATCTGTATATGATATCTTACTACCATCTTTAAGCAATGGAATTTCTCCATCTTTATTTGCACTAACCGTAAATTCAATTGTTTGGCTAGGTGCAATATATTCATTGTTTTCATTTTTTGTATATACTATTGGATTTACTTTTATTGTTCCATTGTTTCCATCTTTAACTTCAATTCCACTTACGGCAATTATATTGTCCCCTAAATTAAAGTTTAACTGAACATCATCAAATGAAGTTTTTATTATTGTATCTGCAATCTGTTGAAACACCTTATCTATAGCACCTTCATCACTTGCAAAAAAAGTACTACTTTCTCCATAACTAATTCCACCCATTGATTCATGAATTTGCTTCATTTTCTTATTAGATGCACTATTTTCATCTCCAAGTCCATATCCTACAGAAAATACATTATACTGTTCGCCTTTTATTATTTGACCTATAGTTTTAGCATAACTTAAACATTTACCATCAGTATCTGAATAACCTGTTCCGCCTACATACTGATTAGTATCATCTAAATTTGTATAATCATTTCCCCACCTATCACTTGAATAATAAGTAGGTTCTCCATCTCCCATAAATATCACCGTCTTACTAGTTTCATTTTCTTCGTTTAATAAATAAGCAGCTTTTCTTAATCCATCTCCAGTATTTGTTCCACCATCTGCACTTAAATTCTCTATGATATCTTTTAATTCATTTATATTATCATTATTTTTTCTATCTGAATCAGTTACTTGTACTAAACCTTCATCAATATATCCACTATTGTTATAAGATACCATTCCAATCTTTAGATTCTTTACACTGGGAGTTTGTCCATCTATTTTTGTAGAAGTCAATGAATCAATAAAGTTTTTTGCAGCTTTTTTTAATTCATGTATTTTGGTAGTGTAACTTTCATATGCTTTATGATTATTACAATACTTCTTATCGCTAAATGAGTGATTAGCATATGGCCTATAATTTTTATGATTTTCACGAGTTTCATATATCCATTTATCACAGTCTTTACAATAATAAGCACAATCTTTACACAATTGGTTTATTTCTTGATCCATACTTCCAGAGGTATCTAAAACTAAAACAATTTCTCTTGATTTAGAATTTTCATAATAAAAAGGTTGAGGATTTATTTTATATTTAACTTTGAAATCTTCGCCGACCTTAGGATTTGATGGCTCTATGCCTTCATAAGTTATCTTAATCTCTGGTATTGTACTAGAATTATTTACTGCATTTGCACTAATAGGTGCTATTGTACTTATTATGAATAATATTGTTAATAAAGCACTCAATATTCTAATTTTTTTCTTTCTATTATCAACCTTATTTTTTATATTATCTTTAAATTTAAAACTTCTCATAACATCACCTCTTTTACGCATTTATGTACCCTATCTACACTTTTCAGTTAAAAGATTATAAATAATGGTTTGCAGGTTTAATTTAAATTCTAATATAGAATTTTTTCATTCATTCTACGCTTTACAACCTTTATTTAATTTTCTTTATTTCTAAATGTAAATTTAATAGTAATTGGATATGTTATATCGCTATATCCTTTCTTTTTAGATAATATAATTTCTACTTCAGCAGATTTATCATCTTGTGATACATTAATTGCCTTTAAATTATCAGTAAATAATTTTTTACTTTTTAAAACTTCTCCAGTCTCATTGTTATTAGCTTTATATTCACTTATATAAAGACTATTCGTTTCATTTTTGCTTCCTTCCTTTTTTTCCGATTCTATCTTAAACTTACATTTTTCACCTGATTCATCTAATGAATTTATGATTAATAACTCTATATCCTTTTCTGTATCACATTCTATACTAATTGCTTGCATTCCAATTTTACTTAGTTTCTCTTGGATTGATTGTCCTTCTGATTGTAAAGTGGATTTAATATCTATATCAGACATAATTCTGTTATTTGTATTAAACATTTGAAATACCATTCCTAATATAACAATTGTTAATACCATAACTATTATAAGTTCCACTAAAGTAAAACCTTTTCTTTTTGTCTTAAACATCAAATCCACCTCCATTTTATTAATATTACTTTATAATTTTCCAAATCTTAGTCTTTAAGAATTTATTTAAATCATATTGAATATTTAAATCATCCTTATTATTGAGATTTGGTTCACTATCATCTATATTCTCTTCGTCACTAGAATCCCCAAATACAGCACAAAAAAGTTCCTCATTAGAAGCTTTAATTCTGTCACATAATTCCTTATCATATTTTATATTCTTCTCTTGATTTCCTTGAATGGTTAAATTTCCTTCAGTAACTATATTTCCATTAAAATTAATTTCACCATCAATAATCACATTTCCATTAGTTGCTATAAATGAATTAACTTCTCCACTATCTGCATTTATAACTATTTTATCTTTTTCTTCAATTACATTAGAGCCATCATAATAAATTGAAGATGCATTTTTTCCTCTAATTATTATTGTCTTATTATCTTCATTATTAAATATTGCTTTTTCATTATTTGAATTTTCACTTTCTAAATCATAATCTATTGGGATATTATCTAATTTCATTAAATAATTAACTGGACTCCCTAAATTACCTAAAGTATCATACCAATTTATTCCTACTTTTTTTCCCATTGCATATACTTTTGATGCATACTCTAATTGTTTTTCCTTTATCTTATTATCTATATCTAATGTGTAACTGCTATCTTTAACTTGAATATTACCCAATTTATCTTTATATACAATAGTTCCTACAGAATGAATTTCATCAGGCAATTGAATTCCTCCAGTGTTTACATCTGATAATTTAACTTGCCAATAGTCAACAAAGTGTTTACTTTTATTCAAAATATTATCTTCATCTAATAATTGCAATGGATCATAATATTCAAATTTCTCCTCATTATTTAAGGGTGTTGCATAAGCTATATAATTCCCTTTAACTCCTGTAGATTCACCTGTTTGGTATTCAGGAAACGTATCAATATGTGCTACTCCCATGATATAAGCTTTATTATTAATTTTTATATTTGAATTTTCATCTCCATTAACTATAATGCTACTAGATGTTCTTTCATTAGTTCCTTCTGAAGAAGCATTAAATACATTGCCATACTTAATATTTTTATCATTAATACCATAAAAATTATCTATACTAACATTAGTATTTCTAGATTTTAAAGTAATGTCATTATCAAGTACTACTTGTCCGCTTTCTTCACTATTTTTATTAGAAATATTACCTTTATTATCATCTTTTTTTGATTCTTTAATTGTCAAATTTGAATTTTCAGATGGACTTCCATTTAAGTTTCCCATATAAACATTTCTAGCATATAAATTTCCATTTATATTTGATTTTACATTATTCTCTATATTGAATGTCTTCTCAGTGACAACTTCACCATTAAAATTTATAGCACAACTTTTTAAGTTTATTCCGCCTTTATATTTATCATAAACCTTATTAGTAATTGTAGGACTATCTCCCCAGACAAATATGTCTCCATCTATAGTGATCTTATTATACTGATTTACATTCATGTTTCTACCAATAACCATAACTTTATCATTTAAAACAGTACTATTTTGTACCTTTGAAATACTTTCTGAAAAAGCTATATCTTTATAGTCCGGAACTACTATATTATAAGTTGTTTGAACTTTTCTGGTATTAGTTCCTATTATATTGCTATTAGCCTCTTTTGTTTCAAATGTTGATGTTATTTTTATTGTATACACTTCTTCTTCATTTTCATTTTCTGGATCAGAAATATCAGCAACAAGTTCTGGTTTATTTGCTTGTGAAGTTAAACTAACTTCTTTATAAGATAAATCCCCTTCTTTTATCCCACTAACACTATCTACATATTTTCTTGCTTCTATCAATTCTTTAAGTTTATTAGGCTTATACTCTTTACTTTGATTGGAATCGTCTTCACTTTTACTTATTTCAGCTTCATTTACATATATGAAATTTTTAAATGTTCTTCTAAATTCTTTATTAATAAGAATTTCAATTTCTTTCTTTCTTTTTTCTATTTCTTCTTTAATTTTTGTTTTGCTAATTTTGTGTGATTCATCTTTATCATCATTATAATGTTTCCAATAATAAATTTCCTTTTGATACTCTTTATATTGAGTATCATTAGGACTATCAGGATTTCCATCTTTACTTTTTAGTGCTTTTACTTCTTCATCTCCAAACTGAGTAGCTGAATCAAAAGTTTTTATCATTATATCGTAGGCAACATCTAATCCCGAGTCTGACCCATATAAATTCTCTATTCTTTTACTTTCCTTAGTTCTCATTTTATAATCTCCAATAGTCATTGATAACAGCGCTGTTCCAACTGTAATTAAAATGCTAAAAATAATAACTACAGTAATTAAACTAGATCCTTTGTTCTTTTTCATCATTCAATCACCACCTGCTTAATATCAATGTTTTGACTACTATGTCCAGTAAATATAGAAGTAGTATCACTTGGCCTTTTCTTTATTTCAACTTTTATATCATATAATTGTCCAACTTTTGATAACTCATCATTGTCTGGACGATTATCATAAACTTTAACATTTCCTAATTTATTATTTACTTCAACATCTAATTTTTCTGACTTTTTTAAAATTACATTTAAAGGTACATCATCTTGATTCAATATATCTATTTCTATTTTTCTATATTTGTTATTATCTAAATTGCTTTTAACTTTATATTCAGCAAAATTAAAATTTAACCGTATTTCATTGTCTTTGTCTTCATCTTTTTTTATATCACTTTTAGTAGTTAATATTTCTTTATTATTACTGTCTTTTATAATCACTATTTTTTTATTTGATTTTTTCATTGTATTAACAATCAACTTTAAATTTTTATCTGAATTAATATCATATTTTAATTTTCCATTTTCGTTAGTATCTGCTTTAACTCTTATATAATCACTATCACTATTGTCACCACTTAAAGCTATATTAAAATCAAATGTTCTAGATATTTTCTTTTCTGATTCTCCTTCATCAGAACTATTATCTTCTTTTTTAGAATTATTAAGTGTTATTGACGTATTTTTATTCATTTCAATTTCAGCATAATAGTTATTATTCTTGTCTAAATATCCATTCCAACTGTATTTTGAATCACTTTTATTTTCCTCTAATATTATTTCATTAGATATCTTAATTTTACCCGTCTCATCTTTTCTTATATCTCCACTTTTAATATCCTCAAATATCTGTTGCCCATACAATGCAGCTTTCTGTTTTACTTCTCCAGCTTTATTAGTATTCATAGCTGAAATTACAATTCCATATATTCCAACCATCATTATTGCAAAAAGCGCAAATGCTATTATTATTTCAATTAATGTAAATCCCTTATTTTTATTACTTATTTTTAATATAGGTATTTTTAATATTTTACAAATATATTTCATAAATAATCACCTACTTATTAGTGACACTTATATTTTTACCATCACCATTTACAGTTACTCTTGCATTTCCTAAATCATCATTGTCTATTTCTACATTAACTAACTTATCAGTTTTATTCACTACACTTATTCTTAACCCTGATTTATCATCTGAATTAACTCTACTTTCACTTAAAATTTTTATATTTATATTATCTGAAATTGGTGTAAATTCTTGTCCTAATCCTCCATAACTAACTGGAAAACTTCCATTTACTGTCTTATATTTACAATAATATTTATCATCACTTTTGGTTATTATAATTTCTGCTTCTTCTACATCATTATTATTTGCATATACATAGGTAGCTTTTGATTTATCATTACTTTTTCCCATTATAATGCTTGGCAACTCTGAAGTTATTGATTTTACTGAAACTAGAAAATCACTATCTGTCTTTTCACTATCTGTTACTACATTTCCAACTGAACTATCTAAACTAAATGGTGATAATTTGCCATAAGTATTATTTAAAGTCCAATTTAAATACTTTTGTAAATCATTATCTACCTTAGGCATAGCATATACCTCTAAACCTATAGTCCCTACAACTTCATCTATAGTTTTTTGAGTAATCGTTATAGAATTTATCACTATCTTTCTTTCATAATTTCTAACTGAATTTAAAAATGAATCTAGTGATGTATATGATCCTGAAAAATTCAATTCAAGTTTTATTTGTTCTACATCCTTCTTGTTTTCATTTGAAGTATTTTCATTAGCTGATGAAGCTCCATTTGAATTTGATGATTCTTCTGAATTGCCTTTTACTGATTCATTTTTTGATGAAGAAGTATTATCTTCAATAATATCATTAACTTCATTATTATATTTTTCTGTCATTTGTGTGATTGTACTTTCCTTTAAATCTTCCTGTGATTTCTCTGTTTTTGGCACTTCTGTCACTTCTATTTTATTAAATATAAATCCACCTTCAATGCCACTATCTTTTAATAATTTATCTAATTCTAAAATTAGATGTTCTTGATTTATTATTGGATAAAATGATGTGGATTTATCTGAAACTTTAGTATTTAATATTTTTATTTCACTTTTTCTATTTTCCAATGAATTTATAGTCTCTATTGTATTATTATATTTTTGTTCTAATTCATTTTTTGTTTTTGATTTATCTACTATCTTTGAGGTTTGATTTAAGTATATGAATTGATAATAAATAAATCCTACAATTACAATAGCCAGTATACATAGCATTATTCTTTCTTTTTTACTTATTTTCATCTTAAATTAACCTCCTTTAATATGCATTTAATATCAAAGGAATAATTACCTTCTAATGCTCCATCAATATCTATTGAATTAACAAATACATCATTCATTATAGATAATTCTTTTAAATTATGTTGAAATTCACCTACAGCATCTCTGCTTGATGATATTCCTTGAATTATTAAAATATCATTATTAATTTGTAAAGTTTTAAATGAAATTTGAGATGGTATTGTTGAATTTATAGACGTTAATACTAGATCAGATACATTATTTCTACTGTTTACTTTTCCTAATATATCATTTAAAGCAGAATCATATTTAGTTAAAATCTCTATTTCATTATTTACTTTTTGAGCCTCTGCAAATTTTTCCTGTATTTCTGTAGTATTTAATTTTTCATTATAATTTGATATGCTTCTATTTAAAAGTAATATTTTTGTGGTATTAAAAATCAACGTTATAATTATTAAAGCTCCAACTGCCCCCATAGCTCCATAAATATAAATCATTGCATTCTTTTTTTCTTGATTTTTTCCTTGATAAGGACTAAAGAAATTTATATCTCTCATCTTAAACCATCCCCCTATAACCTTATAAGTGAACCCACAACATTAATAAAGTTATCTATATTTTCATCAACCTCAATATTAGAATCATTGATTATTTCTGGAATGTTTCTTATCTTTATTGTTTCTATTCCAATTTTAGATGTAATGTACTGCTCTAAATTCTTAATTCTAGATGTTCTACCATATATAAAAATTTTATTAATATCATCATCAAAATTTTTACTCTTATAAAATTGTATTATTTTTTCTATTTTATCTACCCACTCATCTAGTGTATCTATAATTATTTGATTTTGAAATTCTAATTCTTCTTCTTTTAAATCTATATCCTGTGATTTAAATTTTTCAGTTTCTTCTATTGGAATATTCATATTTTCATACAAGATTTCATCAAGATACTTTCCTCCTGCTTTTATTATTCTTGTAAATTTTAATACCCCATTATTATATATATTTACATCTAAACTAGTAGCACCCATATCAATAAACACTAGTGATTCTTCAATATTAAGTTTGTGATTATTTATAACTTCAATATGATTAAGTAATTTATTTAGAGCATTATAATTAACATCTAAAGCAAATGGTTTTAAATTTAAAGCCATTAAAAGATCATAATATCCTTTAGCCATTTTTTCAGGATAAGCAATAGCTCTTATTTCTAATTTCTTTCCTTCATCTGAAAATTCTTCACCAATCTTAGTCATTTGTAATACATAATCATCTAAATTTATAGGTAAATATTGCTGTATCTCATATCTTACAACAGTATCTAATTCTTCCTCTTTTACATCTGGAATAAGTATCTCTCTATTTATGATTAAAGATGAATTATTGGTACATATTCCTTCCTTTGCATTTATTCCGTTCTCATTTAATGCTTTTTGCAAAATTGATACAAGTAATTCTTTCTTTTCTATGTTTCCATCTATAATAGCTTCAGCTGGTGTAGGAATATCTATAAGATTTTCAATTGACAATATTCCTTTATAATATGTTCCTTCTGCAATCTTTATATTAGTGCTTCCAATATCAAAAGCTACAACTTTTCTCTTTTTTTCTTTCTTAGCTTTAAGAGATTTATTCTTTTCATTTACTTTAGCTAGTTTAGCTTTTAAATCATTTATGTCAAGATTCATAAAGTCTTTTACCTTATTAAAATCAAAATTTATCTTTTTCATTAATTACAATTCACCCCTTATAAAAGTGATATTTTAGTGTTGATATAATTCAAACTAATAAAATAGCTTATAGTTTAATGTAAAAATTAAAATAACTTCTATCATTTTTAGTGGAAAGTTGAAAATTGAGAGTTTCAGTTGAAAGTCTTAAAGACTTTCTAAAATATATATTTTAAAATTCCATAAGGAATTTTCTCCTTAGCTCTCCACTCTCCGCTCTCCACTCTCAACTTAATTCCCATTATAGAGTAAAGTGTAAAGCCTAAAAATTAAGCTTTACACTTTGATGTAAGTTTATTTAGTTTCTGTCTTTCCATTTGCTTTTTCAGTATAATCTGCTGTTGTTTTCTCAGTAGCTGGGGCTAATTGTATCTCTTCTACCCAAACTTGTACATCTCCATCCTTAAACTTAACTTCAAAGTTTTTACTTGCTACTGCCTTTGGGCTTGTTTCACCATCAATTCTTTCAATAATCTTTTTACCCTCAGTATCATCTTCCTTTACAGTAATCTCAGCATTGTCCTTAATAGTTCCATTGGCAACTAACATTGCAGCTGTACTTTGAATATTTTTAGCTGCTGCTATATCATTAGTAACCTTAGCGTCTGTTCTAACTGCTCCAAATTTAGGAATAGCCATTGCTGCTAGTATTGCAATGATTGCAATAACGATAATAAGTTCTACTAATGTAAAACCCTTCTTCTTTTTCTTTGAGATTTGATTTGACATTGATTTGATTGATAATGTGTTCATAAAAAATCCCCCTTATAAATTATTGATACTGTTTTAACTTATTATTAATATTTTAGTATAATGGCGAGTTGGCATTGAAATTTGCTTTTTTGAATTCTTAATAAAGATTTGTTGAATTAATTGCTTGTCCAAATATTTCATTTGGAACACGCATTAATTAGACTAATCTTTATTTTAGTATTCTTAAAGTGAATTTCTCAGTCCAATGAGCTATATACTATAATATTAAAACACCTTTAAAACTAACTAAATTATTAAATTTGATTATAACTATCAAACATCGGAATCATTATTGAAATTATTATAAATCCGATTATAAGACCCATTATTACTATTAATATAGGTTCCATTAGTGCAACTGTAGTTTGAATTGTTGATTCTAATTCTTCATCATAAAAATCAGCGGTTTTATTTAAAATATCATCCAAGGATCCTGTTTCTTCCCCAATTTTAATCATTGAGTACAACATTTGTGGAAAAACCCCAGTTTCTTTTAATGAAGAATTTAAACTTTCTCCTCTTACCACTTTCTCTTTAACTTTTAATATTGCATCCTCAGCTATTTTATTATCAATAACTCCAATAACTATATCTAAAGCTTGTACTAATGGTAATCCACTTGAAAGTAATGTTGATAAAGTCCTTGTAAATCTGGATACTATAATCATTTCATTAAGTCTTCTAATGACTGGTAGCTTAAGCTTCAATTTGCTTGCTGCAATTGAGCCCTGTTCTGTTTTTAAGTAATATTTTATTGCAACAGCAATTCCTACTATTGCAAGTAAAATCATAAACCAATGTGCTTTTAATGAGGCACTTGACCAAAGTAAAAATTTAGTACTCCAAGGTAAATTTAATCCACTTTCAATAAACAAGTCAGTAAATGTTGGCATAACATATGTTAATATAAATACAACCGCTGTAATTGCTACTAAACCTAATATTATTGGATATATCATTGCATTTCTTACTTTATTGCTTACCTTATTTTCTTTTTCATAATGATTAGCCATTCTAAGCATTATGCTATCTAAGTTACCACTTGCTTCTCCAGCTGCAACTAAACTTACTAAAAGTCCTGGAAAAACTTCTGTATGTTTTCTCATGGCATCAGATAATACTCCACCTTTTTCTACATCATCCTCTACCTCTTTTAAGGTTTCTTGTAGTTTTTTATTGGTAGTTTGACTAGTCAATATATTTAAACAAGTAAGTATTGGTACCCCTGCATCTAGCATTGTATAAAATTGTCTACAAAATATTGAAAGATCTTTAAGTTTTACTTTATTATTAAATTTAAATTCAATTTGTTTACTTTCAATTATTTCTTCCACCATTAAAGGGTAATATCCATTAGATGATATAAATTCTATGACCTCTCCTTTAGAATCAGCTTCATGATTTCCATGAATTTTTTCTCCATCCGTATTCATTGCTCTATATTTAAAGTTAGGCACAGCTTATTCATCCCCTTTATAATAAAATAATCTTCTATAAGTTCAATTTCTTCTTTAATTTATGTTTATTTTAATTTTATTTAATCTTTATAAAATATATGATTTAATTAGTCTTTCAATAAACTTATTGTGGCAAGTTCTGTTATAGTAGTTACCCCTTTAACAACTAATTCCCTACATTCCATACCTAATGTTGTCATTCCATTTTTCAATGAGATGTCTTTTAATATATCAGAATTAGCTCCAGCATTTATAGCTTCTCTATGACTTCTTGTCATTTCCATAACTTCATAAACGCCAATTCTACCTGAATAACCTGTATTATTACAATAGCCACA
Source organism: Clostridium cagae (assembly GCF_900290265.1). Taxonomy (NCBI): domain Bacteria; kingdom Bacillati; phylum Bacillota; class Clostridia; order Eubacteriales; family Clostridiaceae; genus Clostridium; species Clostridium caccae. The sequence goes on from NZ_OKRA01000001.1 coordinate 2,970,686, forward strand.
TCCTAATGCCTTATATAGTTTTAAATCTTCATTTTTATTTATACCCAATATTTCCTTTTCATATTTACTAGCTTCATAATATACTTTGCACTTGTCACATACTTTTCTTACCAATCTTTGAGCTAATATTCCAACAACTGAGGTAGAAACTAAATAAGGTTTTATGCCCATATCTATAAGCCTTATTATTGATGATGGTGCATCATTTGTATGAAGTGTACTTAATACTAAATGTCCTGTAATAGCAGCTTTTATAGCTATTTCAGCTGTTTCATTATCTCTTATTTCACCTATCATAACTATATCTGGATCTTGCCTTAATATACTTCTAAGTCCACTTGCAAATGTAAGTCCTGCTTTTGTATTTACATTAACTTGATTAACACCTGGAAGTGTATATTCAACAGGATCTTCTACTGTAACTATATTTACATTATTAGAATTTAATTCACTTAAAATGCTGTATAATGTTGTTGATTTACCACTACCAGTTGGACCTGTAACTAATACTATTCCATATGGATTTGAAATTATTTTATCTATTTTTTTTAAGTTCTTTTCATTTATACCTAATTTATCCTTGCTTACATTATAGTTAGATGTATTTAGTATTCTTATAACTACCTTTTCTCCATATACTACTGGTAATACTGATACTCTTAAATCTACATCTTTTTCTCCGATTCTAACTATTATCCTACCATCCTGTGGTATTCTTTTTTCAGCTATATTAAGTCCTGCAAGAATTTTTATTCTTGTTATTAAAGGACCTAAACTATCTATATTTAAAATATTTATTGGTTGCAATTGTCCATCTATTCTATATCTTATTCTTATTTCATTTTCAAATGGTTCTATATGTATATCTGATGCATTCATCTCTATTGAATTTTTGAACAGATATTCAACCATTTTTACAACTGGTGCATTCTTTACATCATCAATCTCTTCAATATTTACAATATTATTTTTCTTTGACTCTGAACTTTCTTTAGCTAATTGTTGTGCAGCCATACTAACTTGTTGACTACTATAATATATTTCTATGAATTTTTTTATGTCATTCTTTTTAGATATGAAGGCTTCTATTTCAAAACCTGTTGAAATCACAACATCATCTATTGCATAAATATTAAGAGGATCTGACATAGCTACTTTTATTTTATTATTATCAAATCCAAAAGGTATTAGTGAATATTTGTTACATAAATTCTTAGGTATTATAGCTATTGATTTATTATCAAAGTTTATTGTATTTAAATCTACCTTCTTTATTCCTGTTTGTTGTTCAATAGATCCTATTATCTCTTCTTCTGTAATGATATTACTATCTACTAATATTTCGCCCAATTTTTTACCAAGAATTTTTTGAGATTTTAATGCTTCTTGCAATTGATAACTAGTTATCTTACCTGCATTTATAAGGATATTCCCTAATCTTTTCTTTTCTATAGCCATTAAATACTCACCACTCTCTTTTATTTCTTATATTACAACCTCTCCCACATATACTAATTTTTATATTATACCTACCATTTTTAAATAAGCATTTATTATTGTATCTCCCCATAGTATGTACATAATTGCGCCTATAGATAAACATGGACCAAATGCCATGGCATCTTTTGCATCTTTTAGTTTTAAAGCTAAAATAATAATTGCAACAATTCCTCCTATTATGATTCCTAAAAATAAAGTTACAATTACTCCCTTTATTCCTAAAAATAAACCACAAACTAGTGTAATTTCTGCATCTCCAATACCCATCCCTTTAGTTATAATTACTATGATTGCTAATGCTGCAAATCCAATTAATCCACCTAAAACATAAGTTGAAATTGTATTTTTATTGACAAAAAAATCTACTGCCATAAATATTATGCTACATATTATTCCAAATATTATTGTCACTGTATATATATCTTGAGTTTTATAATCTATTATTCCTATTACAATTAATAATGAACTTAATATACTATATTTAAAAAATTCTAAAGTTAATCCATAATTTAAAAATATAACAATGTATAAAATAGAGTTAAGTATCTCTATTAAAGGATACCTTATTGAGATTTTCCCCTTACAATACCTACATTTTCCCCTTAAGAATAAATAACTTAAAACTGGTATTAAGTCCATAGGTTTTAAGTTATTATTACAAGTTCCACAGTGAGATGGTGGATAAGAAATTGATTGTCCAAGTGGAATTCTATAAACACATACATTTAAAAAACTACCTATTACTAATCCTATTATAATTACCAATATACAATTCAAAATTCACATACTCCTAACTTTAATTACATTATATTACTTTTCTTTATATATTTGTATATAAACACATCATAATAATAACTTTGGATTGTAGATTTCTTGTTCTTTATACTTAAAATCCTAACATTTAACTAAATTTAAATTAAGTTATCTACAAGTTTTTTAAGAATATAATTCTATAAATAATAAAAAAAGGCCAACAAATTAATTAATTTAATTAATTTGTTGGCCGGGTGCACCACTGACTCCTAGTTCTCAAGGTGCCCAAATAAAGAGAACTATTCACAATCTCCAACTTTATATTATAAATGTAATAATATAAATTATATTGTAATATTTATTTTTTCATGATAATTATACCAAATTAATAATAAAATTGGAATTAATTTTTATAAAAAAATAAGCCAATTTAAATTGGTAAATTACCAATTTAAATCAACCTATTTAATCTACTAAATTAAATAAGAATATATTACTAATATACTACTTATATATAATTTATTCTTAAATTTTATTATGCTGCTGTATCATTGTTATTTACATCTTGTGGCATAATTAATTTCATGAAGTCATCTTGTTTAAGAATAGTTTTGCTAGCTGGGATTTCAATGTTCTTTACTTCAGCCTTAACGCCTGTAGTACTTACTTTTATGCTTACTTTTGCCATATCTTTTATTTGTAAGTTAATATTCATTTCTGATTTATAATCATTATCTGTGAAAGTTTCTTTTGTAGATAATGTTGATCCTTCAATTAAAGCTTTAGCTTGATTTAATGTAGTATCAAATGATGGATCCTTCACAGCTGTTTGAATACCTTTTATCATTTCAGCATCAAATCCCAAATTTAATCCAGAGTTACTAGAATCTAAATTATTTGCCATTGCTTTTGCTGCTTTTGAAACTAAATTCATCATTTCTTCTGAATTCATATTCATAGAATATTCTCTTCCATTTTTAATCAAAGGTAATTCTACATTACTATCTCCAAAAATCATTTTACCTAAGTTAGCTAAATAATCTGGTGATTTTGTCATTTCAGTTATTGCATTCATATCCATTCCTGAATCTATTCCTATATATTCATATGGTAAATCAGTAAGACCTGTTGGCGCTGCTCCCCCATTTGCAGTGAATGTGTTAACATAATAACTCTTATTCATATAAGTTATGCCTTTATCCACATATAATTTTAATTCTGGAATATTAATTTTATTACTTGCATCATTAAATTTTAATTCTATATAAGCTTGATCTTGTCCTTTACTATAGCTTGTACCAGTAAAAGTTATCTTTTCTGATTCGCCTTGAGCTTCAACATTAACTTCACCTGTAAATTGTGAATTTGTTGCTTCCCATTTAGCTAAATTATTAATTTCCTTTGAATAACTCATAGCCTCACTACTACATCCTGTAATAGTAAAAACAGATAATGTTGCTGCCATAATAATTGATAATGTCTTTTTTAGTTTCATTTTTTTTCCCCCTATTTATACTTGTATTTAAAATTAATCCAATTTACAATATCTTAAATTTAATATAAGAAATAATAAAAATCGGATAATTTTCTTGCCTTTTAATAATTGAAATATTTACCTTTAATCAGTTTTATTTAAAATTAAGAAATATTAACATTATTTACTATTCTATTCATCATTCTATTATAACTCAATTTTTCTCATATATATATTACCATTTTCTTAAATTAACCTTAATTTTATAATTATTGTTATATATCCTTATTATTACAAACAGAGCATGATATTAAGTATAATATTGAACCTACAATTATTATTGGACTTATTCATTATTTTATATCTCTTTATTTTTACAAATTGAACATGATATTAAATATGATGTAATTCCTATACACATTACTATAAAAATAGATAGACTTCCTAATATTATTTTATTTGCTACAATAAGATTTAATATATCGTTAGGAATTATAGTTTGTTTTAATACAGATGGTAATGAAAATATTAAAAATGCTGGAACCATATATACTAACATCATAATAACTTTACCCTTTTCCATACCAAACTTATAATAAATTGAATATTGAATAATACATATAATTGTTGAACTTATTCCAGCAAAACATATCAAAATAATTTCTTCTATATTAACTACACCTATGCTATAAAAATGTATCATTGTAAAAATTTCTATAGTCCATACCATAATGTTTATTATTGTTAAATATAGATATCTCCCCATTACCATACTTGATATTTTAGATGGAAACATATAATACATTTCTCTACTTTTTTGGTTACCTTCTGAACTAAATGGTAATATGGCAACAATAATCAAAATAAAAAATAAATAACTCATTGCATTTATTGATATCTCATAATTAAACATAGATACAGCAAAAGCTATTAAAAATAATGAATAATACTTTATATTTCCTTTTATTATTCTAAAATCAAATTTCAAATAATTTATAGCATTCATTATTTAGCCTCCCTTCCCTTATTTATATAAAATATAATTATTTCTTCAATAGATGGTTTTTCAATTAATAATTCATCATTTAAATCTTCTCTATCCTTATCATATATCAATCCTTTAAATCCAATACTTGATTCTTTATATCCTATTAATTTTTCTTTTATATCCCATGTTAAGTCTTCTATACCACCTTTTACTACTAAATGTTTTTCTAATATATTGTCTTTAGTATCATTAAATATCATCTTTCCTTTATTTATAAAAAATATATAATCAGCTATCTTTTCTAAATCACTTGTAATATGAGTAGAAAATAATACACTCTTTTCCCCATCCTCTATATATTCTTGTAGTAACTCTAAAATTTCATTTCTAATAACAGGATCAAGTCCACTTGTTGGTTCATCTAATATAAGCAATTTAGTTTTTCTTGCAAATATGCTAGCAAATATTAATTTTATTTTCATACCTTTTGAAAAATCTTTAATTTTTTTATCCTTTGGCAATTCCCATAAATCTATATAATGATTAAATTTATCTGTATTAAATGATGGATAAAAATCTTTCAATGTATTAATTACATCTTTCATCTTGAAGCAGCTTGGAAAATAACATTCGTCACCTACAAATCCAATCATATCTTTAAATTCAATTTCATTTCCTTTGTACTTCTTTCCAAATACACTTATTTCTCCACTATCTGCCCTTAGATGCTGCATAATGAGTTTTATAGTTGTGGTTTTTCCAGCCCCATTTTGTCCTACATATCCTAATATATACCCCTTAGGTAAGCTTAAATTTATATCTTCTAAACTAAAATCTTTAAACTTTTTATTTAAACTTTTTATTTCAAGTGCATTCATTACTTATCATCCCCCATCAAATTTTCTAAAATAAGAATAAGTTCTTTATTTGAAACATTTGCCAATTTCGCATTTTCAATTGCAGTAGTAAATCCTTCTTCTATTCGTTTTAAATACTGCTCTCTTACCATTTCGTTGTCTTTGGGAAGTACAAAACTCCCCTTTCCTCTAATAGTTGCTATAAATCCTTCTTCTTCTAAATCTGAATATGCCCTAGTTGTTGTAATAACACTTATACCTAAATCTTTAGCCAATTGCCTTATTGATGGTAAAAATTCATTTTCAGCAATTCTACCAGACATTATTTGTTCCTTAATTTGTGTCTTTATCTGCTCATAAATAGGTAAATCAGATTTATTAGATAATAATATCTTCAAGCAAATTTCCTCCTTAAAGTATATATACTGTATATATTCTATTATATACAGTATGAACACTATAGTCAATATTTATCAAAAAAAATAAACCTTATTATAACTTAAGGTTTATTCCAAAATTAAAAACATTTATTTATGTACTTTATAGTATCTATTCTAAATTTTATCTCATAGCTAACATATATAATTTAATAATATCCAAATACTTCTGTATAATAATTTCTAGCCCTCATTCAAAATCAAACTTCATCTAATAGCTTACTATTAATTGATTTTGTCTTCTTTCTGAAACAAAATATTCAGCGCATCTTTAAACTATTATTTTCTTCCATGTACCAATTCATCAACAGGCAATCCTATAACATCTGAAATTTCTTCTAATCTTAACCCCATCAATAATAATTTACTTGCAATTTCTAATGATTTTTCTTTTTTCCCACGCTCTTCACCTCTTTTTTCTGCATTACTAATCATACTAGCACTTTCATATAAAGAGCTTTCTTTCCACCATAAATCATTGTTTTCATCTTGTTTTTCAATTTTATTCATTATTTTTTTTATTGCCAAGTCCATTCCTATTACTTCTTTTAATGTTATCTTAGATTTTGTACTTTCCATGATAATTGACCACCTTTCAAATATATCCTGCGTAGCCCAAGCTAAATTTATTGTATTCATAAACTATATCTAAACAATATAGTTTAAGTTTATTTTTAAAGTTCTATATCTAAATCGTACATACGTTCGTACATTTTTGCAAGTTAATTTATTAATGCAAATATTAATTTTTCACATATTTTTCTAGTTTTATCTCCCTTTTTCTTTGTTTTTCTAATCCACAAATTTTATTTATTATTATATTAGTACCGTAGGTAATATAGTGTATATTAAAAAATTACTATTTATTACTTTATTCTCAAGTAATTTATTGTTAATATTGAATTTAAATTACCTTTGTGGGATAATTTAGTTGTATTTATATTTTGACCTTATTATTACATAACACAAGGGGGAAAAACTTATGAAATTAAATAAGTACTTATTTCCAATAATATTAGGTATATTATGCAATGTCTTTATATCTTTTGGTACAGATAACTCTGTTATAGAATTGTCTTTATCACTAATTACTTTGCTTATAATAATTTCTTATTTATATTACTGTGATAAATATAAATCTAGCGAAAACATCAATGATAACGATTTATCTAATGATAGGGAAACAGTTTTTAAAAATGTACACTCTATGATTGAAACAATGGGATTTGATGTTGAGCATCTTTTATGGATATCAAAACAAAGTAAAGAAGCATTTTCTCATTTAGTTGAAAAAAATAAAGTTATCTCTGATTTTTCTACTACTAACTTAGCATGTATTGAAACTGTTGAATCTGGTATACATGAAGTTGTTTCTAGTTGTGAAAAAATCGATGACAGTATTTCAACTGTTGAATCTGAAACAAATGATACTTTTACAGTACTTGAAAAAAGCAAAACATCTATTAGTAACATAATTTCATTATTATCAGAAATGAAAACAATTTCTGATGATTCTTTAGAAATCAATTCAAAATTACATGACTCCTCAAAAAGTATAATTAAATTTGTTGAATATATACATGATATTTCTAGTCAAACAAATTTACTTGCTTTAAATGCATCAATTGAAGCTGCTCGTGCTGGTGAAGCTGGAAGGGGCTTTGCTGTTGTTGCTAATGAAATACGGAAGCTTGCTGATGAAACAGATAAATTTGCAAGAGAAATAGATGATATAGTTAAAGATCTTCTTGGTAATATAACTGATACAAATTCAGCTACTGAGAATTCTAAAAAAACAATAAATGAACTTGATTGTATTTCTAATGAAACTATTAAAATTTTATCTGATAGTTATGTTGCTATGGGACATATTAAAAATTCTATTTTGAATTTAACCGATGTATCAAAATCAAATACTCAAGTTGCATTTGATATCGAACAAGCTCTTACACATTTAACTCATACTATAGAGGATACAAATAAAGAAACTCTTGATTCAATCGATATGATTGAAAGACATGAAAATAAGACTGAACAATTACTTGATTATTGCGCTGCACTAAGTAGTGTATCTGAAAATTTACAATATCAAATGAGTCACCTTAAAGGTGAAAATGAAGTTATTGTTGGTATTAATCCTTTCACTTCTCCTGCCGATATAAAGAAGATGTACCTTCCTATTCTAGAAAGATTACTTAAAGGAATCAATTTAACTCCAAGAATGATAATTGTTAAAGATTATGACGCTCTTAGTGACCAAATAAAAAAAGGTACTATTGATATGGGTTGGTTCTCACCATTTGCCTATGTTATAGCTAAAAATAAAGCAAATGTAACTCCTTTAGTAACTCCTAGAGTTAATGGAAAAACTTCTTATAATGGATATATAATTGCTAATAAAAATTCTGGAATTAAAACTTTACAAGATTTGAAAAATAAGAATTTTGCTTATGTAGATAAAAATAGTGCTTCAGGTTACTTATATGCTAGACATATATTAAAAGCAAACAAAATAAATCCTGATAAATTATTTTCTGATGTTTCCTTTGCAGGAAGCCATGACAATGTTATCAACGGAGTTTTAAATGGATCATTTGATGCTGGTGCAACTTATAATGAAGCCCTTGATAAGGCAAAAGAAAATGGCATTAATTTAAATGATTTAATTATAGTTTCCATGACTGATAACATTCAAAAAGATGCTATTGCAGTTAGTCCAAATATGGATTTAAGCAGAGCAGAAGCTATTAAAGATGCTTTTGTAAACTTCAATAATTTTCAAGGTATAACTACACCTGTTAATGGATTCGTTGAAGCAAATGATAATGACTATAACTTAATTAGATCAGTTATGAAAGACTAATTCATAACTATCTATTTTTAATTACCATTATACTTTAAAATATCAAAAATAAGAAAAGAATAAATTCTGATTTTAGTCTATGTTTTAGCAACATGTTAATATATGAATAAACAAATTAGACTGAGTAATTGAACTGAGGAATACTAGAATGAGTATTTTCAAAGTTCAATTACAATGCCACTTTGTCTATTACATATATTAACATTGATTTAAAACATAACATAATTAAAAAAACTACTCTTTTTCACATCTAAAAAAATCTTATTTTATCTTATTTCTATAACATCATATCCTGCATCTTCTATTGCTTCTTTTAAAACATCATCATTTTCACTTGTTTCTATAGTAGCATACTTTTCTTGTAAACTTACTTCTACAGATGTAACATTAGCTAAATTTTCTAATGCCTCTTTTACATGACCTACACAATGGTTACAACTCATTCCTTCAATTATAATTGTCTTTTTCATAAATCTATTCCTCCTAAAATATTATTTTCTATTTACACTTTAAAATAAGGCTATGTTTTAAAACAGTGTTGATATTTTAGTATAATAGCTAACCTAACATTAAAATTTGCTTTTTAGCCACTTAAAACATACATTAATTAGACTAAACTTAATACCATAAAATACTAACTTACTTTTAAGTATATATGTTAACATTAAGCTTTAAAGTTCCTTAATCTTAGCGCATTTAATAATACTGATACAGAACTGAAACTCATAGCACCTGCAGCTATCATAGGATTTAGCAATGGTCCACCAAATATATGTAGTATTCCCATAGCTACTGGTATTCCTAATATATTATAACCAAATGCCCAAGCTAAATTTTCTTTTATATTTCTAATAGTTGCTTTACTTAACTTTATTGCTGTAGGAACATCCATTAAATCACTTTTCATAAGAACTATATCTGCTGATTCAATTGCTACATCAGTTCCCGAACCAATTGCTATACCAATATCAGCTTTAGCAAGAGCTGGAGCATCATTTATTCCATCTCCAACCATTCCAACTTTATCTCCGTCTTTTTGTAATTTTTCTACTTCATTTGCTTTATCTTCTGGTAATACTTCTGCTAAAACTATATCTATTCCTACCTGCTTTGCTATTGCATTTGCAGTATTCTTATTATCGCCTGTAATCATTGCAACTTTTATTCCCATTGAATGTAATATTTCTATAGCTTCTTTACTATTTTCTTTTACAGTATCAGCAACAGCTATTATGCCTTTTAATTCAGAATTTATTGATATATACATAGGAGTTTTTCCCTCATTAGACAATCTTTCTGATTGTGCATCTAACGACGATATATCTACATTTTTTTCTTTCATTAATTTCTTATTTCCCAGGAAAATATTTTTTTCGTCAATTAACACCTCTATACCATGACCTGGGATTGCATTAAATTTATTAATTTCCTTTAATGTTAATTTTCTATCTTCAGCTTCTTTTACAATTGCTTCACCAAGTGGATGCTCTGACCCCTTTTCAGCACTTGCTGCTAAGCTTAATATTTCATTCTCAGTTATATTATTAACTAAAATATCTGTAACTTTAGGTTTTCCTTCAGTTATAGTTCCTGTTTTATCAAATACTATTGTGTTTAATTTATATGTTGTCTCTAATGCTTCTCCACCTTTTATTAAAACTCCATTTTCTGCACCTTTCCCTGTTCCAACCATAATTGCTGTTGGAGTTGCAAGTCCCAATGCACAAGGACATGCTATTACTAATACAGATATAAATATAGTTAAAGCAAATATCATTGATTCTCCTGCTATAAGCCATGCAACTGCTGCTATTACAGCTAAACCTATAACTATAGGTACAAAATATGCTGAAATAACATCTGCTAATTTTGCTATAGGTGCTTTTGATCCTTGAGCTTCCTCAACTAATTTAACAATTTGAGCTAATGCAGTATCTTTACCCACCTTAGTTGCTTTATATTTAATAAATCCAGTTTTATTTATACTTGCTCCAATTACAGTACTTCCTATTTCCTTTTCCACAGGAATACTTTCACCAGTAAGCATAGATTCATCAATTGATGTACTTCCTTCTATTACTTCACCATCTACTGGTAATTTTTCTCCTGGTTTTACTAAAACAATATCTCCAGCAACAACTTCTTCAATTGGAATAATAGATTCTCCCCCATTTCTTATAACTGTAGCATTTTTTGGAGCTAAGCCCATTAATGCTTTTATTGCTTGAGATGTTTTTCCCTTTGATACAGCCTCTAGATATTTTCCAAGTGTTATTAATGTTAATATTACTGCTGCTGATTCAAAGTATAAGTGCATAGCATATTCACTATTCCCTTGATTTATCTTAACAATTGCAAATATTCCGTATAGAAATGCTGCTAAGGTTCCTATTGATATTAATGAATCCATATTAGGACTTAATTTAAAAAGATTCTTTATTCCTACTTTATAAAACTTATAACCAACTAACATAACCGGAAGAGTTAATGCTATTTGTATTAAAGCAAAATTCAATGGATTAATCATAGGATCAATTATACTCGGAAGATGCATTCCAACCATATGCCCCATACTAATTATTAATAATGGCACTGTTAATATCACAGAAATTATAAATCTATTTAATAATTCTTTAGCTGGATTACTTTCTTTCTTATCCTCTTTAGCTTTATCTTCCTTTTCAAGTTTATAACCTGCTTTTTCTACAGCAGTTTTTATATCAGAATATCCTGCTACATCTTCATCAACAACTATAGTTAACTTTTCAGTTGCAAAATTAACATTTGATTCTTGAACTCCTTGTAGCTTTTTAGTTACTCTTTCAACTCTATTAGCGCATGCTGAACATGTCATTCCCTCTACTTTTAAGTTATAAATTTTTATATTTTTCTTAACACTATATCCAGCCTTTACGACTTTTTCTTCTATATCTTTATCTTGTAATTTATTTTCATCAAATTCAACACTAAGAGTTTCAGTTGCAAAATTAACATTTGATTTTTCTACTCCATCTAATTTCCCAACAACTCTCTCCACCCTATTGGCACAAGCTGAACATGTCATTCCTTCAATTTTGAATGCTTTTTTTTGCATATATTATTCCTCTCTTTTTATAAATACTTTATTTTAAATATATGTTTATATATGCAATAGGTAAAATGACATTGTAATTGGACTTTTAGAATTGTTAAGTGAGAATAGAAATTTTATATTTCATTCTTCGAACTTACTCAGCGACTATACAGGAATCGAGTTTCCTTTTTTACTTCACATTTACTGCTTGTCGCAATTTTACATTGGGAGCAAGCTAAAATGGGACTATACTCATTTTAGTATTCCTAAGTTCAATTACTCAGTTCAATTTTACTTATGCATATATAAACACGTTTCAAATATATTTCTATTTAGAAATTATTTTTTCTAATACTTTATTCATTTCTTCTATTTTTTCATCTGGATTATTATTTAAACATGCTTCCTTAACACAATGACGCAAATGTCCTTGTAATATCATTAAATCAGCTTTTTTAAGTAATGATTGTGCCGCTAATATTTGATTTGCTACATCTATACAATACCTGTCATCTTCTATCATTTTTATTATTCCTTCAATTTGTCCCTTGGCTGTTTTTAAAGATTGTAATGCTTTTTTTCTTTCTTCACTCATGCTTAATCCTCCCACCCCCGTGGAGGGGGTATATATTTGTATTTAATTATAAACTTGTTTATGTATTTGTCAATCAAAAAAATCATTATAATTTTATAAATAAGAACAAAATCACTAAGGCGACTTTAGATCTATCAATTTTTTTTAACTATGAACCCTTTCAAAACACAGTACAGTAATAATGGTACGGCATATGATTATTTTTTATTCTTTAGGAGTACTCATCATGCATTTAAAATACAGTCTTTTAAAAATTATCCACAAATTTTTTAATAATATAAATTCTTAAAAAATAAAAAATACCTTAATAAACTTAGTATTCTAAATTTATTAAGGTATTATTCTTATAACTTCTATGATTTGTGTCTTTTCTTAACTAATATAGATAATGCTTCTTCTGATAAATTTGCAAAATATTTTGCACAATTTAATATAGCATTTTCATCTACAGAAAATTTAGGATTATGATGTGCAATTGATTTACCTATTCCAAAAATTATAAATGCACCTGGAATAGTTTCTTGATAATAAGCAAAATCTTCACCTTCTAATCCCATTGAATTTTCACCTACTTTATATCCCATTCTTCTTCCTATCTGTGATGCAATACTTACCCATTCTTTTTCATTATTCGTAGCTGGGTGTCCCTCATGCCATATAAATTCAGCCTTTCCTCCGAATGATTCTGCTATTCCATTAATAATATTACTCATTCTTTTAGGAATCAGATTTCTTGTTTCTTTATCTAAAGTTCTAACAGTCCCTTCCATATAAGCATAGTCAGGTATTATATTCCATGAATTTCCGCTTTCTATATGAGTTATACTTAAAAGTGCATCATTAATTGGATTTACATTTCTACTTATAATAGTTTGTAAAGCATTTATAATATTTGATGATATTATAATTGGATCAACGCTTTTTTCTGGCTTTGCTGCATGACTACCACGCCCCAATATTTTAATTTCAAATCTATCCACTGCAGCTGTCATTGCCCCTGGTTTTATTCCCATCACACCAACGTCTAAATTAGGAACATTATGCAGACCAAAAATAGCCTCTACATTTTCTAGAGCACCTGTATTAATTATTTTTTTAGCCCCATTTGAACTTTCTTCACTAGGCTCAAATATAAATCTAACTGTTCCAATTAAATCTCTTTGACTTTTCTTTATTAAATAAGCTGCCCCTAAAATTGCTGCCATATGAAAATCATGACCACATGCATGCATTTTACCATTATTTTTAGATTTATAAGATAAACTATTTTCCTCATTTATAGGTAACGCATCTATATCGCATCTTATTGCAATTATTGGTCCATTTGGATTCCCTTTAACTTCAGCTATAAGGCCTGTCTTTAAATCAGTATGTAAAATATCTATCTCTACTTCTTGTAATAATTTCTTTATCATATTCGTAGTTTCAAACTCTTCATTCGATAGTTCTGGATTTTGATGTAAAATATGATATAAGTTTATAAGTTCCTCTTCTAAATTATCTATTTTCTCTAACAATTTATCATTAATCATTATTAATCCCCCCATAATATACCTTAAATTATAACATCCATTTTGTTTATGTAAATATATACTAATATATAAATTGATTTGTTATAATTATATTATTTTATGTATTGATAATTAATAATAATTATTATATAATATTAAATATATTCGGAGGTGAATATTATGATTAATGTAGGTGAACTAGCTCCTAATTTTTCTCTTCAAGGGTGTGATGAAAAAATTCACAGTTTAAATGATTATAAAGGTAAAAAAGTGATTTTATATTTTTATCCGAAAGATAATACACCTGGATGCACAACTGAGGCTTGTGATTTCAGAGATAATTATAATATTATTGAAAATAAAAATACTGTAGTTATCGGAATAAGTAAGGATAATTTAAATTCACATAATAGATTTATAAGCAAATTTAATTTACCATTTATCTTATTAAGTGATGAGGAAAAAACCGTTTGCAATTTATACGGTGTTATAAAAGAAAAAAATATGTTTGGAAAAAAAGTCCTTGGTATTGAAAGAAGTACTTTTATAATCGATGAGAATGGAATACTTATTAAAGAGTTTAGAAAAGTTAAAGTTAAAGGACATATTGAAGAAGTATTATCCAATATATAGTATACCTTGGATAATTTTACATTATTTTATAAAATAAATTTTTAAAAACTAATTTTTGATACAAATACTAATTTTAAATTATAGCTGACTTTATTGTCAGCTATAATATTTTTTATATAAATCTTCCCTCCTATCATCTTTAACATTAAATTTTGCTCTTGATCTAAATACTTGCTCTAATTTAATTTCTTGTATTACAAGTTCTTCTTTATCACTTAAATCATTTAATATATCTCCCCATGGACTAACAATAGCCGATTGGCCATTATATTTTATTCCATCACCTTCTCCTAATCTATTTATTCCTATTATATAACTTTGAGTTTCCAAAGCTCTTACCTTCAGAAAACTTATCCATTCATCAATTTTAGATTCAGGCCAGTTAGCTGCAATTGTTATAACTTGTGCTTTTCTTGCTGCTAGTTGAAAAATCTCTGGAAATCTTAAGTCATAGCAAATAAACGAAGACATTGTAAATCCCCCTATTTGGTAATCAAAAACATTCATACCATTATAATATGCCTTAGGTTCTCCACCATATGTAAATAAATGTATTTTGCTATAATCACACAATACTTCTCCTAAATTAGATATTATAATATAATTATTCAATCCCTTATTATCAATTTTCTTGCCATATCCTAATCCTATGTTTATATTATTTTTTATTGCTAATTCACGACACCACGATACTATTTCATCTCTTTCTAAAATTAGTTTTTCAATATCTAATGTTACTCCTGTTAATGCCATTTCAGGAAAAAGTATTAATTCCACATCCTTAATTGATGCCTCTTCAACTAAGATTTTAATTTTTTTCATATTTGCAAAGTAGTCTTCCCAAAGTACATCAATTTGTCCAATTCCTATAATCATAATAATTCTCTCCCTTCTCTATTAATATTAATATAAAATTTATTTTTAATACAACTAAAATAACTTTGCTTCATATTAAAAATATCCAATTATTAAATTAAAAAGCACCTAAATATCTAGGATTTATTTTAATCCTTATTAATATTTAGATGCTTTATAAAATTTAAAAATTATATTTTTATTAATAAATTTAATTAATTTCTTTTTAAGTATAATTAACCTATTAAAAAATATAAACCTATCTAGGTAAATTACTTAATTGTTCAGCATAATCAATATACCAATCTTCTACATCTCCAAATGTTCCAACTATATCCATATGATCTGTATTTATAAGTGTTGGCATAACATTCCATTGTCCTACTTTAGGTTGTCCATTAATTTTTTTAATTACATCATTAGAACCAAATCTAGGACCTTCTTGACTTATTGAATTTACAACACCATCATTATCAAACCAGTCTTCATCTATAACAGGTCCCCTATAACTACGTGTATAATTTCCCATCAAAGTTGCACTTGGATAAAATGCTGGATTCATAGGACCTATTTGTGGTACGGCATAACCTGTTATTAATAATTTTTTTGTAGCCTTTGTTACCCATGAAAAATAATATACATCTGGTTGAGCTTTTACCCATTTATTTAATTCTTTAGCTCCATAAGTTGATAAATCATATGGCCCTATATCTTTTGTTTCTGACCATATATTGCTATCTTTAACTCTATTTGCATAACTTATATATGATTCTCCTGGTTGCTTTTTCAATCCAAATTGATCTAATTTAAAATCATATAAACAATTAGATAAATTGTCTTTTCCATTTATTGAACCTAATACTCCAATTGACTTACTTATCAATTCTTTTGCTGGGATTAAATCTGATAATGTTGTTCCATCATTGGGAGTAGATATTGTAGTAACACTCCTAACCCAATGCTTACCGCCCATAAATAATGGTGAAATATTTTCTTGATTATAATTTTTCTCTTCTTCGCTACCTTCACTTAAAAGTTGAGTAAGTGTACGCACTGTTTGTCCACCCATACTGTGACCTATAAGATGAATTTTATTTGCATCACTTACATCCTTGTATAGTCCCTCAAATGTTCTTCCATATCTTTCATGACTATACTTTTTAGAATGAGCTTCTCCATAATCTACTGTTCCTCCAACAATATAAGCATATAACTCACAAGCTCTATCCCAGTTACTTGAAACAGGACCTACTGTTGCTGTATAAGTTTTATATCCTTGATCTCTCAAACTTTCTTGAACATCAACTAATCCACCCCAGTACTTATATCCCAATAGTTCATCTCTTCCAAATCCTAAAAAACCATGAACTAATACTATCGGATATTTGTTTCCTTCTTCAATAACATCACCTTTAATATCAGGATATTGTAATGGTTCTTGTTCTATAATTTCACTTTCAGCTTCATTCTCCGTTTTTGATTCTTTTAACATTTCTTTAATTTCATTCAGCTGATCCTCTTCCTCTTTATTGTTTGATTCATCTTTTAAATTATCTTTATTATTTTCTATAGTTGTTTCACTTTTTATATTGTTTTCAATTTCATTGGAAATAAAATCATTAGATGATTTACTATCTTCTATAATAATTGAATTTGTTGGTTCAATAGCCATAACGGGTACTGAAAAATTTGTAAAAGTAATTGAAATTGCTAAAGCAGTAATTCCCAAAATTTTCACTAAAGATCTTCTCATTACACTTCACCTCATTAAAATATAAATTTAAATAGTTTTAAAATAAAGATTTTATTTAGAAATTTAATATTCTACTAAATTCCTAAAACTTTAATTATTGTGGCAATGAACTTAATTGCTTGCAAAGATTTAAATACCATCCTTTTACATTAGCAAAACGTCCTATTATATCTTCATGATCTACATTTATAAGAGTAGGCATAGCATTCCATGTTCCTATTTCTGGTGTTCCATGAAAATCAACTATTACATCATTTGATCCTAATTTAGGACCATTTTCACTTATACAATTTACATAGCCATCATTTGGCCACCATTTTTTATCAATTATTGGTTTTCCACTTTCATGACGAGTATATTTACCCATTGTTAAAGTATTCTTATAAAACGTTGGATTCATTACTCCCGGTTGTGGAATTTGATAACCTGTAAGGAATGATTCTTTTGTTGCACAAGCTGTCCATGAAAAATAATAAATATTAGGTTGAGCTTTTACCCATTGATTAAGCTCTTGCGCTCCATATGTTGTTAAATCGTAACATGCATTATCTTTAGATCTACTCCATATGCTACTATTTAAAACTCTTTCAAGGTAACTAAATTGTGATTCATTATCTCGTTTTGTCAATCCCCATTGATCTAGTTTAAAATCGAATACATTTTGAATCAAAGAATTATGTCCTGTTGCTGAACCTAAAACTCCTAAAACAGGACTTACCATATCAACTATTGGATTAGCATCTGCTGCTGTAGTTCCATCATTAGGCGTTGCTATTGTTGTAACACTGCGAATCCAATCATGTCCCCCTTCAAATAATGGTGAAAGATTATTTTGATTATAATTTTTTTCTTCTTCGCTACCTTCGCTTAATAATTGTGTAATAGTACGTACAGTTTGTCCACCCATGCTATGTCCAACAAGATGAATTTTATTTGCATCACTTACTTTCTTGTATAAGCCTGGATATGTTCTGCCATATCTATCATGTCCATATTTAGAAGAATGCGCTTCTCCATAATCTACTGTTCCACCTACTATATAAGCATAAAGTTCACATGCTCTATCCCAGTTACTTGAAATAGGACCTACTGTTGCTGTATATACTTCATAGCCTGAATCTCTCATTTTTTCTTGAAGATCTGTAGTACCTCCCCAATATTTAAATCCTGCTACTTCATCTCTTCCCCAACCTAAAAATCCATGAACTAAAACAACTGGATAATTGTTTTGTTCTTTATCTAAAGTTAAATTATCAATTTGTACATCTTCTGGTTCTTGAAATTCAAATACTTCTGATCTTTTCTCTGCTTCTATAAAAGATGATGGTTCTTCTGTAATCTCAGTCGCATTAACCCTTATAGGTAAAATACTTGCTGTCATCGCTACTGCCAATAAAGAAATTCCTAATAATTTAGTTAAAGATTTTTTCATTTCTACACCCCTATACAATATTTTTAACATAATAAACTCTTATTCTCTTCTCTTGTTAAATAACTGCATGGAATTAATAAATCTTTACATTCAAAAGTTAAACATTAAAGTACTTTTAAAATAAAACTTGTCTATAATACTTTTATATTAAATGTAAAGTTATTAATTAATTTTTATTTATTAAATATATTAAAATTTAAAATATATCTATTGTTATAAATAAGTTTAATTCATATTCTTATGATTATTTTCTAGTATTAAATTTTATAGGCTAATTGGATTTTTAACTTATAAAAACTCCTTCTAGTGCTTATTGATTTGATAGTTTAATTAATTTTCTGGTTAAAAATGTTTTAAATTATAATAATTCTACTAAGATTTTCTTATTATTACTATTAATCATTCTTTTTATTTATTAGTATTATTATTTAAACTTTTATAAAATAATTCTAACATTTTAAACTCTAACTCTCTTTTGTTAGCAATATTTTTCAAAGTTCCCCCCTTTTTTTATAAGTTATTAACTATTTATATATTGAAAGTGACAATTAATATAAATATATTAAAATAACACGGCCTATTTAAACGTTTACTTGAAGATTTTACAAATGTTATTCATATATTTATTAACTACGTATTTAATGGTTAAGTAAAATAGTTAATTTATTTTTAAGAATAGATATATTAAATTTAAAAAATATATTTAATCACTTTAAAAAATAGATTTTTATTTATAAATATTACTTAACTAATTAAAACCTTTATGTATTATAGATTAAAATCTCTTTTATATTGAATTTTATTTAATTATATTCCTAGTTTTCTAAATTTTCAATATTTTTTGGTTTTTTTACAATTTTTTTATAATAATGTGATTTTGTTGAATGCTTATTTACTTTTTTAATCCTATATCTAACTCTTTTTTAACATTTTTATCTATAATCTTTTTATTTTTAGTATTTTTAACTTCAGTTACTCATTAACTTTACTTGTGCATATATCACCATACTGCTAAATCATAAAAATTCCTGAATATAATTTTCTTAAATATCCCATGTATCCTAAATTAAACGTATTTTTTATTTTCATAATGTTCTTAATGCTAAAATAATCAAAGGTACCATATTTCCTCTTATATAAGAAATATGGTACCTTTTAATTATTTTTGTGTAATTTTATTGTTATTTGACCTTAGATTTTTCAATTAATCATTAGTTCCGTTGAGTAATTAAACTTTTCATGATTAATATATATTTTTGCTAAAATATCTTTCCCCTCTATCTGGTAATAACGTTACTATATTCCCACTATCTATTTTACTTGCTAGTTTAAAGGCTGCTGCTACTGCTGCTCCAGAAGATGTCCCAACAATTAATCCTTCTTTTAAAGCAAGTTGTTTTACAATATGAAATCCTTCTTCATCATTAACCTTTATAACATCATCAACATAAGTCATGTCCATAGTTTTAGGAATAAAGTTATTTCCTATCCCTTCTATATCATAACAAGCTTCTTCTCCGCCTCCCATAGTTGACCCCTCTGGATCTACTAAAACTCCTTTTATATTAGAATTCTTTTCTTTTAAATACTTTAATATACCAGTATACGTTCCACCACTACCTGCACCACAAAGGAAATAGTCTATTTTTCCATCTAAATCTTTATATATTTCAGGACCTGTAGTTTCATAATGGGCTAATGGATTAGATTTATTCTCAAATTGTTTTAAAGTTATAGAATTTTTTATTGTTTTTAAAAGTTCATTAGCCTTTTCAACAGCTCCTAACATTCCGTCTTCTCTAGGAGTATTTACTATTTCTGCCCCAAGGGCTTTCATTAACGTCTGCTTTTCTACAGAAAATTTTTCTGGTACAACAAATATTACTCTATACCCTTTATTTATGGCTGCTAATGCTATACCAATACCTGTGTTACCTGCTGTAGCTTCTATTATTGTATAGCCTGCTCTAAGTAATCCCTTATTCTCAGCATCTTCTATCATGTATATACCTATTCTATCTTTAACACTTCCACCAGGATTTAAAAATTCTAATTTAGCAAATACATTTACACCAGCTTTTATTCCCATATTATTTAGTTTCATAATAGGTGTATTTCCTATATGACTTCTAATATCATCTATATATTTCACTACTAATCCCCTCTTTTAATATTAATTTAATATATTCTTTTCCTGCAAATAATGAATGATCTCTATAATTCCCACATTGAAATTTATTTGTTGCTGGTATTTCTTCTGTTTCTAATATTTTATTTAATGAATAATTTAATGCTTCTATTACTTTCTCCACTTCAGGAGTTCCCCATGCAACCATATAAAATCCAGTTCTACATCCCATAGGAGATATATCTATTATTCCATCTAATTTTTCTCTCATATATCCAGCTAATAAATGTTCTAATGTATGCATTGCACCTGTTGGCATCTCTTTTTCATTTGGTTGTAAAAATCTTAAATCAAATTTAGAAACTATATCTCCATTATTACCCTTTTCTGAACCACATTTTCTTACATATGGGGCTTTTACCTTTGTGTGATCTAATTCAAAACTTTCTACTTTAACCATTAATTTTCCCCCATTCTAATGCTTTTTCTAAATCCTCAATAATATCTTGTATACTTTCTATACCAACTGAAAGTCTTATCAAATTATCAACAATACCTACCTTTTGTCTTATTTCATATGGTATTGCTCCATGAGTCATGCTTGCTGGGTGACATGCTAAAGATTCCACTCCTCCTAAACTTTCTCCAAAAGTTATAAATGCCAATTTTTCAAAGAATTTTTTATAATCATATCCATCATTTAATACAAAAGATATCATTCCACCATATCCTTTTGCTTGTTTTGATTGAATATTATATCCCGGATGTTCTTCAAATCCTGGATAATAAACTTTATTAATTTCTGGTCTATTTTTCAAAAATTCTGCTATAGATTTAGCATTTAAATTGTGTCTATCCATTCTAACTGCAAGAGTTTTTATACCTCTTATAAGTAAGAATGAATCAAATGGTGATAGTATCCCCCCTGTAGAATTTTGTATAAAATGAATTTTTTCTTTTAATTCTTCATTATTTACTACTACTAATCCAGCAATTAAATCACTATGTCCTCCTAAATACTTAGTACCACTATGAATAACTATATCTGCTCCTAATGTTAGTGGTTTTTGCAAGTATGGTGTCATAAAAGTATTATCCACTATTGTAAATAGATTATTATCTTTAGCTATTTTAGCTACTTCTTGAATATCTGTTATATCCATTAATGGATTTGTTGGTGTTTCTATATATATTGCTTTTACAGTCTCATCAATAGCTTCTTTAATTTGCTTTAAATGTGTTGTATTTACTATCTTATATCCTATATTAAAATTCTTAAAAATTTTATCTAATACTCTAAAACTTCCACCATATAAATTATCTGAAATTATTATATTATCTCCTGACTTAAAAAGAGAAAATATTGCTGTTATGGCTGCCATACCTGAAGAAAATGCAAATCCACCAACACCTTCTTCTAGATCAGCTATAAGTTTCTCAAGAGCTTCTCTTGTAGGATTACCAGTTCTTGAATATTCATATCCTTTATTAATTCCTAATCCCTCTTGTTTATACGTAGATGTTTGATATATAGGAACATTTACTGCTCCTGTAAATTTATCTCCGTCAATTCCTCCGTGTATTAAAACTGATTCAAAATTCATAATATTTTTCTCCCCTCTTATAATTTTTTAGCACTTGCTATAAATATTTTTGTTTCTGTATATTCGCCTTTACTCGAATACCCTTTGCAATATAAATCTGTATTTTCTATTTCTACATTTTTAAAACTATATTTATTTAACCAATTAGTTATTTGATCATTTGAAAATCCTAACCATTCATCGTACATTTCCTCTTTTGCCCATTCTCCATCATGTTCTGTAACATCAGAAATTACTACACTTCCACCTTTTTTTAATACTCTATAAATTTCTGATATAGCTTTTTCTATATTAGCTACATGATGTAATGCCATATTTATAAATACAACATCTACTGACTCATCAAACAACACAATATTTTCCACATCAGATTTAATTGGATATATATTTGTTATATCTCTTTTAGAAACTTCTTTTTTTAATTCCTTCAACATGTTATTAGATTGATCTAGAGAAAATATTAAATTTGCTTTTTCTGATAAGACTAAAGATATAAAACCAGTACCACATCCTAAGTCTGCTGCAATCTTATTTTCTATTAATACTTTAGATAAAACTTTATATTTTAATTTTTCTTCAAAATATTCACTTCTTATTACATTCCAACTGTCTGCTATAGAATCAAAATAATTTAGTGACTTCATAATTAAATTCCTCCTGTTTTTTTAATCTTCATTCTTAAATTTTTCTAATTTCTTATACTATTCGACCTGTGTAGATTATCCAATATTTAGCTAAATATTAATATTACTTTAAACAAAATTCATTTAAATTCTAGAATTACTTAATAAACTTATATATTAAATACGTATTATACAGTTTTACAATTTACATTTTTATATAAACAAAAAAAACCCTACCTCATTTAGAGGCAGAATTTTTATTCCGCGGTTCCACTCTAATTATTATATAAAAAAATATAATATCTTATTTTGGTACAAACATACCTCAACGCTATAACGTGCGTACACGCTGCCTCCTACTAAAAACGTATTTTTTCGGGACAGTGCTCAAAGATGCATTCTCATAAGTTATAACTAAAGTCTTTTTCAGCCTAGAAGACTATTCTCTGAAAGTTTTCCTCATGATACTATTTCTTTTCTTAACATATAACAATATAATATTTTATTATAAAACATATTATTCTTATAGGATTACTCTGCTTTATATTTAATAATATATGCCTATTATTTTAATTTGTCAATATATTTTTTAATATAAATTAAAAATATAGGTATAGGTGATATTTAGATATAATTATTAATAACCAAATCATCAAAGGTACAATATTTCCTCTTATATAGAAAATATTGTACCTTTTCATTATCTCTATTTATAAAGTTTTCTAATTGAATTTACTATATATATTATAATTTATACGCATTGCTCACTATCATATCTCTTAAATGTCATTCTTAATATTCCAGCTATTGTCGCTGAATTTAAGTAAGGATGCCCAAAATGAAACGTTGTTTTTCTTATCTCTTCTTCTAAAATATTTTTTATTATTTTTTCATCATTTATATTTCTCTCTATGATTTCTTCAGATATAGATTTATTGTATATCTTCCTATACTCCTTAGCACCTTGTAAAAACCAGAATGTATCATAAAATGGTGTTTTGTATGCATAAATCCAATCCCACATAATTTCTGGATCTAAAACATTAGGATTTTCTACATGACATCTATTGCATAATAGAACGAAATTACTAGGTTTATCTTCTCCACCTAATGAATCAGCAATAATATGGCATCTTTCTAATGTATATTTATATCCACATCTCCAACATCGTTCATGAGCTTCAGATGCATCTACACTCATTCTACATTCATCCACCCTAGAAAACCAGTAATCAACAATTTCTTCTTTGGTTGTTTTTATTTTATTTTTCCTCATATAATCACCTCATTTTTAAATTACTTATATCATTTATTTCAAATATTCTTTTAATTTCTTTCTTTGTTAAATCCCTATAATCACCCATTTTTAAAGATTCATCTAACTTTAATCCACCAATAGATACTCTTTTCAAATATATTACATAACAACCTACTGCCTTTAACATTCGTTTAACCTGATGTTTTTGCCCCTCTGAAATAGTAAGACATCCTGAAACAACAGGCTGATGATCTTTATTCTTTAAACTATTAATAGGAATTTCTTCTTTAAATTCTATATATGATCCTGATTTATGTATATCTATTTTTGCAGGCTTTGTTAATGTTTCATTACTTCCAATAAAAACACCTTCCTGTAATTGCTTTTTATCTTCATCATCTAAAGAACCTAATGCCCAAAAAAAATAAGTTTTTTCAACATGTTTTTCTGGATGCATTACTTTATGTTCAAACTCACCATCATTAGTAAGTAACAATAAACCTTCTGTATCTTTATCTAGTCTTCCAACATGAAATACTCCATTCATATCTTCATCAAAATAATCAAATACTGTTCTATGAATATTATCTTTTGTTGCAGTAATGCATCCTGATGGTTTATTAAACATATAATATAACTTACCCTTATGAACAACTTTTTTTTCAAGGTATTCTACATCATCAAGTTTTTCACTAATATCTATTGAAGGTTCAGTTATAATTTCACCATTAACCTTTACCATTCCATCTTTAATATAAGTTCTAACAATTTTTCTTCTACCAACAGCTGATTCTGCCAAAAATTTATCTAATCTCATACGTTTATAATTTCGCTTCCTTTATAAATTTTCATATCTCTCAAGATAATCATTGTATAATTTAACTGCATAATTTTTATTTAATCTTCTACATATTCTAAAATATCACCTGGCTGACACTTAAGTTCTTTACATATAGATTCTAAAGTAGAAAATCTTATTGCCTTTGCCTTATTATTTTTTAATATGGATAGATTTGCATTGGTTATTCCAACTCTTTCAGCTAAATCTTGAAGGGATATTTTTCTTTTAGCCATCATTACATCCAAATTTACTACTATCGCCATAAAACATATTCCTTTACTCTAAATTGTATAATCATTTTCTTCTTTATATTTAAGCGCTTGCTTAAATACAGAAGCTAAAATTAGCAGAAAAATTCCTGCTACAAAAAATATTACTGGTTCTGTATCCGTATGTATTCCTCTATTATCTATATTAATAAATCTATAACTATACTTATTAATATTATAAAGTATATTTCCAATATAACATCCTGAAATGATAAAACATTCTATTGCTATTTTATTTAAATTTTTTATATTATTTATTGTAAAAGGATTTTTATTTACTAATGTTTTTGCCACCTTTTTTAAATCTATTGCTATTAAAAAAGTACAAATAACTCCAATAGTTAATAAAAAAGCTATAATAAATCCATCTGACTTAGCCAATATATCTTTATTAGTCCAGAAAGTATTATAATAAACATCAACAGTTATTATTGCACCAACTAAAATTACTATATTTAATAAAATTACTAAAATTTCTGATATAGACTTTTTTCCATATAGTTTCATAATATTGCTCCTTCTTTTATATATAATCTATATATTATCATAAACTTAATAATAATTACTACTTTAAAAGTTGTGTTTATAATCAATATAATATTCTTAAAACATAATTTAGCCTATCACAAATTGTCATTGCAATAGACTAAAACTAAATATATATTAGCCATTTATCTTATTTTTTTTATAGTAATTTTTCATACTAATCACTCCACTAATTATTAGTGAAACTATGCTAATCAATACAAAAATATATCCTATTGGTATTAAGAAAAATGGTTCAATAAGAGTTCCATCTGGTGCCACTTCACTTCCAATAATATTATAAGCTACAACACACCCCATTGCTAAAACAAAAGGTATAATTGATAAAATATATTTTTTCATTTTTAATTCTCTCCTTTTAATATCTAATGTACAAGCAAGTACACTATATTTCTTTATGAATAATCTTAATTTTTTATTTAATTGACTTTTCTTCTTCACAATTAGCGTCTATTTTTTATTGTTTATCGATAAACCATTGATTTTATATTACTATATTAAAATTTATTTTGCAATATTTTTTTATCGAAAAACAATATATTTTTATCTTATTTTAATATAATCACCTTTATAATATTAAAAAACATAAATTTCAACTAGAAATTTTTATAACTTCTAGAATAATTATTAAGCTTATTCAAAACTTATCCATATACCAAAAAGGATAGTAAAATCAAATTACTATCCTTAATTACTTTACATATTTATTTATTTATTTATTTATTTATATATCAAACATCCTTCTTATCTTATAATTAATAAATGCTAATATTATAATTTTCTATTGTTCTAACTCAACTCTTATATACCTTTCTCATTTAAGAAATCCTTTATTAAATTAATACATACCCTTTTTCTATATTCTGCTGAAACTCTACCCTTTGTAGGTATAATTTTTTGTTTATATGCATCAATGAAATCTTCTTTTATCTCACTTGCCTCCAGTAATGTTTTACCTATCATCATTTTCTCTAATTCTTTAAATCTTAGTACTGTGCCTGACACTGCTCCAAAAGCAATTGCAATATCTTTTATTCTTTCATCATCAATTTTTATTATCCCAGCAAATGAAACACGAGAGATAGCTAATGCATTTCTAGCACCTATTTTTTTATAATAATAATTTTCTAGACCAATTTTAGGCAATAGAATTTCTACAATCAATTCATCTTTTCCTAAATCTAGCTCTTTTCTTCCTTTATAGAAATCATCAATTTTAACTATTCTAGTATTTGAAGCTGATGCTAATACTATTTTTGCATCTGTAACATATTCAATCAATACAGAATCTGCCTTTGCTGAACCATTTCCTATATTACCTGCCATAGTTCCAGAGTTTCTTATAGCAGGAGCAGCAATTTTTGAAACAGCTTGTTTCATAATTTCTGGAATAATCTCCGATTCTAACACTTCAGTAAAAGTACATGATCCTCCTATTCTGATATACTCTTCATCTTCAACAATACATTTCATTTCAGGAACTTTATTTAAAAACAAATAATTAACATCTTTTTGTCCTTCAATCATTAAATCTGTTCCCCCACCATATGGAACAACATCATAATTTGAACGAATATCTAAAGCTTCTTTTAAAGATTTAGGCATAAAACCATTTACCATAATCCCTTTCCCTCCTCTGCTGAAATTTTAATTGCCTTTACAATAGCATTATATCCTGTGCAACGACATAAATTTCCAGAAATTCCTTCTCTAATTTGTTCTAATGTAGGATTTGGAGTCTTAGATAATATAGCTTCTGTAGCTAAAACCATTCCTGGAATACAATATCCACATTGCACTGCTGACACATCAGCATAAGCTTTATCTATTACTTTAAAACGTTCTGTTTCTCTAAACCCCTCTATAGTAACAATTTCACTTCCTTCACATCTTCCCATTGCTACCATACAAGAATTAATTAGTTCACCATCCATAAGAATAGAACATGCTCCACATTCACCTTCTTTGCAACCACATTTTACTCCTTTTAAATGATAATAATCTCTAAGCACATCTAATAATCTATCAGTAGCACTTCCATCATATACTACCTCGTTACCATTTAATTTGAATGTTATATTATTACTCATCTTACTCTCTCTCCTCGCTTAAAACTTTTATTGTATCTTCTGCTGTAAATGGTGCATGATTAACTTTTGCTCCATGTCCAAGTGCCTGTTCAATAGCTTCAGCATAAGCCCCTGGTGCTCCAACTAAAGGTAACTCTCCTGCCCCCTTAGCTCCATAAGGTCCATAAGGATATTTTTCAT
This sequence comes from Clostridium cagae, assembly GCF_900290265.1. Lineage (NCBI taxonomy): Bacteria > Bacillati > Bacillota > Clostridia > Eubacteriales > Clostridiaceae > Clostridium > Clostridium caccae. Next base: position 2,998,949 of record NZ_OKRA01000001.1, read on the forward strand.
CTACATACATATCTACTTTAAGATTAGGTACATCAACTGCTGTTGGTATAATATAATCTGAGAAAGAGTTGTTTCTGATACGACCCTTAGCATCTGCCACCATATATTCTGTTGAAGCATATCCTATACCTTGTAAGAATCCACCCTCCATTTGACCAACAGCAATGTTGTAATCCATAGGCGTTCCTATATCAAAGCATCCATATGCTCCTAGTATCTTTGCAAGTCCTGTATAAGTATCAACTTCAACTTCTATTGCATTAACTGCCCAAGAATAAGTTGGATAAGCATCACCTTGGAATTTATCAATATAAAATGGAATCATAAAATCTGGTTCTTTATAATGCTCTTCTATAATTTGTTCTTCTCCTTCTACCCATTGATCACGAAGTTTTATAGCTGCACGACGTAAAAGTTCTCCAACAGTCATTAAACTACGAGAGGCAACTGTAGGACCTGAATCTGGTACTACATCAGTATCTGGATATTCATAAAATACATTTTCTAGAGGTAAATTTAGCTCCTTTGCCACTATCTTAGGAAAAGTTGTACGAAGGCCTTGTCCTATATCTGTATTTGAAGCAAGTACTTGAACTCTTCCATCAGGGTATTTGTGCAATTTAGCAACGGCCTTAATAATATCTCTTTCACCTGAACCTGTAAAACCAGCTCCATGAAAATACATAGATATTCCTATTCCTTTTCTATATCTTCCATTTTGATCATTAGAATATTCTTTATGTTTTTTTCTAAAGTCGCAAGCTTTATCGATGCGTTCAATCATATTTGGAATTGGTACTGGAAAATGATATTTACCAGAAGTTGAAGTACTATCTCCTTGTTTTACTAAATGCATTTCCTTAAATTCTAAAGAATCTTTTCCTAAATCCTTTGCAATATGATTCATCATGACTTCAGCAGAGAAAAATGTTTGTGGTGCTCCAAATCCTCTATACGCTCCACTAGGAGTTGTATTAGTTTTTACGGCTCTTCCACGTACTTTAAGGTTTGGAATATTATAAATACCATTTGCGCATATAATTCCCCTTTGAAGAACAACCGCTGATAAAGTTGTATAAGCTCCTCCATTAAATTTTACATCTATATCCATAGCTGTAACTTTTCCATCCTTTACAGCTACTTTATAAGTATTTAATGAAGGATGTCGCTTTGATGTAAACTCCAAGTCTTCTCTTCTATCAAAGATACAACGAACTTTTTTTCCAGCCTTTTTTGCAGCTACAGCAACTTGGCATGCTAAGATAGATGGGAATGCTTCTTTTCCTCCAAATCCACCACCTGTAGCATCTTGCGCTATTCTAACTTTATCTGGGCCAAGATTCATAGCTCTCATAACCGATCCCTTAACATAATATGGACATTGCATAGATCCATGTACGTAAACCTTTTCATTATCCATAACTTCAGCCATGAGTCCTTGAGTTTCTAAATAAGTCTGATCTTGATAACCTGTTTCGAACTCTTCTTCATATATTTTATCTGCCTCTGAAAATGCCTTTTCAACATCTCCCTTTCCAAAACTATAATCAAAAAATACTGTATCAAAGTCTCTTATATTAATAACAGGTTCTAATTCTTCATATATAACTTCAATTTCAGATAATATTTTATTTACAATTTCTTCATTAGGCCCACAAACCATACCTATAGGCTCTCCAATATATTCTACGGTATCTGTTGCATAAACAGGTGTATCATCTTTAACTATGTTAACCTTGTTATCACCAGGTACATCTGTTTTATCAACATAACAATATCCATCTAATAATTTAGGAACCTTTACATCAATAATTTTTGCTTTTGCCTTTGTTGACCTTAGCATTTTACCTATTAAAATATCATCTTCTTCATAATCTCCTACGTAGATAGCTTTTCCTGAAATTTTTGAACTATGGTCTCTTTTAACCACTGATTTACTAATCTTCTCCATATCTACCTCTCCTTTACCCTTTAATGCCCCAGCACTTTTGTTAATATATGTTATATTATATTGCAACAAAAAAATAGCATCAAATTCTTCTTCAGAAGAACTTGGTGCCATCTTCCTAAATACTATTTAACCTCTTCAAAAATATCATAGAAATGCTTAGATGCATATTGTCTAATATCATCTTCATACCTTTGATATTTTGTTAAAAAATCTTCTCCTTCTGGAGTTAAATTTGTCTTTCCGCCTTGCCTTCCACCATGTCGTCTCTCAACAACATTATATCCTAGTGATTTTTCCATCCCATTTAACATACTCCATGCCTTTCCATAAGAAAGCGCCATATGTTTACATGCTCTTTTTACAGAATGTGTTTCTTGAATTAAAAGTAACAACAGCTTTGCTCTAGCATTGAAAAATAATGACTCTTTTTCAATGCTAATACGTATAAAAGGATGTAATAATTTATCATTGTAATATTGTAAAACTCCATCCAATTTTTCTATTTCATCTGCTTCCAAAATAATACCCTCATCTTCTACTTCTAAATACTCTTTTATAATTCCTATACTATTAATAGCTCCGCGCATTCCCTCTTTACCATTATATTCAACAATCTTAGTAATTAAATTACAATTTATAAGTAATGGATGTCCTGCTTTTCCTTTGTAGGATGGAACTATTAACTGTTTGTCTGTTTTTATAAGTTTACTCAAAGTATTTGAAGTATACATAGGAATTGTTGCTGATGTAAAAATAACTTGTTTACATTTATCTTTTAAAAAATTTAGTCCTATTTTAGCAGAATCAAATTTCTCAGTAGAATCATAGTTCTCATTCTTTAAAAATATAACTTCATAATCTGCTAAATGCTGCTCAACCTCTAGTGATTGATACCCTGTAATTACAACAATAGGAGATATTTTAGCTTGTTGAAATGTCAAAATAATGCGTTTTATAATCGATATTGAACCTATTTGAAAAAGTGGAGATATCCCTCCATTATCATTTATCTGTCCTGCCGCTACAATGATTCCACCTGTATTATTCATCTTCCATCATCTCTTCTTTATATTTTATCTTTTTCAGTGAATAAATTATCATTTAATTAATTAACTTAAATTCACCTTGTTTTACCATTTTAACATAAAAAAGATTATTTTTTCAAATTTATACTTAACAAATGTTTAATATTCTAAAGTGTATAAAACAAAAATCCCAACTAGATAAATTTCTAATTAGGATTTCTATTACTGAATTTAATGCCTATTTTTTTATTAATTTTACTACATTTTCAATATGAGAAGTTTGTGGGAACATATCTACCGGCTGAATTTCAACAACCTTGTATCCTTTTTCATCTAAGATTTTTAAATCTCTAGATAATGTACTTGGATCACATGAAACATAAACTACTCTTTCTGGTTTAACATCTCCGATTGCCTCTAATAATTTAATATCGCAACCCTTTCTTGGTGGATCCACAACTATTATATCAGCTTTTACTCCTTCACTTATAAGATTTGGAATTACTTCCTCAGATTTACCAACAAAAAATTCTGCATTATCCACATTATTAAGCTTAGCATTTTCTTTAGCGTTAATAATTGCAGGTTCTATTATCTCAACACCGTACACTTTTTTTGCTTTTTGAGATAAAAATAAAGTTATTGTTCCAGTTCCACAATATGCATCAAAAACAGTTTCATTACCTGTTAACCCTGCATATTCTAATGCTTTATTATACAATATTTCAGTTTGAATTGGGTTAACCTGAAAAAATGATAATGGAGATATATTAAATTTAAATTCCCCTATGTAATCTTTAATAGTATCTTCACCATATAATGTTATACATTCTTCACCTAAAATAACATTTGTATTTTTAGGGTTTATATTTAATACTATACTTTTTATCCCTTTTATATTTTCTAATATTATATGTTTAAATTCATCTAACTTAGGAATATTTGAAGTTGTAGCAACAAGAACAACCATTACTTCATCTGTTTTAAACCCTCTTCTTATCATTAAATGCTTTAAAATACCGTTAGAATTAAACTCTCCATCTATAGTTGCTGGTTCAATATTATTTCTTTTTATCCATTGTTTTGTAAGATTTGCTACATCATCTGCAACTTTATCTTGAATTAAACAATAATCTAAATCTATTATGTCATGACTTCTTGGTGCATAAAAACCTATTACAATTTCATTATTTACTTTTCCGATAGGTAATTGAACCTTATTTCTATATCTATACGGATTAGATTCCATTCCCATAGGATAATTTACTATCTCCTTAGATAATCCACCAATCTTTTCTATACAATCCTTTACTCTTTCCCATTTAAAATCTAATTGTTTTTTATAAGTCATGTGTTGAATTGAACATCCACCACATCTTTTATAATTTGAACATTTAGGTTCTTCTCTATCTTCTGATGTATTAATTATTTTTTCTATCTTACCATATGCATAATTTCTCTTAACTTTTATAATTTTTGTTTTAACTTTTTCACCTTGTAAGGCTCCTTGAATAAATACAGGATATCCTTCTACTTTGGCTACTCCCTCACCTTCATATCCTTGTGATAATATATCTAAAATGTATTCTTTATTTTTTTCTATCAATTTAAAATCCACCTTTTTAATTATAACTTCTATAAATTATATCACATTATAAGTTTTATATAATAGTTTAATTAATAACATTTAAGGTTATAAATTCACTAATTATCTATTTATTTAAGAAGAATAAAATTATTAGAATATCTCTGATTAACAACATATATCTACTCGCATATTTTTCAAAAAGGCAGACTCAGAAAAAATACTTTATTTTACAAAAGTCTCACACATAGCATTAAACTGATTATTTTTATCAACAGAAATAGCTACATTTCTTGATTCACATTTTCCTGAAGAATTAAAAAAACAATTTACTGCCTGACAATTAATTTGAGGATTCATCTTTACTTCGTCCATAGAAGAAAATAATTGCATTACTTCTCCAACATAATTAGTATTAGCAAGAGCCTTTACTTGGTTTATAAATTTATTTGGCTTATAACTTGAACAATTTGTTTCTGCTGTTGTTGTTGAGTCATTTCCTTCAATTAATATATATCCTGCTTGACACATTCCTGCTTCATTATGTACGCAACTCATGGCTGCACAATTTAACATAGTCATAATTATCACTCTTTCTTATATTTTCCTTATGACTTATTTTGCTCCATTATAATAAAACTTATTCTTCACTCAGTCTAATTTACTTATTCACATATCAACAGACTAAAAAAATATAAAAAATTGCAAAGCGACTTTGGAGATGTTGATTTTTTAGCCATGCACCCTTTTGAAATGCAGTGCAAGAATAATTGTGCGACATATGATTATTTTTATTCTTTATATATACTTAAAATATCTCCAAAACACAATATTCTATCATTATCTATAGATTTTAAAGTAATATAAATTCCTACACAATAAAAAAGGCACCCCTAAGGGTGCAAATAGAGAATTAATTTCCAATTAACTCATTCTTATAATTGTAGTCTAATATAATAAATAATATACATTCTATCACAACACACAAAATTATTTTGTTGTTATTTTCATCAATTCTTCTACAATCCTTCACCAACCTTTTTTAGTTTTTTTATTGCAATTTATATTCTTTATTATTTGGTACTTTTCCATTCTATATTACATTACTTTTCACAAAAATATCCACAGCTTTTTACAGTATGAACAATAATTGCAGTTACTTTTCATTTAGTTTCTTTTGCTTCATAAAATGCCTTTTTAATTTCGTTAAAATCATTGCCGTTAATATTAATTACATTAAAAGTAATGTTATATTATATATATAATTGTAAATAAGAACGGATATCACACAAAGTCATCTACTAGAAAATATCCTCTTTGTACTAAAGTTACCTAGAGTTCTGGTCCTATATGACCTTTTAATAATACAAATTGATTTCCATTTTCATATTTTAATTTTTACGAATCAATATTAATTTATTAAAAATTATAAATAAGTAAAAATATCTGTTGCTGAAATATATTTACATATATATCTAACGTTTGCACTGTGTACCGAAGATACAATTACTTTGTGGACTTTATCAGCATTTTTCTGAAATTCAAATTTATTCATAAATTTTTTTCTTTATTTTATTAGTTTCTCTATCTTATTCTGCTAGTGACTTAAACAGTTCTTTCATGGCAGGATAAATCTGACGGAATTTCTGATATTGTTCATCATATTTTTTTACCAATATTGATTCAGGTCTTATAGTATTAACTATCTTCACCAGTTTACCTGTTGCTTCTTCTACTGAAGAAAATTCACCACATCCAACTGCAGCAAGAATAGCGCCACCATAACCGGGACCTTCCTCACTTTTGACCACATCAACTGTCAAATTAAGCACATTTGCAATTATCTTTTTCCATAGTGTACTTTTTGCTCCACCACCACAAATTTTCGTACTTTCAATTTTAATACCAAGACTTCTTGCTACTTCCAACGAATCTCGTAACCCAAATGCAACGCCTTCCAATACTGCTTGTGTCATTTCATCCCTATTGGTATCCATTGTCATTCCAACAAAAGTTGCCCTTGCATTTGGATCATTATGTGGTGAACGCTCTCCCATCAGATATGGTAAATAAAATACCTTATTTTCACCAAGTTTTAAAATTCTTTTCTGTTCTTCTTCATATTCCTTATTATTAAGAATTTCATCCATCCACCATTTATTACATGAAGCAGCACTCAACATACATCCCATTAAATGATAATATCCATCAGCATTAACAAATGAGTGTAGTGCATTATTATCATCCACACTAAAAGTTTTACTAGAAATAAAAATTGTTCCTGAAGTTCCTAATGAAACATTACACATACCATCACCTACTGTTCCAGTTCCAACAGCTGCTGCTGCATTATCACCAGCTCCTGCAATAATCTTTACATTTGATGAAATGCCCAACTCTTCTGCAATATTATGTTTTAATCGGCCCACAACCTCATAACTCTCATATAATTTAGGCAACTGATTTTCTGTCACACCACATATTTTCATCATTTCTTTTGACCAACACTTATTCTTCACATCAAGCAATAACATTCCAGAAGCATCTGAATAATCTGTACAATGAACTCCACTTAGGCGATATGCTAGATAGTCTTTTGGAAGCATAATTTTTGATATTCGTTCAAAATTTTTTGGCTCATGTTTCTTCATCCAAAGAATTTTCGGAGCAGTAAATCCTGCAAATGCAATATTGGCCGTATATTCAGAAAGTTTCTCCTTTCCTATGACTTTATTCAAATATTCTGTCTCTCTTTGACTCCTTCCGTCATTCCATAAAATTGCTGGACGAATCACCTTATCATGCACATCTAAAATAACTAAACCATGCATTTGCCCTCCAAAACTGATACCAGCAATTTCTTCCTTTTTATAATTCAAAATTAACTCTTTAATTCCCTCCAAAGTCTGTACATACCACTCCTCTGGATTCTGCTCTGACCAACCTGTATGTGGGAAATACAACGGATATTTCTTAGAAACAACCTTATGTATTTTTCCTTCTTCATCCATTAATAATAATTTCACAGCTGATGTACCAAGATCAACTCCAATATATAACATATAATACCTCCCAAAATAAAAAAACAAGGATTTAGTAAATTTATATTTTTTTAATTTATATTATAATTCTATTTATAACCACAAATAGATTTACCTTTCAGTTTACGGTAATCCTTTTCAGAAATCACCTCTGAAATTCTCATAAAATCATTCCAAAGGTGCTCTAAAAAAATAAAATACTATTCTTACTCTATTTCAGAAATACGAATAACTGCCTTTACAATATCTGCTTTGTTATTTACACTATAATCCATTGCTTTTTTTGCTTCATCCAATGTGAATATATTTGTCACAATTCCTTTTAAATTTACCTTTCCGGCTGCAACTGCGTCAATTGCCATTGGATAAATATGACGATAACGGAATACAGTTTTAAATGTCAGTTCCTTATCCAATGCCAGACTCATTGGCAATGTCATTTCTCCTGTCTTACTATAACCTACAAGTACAATAGTTGCATCTTTCTTAGTCATGTGTATAGTCTGTATTGTTGTAGTCTGTGTTCCTGCTGTTTCAATTGCCAAATCACAACCTTTTCCATTAGTAAGTTTCATGATTTCTTCAACAGTATCCTTTTTACTTCCATTAATAATAGCATCGGCTCCTAATTCTAATGCTTTCTGAAGACGTTTTTCCATGATATCCACAACATATACCTTTGAAACTCCCATCGCCTTTAATGCCATCATTGTAACTAAACCTATACATCCAGCTCCCATAACTACCACTATCTGTCCTGCCTTAGCATTTCCCTGCATAGCGGCATGGAATCCTACTGCCAAAGGTTCTATTAATGCACCTTCCATGGTACTTACATTATCAGGTAACTTAAAACAAAGACTAGCATCATGAGCAACATATTCTTGAAAAATACCATCTATTGGTGGAGTAGCAAAGAATTCCACATCTGGACAAAGATTATATCGTCCTGTTTTACAAAATTCACAATGTCCACATGTTTTTCCTGGTTCCAACGCTACCCTATCTCCAATTTTTAAATCCTTTACATTCTTTCCAATCTCTATCACAGTTCCACCTGGCTCATGTCCAAGAACAAATGGTGGTTTAACCACATAATCACCAATAGCACCAGTTTCATAATAATGCAAGTCACTTCCACAAATACCTACATATTCAAGTTTTACTAGAACCTCATTATCTTTTACTTTAGGAATTTCACGTTCCTCAAATTTCATCTGACCAATTCCAGTCATAATTGCAACTTTCATTTTTCCTTCCATAACATTTCCCCCTTTTCCACATAATAAAATACTTTTTAAAATACTTTTATTATGTGTTTATATTTTATTATATACACACATATTTGTCAATATATAGAATTACAGATTTTTTGTATTATGTCACCTGACATACAGACATTTAATAAACTATTAAAATTATATTTACCGATTATGGATATAAAAAAAAGAGTTCTCTATTACGAGACCTCTCTTTGACCATATTTTAACATTATACCTGTTTAATAAATGCTTCTATTACTTTCAACGCAGCCCCAAAAGCTGCTGCACCAACTTTATAATTACACGTTTTCACAAACATACCATCTTCTGAAAATGTATTTCTTTGTAACACTTTCTGTCTTATGTCATTAATATGATTTTCTAAATAACTTCCTACGTATCCTCCAAGAATAATATCACAATCTAAAACCATATGAATATTATTAATAGCCACTGATAGATAGGTGGTATACTTATCCCATATCTTAAGGATTTCTTTTTCTTTTCGTTCTAATGCTGTAAAGAAAAGTGACAATTTACCATCTGTAACATCAGATAAATTTTTTGCTGAGCAATATACATCTAAACAACCTAATTTTCCACAATAACATGGTACTCCATCTGGAATAACCGTAATATGTCCAACCTCTCCACATCGGAAATTCTCCCCTTGGATTAGTTCATCACAATTAAAAATAGCTCCTCCTACTGTATTGCTTAATGATAAATAGAAAAATCTTTTTTGAAATTCCTTATTAATCCCCTCCGCATATGCTCCTGCGTTAGCATCATTAAGAAAACAGCATGGATAAGAAAAGAATTGGCTTACTTCTGTGAATAATAATGTTTGTAACCCTAACATATGTGAATATGAAACAATCTCTTTCTCTAAGTTTACAATTCCAGGAAAAGAAATTCCAATTCCAAGAATTGTTTCCCTGTTTCTAAGATTCTTCCCTAAAAACTCCTCTATCTTTTTGTCTATCTCACAATAATAGAGTTTGTCATTACTATATTGATAATCGAAACGATCATATTTCAAAATTTCCCCTTTAAGATTTGTCAACAACAACCCAAAATGATTTTTTGTAATATCCAGACCAACTGCTAATCTAGAATCAGAAATAACAGAAAATGCTTTTGCTCTCCTTCCTCCAGTAGACTGAAACTCTCCTGTTTCTTCAATCAAACCACGCTCCATTAACTCTTTAGTATTCTGTGCTACTGTAGGCACACTCATCTTAAGTTCATAAGCAATTTCAGAATTCGAAGTCTTATCACATTTACAAAGATATCGGAAGATACGATTTCTATTATTCTTTTTTACTTCCATATTATTAACTTGTTTTTTAATCATCACACACCTCTATACTTTATAAAAGTAGTTTCTTTAGTATAGCATTTCTGTCTTTAAAGTGCAATTTATATTAAGTAATATTCTTTTTTATATCCTTTGAATTTTAAAGAGTAAATAAATAATATTTTTTCTTCTTAATTAATCTTAAAGAACCTTTTTTATGATAATTTTTTGTGGGCAATCTCCTTAACAATTTAAATACTACATTTATAAAAACCTTTAATGTCCATCTTTCATTAAATCAATTACAATAAAATCTTTTTTAATCATACTCTTGTATCTTTAACTAATTAATTCTTGTTTAATTTAATTCCTATATTTTCCTTATGACTTATTTTGCTCCATTATAATAAAACTTATTCTTCACTCAGTCTAATTTACTTATTCACATATCAATGCACTAAAAAGACATAAAAAAAGGCACCCCTAAGGGTGCAAATAGAGAATCAGTTGCCAATTAATTCCTTATTATGATTATGGTCTAATACAATAAATAATATACATTCTATCATAACATAACATAATTATTTTGTAAATTATTTGCAAATAATTTTTACATTTAATTATTTAACTTAATTATTAGTAGTATAGTTAATAAAAAGAATAAAAAAGCTCTCGAATAAAATCGAAAGCTTTTTTTATTATAAGTTTATTATTCGCCTACTACGCTAACTTTTAATAGGTTAGTTGTTCCTGTTTTATCAACTGGAACTCCAGCAGCTAAAACTACTGTATCACCATTTTTAACATAGTTATGTTCTTTTGCTATTTCAACTGATTTTATCATCATTTCGTCAGTTGAACACATTTTATCAGCAACTATTGGGTAAACTCCCCATGAGAATGCTAATTGTTTTGCTACTACTTCATCTGGAGTAACAGCTATGATTGTACAATCTGGTCTAGACTTAGATATTCTCTTAGCAGTAGCTCCTGTTTGAGTTGAAGAAATTATAGCAGTTGCTTCTAATTCATTAGCTGCATTACATGCTGCTCTTGAAATTACTTCAGATATTGAAGATTTATCATTTGAGTAAGCAACTTTATGAGCTAATTGCTTTTCAGTTTCTTCAGCAATTTTAGCCATAGTTCTAACAGCTTCTACTGGGTAAGTTCCGTTAGCACTTTCTCCTGATAACATTATTGCATCAGTACCATCTAATATAGCGTTAGCTACGTCTGAAACTTCTGCTCTTGTTGGTCTTGGGTTTCTGATCATAGAATCTAACATTTGAGTTGCAGTAACAACTGGCTTTCCAGCTGCATTACATTTTTGAATGATCATTTTTTGAACTGCTGGTACTTGTTCTATTGGAATTTCAACACCTAGATCTCCTCTAGCTACCATTATAGCATCTGAGATTTCTAATATTGAATCGATGTTATCAACACCTTCTTGGTTTTCGATTTTAGGGCAGATTAAGATGTTCTTTCCACCATTTTCATCAAGAACTTTTCTTATAGCTACTACGTCAGCTGCTTTTCTTACGAATGAAGCTGCTATCATAGTAACTCCCATTTCACAACCAAATATTAAATCTGATTTATCTTTGTCTGTAAGAGCTGGTAATTGGATTGAAACTCCTGGTACGTTAACGCCTTTATGAGTTCCAACTAATCCAGTATTTTGAACTTCACAGATAACTGCGTTTCCTTTTACTGATTTAACTGTTAATCCTACTAAACCATCATCTATTAAGATTGTGTTTCCTGCTTTAACATCATTAGCTAATCCTTCGTAAGTAACTGAACACTTTGTAGTGTCTCCAACTACTGACATATCTCCTGCGTATACAGTGAATTCTGTACCTTTAACTAATTCAACTTTGTTTGGTTCGAATTTTCCAGTTCTTATTTCTGGTCCTTTTGTATCAAGAATGATAGCTATTTCTTTATCAAGTTTCTTTGATAATTCTTTAACCTTTTCTATTCTTCCTCTATGTTCTTCGTGATCACCATGTGAAAAGTTATGTCTTGAAGCATTCATTCCTGCTAACATTACTTGTTCTAATATTTCTCTGTCTTCACTTGCTGGTCCAATAGTACAAATCATTTTAGTCTTTCTCATGTAAGTACACTCCTCTTTATTCTAATTAGTTTATAAAAATTTATATAAATAAATATTTATTAGCGTGATAATATTTCTGCTACATTATATAGATCTAAGTCAAACTTACTTTCTATAGCTAATGCTTCATCTATATCTTGGTCTACAATTTGATTGTCTCTAATTCCTATTACTCTTGAAGTTTCTCCTTGTAAAAGAACTTCTACTGCTCTAGCTCCCAATCTTGAAGCTAAAACTCTATCTGATGCAGATGGTGCTCCACCTCTTTGGATATGACCTAATATTGTAGCTCTTGCTTCTATTCCTGTTAATTCTTGAACATATTTTGATAGTTCTTCTGCTCCACCAATTCCTTCTGCAAGAATAACTATGCTATGAGTTTTTCCATGGTTTTTACCATCTAATATAGTTCTGCAAAGTGCATCTCTATCGAATTCACCCATTTCTGGAACTATTATAGCTTCTGCTCCACTTGATATACCAGCATGAAGAGCTAAGTCTCCACAATCTCTTCCCATAACTTCAATTATTGAAACTCTTTCATGAGAAGTTGATGTATCTCTTATTTTATTTATTGCATCAACAATAGTATTTAATGCTGTATCAAATCCTATTGTGAAATCAGTATAAGCTAAATCATTATCTATTGTTCCTGGTAATCCTATAGTTTTGATTCCTAGTTTTGATAGTAGTTTGGCTCCCATAAAAGATCCATCTCCACCAATAACAACTAAAGCATCTACACCATAAGCATTTAATATCTTAACTGCTCTTTTTCTTACCTCTTCGTCTTTGAACTCTGGGCATCTAGCAGTTCTTAGGATTGTTCCACCTCTTTGAATAATATCAGATACTGATGTTCTATTCATTGCAAATAGTTCACCATTAAGTAATCCACTGTAGCCTCTTTGAACTCCCATAACTTCAAGTCCTTTGTCAATGGCTGTTCTTACTACTGCTCTTATAGCTGCGTTCATTCCTGGGGCATCTCCACCACTTGTTAAAATAGCTATTTTCTTCATAATATATTCCTCCTTAAACAACAACTAGGACACCCAAAGTCCTACCTGCGCATAGTTTATGCATGTCTTAATTAACCACTAATAATTGTACATAAAAATATAATATTTATCAATCATATTTAGATAAGTTTTGATATTAATATATTTTTATCTAAAAAATCCATCATATCTTTTGTTATTTTTTAGACAATATTCTATATAATTCTTTATTTATCATGATAATAATTGCGTAAAATAGTGTTAACACATTAGATTATATACTAATTTCATATATTTTTAAATAACACTCAATTTATATTATAACCAAGTAAAATAAAAATCATATACTATCTATAATTATTTTTTATTTTACACTATTAGATATTATAACATTAATATCTATAATTCTATCACTTTTACATTTTCTTCTCCAATAAATTTTCTTAGCACTCCTAAAGATTCTTCATTTATGTCTAACCACCTATCTCGCGGAACTCTAAACTGCTGTCTTTGATCAGTTGCAAAAATATAGATAGGTGTATCACCTTTATAATCTTTTATTAATTCTTTTAAATTTAAACTTAATTCTTTTGCTTTAATAGTATTTTGTACTCTTAAATATATTTTAGAAGAATTTATTTTTTCCAAAGGTTCTATACTTTCACATATTAATTTAGGTAATTCATCTGTTTTTAGACTTATTCTACCTTTAATTATTACTAAGTCATCCTCGTTACATAGCTCTCTAACCCTATCTAAAACTTTCGGAAAAACTATAACCTCTATAGTTCCAGTTAAATCTTCTAATTGTAAAAATGCCATAATTGTATTATTTCTTGTAACCTTTTTATTCACTTGTGTTAATATTCCACCTAGAATCACTCTATCATTATCATTAATTCCAGATTCATTATTAATAACATCATCTAGCATTTGAATTTCTAGCGTATCATCTAATAATTCATGATGTGAAAATATTTTTCCTATTTCATTTGAAGTTTGAAATTTTAAACTTTGTGCATAATCATCTAATGGATGACCTGATATATATAATCCCGTCATTTCTTTTTCCATTGTTAATAATGAACGTTTATCAAATTCATTTATATTTGGATATTCTATTTCTGGTACATAAATATCATCTGATGCAAACAAACTTATTTGTCCATCTATATTTCTTTTTCTATCACTTGAAATACTATCAACCATTTTTTCATATACAGCCAATAATTTTGATCTATATATCTTAAAGCTATCAAATGTTCCTGATTTTATTAAACTTTCAATAGTTCTTTTATTTATAGCAGATAAATCTATCTTACTAATAAAATCAAATAACGAATCAAATTTGCCTTTATTCTCTCTTGTTTTCACAACACTATTTATTAAATTCATGCCAACATTTTTAATAGCTGCCAAACCAAACCTAATAGTTTCTCCCTTAACAGCAAATTTAGCAAAACTTTCATTTATATCTGGTGGAAGAACTTGTATACCCAATTCTTCAGCTTTAGAAATATAATATACTACTTTTTCACTACTTCCCATAAATGAATTTAACATGGCTGCTATCATTTCTACAGGATAATATTTCATTAAATATGCAGTTTGATATCCAACTACTGCATATGCTGCTGCATGGGATTTATTAAATGCATACGAAGCAAAATCCATCATATTATCAAAGATCTTATTTGCTGCTTCTTCACTAATTCCGTTTCTAATACATCCTGGAACTACTACTTCATCATTTTCTATAATTCCATGAATGAAATTCTTTCTTTCTTCTTCCATGACTTTATGCTTCTTCTTTGACATGGCTCTTCTAACCATATCACTTCGTCCCATAGAATATCCTGCTAGCTTTCTAACTATCTCCATAACTTGCTCTTGATATACCATTACTCCATATGTTACATCTAGTATTTCTTCTAGTTCCGGTGCATCATATTTAACTTTCTCAGGATTTCTCTTACATTCTATATATCTTGGTATTTCAGCCATTGGACCTGGTCTATATAATGAAATTCCGGCAATTATGTCTTCTAAAGAATCAGGCTTTAATTCTTTCATGAAGGATACCATTCCAGGAGATTCTAATTGGAATACTCCAGCAGTCTTCCCTTCCCCTATCATCTTATAAACTTCTTTATCCTCAAAATCAATTTTATCTAAATCTATATCTATATTTCTATTTTCTTTTATAATTTTAAGTGCCTCATTCATTACGGTTAACGTTCTAAGACCTAAGAAATCCATTTTCAATAATCCTAGTTCTTCCAACGTAGTCATTCCAAATTGAGTTACTATCATTTCATCATTTTTTTGTAAAGGTACGTATTGAACTAATGGCGTTGATGCAATAACTACACCAGCTGCATGAGTTGATGAATGTCTTGGAAGTCCTTCTAAGTCCTTTGACATATCTATTAATGACTTAACTCTTTCGTCTTTATCATATATCTCTTTAAGTTCAGGATTAAAATCAAGTGCCTTTTCTATAGTTATACCAAGCATTGTAGGTATCATTTTACATATCTTATCAACTTCACTGTAGCTATAATTCATAGCTCTACCTACATCTCTAATACATGCTCTAGCTGCCATTGTTCCAAAGGTTATAATTTGAGATACATTATCTTCTCCATACTTTTCTACTACATAATCTATTACTTCTTGTCTTCTTTCATAGCAAAAATCGCTATCTATATCAGGCATAGATACTCTTTCAGGATTTAAGAATCTTTCAAATATTAGACTATATTTTATTGGATCTATCTTTGTTATTCCTAATGTATATGCAATTATCGAACCCGCGGCGCTACCACGACCAGGTCCTGTTGGTATTCCATTGTCATTAGCAAATTTAATAAAGTCCCAAACAATTAAGAAATAATCAATATATCCCATTTGTCTTATTATCTGAAGCTCATATTCAAGTCTATCTATAAGATTCTTTGCAGAATCATTTTTAGATTTTAGGTCATCTAATTTATCATAATCTAGATCCTTATCCCTAAACTCTTTAAATTCCTCATACCTCTCTATTAATCCCATATAACAAGTATTCTTCAAATAATTATATGGCTCTTCACCCTGTGGTAACGGAAATTTAGGTAACTTAGATTCATGGAATTTATATTCATAATTACACTGCTTAGAAATTTTTATAGTATTTTCCAACGCTTCAGGTATATAAGAAAACATTTCCCACATTTCCTCAGGAGATTTTAAATAGAACTGATCTGAAGGATATCTTCTTCTATTAACATCATCCACAGTTTTTCCTGTTTGAATACACATTAATATGTCATGTGATTTATAACCATCTTTTTTTATGTAATGAACATCATTAGTTGCTACTAATGGTATTCCTAATTCTTTAGATAACTTTATATTTTCTTCATTTACTTTTCTTTGTTCATCCATTCCATGATTTTGAATCTCTAAATAGAAATCCTCTTTAAATATTTCTTTATATAAAATTGCTGTTTCTTTAGCTTTTTCATAGTTACCCTTTAGTTCATAAGATTGCACTTCTCCACCTAAACAAGCACTAAGAGCTATTAGCCCTTCACTATGTGCCTTTAAATACTCATGATCCACTCTAGGCTTATAATAGAACCCTTCTATTGATGCTGTAGATACTATCTTCATTAAATTTCTATAGCCAATCTCATTTTTGACTAACAAAACTAAATGATATGTTGAATTATCTTTATCAGGTTGCTTTATTTTCATAGATTTCCCTGCAACATATACTTCACATCCAAGTATTGGTTTAATACCATATTCAAGGGCTGCTTTATAAAAATCTACAAGTCCATATAAAACTCCATGATCAGTTATAGCTATACTATTCATTCCAAGTTCTTTTGTTTTTGCCATAATTTCTTTTATTTTTCCCGATCCATCTAATAAACTGTATCCAGTATGAAGATGAAGATGAACAAAGTCTCTTTTTTCATTATCAGCTATCCCTATTTCTGTCTCTTTTTTAGTTGACATCATCTCAACAATGTGCCTCCTTTCCATAAAAATTCACTATATCTAATTATTTTTACTATTATCCTTATATTTTAATATTACATGCTCTTTACTTTCATTAAGTTTATTTAAAAATTTAACTTTTTTCAAAAAGAAATCACTGCCTATATATCTATAATTATAGACTAATAATAATTTTTCTTAAACCTTAACACTAATTTTAGTAAAATTCCTTCATAATACAATGTACACAAAATAACTATCTTATATAATTAAATTAAGAGGTGCTATGAATGCGTAAGTTTATTCCTATTAGTATTATAGCCATACTACTAATTTCATATATCAATTATAACAAAGTTGATAGATTTCCTAATGAAATCCCCACCATAAAATTAATTATAAATGAAAAATACAATACTAAGATAGAGAAAGCTACGTTAGATCCAAAGCATCTAACGTAGCTTTTATTAAATTCATCCTAAAAATCTAATGACTTACTACATTCTACATAAGGTCCTATAACCTTTTTAACTTTTTCCACATGATATTCATTAATATCATAAGCTAAGCAGTCTTCCTTAGAGTCAAATCTAGTTATAATTCCAATATCAAAGCTTCTTTCACTTCTTATAACATCAACACCAACTTCTAATTTCTTAAGCTCTTCAATCTTTCCGTTCATACTTAATAAAGCTTCCTCAACAAACTTTATATTTTCCCTAGTTGGGTCCTTTAATTTAAAAAATACTATATGTGTAAACATAAATTCATCCTCCCTTTTAGTTTCCTGTTCTTAATTCTTCTGCTATTTTTTCAATTTTTCTTAGTCTATGATTTATTCCAGATTTTCCAACCTGAGGATCAAGCATTTGTCCCAATTCTTTTAATGACTCATCTGGATAATTTAATCTTAGTTCTGCCACTTCCCTAAGATTTTGCGGTAATCTTTGTAATCCTATTTTATTTTGAATTAATCTAATGCTTTCAACTTGTCTAACTGCCGCGTTAACTGTTTTAGATAAGTTAGCAGTTTCACAATTAACAAGTCTATTTACATTGTTTCTCATTTCCTTCATTATACGTATATTTTCAAGTTCTAATAAAGATGCATGAGCCCCAATTATATTAAGCAAATCTACAATTTGTTCTCCTTCTTTAATATAAATTATATGACTACTTTTTCTTTGAATGACTTTAGAATTCAATCCAAATGTATTTATAATATCCTTTAAATCTATAGCATACTCTTCACTATGAGTAACAAATTCTAAATGATATGTTCTTTCTGGATTACTTATACTTCCACCACCAATGAAAGCTCCTCTTATATAGGCTCTTCTATTCTCTTCTGTTTCAATCATACTCTTATTAATTCGGTAATTTAAGTTCATTATGCCATCAATATCTTGTAGTATTCCTGTCTCGTATAATAGCTCTCTAACACCCATATCTTCTGAAATAACAACCATATAAATATTATTCTTTTTCAGAGAATTACTTTTTTTAACCATAAGCTTTGAGTGTATATTAAAATGTTCTTTTAAGAGAGTAAATATCAATCTTGCACTTGCTGGATTTTCTGTGGTCATTTTAAAACTTAAACCACTTCCACTAAAAGCTATGGTTCCACTCACTTTCATTATTGCAGATATTTCTGCTAATGCATCTTCTTTGCACATATCCACATATCTACATATTTCGCCTTTAACTTTAGATGAAAATGACATCCTATTTCCCCTTATCTATAATTTTTTTAGAATTGATTTAGTTTTCTCTTCTTTTACTCTTTCTTTAATACGCTGAGATAAATACATATATTCTATTATCTTTTTCTTATCATATAACAATTTCTTTTCCATGATAGTATCAACTAAAACTTGAGCTAGTTTATCAGCATCATGCTTTACAAAGCCCTTACTTACTTTCACTAAATTGTCACCAATTATTTTTATTCCCAAGTTATTTACAGCTTCACTATCTAATTTAACTAACTCAGCATCTTCTAATTTATACTTTTCTTTTAATTCATTTTCCACTTCACCAACATTAGCAACAACATAATTCACTATATCTTTGCCACCATATTTTTGTAATACCTTTAAGTGATCTGATACTTTAAACTTTGTAGTTTCACCTGGCTGTGTCATTATATTAGATATATAAAACTTTAATGCATCGCTTTTTCTTACTTCTTTTGCTATATCTTTTACTAATAAATTAGGTATTATACTTGTATAAAGACTTCCTGGTCCCATAACTATAGCATCCGCTTCTCTTATAGCTTCTATAGCTTCTTTTAATGGCTTTGCATCTTCAGGTATAATCCTAAAATTTTTTATTTTTGAATTTTGTTTTATAGCTTCTTCAGGTATTTGAGATTCTCCCCTAATTACTTTTCCATTTTTAAGGGTTGCTTCAAGTTCCATATTATCTAAAGTTACTGGAACAACTTTTCCTGTAACTGCTAATACAGAACTCATTTTTTGTACCGCTTCTTCAAAATTATCAGAAATGCCATCCATTGCTGCTAAAAATAAATTACCAAAGCTTTGGTTTTTTAGTTTTCCTTCTTTAAATCTATATTGAAGTAAATTCTCCATTATAGGCTCTGTATCTGCTAAAGCTAATATACAGTTTCTTATATCTCCTGGTGGAAGCATTCCTAAGTCTTCTCTTAAATCTCCAGATCCACCACCATCATCAGCAACTGTTACTATTGCAGTTATATTAGATGTATAGTACTTAAGTCCCCTAAGCATAGTAGAAAGACCTGTCCCACCCCCTATAACTACTATCTTAGGTCCTTTTATTAATAATCTCTTTTCTTCTATAAAACTTTCTATCTTTTTACTGTCAAAAGATACTTTTATATATCCTCTATTTACTAATGCTATTATTGATTTCATACTTTCAGTTACCGAAATATACAAAACAAAAATTCCTGTAATGTTTAAAAATACATAAAATATTTTATAATATAAATCATATACTCTATGAGTTACTAATTCTGTAAATCCAAATGCAATTAATAATATCCCAAATATACCAAAGAAGAGCCACCTCTTAACTTTGATTCCCGGTTTAATTAATTCCTTTATCCTCATAGTTTCTTTTCTCCTCTATGAAGATCTTCACCAACATCTCTATGCTCTATCTTTGCTTTGTAATTTCCTTTATTTAATCTTTCATAAATCTCATTAGCAATTGCTACAGAACGATGTCTTCCCCCTGTACATCCTATAGAGATTATAAGTTGTCGTTTTCCTTCTTTTATATAATTAGGTACTAAATATTCAAGCATATCTTGTAATTTTTCTACAAAAGTAATAGTTTCTTCTTGTTTTAATACATAATCTTTTACTGATTTATCATTACCTGAGTATTGTTTAAGTTCAGGTATATAAAATGGATTTGGTATAAATCTCACATCAAATACTAAATCTGAATCTACTGGTATACCATATTTGAATCCAAAACTTAATACAGTAATTGATAATTGCTTTTCTGATTCAATATTATCCCCATAATGTTCATTCATTTTTTCTCTTAAATCTCTTATGGCATATTTTGATGTATCAATTATTATATCTGCTCTGTCTTTAATCTCTCTTAATTTGCTTCTTTCTTGAATTATTCCATTTAAAACTCTACCATCTGGTGATAATGGATGACTTCTTCTTGATTCTTTAAATCTCTTTATAAGAACTTCATCTGATGCATCCAAAAATAATATTTCATATTTAAATTCATTTTCCTTTAAGTAATTTAAAGTCTCAAATAAATCATCAAAGAAGACTCCTCCTCTTATATCAATTACTAATGCAACTTTATCAATCTTCCCATCACCTTGAGAGCATAATTCTGCAAATTTATTTATTAATTTAGGTGGTAAGTTATCTACACAAAAATATCCTAAGTCTTCTAAACTTCTTGTTGCTTGTGTTTTACCTGCACCTGATAATCCTGTAACTATTACAAATCTCATATAATAAGACCTCCTTATCTATAAACGATAACGTATTTAATCACTATCATCTTAAAATTATAACATATTATAGAGTATACATTGTAATAAAAAAAGTTCTCTGACTGTTTTTAATTAAATGTTTTATCAATATTATAAGAATAAAGTAGTTGCATCACGCCTTTTAGTTTAAAATAAAAAGATTAGAATTGAAAATTTGGGTTTAAAATCCTAAAAATTTTCTACTAAATATCTACTTTAAAAATTCCAATATAAAATTCTTAAAAAATAAAGAACTCAAAAGCATTAACGCTTTTGAGTTCTTTATTTTTTAACATTATATGATTAATCTTCACCTATTATTCTAACTTCTGGATATAAATCTACATCAAATTGTTTCTTTACTTCTTTTTGAACATATTCTATTAAATCTAGAATATCCTTAGCTGTAGCATTCCCTTTGTTTATTATAAAACCACAATGTTTGCCTGATACAGCAGCTCCACCTAAAGTAAAACCTTTTAATCCTGCATCTTGAATTAACTTACCTGCAAAATGACCTTCAGGTCTTTTAAATGTGCTACCTGCAGATGGGAATTCTAAAGGTTGCTTTTCTTCTCTTTTGTTTGTTAATTCAGATACTCGTCCTTCAATCTTGTCTTTTTCTCCAGATTCAAAGCAGAAAGTCGCACTTATTACTATATAATTTTTTTTCATTATTGCTGATGTTCTATATCCTAACTCTAATTGATCTTTTGATAGAGTTATTATCTTTCCATCTTCACTCATAACTTCTGATTCTTTAATTACAAAAGAAATCTCTCCATCATAAGCACCTGCATTCATAAATACAGCTCCGCCCACACTGCCTGGAATTCCACATGCAAATTCAAATCCAGTTAGTGATGCTTTCAAAGCTTCAGCTGATACATCTTTTAATAATGCACCACTTTCTGCTTTTATTGTATTTCCATCTCTAACTATATTATCAAATTCAGATAACTTTATAACAACGCCTCTTATTCCAGAATCTTTAACTAAGACATTAGATCCATTTCCTAGAACATAAAAAGGTATCTTATTTTCTTTACATATATTTATTGTTTCTACTATTTGTTCTTTAGTATTTGGAGTTAAAAGTATATCTACTGGTCCCCCAACTCTAAAATTTATATGTTCACTCATTTTTGCATTTTCTTGCATTTGTGTATCTTTGTATAAATTGCTAAATAAAACTCTATAGTTTTTATTTTGATTCATGATAAAACTCCTCAAATACTTATATTGATTTTTTAAGTAAATATTATTATTTCCGTATTATTATAGCATAAATTACGAATTATGTTCATGTTTTTTAAAATAAGATATAATACTCTCTGCAGCCTTATTATCTATGGATTCTGTAGATAATAATTCTTCTAATTTAGCATTTTTTATATTCTCAACACTTCCAAATTTCATAAGTAATGCTCTTCTTCTTTTTTCACCAATATTAGGTATATCTTCTAATATTGAATGTAGTGTCCTCTTATCTCTTAAACTTCTATGATATGTTATTGCGAATCTATGAACTTCATCTTGTACTCTTCTTATAAATTGCATAAGATTTGAGCTTCTATTTATAATAATCTCTTCATTATTATAAATAATCCCTCTAGTTGAATGGCGATCATCTTTAACTAATCCACATACAGGTATCTGTATATCCAACTTATTTAATACCTCTTTAGCTACATTAACCTGACCTTTTCCACCATCCATCATAATTAGATCTGGAAAATTAGAAAACTTTCCATTTGAAAATTGAAGATTTCTCTCTTGTATTTCCTTTACTTCTTTTAATCCATGAACAAATCTTCTCTCTAAAATTTCTCTCATGCTATCATATTCATTTCCATTTTTAACATTTTTTATACTAAATCTTCTGTAATCACTATTCTTGGCTTTTCCATTTTCAAAAACTATCATAGAACCAACTGAATCTACACCTTGTATGTTAGATATATCAAAAGACTCTATTCTATTTGGTATATCATCTAAATTTAAAAGTTCCTTCAGTTCTTCTAAGCATCCTCTATTTATTTTCTTGTCCATTAATAGCTTTTCTTTAAATTGTTCTAGAGTAAGCTTTGCATTATTTTTTACTAATTCTAACATTTCTTTTTTACTTCCCTTTTTAGGTACTTTAACATTAACTTTAGAACCTCTTTTTATCTTTAAAAATTCTTCTAAAATTTCAGTATCTTGTTCCTTAGGGATATAAATATGTTTAGGTACTTTAGGCGTTCCCCCATAAAAAGAAATCATAAACTGAGATAGAATACTACTTTCCTCTTGATATGTACTATTTTCCAATATAAAATGTTCCCTGCCGGTAACTTTTCCATCTCTAAGAAAGAATACTTGAACACAACAATCTTTTTCATCTTTATACAAATTAATAAAATCTTCGTCTCCTTCTTGAGATTTAAAGATTTTTTGTTTTTCTATTATATTATTGATAGCTATTATTTTATCTCTCAATGAAGCTGCCTTTTCAAATTCTAAGTTTTGTGAAGCATCCTCCATATCTTTTTGAAGTTTATTCACTAAGTATTTATTCTTTCCACTTAAAAGTTCCATTACTTCACTTATCATATTTCTATATTCATCTTTAGATATATATCCTGCACACGGTGCATTGCATTTTTTTATATGATAATTTAAACATGGCCTAGTTGGATTACCACCTTCTGTTATAGCTTTCTTACATGTTCTTATTGGAAATATTTTTTTTATTAAGTTCATAGTTTCATAAACAGAAGCTATATTAGTGTATGGTCCAAAATATTTATTACCATCTTTAGCATATTTTCTAGTAATAAAGATTTTGGGGAATTCTTCATTTATAGTAACTTTTATAAATGGGTAAAACTTATCATCCTTTAAAAGTATGTTATATCTTGGACTATATTTTTTTATTAGATTACATTCTAATATTAATGCTTCCATTTCTGAGTCAGTGATTATATATTCAAACTCTGAAATATTTTTTACCATAGCTTTTACTTTTTCAGAATGATTTTTTGAATTTTGAAAGTATTGTCTTACTCTGTTTTTAAGTATTTTTGCTTTTCCCACGTAAATGACTTCTCCAAGGGAATTTTTCATTAAATATACCCCTGGCTCATCTGGTAAAATTTTAAGTTGATTTTTAAAGTCAAATATTATCATCACCTCCGCAAATTATATTTCTATGTATTCTAATAATGTTGATATTATAATATACTATCGATATTACAATATCAACATTTAATTAACGCTATGTCTAAGATAGTGTTACATTATAAATACCATCTAGACATAGCGTTAGTTAAATATATTTAATTTTAGCTTTATTTTAAATATGTGTTAATTATGTAATAGGTAAAATGGGACTATACTTATTCCTATATCAACATACACTTAAAACAAATCTTTATTTTTAATTTGACAATGCAGATTGTATAACTTCACCTGCAACTTGTGCTGCTACTCCTGATCCATATCCACCATTTTCAACAATAACAGCTATTGCAACTTTAGGATTATTTTCAGGTGCAAAACCTATAAACCATGAATGTGGTTTAGCATCTTGACCATTTGGTAACTGATAATCTGCTGTTCCTGTTTTACCACAAGTTTCTGTACCTCTAAATATACTCCAGCTACTATTTAATTTAGAATCAACTAAATTTTTCATGTAATCTGTTATTATAGCAGCTTCATTTGCATCCATAACTTGTTTTAATTTTTCAGGATTTACTGTTTTTACTGTATTTCCATCTTTATCAATAACTTTATTAACTAATTTGGGTTTCATCATAACCCCATCATTAGCTATTGTGCTAGATACTAAAGCCATTTGCATAGGTGTAGATAATATACTACTTTGACCTATTCCTGTTTGTGCTATACTTCCAACTTCATAACTTTTAAGTGTTGGAAATTGACTTTTTTGTATTGTAAATCCATCAGCTTCTATAGAATTATTAAATCCAAATTTTTCTGCTGTAGATTTCAATTTATCATTGCCTAATTCCATTGCTAAACCACCAAAGACAACGTTACTTGATACTCTAAATGCATTTTTTAAATCCAAGCTTCCATAAACTGCTCCACCTGCATTACTTAATGAATGACTATCATTAAATACAAGCTTACCATCATCTTGGAATTGTCTATTAGTTATTCCCGCTATATTTTCTAAAGCACTTGTAAGAGTTACTGTCTTAAAAGTTGATCCTGGTGGATATAATCCTCCAGTTGCTCTGTTTATAAGTGGACTATCATCCGCACTTCCTTCATTAGCAGCTTTCATTGCAGCCTCTAAATTATTTGGATCGTATGTTGGTTTTGATACCATTGCAAGAACTTCTCCTGTTTTAGGATCTAATGCAACCACTGCACCCTTATTATTCCCAAGAGCATCATAAGCAACTTGTTGAATATTTGTATTTAAAGTAGTTATTATACTGTTACCTATTTTATTTTCTTCTTCTTTTCTCTGCTTAAAAGCATCCTTTAAATTATCCATTGAAAAATCTTTAGTTAAATTTAAAAATGTATTGCTAATAGAACTATACTGAGACAGTTCTTTATCATATGCTGCTTCTAGACCTGTCGCTCTATATATTGGATCTACATATCCTAAAGCATGAGTATATAAATCACCATATATATATTCTCTTTTTTGAGTAAGAGCATTCTTTCTTTCGCTTTTAGTTAAAGCAACCTGATTTCTATCATATATAGTTCCTCTAAGTACTTCATTTCTTCTTGCACTTAATCTTTTATTGCCTTGTTGTTCAGCTATTGCTGGAGCATTAAAGACTTGAAAATACGCTATATACGAAATAAGTGCTACGAAACAAAATAGAAAAACTATCATTACTTTTTTTATGCTATCTGAAATATCTTTCATAGTTAGTCCTCCTCTGATATTTTTTGCAATATTGAAAGCGCAAAAAACATGGTTATAACTGAAGAACCACCATAACTAATAAGTGGTAAAGTTATACCTGTTAATGGTATTACTGAAAAAACTCCACCTATGATAACCAATACTTGGCAAGCTATCATAGCACTAAAACCAACCGCAGTTAATTGAGAAAATCTATCTTTTATAAAAACAGCACTTCTCATACCTCTATAGAAGATTAAGAAATATATTATCATAATTCCAAGTCCTATTATTATTCCAAGTTCTTCACAAATTACTGCAAAAATAAAATCTGATGTATTTATTGGAATAAATCCTGGATACCCTTGACCAAGGCCACTACCAAATAGTCCGCCTGATGCTATGGCATACATTCCTTCAACTATTTGATATCCTAATCCACTTGGATCACTCCAAGGATCTCTCCATATAAGAACTCTTTGTCTTACATGACCAAATAATTGATATGCTATAAATGCACCAGTTAAAAACAATGCAAGACTTATTACTACATATTTCTTTTTACCTGTTCCAACATAAAGCATAGTTACTGATATTCCAAAGAATATTAAAGCAGATCCTAAATCCTTTTGAAGTACCATACACCCTAATGAAAACATAACTACTAAAGCTGGTTCCCAAAGTTGTTTAAAATCCTCTTTTATATTATTTTTATCTTCATATTTTCGTATAGCAGATGCAATATATAAAACAAATGCTATCTTACCAAATTCTGATGGCTGAAATCCAGTTCCGCCAATCATAACCCAGTTTTTAGAACCATTAATCTCTGTTCCAAATATTAATGATAATGGCATTAATATTAATGTTGTAATTAAAAATAAATTTTTATACTTCCCCAATTCCCTTATATCAGGTATGGAAAGTACTATAAACATATATATTACAATTCCTGCTATAACCCATATTAATTGTTTTATAGCCACTGTTGCATCTAATCTATATAAAACAGCAATACCTATAACTGATAATATACATGAAAATATAAATAAAAATTTATCTCCATTAGGATAAAACTTATTCATTAAAATCTTAGCTATTGTTATTAACACACATATTACTGCCCCCATATATATAGCACCTTTATCTATTGGATCTTTTAAAATTGCTAAATTAACAAAAAGAGCCATGCATAATATATAAGTTAATATCATTAACTGAGTATCACCTTTTCGTCTCACTATCTCACCTCATCCGCTAAGTATCTAGCTTAGAACCTTAAATGTAGAAGTACCTATTCTTATTTCATCTTTGTTAGATAACTTTTGTTTACCTTTTATTTTATTTCCGTTAACATAAGTTCCATTTGTACTATTTAAATCCTCGATAAACAATCCAGTATTTCTTACAAATACTCTTGCATGACTACCTGAAACATGCTGATCTGAAAGAGAAATAGAATTTTCTTCTTTTCTTCCAATGGTTAAATCATTTCTTATTGGAATTACTGACCCTTCTTTTAAATCACTAGATTCTCCTGGTTTTAATATCTCTAAACCAAAACTTCCTCTAGAACTCGTAGGCCTTCTTCTTCTTCCTCCACCTTTTATGTCTTTATACATTATTCTTAATGCATAATAAATTATAAAATATAAAACCACAATGAAAATTATTCCAAATATTCCTGCAGATATTTTTGAAAAATCCATAACTTCACCTCAATACATATTTACTACATCATAATAATGATTATACAACAAAAAGAGTAATTATGACAT
Organism: Clostridium cagae; assembly: GCF_900290265.1. Lineage (NCBI taxonomy): Bacteria > Bacillati > Bacillota > Clostridia > Eubacteriales > Clostridiaceae > Clostridium > Clostridium caccae. The sequence continues at coordinate 3,026,892 of NZ_OKRA01000001.1, forward strand.
TATAAACGTATCATTTTGCCTTTATCAGCAAAATGTCTTGTGTTTTAATGCTTTTATAATTATCAATTCATTTTTACACTATATTCTAAAATCATATTAATATTGTAAAATTTATCTTATACAAATGTCTATATATTAAACGCTCTCCCATGATATCTTAATAAAAAATTAATAAGTTAAAACTAAAATAACTCACTTCCAAAGAATAATTTACCTAAATTATTCTTTAGAAAGATAATTTTTACAAATAATTTATATGATTTTATTCATGCTTTATTCTTATATGCAAGTTTATTTTATATGATTACAACAATTTCTTTAAATACTTACCTGTATATGATTTATCACATTTACTTATTTGTTCTGGAGTTCCTGTTTTTACAATAGTTCCTCCTTTATCTCCACCCTCCGGACCTAAATCTATTAGATAATCAGCACATTTTATCATATCTATATTATGCTCAATAACAACAACTGTATTACCTGCATCAACTAATCTTTGTAATATTTCTATAAGTCTATTAACATCATCTATATGTAAACCAGTTGTTGGTTCATCTAGAATATACAATGTTTTTCCTGTACTTCTTTTTGAAAGCTCCGATGCAAGTTTAATTCTTTGCGCTTCTCCACCTGATAATTGAGTAGATGGTTGACCCAATCTAATATATCCTAATCCAACATCATTTAATGTTTTTAATTTATTCTTTATTCTTGGTATATTTTCAAAGAATTCCAATGCTTCTTCTACAGTCATATTTAAAATATCATCTATATTCTTACCTTTGTATTTTACCTCTAAAGTTTCTCTATTATATCTTTTTCCTTTACATACTTCACAAGGTACATAAACATCTGATAAAAATTGCATTTCAATTTTTATTATCCCATCACCAGAACAAGCTTCACATCTTCCACCTTTAACATTAAAACTAAATCTTCCTTGCTTATACCCTCTCATTTTAGCTTCATTAGTTTGAGAAAATAATTCTCTTATTACATCAAAAGTTCCTGTATAAGTTGCAGGATTTGATCTTGGAGTTCTTCCTATTGGGCTTTGATCTATATCTATGATTTTATCTATATTTTCATAACCTAATATCTCTTTGTGGTTTCCTATTGGATTTTTACTTTTATTTATTAATCTATTTAATCCTTTATATAATATTTCATTAACAAATGTACTTTTTCCTGATCCTGAAACTCCTGTTACTATTGTTAAAGTCTCTAATGGAATTGTTGCAGTTACATTCTTTAAATTATTTTCCTTTGCACCTATTACCTTTATCTCTTTTCCATTTCCTTTTCTTCTTTCCTTAGGAACTTCAACACACTTTTCACCTCTTAAATATTGACCTGTTATTGATTCTTTACATGATTTAATTTCATCTACAGTTCCTACTGCAACGACTTCTCCGCCATGTTCTCCTGCTCTTGGTCCAATATCAACAATACAATCAGCTTCCATTATTGTATCTTCATCATGTTCAACTACAATAACTGTATTTCCTACATCTCTTAAATTTTTCAAGGTACTTATAAGTCTATCATTATCTCTTTGATGTAAGCCTATGCTAGGTTCATCTAGTATATATAACACGCCCATAAGTGATGATCCAATTTGTGTTGCTAATCTTATTCTTTGAGATTCTCCTCCTGATAAAGTACCAGCTTTTCTTGATAAATTTAAATAATCTAATCCCACATCAAGTAAAAACTGAAGTCTATTTCTAATCTCTTTTACTACCTGCTCACTTATTATCTTATTTTTAGGTGAAAATTCTAAACTATTTAAAAATTCTAGTTCTTCATTTATTGGCATTGTAGTAAATTCATATATATTTTTTTCACCTACTTTAACAGATAAGGCTTCTTTCTTTAACCTTGCTCCTTTACATTTAGGACAATAACTATCACTCATGTATTGCTCTATTTCATTCTTTATGTAATCTGAGTTAGTCTCTCTATATCTTCTTTTTAAAGAATTTATCTCTCCATCATAAGAATAATTATAAGTAGCTTTTACACCTTCTTTTATATAATCAACTTTGATCCTCTTTCCACCTGTACCATAAAATAATAAATTCACTTCTTCTTTACTTAAATCTTTTATTGGTACATTAAGTCGTAAATCATATTCTCTTTCTAATGCTTTTAATATAGCAAATGTCCACGATTCTTCTTTTAGTCTACCTGCCCCCCAGCTTGCAACTGCACCATCCATGATACTTAACTCTTTATTAGGTATAACTAAATCTTCATCAAATTCAAATAAGGTTCCTAAACCATCGCAACAATCACATTTTCCAAAAGGTGAGTTAAAAGAAAATAGCCTTGGTGCTAATTCATCTATACTAACACTACAATCTGGGCAGGCAAAATTTTCACTAAATAATATATCCTCTTTACCAACTACATTAGCTATAACTAAACCATCAGCAAGCTTTAATGCCATTTCTATAGAATCAGTAATTCTTTTTTCAATATCTTCTTTTATTACTATTCTATCTATAATAGCTTCAATATTATGTTTTTTATTTTTATCTAGTTTAACCTCTTCTTCAGTTAAATCATACATTTCTCCATCAATTCTAGCTCTTATAAAACCATTCTTTTTAATGTTTTCTAATATCTTTTCATGAGTTCCTTTTCTTCCACGAACTATTGGAGCTAAAATTTGAATTTTAGTTTTATCCCCATAAGATATTATTTTATCCACTATTTGATCCACAGATTGTTTAGAAATTTCCTTACCACACTTAGGACAATGTGGAATGCCTACTCTTGCATATAGTAATCTTAAATAGTCATATATTTCTGTTATAGTTCCAACAGTAGATCTTGGATTCTTACTTGTAGTTTTTTGATCTATTGATATAGCTGGAGATAATCCTTCTATATATTCAACATCTGGCTTATCCATCTGTCCTAAAAATTGCCTAGCATAAGAAGATAATGATTCAACATACCTTCTTTGTCCTTCTGCATATAATGTATCAAAAGCTAAAGAGGATTTCCCAGAGCCTGATAATCCTGTAAATACTATTAATTTATCTCTTGGTATTTCTAAACTTACATTTTTTAAATTATTAACTTTTGCGCCTTTAATTACTATCTTATCATTCATCTCATCACTCTTTTCCTTTCAATTCTTCTATCTTATCTCTTAACTGTGCTGCTCTTTCAAATTGAAGATTTTTAGCTGCAAGCTTCATTTCGTCTGTATATTCTTTTATAAGTTTTTTTACTTCTTTCTTAGTTAAAGATTTTGTTACTTCCATACCGTACTCTGTTGATTCTTCAGCCACTTTAGTAGCCTCTATTAACTCTCTAACTTCTTTATTAATTGTTTGTGGTATTATTCCATGCTCTTCATTATATTCTGTTTGTATTTTTCTTCTTCTTTCAGTTTCACTAATAGCCTTTTTCATTGATTTTGTAATATTATCTGCATACATTATTACTTTACTTTCTGAGTTTCTAGCGGCTCTTCCTATTGTTTGAATTAAGGAAGTTTCCGATCTTAAAAAACCTTCTTTATCTGCATCTAATATAGCAACTAAAGCAACTTCTGGTATGTCTAATCCTTCTCTTAAAAGATTTATTCCAACTAAAACATCATATTCACCAAGTCTTAAGTCTCTAATAATTTTCATTCTTTCAATAGTGTCAATATCTGAATGCATATACGTAGCTTTTACACCTAATTCAATCATATATTTGGTTAAATCTTCTGCCATTCTTTTAGTTAATGTTGTAATTAATATTCTATATCCTCTTGATATTGTTTCCTGAATTTCTGTATATAAATCATCAATTTGACCTTTTACTGGTTTTATAATAATTTCTGGATCTAATAATCCTGTTGGTCTTATAACTTGCTCTGCTATAGACTGTGAATGTTCCAACTCATATTGAGCTGGTGTTGCACTAACAAACATAACTTGATTTATCTTTTTTTCAAACTCTTCAAACTTTAGTGGCCTGTTATCATAAGCACATGGCAATCTAAATCCATAATCAACTAGAGTATTTTTTCTTGATCTATCTCCAGCATACATCGCTCTTACTTGAGGTAATGTAACATGACTTTCATCTATAAATAATAAAAAATCTTCTGGAAAATAATCTATTAATGTCTTTGGAGGTGTACCTGGTGCTCTTCCATCTAAAATTCTAGAATAATTTTCTATTCCACTACAATAACCCATTTCTCTTATCATCTCTATATCAAAGTTTGTTCTTTGTCTTAATCTTTGAGCTTCTAATAATTTTTCTTGTGAATTCAATTCTCTAAGTCTATTTTCTAATTCATTCTCTATTTCACCTAAAGATCTCTCTACAGTCTCTTTTGAAGTTGCAAAGTGAGATGCTGGGAAAATCGAAACATGATTTCTTTCTCCTATTATTGTTCCCGTTAACACGTCAAATTCTCTTATTCTATCAATTTCATCGCCAAAAAACTCTATCCTTATTCCTTTACTAGAAGTTGATGATGGAATAATATCTAATAAATCTCCTCTTACCCTAAATGTTCCCCTTGAAAAATCTATATCATTTCTTTCATATTGAATCTCTATAAGTTTTTTTATTATCTCATCTCTCTCTTTTTGCATTCCTTTTCTTAAACTTATAGTTAATTTTTTATATTCATCAGGATTACCAAGTCCATATATACAAGAAACTGATGCCACTATAATTACATCTCGTCTTTCAAAAAGTGCCGATGTAGCCGAATGCCTAAGCTTATCTATCTCATCATTTATAGATGCATCTTTTTCAATGAAAGTATCAGTTTGTGGTACATATGCTTCTGGTTGATAATAGTCATAATAAGATACAAAGTACTCAACTATATTTTCTGGAAAAAACTCTTTAAATTCAGAGCATAATTGAGCTGCAAGAGTTTTGTTATGAGCCAAAATTAGAGTTGGTCTTTGTAAATTTTCTATTATATTAGCCATAGTAAACGTCTTACCAGATCCAGTTACTCCTAATAAAGTTTGAAACTCATTGCCTTGCTTTATTGACTTTAATATAGTATCAATAGCTTGTGGCTGATCTCCCATAGGTTTAAATTTTGAATGTATTTTAAATTCTCCCATAATTAACACCTCTTTTTTGCGAACAAACATTCGTATGCATTTTATTATATTTTACTTTTCATTATAACCTAAGTCAACATAAACTCATTCAATAATTCATCAACAAAGTTAATTCTCTATTTCTAATACTTGATTTTTAATTCTAACTCAAAACATTCTCAAGTATTAGCTTTTTCAATTTCCAAAGATTTTATAAATTATTAGGCTATATTTTAAATATGTGTTGATATATGCAATAGATGAAGTGGCATACATCAACACACTGCTAAAATAAAGCCAATCATTAAAAGACAAAAAGCCAGTAAATTCAATAAGAATTACTGGCTTTATATCATATAGTTGCTATTTTACACTAAAATATCAACTGCTTTCAACTTATAAGATAAAACTATTAATGTTTTTCTTTTACATTATTTAGTATATTAGAAAACTTGTTTTCTTTTATACATATTTTATCTTGTTCTTTTATTGTTCTTGGAACTAAAAGCATACCAAGTCTTTTACCTTTACTAGTTTTAACTGGTATTTCTTTTATTATTCCACTTAAATCTTTAATTTTAAAAGTAACATTATAAAAATTTTCTTTTAAAATAATAAGTACATCTGCTTCAGAATTTACAACACTATTATTCACTGAGATTAACTTATTTCCTGGTTTTATTCCTAAATTATACGCTATACCTCTAGGAACAACTTCTAATACAACTAGTCCCTCTTCATCACTAATGAATTTAGGCTCTTGCTTATTTTCATTATCTCTTTGAATTTTTAACATCATTTCATGTGCAAATGGAGCAAATATTATTACTACTATTTCAAAAATAAGTCCAAATCTTGCAATTTGAGCTATTAAAGTTAAACATATTCCATAAAATAATATAGAAAGTCCTGAGTGAACAGCTTTTTCTTTTTTACTTTTTGTAAATGTAATTGATGAATAACCTATTACAGCATAAAGTGGCATTATTGATATTGTGCTTAATGCTAATAAATTATTGGTTATATTTCCACTTATAAATGGCCATCCTTTAGGTGTTGATATAGTAGTTGCTATGTAATTGCTTGTATCATTATTAGATAATGTTAATATTAATATTGCTATAGATAAAACCCAATATCTATTAAGAGAAAACCCACCTATTATTTTTCCATTTTTGTTACTAAAAATAGGAATTGAACCTCTATCTCCATCTATCATAACTAGAAAACCTTCAACAATATGTAATACACCTATAAATGTCATAAGATATATTATATCAATATTAAAAATTGTAGTACTCTTTAATGACGGAAATACATTTGATAATAGGCTAATTACTATACTTATAGCTCCTAATATAGCTCCAGAATAAGAAAAACATATAAATCTTGGTTTTACAAACATTAAAATTATTGAAATCATAAATAAATATATTATACCTGAATTTTCCCAAAATCTTATTCCTAATATGCTAAGTATAGTACTTCCTATTGCACCCGCCACTATTCCTAATACAATTTGTGATAAAGTTAGTTCTAGGGGCGTATTTATATTATCCCCTAGAATTAATCTTTGCATCATAACTAAACTTCTATTTTTAAAATATAATATTATCCCTAAAAAAATTAGTACAACCATCAATCCTGGATTTACTATTGCACCTGCGACCCCTCTTAATGTATAAAATGCTAATTCCATATTAATCCCCCTAATTAAGCTTCTCAGTTATAAGCTGCAAAGCTTTATTAAATTGTGGATCTATATCTCTAGTATATTTTTCTTTAAATAAATCTTTAGGTATCTCCACCTCATAATCAGGAGCTATTCCCTTTTTATGAATATTTTCTCCATTAGGGGTATAATATTTTGAAACTGTTACTTTAAGTCCACCTATATCATTTGAAAATCTGATAGGTTGTTGAACTATCCCTTTTCCAAATGTAGTTGTTCCAACAATTGTTGCTACTTTATAATCTCTTAATGCTCCTGTAACAACCTCTGAAGCACTAGCACTTCCTCCATCAACAAGTAATACTAACGGAAATCCTTCTGCTATTCCTCCAACAGATGGTGATTCAGCTTTATTATTATATTTATCAATAGTATATGTTATTATTTTTCCATCTGGTATAAATTGAGATGCTACTCCAACAGCTTGTGAAAGCAATCCTCCGGGATTTCCTCTTAAATCTAATATTAATCCTTTCATACCAGAATTCTTTAATTCGTTTATTTTATTTTTAAAATCGTCCGTAATGTTTTCATCCATGAAAGATGTTAATTGTATATAACCAATAGACGAATCAATCATTTCTCCCTTTATTGATTCAACTTTTATAACATCCCTTGTTACATTTACATCAAATGGACTATTTTGACCTCTAGCAATAGTTAATTTCACTTCTGCTTTTTCTTTTCCACTAATCATAGATATTGCCTTATCAAGCTCTGTTCCATCTAATTCAACATCATTTACTTTTTGTATTACATCACCGGATTGTAATCCTGCTGAAGCCGCTGGTGAACCTTCAATAGGAGCTATTATTGTTATTTGATCATTCTTTACTCCAACTTGAACTCCTATCCCCATAAAACTGCCAGTAGTTTGTTCCATAAATTTGCTGAATTCTTCTTTATTCATAAATACTGTGTATGGATCTTCTAATGATGCTGTCATTCCCTTAATAGCACCCTCTAGCAGTACATTATCATCTATTTCACCATCAAACTTTGATATTAAAGCTTCTCTAACTTGAAACAATGCTGAATATTTATTCACATCTTTTATTTGTTTTAATTCACTTGAAACCTTTTGTGAAGATGTAGTTAACAATACACCTTTAGTTGCTAAATAATTTCCTACAAATATGCATCCAGTTCCAATCACTAGTAGCATAGCAGTACTTATGATTATTCGCCATGTCTTATTTATTCTAGACTTTTCCTCGCCTCTTCTTAAATCACTCACCGTTCTAGACTTCCTTTCGTATTCTATGTTATAAAAACATTTATAATATTTATATGTATTTTTTCTTAAAGGTTGTTAAATTTTAATTTTAACTGCTATCTAAAACTTAGAAATCGTTATCCAATAACGTACAACCATTATATTTTAATTTAAATACCTATTTTAGTATTTATACAGTTACTTAGGCTTATAACTATAATATAAAACATTTAAAAAAAATAATAAACCATTACTCTTTAATATATTTCACTTATTTATATTATTAGAATAAATAAAGTATTAATACTCTATTTATTCTAATAATTAAAAATATCTAAAGAATATTTGGTCCATTATTTTTATTTATAAGTTAATTTTATTCTTATTTATAAGAAATTATACTATTAAGAATTTTCTTAAAGCTGATGCACTAGCTATTCCACCAACTAAAATCCCACCAATTATAAATTCTAATAAAACTACTTTTAAAATATATATAGGAGGAACAAGAGTGACAAACATCATCATTGATGCTATCCAACTGAATACTCCTTTATAAGCAAAGAATAACACTATGCATGATAATGTAGATCCTAAAACCCCAATTACCATACCTTCTATTATGAAAGGCCATCTTATAAACCAATCAGTGGCTCCTACAAACTTCATTATTCCAACTTCTCTTCTTCTTGAATAAACTGTTAATTTAGTTGTATTCATTATTAAGAAAATAGATACTCCAACTAAAACTATAAATAATGCTCCGCCAACTATATTTATACCTTTTACAAGTTTTACGATTCCATCAACAACCTTTTTCTGATTGTCTATCTTTTCAACTCCTGTAAATCCATCTAAAGCTTGGCTTATATTTTCTGCATATTCAGGTGATTCTAACTTTACAGTAAATGAAGCTGGGAATGGATTATGTTCTAAAGTATAACCTTGTAATAATCCTTCATTTTCACTTGTTGTGTCTTGAACTTTCTTATATGCTTCTTCTTTTGATTTATATACAACGTCTTTTACACCTTCTAGTTCTCTTAATTTTAATTCTATTTCTCTTTGATCAATAAGTTTTATGTCGTCTTTAAGGAACACTTCAAGATCTACTTTGTCTTGAACGCTACTAATAGCTTGATTTACATTACCTGCTAATAATATAAATATTCCTAAAACAAAGAAGGTTATAAGTACTGTAAGTATTGAGGCAAAACTTATAGTTCTATTTCTTTTTAAACTAGTAAATGCATCTTTTATAAAATATGTAAATGTATTAATTCTCATCTTCGTACTTACCTCTCTTTTCGTCTCTTACTATTTCTCCTCTATCAATTGCTATAACTCTCTTCTTCATATAATCAACTATTTCCTTTGCATGAGTGGCCATTAAAACAGTTGTTCCTGATTTATTTATATCATCTAATAACTCCATTATTTCTCTAGCTGTTTCTGGATCTAAGTTTCCTGTTGGTTCATCAGCTATTAAAACAGATGGATTATTTACTAATGCTCTTGCAAGCGAAACTCTTTGTTGTTCTCCACCAGATAGTTCATTAGGAAACATTTTATATTTATGAGATAAACCTACTAATGATAATACCATAGGTACTCTTCTTCTTACTTCTCTTGGTGATGCCTCTACTACTCTCATAGCAAATGCAACATTTTCATATACATTTAAATTAGGTATAAGTCTGAAATCTTGAAACACCATACCTATCTTTCTTCTATAATATGGTATTTGTTTTCTATTTATAGCTGATAAATCCTTATTTCCTATTATTATTTTACCATTAGTCGGTTCCACTTCTTTTAATATCATCTTAATAAATGTTGACTTTCCCGATCCACTTGGTCCTACTAAGAAAACGAATTCGCCTGAATTTATTTCTATATTTACATCACTTAACGCTTTTACATTATTATCATAAATTTTCGATATATTTTTAAACTCAATCATGTTAACTCTCCTTTGGATGAAATTATACAATTTCTCTGTAAAACTTACAAAATAATTATATCATAGAAGAGTTTTTAATGTTATACAAATTTCTTAAATATGCAAATTCTATTCTATCTAATCCATTTGGATATCTTTAAAGCCTTCCCCTAAGACTTCATGCACTTCTCCAACTGCTATAAATGCTTTTGTATCTATTTCTTGTATAAATCTTTTTAATTTTATAAACTGATTTCTACTTAATACAGCATACAAAACTGTTGAATCATTACCAGTGAAACCACCTGTTCCTTTTAAAAAAGTACATCCTCTACCTAGTACATCCATTAAATATTTACTAATTTCATCATTTTTTTGACTAATAATTATTACTTGTTTGCATATATTAAACCCTTCAATAAAGTTGTCTACAAGTATTCCTAATATTATTACACTAAGCATGGAATATAAACCTATATCTATTCCAAATACTAAAGCTGCTGCAAATGTAATAATAAAATCTACTATTAATAATGATTTACCTATATCTAAATTAAAAAATTTATTTAATATTTTGGCTAATATATCAGTTCCACCAGTAGATGAATTTTGATTAAACACTAAAGCCATTCCAAAAGCAGCTATTATTGTTCCAAAAATTGTAGCTATAATTAAATCTGAAGTTATAGCTACTGGATTAAAGAACTTTTCTATAAACCACATTATTATTGATAATCCTAAACTTGCATATATTGTTTTAACCCCAAAATTTCCATTTATAAATATAAATGATACAGCTAATAATATCGCATTTAATATAAAAGTTATAGCTCCAACTGAAATGTTAGGTGCAAATTCATTTATTATAATACCAACACCTGTTATGCCTCCACCTGCAAGATTATTTGGTATAAAAAAGTATTCATTTCCTAGTGCAACTAATATTATGCCTATTGTCATTATTCCATATTCTTTAATGAAATTTCTCATAATAATTCCCCCTATTTATAAATCTATATATATATTTCCACAACTGCTTTTTATTATTCAAAATATGTAATTGTTAGTTTATATTTTCCTACTTTTTTCCCTTAATAACAATATACTAATTTAATTTAATTTTTTTGTAAAAATATCACTATTAATTGCAATTTTTTTATTAATTTTCTAATAATTCTTTTTAATTTTAGTTATATTTTCAATTTATAAATAATGATATGTTATTTATGTTTTTAGCTAATTATATAAATTTATAAATATTTAATTTATGAAAAAAAAGATAGCAATAAATACATATTGCTATCTTATAATTTATATATTATATAAATTATTAAATTATTTTTTAATTGATATAGCCTTTTTAGCTCTTTCAACTATTTTTTCAGTTGTTAAGCCATATGCCTTTAACAATTGTTCTGGCTTTCCACTTTCACCAAATGTATCTTCAATTCCAACTTTTAATACTGGAACTGGCATTTCTTCACATAATACTTCTGATACAGCAGAACCTAATCCACCAATTATACTATGTTCTTCAGCTGTAACAATAGCTCCAGTTTCTTTAGCTGCTTTTATTAATAAATCTGAGTCTATAGGTTTTATAGTATGAATATTAATAACTCTTGCATCTATTCCGTCTTTAGCTAATTCTTCTTTAGCTTCTAATGCTAATTTAACCATTATTCCTGTTGCTACTATAGTAACATCATTTCCATTTGCTAATGTTACACCTTTTCCTATTTCAAACTTATAGTTAGCATTATCATTTACATTTTCAACTGCTAATCTACCAAGTCTTACATAACAAGGTCCTTTGTATTCTGCTACAGCTAAAATAGCTGCTTCAGTTTCAATTGCATCTGCCGGATTTATTACTGTCATATTAGGAATACTTCTCATTAATGAAATATCTTCAACTGATTGATGAGATGCTCCATCTTCTCCTACTGTTAATCCTGCATGAGTTGCACAAACTTTAACATTAAGTTTTGGATAACAAATTGAATTTCTAATTTGTTCAAATGCTCTACCTGCTGCAAACATTGCAAATGTACTAACAAATGGAATTTTTCCACAAGTTGAAAGACCTGATGCAACTCCCATCATATTAGCTTCTGCTATTCCCATATTAATAAATCTTTCTGGTGCAGCTGCTTTAAAATCTGCTGTTTTAGTTGACTTTGATAAATCTGCATCTAATACTACAACATCTTTATTCATGTTTGAAAGTTTTACTAATGCTTTACCATAAGCTTCTCTAGTTGCTATTTTATTACCCATTAGTTTTCCCCTCCAATTTCTCTTAATGCTTGATCACGTTGTTCTACGCTTGGTGCTGCTCCATGCCATCCTGCTTGGTTTTCCATGAATGAAACACCCTTACCTTTTACTGTTTTACATACTATAACCGTTGGTTGTCCTTTTGTGTTTTTAGCTTTTTCGATTGCAGCTAAAATTTGATCATAATCATGACCATCTATTATTAAAGTATTCCATCCAAAAGCTTCAAATTTTTTATCAATTGGAGCTGGATTCATTACATCTGAAATATTTCCATCTATTTGTAATCCATTATAATCTACAAATGCAGTTAAATTATCTAAATTATAGTGAGCAGCTGACATTGAAGCTTCCCAAACTTGGCCTTCTTCAAGCTCTCCATCACCTAATATAGTATAAACTCTATAGTTTTTATTATCTAATTTACCTGCTAATGCCATTCCAACAGCTGCTGAAATTCCTTGTCCTAATGAACCTGTTGACATATCAATTCCTGGTAAGTCATTCATATTAGGATGTCCTTGTAATCTAGATCCTATCTTTCTTAAAGTATTTAATTCTTCTACATCAAAATAACCTTTTCTTGCTAATGCACTGTATAATGCTGGTGCAGCATGTCCTTTTGATAATACAAATCTGTCTCTATCAGGATTCTTTGAATTTTTAGGATCAATATTCATCTCATTAAAAAATAATACACTCATTATATCTGCTATTGATAAAGATCCACCCGGATGTCCTGATGCTGATTCAGTAAGCATAGTTACTATATCTTTTCTTATAAGCTTTGATATTTCTTGAAGCTTTTCTTTGTTATTATTCATACTATAATCCTCCTATGATTAAATTCCTTACCTAGAACATATTTTTTTCATTTTATATTCAATTTATTCTATCATAATAATTGCCATTTGTATATATACACATATTTAAAATATATGTTATACTATTGAAAAATATTTTTTATATGTGATATACTTTTTTCTCACTTCAATAACCCATAAAATTAATATATACCATGAATTTTTTCATGGTATATACGAATCAAAGACTATCTTAAAACAATATTTAAATTTCAAACTTTTTTATTGACTCTGTTTTAAATATATCAACACTCTACTTTAAAATGTAATTTATGTATTTTAGATAATATCTTTATTACATAAGGATTTAAATTTTTATTAATCTAAATAGTATTTAAAATCACTATTTTGTTAATTAGAATATACCTAAAGCTCCTAAAATTGCGCCGGCACCTATAAGTATTCCCATTATTTTAATTGGAGAAACTCCTTTTTTAACCATTTGTAATACTATTAATGTCAAAGCAAATGGTATTAATCCTGGCATTAATTTATCTAAAAGATCTGTCTGTAAACTGAAATCAACTTCTCCCATATTAAAACTTATATTAGTTTTTAAATCAACAAATCTACCAACAAGTCCACCCATTACAAGAGTACCAAGTACAGATGCAGTTTCAATTACTTTATTTATTTTTCCACCTTGTAATATTTGTTCCACGGCTTTTTTACCAAGGTTGTACCCACTCATCCATAAGCTAAATGATATACCACCCATTATAGCAAATTGTGATATTAAAAATATTATTGGTCCAGCAACATTTCCTGTATTAGTAATACCTATACATATTGCAAGCAAGATAGGTGTGATGATCCCTTGTGTCAATGTATCACCAACACCTGCTAAAGGTCCCATTAATCCTGTTTTTATAGCATTAAATCCCTCATCACTTATTGGTTTACCATTAGATTTTTCTTCTTCCATAGCTATAGTTATACCGTGAATTACAGATCCACAAATAGGTTCAGTATTAAAAAACGCTAAATGTCTTTGAACTGCTGATTTTCTATCCTCTTTACTTTTATATAATTTCTTTACAATAGGTAACATTGAGTGTGCAAAGGATGTAGCTTGCATTCTTTCATAATTATAATTTGATTGTGCAAACATAAACCATCTAATCCAAGATTTTATTACATCCATTTTATTTAAAGTTTTAATTTCATTATCTTCTACAGGCTTATTTGTAGGCATAACATTTAATTCTGACATTTATAGTTCCTCCTCTCAAATTCCTTTTATGCATTAGAAGTAGAATTACTATTCTTTATAGCAGTTACAGTTAATGCAATTACCATTCCTATTATTGATATAATAACTATATCAAGTTTAAAATGAACTGACATTATGATTCCTAATACAAAGAATGGCATTGTAAATGAGTTTCCTATTAATTTTAAGTTCATTGCAATACCTAATGCTGGTAACATTGCACCTATTACATTAAATACATGTAATACATTAGGACTTAAAACTTCTAATAATCCTGATACTGCATTTGGTCCATAATACACAACTAATGCTGCTGGTATAAAACTTAGTAAGAAAAGTGCTATTTGTGGTGGTATTACATTTATAAATCCGACAGCATCAATATTTCCTTTTTCAACCTCTCTGTCTGCCCAATGAACAAAGAATGAATTAATTGTCATTTTTCCTATCCATAGAATTGTTGCAATAGTACCAAGAGGAACTGCTATTGCCATTGCAGTTTCAATGTCTAAATCTGAGATTATTGCAAGTGCAGTACCAACATATCCAGCAAATGCAGGATCTCCCATTTGAGCTCCCCCTGCTGATATAAATCCTAAATAAATAACATTTATACCAGCTCCTATTAATGCACCTTCTAAAGGTTGCCCCAATATTATTCCTGTTATAAATCCAGCTACCAAAGGTCTGTTAAATGTGAAAAAGCCTGCATAAGTAAACCATGGACTCCATGATATGTAATAGAAAAACCCTATTAATACAGCTTGTAAAATTGTAACATTCATACTGATTCCTCCTATTTATATTTAAAATTTATTATTAATACGTTTACAATAAATAAAATTATTTACTACTTATTCTAACTTTTAATTGAAATATTCATTATATCTTATCTAATTGGATTTGCTTTGCATCAGGGACAATTTGTACAAAAACGTTTACTCCTAATTCCTTAAGTTCTTTAAATGACTCTTTTTCCTCATCTGAAACTGAAATATTCTTATAGAATTGTTTTCTACCTTGTTTTGCACCCATTCCTCCAAGATTCAATTCCTTTATTCCTACTCCAGCTTTTACAAGATCGAGTACAACCATTGGAGTTTTAACTAATACTATTACTCTTTCTCCATCATCCTCCTTATTCAAAGCATTAACAGCATCACTTACTCCATATATTTCAACTTTAATTGAAGATGGAGCCGCTGATTTTAAAACCATTTCCATAAATGAATCTTGTGCTACCGCATCATCTACTACTATTATTTTAGTTGCCTTTGTAATTTTAGACCAAGCTGTCGCTACTTGACCATGTATTAATCTATCATCTATTCTTGTTAAAACAATATTTAACATATTTATCCTCTCCCTTTTACCTATTTATTTTTTTAATAATTCCATTTCTTTAAATAATTCTTTAATTCCTGTTGTTCCTATTTCAATGCAATGATCAGTTAAATCATCTAAATTATAAATTTCCCTCATTGTAATTGCTTCAAGTAGCATTGGTAAATTAACACCTGTTATACATCTAAAATTAATATCTAATAATTTACTTGAATTTAGAGCAACTACATTATAAGGACTTCCTCCCATAAGGTCTACTAATACTAAAACTCCATCACCATCTTCTAAAGATTTAACCGACTCCTTAACCTTATCACCTAACATTTCAACACTATCTCCATGCTGAAGTCCTAATGTTAATATTTTTTCTTGTTTTCCTACAATAAGTTCCGCACTCTTTACTATTTCTTCTGAAAATTTTCCATGAGTAACTAATAAAATTCCTATCATTGTATCTTCACACCTCCTTAGTCTTTTTTATACTTATTTATTAAGCAAGTCTTTCGCCAAATAATTCATATAATGTGTATCAAAAATAATGTTTTAAAATGGCTATCTCTTTAAACCTAGTATTATTAAGGATTAAAGATTAAAAAATAATATAATATTCAAATAAAAAATTTTAAAAAACAAAAAATCAAATAATTTTATACATTTTTACCCACTAACACTCAATGTGTATTAAATGTGTATTAAATGTGTATTAAAAAAAACTAAATGCGAATACACATTTAGTTTTTTATTTATATAGATACACGATTTTATTTAATTTTGGATTCTTTTTAAATATGTGTTGATATATTAAAGCTAATATCAACCATTTCAACTATGTATGCTAATTCTGAATCTGGAATAGAAATCCCAAATATTTCTTCAACTAATTCAAAATTGTTTTTTATAATATTAAAAAGTTTATTCTTACTATTTTTTATTGTTAAAAATTTTTTATATGGTAAAGACTCATTTCTTATAACTCTCTCTATCATACAAGAACAATGAAATAAAAATTTTATATACAAGCTATCATCAATTTTATTATCACAATCTGTAGCTATTTTTTTTAAAACTTGATTTAATACTTCTGATGCCTTTTCAACATTCAAGAATGTAAGTGCTTCATCCAATAACTTTATAATATGCTTTTTCCAATTCATATTTTCATAATTAATTCCTAATTCTAAATTTTTTGAATCTATATTTTCTGTACTTACTTTTACTCTACCTCCAATTAATGAACTAACATTTTCTATATTGTTTACTAATATATCCATATTTATATTTGAAGTCATAGCTTTTCTTGCTGCTTCAATAACCATAGGTGTACTAACCATTTTTATTGTTCTTGTTTCTATTCCTGTTTTTTCCGTAATTACATCTCCAAATGTAGCTAAGGATCCCATATCAACTAATAGTAAAACTCCACTTCCTTTGTCTATTTTACTAACTGTATCTATCGCTTTTTTTAAAGTAACCTCAACTTTTTCTTCTAATGGCATATCCAATGCATGTATACACTCATATCCTAAAAGTGTCTTTGCAACATCAACCATATTAGTTGCAGTGCCATATCCATGTGCAATTACTAAAACTTGAATATTACCGTGTTCTTTTTTAGTATTTACAGAATGTAAAAACATAGTTATAAATACTAATTCATCATTAGGTATTTTAACAAAAAACTTTTCTTCTATTTTAGATTTTATTAATGTTGCAAGACCATATTCTTGCTTATAATCTTTATAATTATCTTCAGATTTAGGGTATATAACTATGTTTCCTATTCTTAATCTTTCCAAAAGAGTTTCTATATGTAATGCTAAACTATATATTAATTTTGTATCTATGTTTTTAATACACTCCCCTGAATCTTCTATAAATGATTCTTTAATAATCTGAACAATTTCTGGTGTTACTATTTTGGATAGTACTTCTTTATCAAGTTCTAAATCTTCAGATTTTTCTATAGATGAGGTGTTATTAAATCTATATTGAATTTGATTAACTATATTTTCTCTAATCTGTTTTATAGATAATCCATCTGCATAAAACTTTTGAGCTTTTTGTAACATTAAATCATAAAAATCTCCTTCAGTATTATAATCATCATACAATAACAGTCGATTTATATTGTCATCTGATTCTTCACTTGAACCATTAAATATTATAGACTCAAAATCATTTAAATCAAAATATTTAATTAGTTCTTGTCTTTTATCTTCGATTTCAAATAAGCCCTCTTTAAATCTCTGAGAAATTTGAGATAACTTTACATATACATAGTCATATTCTTCTGTAATATATTCAACAAATGCATTGGCACAAATAAGTTGAATATCATTCTTTAACTGACCTATATTTCCAGGACATTTATAAAGTAACAATACCTTTAATACTTCTTTAGATACTTTCAATGGAGCCTTAATTTTTATAGATTCGTTTTTAAAAAATTGACAAATAAGTTCCATCCTCTCTTTAAGTGAACGTTTACTTAAGCTCGGAAGGTTAATTGTCACAGGAATTCTTCTTAAAAATGTTTCTAAAATAGCTGATTTTGGATTCTCGGTTGTTGCTGCTATAAATAATATATTAGCTTTCCTTGTATTCTCCGATTCTCCTAACCTTCTATAGCTACCCCTATCCATTAACGAAAATAACATTTCCTGTCCTTCTGGAGATAGACGATGTACCTCATCTAAAAATAATATTCCACCATTAGCTTGATCTACCAATCCTTTTTTTTCACAGCTTGCCCCAGTAAATGCTCCTTTTACATGTCCAAATAAATGTGAAAGGAGAAGTTGAGAATTTTCTGCATAATCTGCACAATTAAATATAATATATGGATAATCTTTTGTAAATCTTCCTGATTCTATTGCATATATGTACATAGCTTCAGCAAATGTAGTTTTTCCAACACCTGTAGGTCCTATTAATAAAGTATGTAATCCATTAGGTGGATATAATATTGTTGCTTTTGCTTGTTTAATTTGTGATTTTAATGAATCTTCACTACCAATTATGCTTTTAAAAATAGTTTTTTTATATTTAGGCAGTTTCTCTTTCTCTTTTTCTAATACTCTAATATCTTTTATATCTTTAAACTCTTCATCTTTTTTCAAGCTTATTTCATTTTTTAACATTTTACTCAAATAACTATATTCGGTTATTACTGATTCTTTTATACTTATACCAAATTTTAGTTGTAAATAAATCTTATCTAAATATAATACTGGTTTGCCTTGAATTTTAACTGCCATTTCTTCATTTACAAGACAATTCAATTCCTTACTCACATTGTTTCTAGATATATTTAATTCCTTAGCTATGTAGCTAGCTTCAAATCCTATTTTTTCTTCTAACATTTCACTAAAATTTATAGTTTGAGTAAGATCTTTTAATTTTTTATATACTCGCTCTTTTCTACTCAATTTATCTTTTGCTTTATAATCATCAGACACTGAAACATCTCCTTTTTTTTATAAATTAGCTATGTTTTAAATTAGTGTTGATATCAAAACATAGCGTATAAATTAAATTCAGTTTATGTACATTTTTAAATAAAGTTTTTAAGTTTGAAATAAAAAATTTCTAAGTTAAAGTAAAAATTTAATTTATTATATAATAAAAGACACTTTCTTTAGTTTGTATGCTCTTACTCTAGAAAGTGTCTTTATTAATAGTATCTCTGTATGCTTTAAAAGGATAGATTTACTCTATCCTTTTTTTAATTAAGGTTTAGACTTATAGTCAAAGATTTGTTTACCTTCTTCATATCACAGTCAGTCATATGTCCAATTTTTTCTTTTAATCTTCGTTTGTCTAAAGTCCTTATTTGTTCTAATAATACAACTGAATCTCTATTTAACCCATACTCTTCTGAAGATATCTCAACATGAGTAGGTAGTTTAGCCTTGTTTATTTGTGATGTTATTGCCGCTACAATAACAGTAGGACTGTATCTATTTCCTATATCGTTTTGTATTATAATAACGGGACGTATTCCACCTTGTTCAGATCCTATAACAGGACTTAAATCTGCGTAAAATATATCTCCTCTTTTTACTACCATAGTTGCCATTTCAAATAATCACTCTCCGCAAAGCCATATCTCATATTCATTAATATCACTTAATAGCTTTTCAACCCCATCTCTAGAAAGTTCCAAATTTAACTCTGCCATATCTTGATAACCCTTTATCATTGAGTATTCAAAATCGACTAAACTCATATCTTCAATCGTATCATCAATATATAATATTATTGAGTCGCTCATAAATTCACTCTTTTTTTTATTTGTACAAAATATATCGTGATTTTTTTTATTATTCTTAAAATGTGACATAATTTCTCCTCCATAGTAGTAAAAATCCTATGTATATACCTATTATATTGCAAATTATGTCAATTTGTCAAAAGAATTGTCCTTTTTTTGTGATATATTTTTTATTAAATTATGAGTTTTATTTATTTATATTATTTATAACAATTATTTACTTAAAACGTATGTATCTTTATGATACTTTCTATAAAATAATCTTAAACTAAAGTTGTTTTGATATTAATATGGCTTAATTTATTTTAATTTAAATATTTTTACTTATTTAATCCTTAGGAAGAATATTAACTACAACTAATAATATAAAGATTTTAATTTTTATGTGGTTTCCATTCTTCCTTGTCATCATAGGTTGTCTTAAAAAAATATATATCGATTAAAACAACTCATCACTTAAATTCTTTTCGATTTTGAAATCTTTGTAAGTTATAATAACCCTCTCGGCTCCGTTAATATCAAATATTTTTAATAATATAGGTGATTTTGTTTTTTTATCTATATAAAATTTTCCTTTTTCGAAATGTTTATTATTCATATCATACTTCAAATCAATTTCTAAGTAGTTTCCATCACCCCACTCTTTAACGTTTTCTTTTATTTCACCTAATATTTCATTAGATAAAACATTATTTATTGATCCTAGTGGATAAATAACATCTATATTTCCATCAAGTTTAAATTCATCACCTTGATAGTCTTTAACTTGTATTTCTCCGCTATTATATACTTTTATTGTTTTCTTATCTTGTCCAAATTCAATTCTCAATCCCTTATTATTACTATAATATTGTGTAGTTGATTCTTTAATTTCACCTCTTGAATTTTTAAATGTATATTCTACGCCTGTACTATATTCTTTTATGTTCTTAACATAATTTAAAATGTCTTCATTAGTCGGAAGTAAAATATGTCTAAATAAAACTATCAATAGAATAGTTATAATTGGTATAAGTAATAAAGTAGATAAAAGCATTTTACTTTTAATTGTCTTTTTTTTCTTTTCCATTAATCCTCCAAAGCTTTATTAATACTTTACTACTATTATGAAAAGTTTTTTTATTTTATTCTTAATTACTTAAGAATGTTATTAATTTTTATTGGAAGATTGTTTATAATATCTCTTGCATTAACTATAAAAGAATTTTGTGAAATTTCATCAGCTAATTTTCCATGTATATAAGCGCCTAAAACAGTTGCATCTTCAATGCTTGCTCCTTGAGATATTAGTCCAGTTATTATTCCTGTTAATGCATCACCCATTCCACCTGATGCCATTTTGCTATTACCAGTTTGATTTATGTAAGTTTTATTATGAGTACAAATTACTGTTTTATAACCCTTTAACAATAAATTTATTCTGTAATCCTCAAAAAATTTCTTTGCTATACTAATTCTGTTATCTTCAACCTCACTAATTTTTATATTTAAAAATCTAGCTAACTCTCCTGGATGTGGTGTCATAATTGCTCTATTTTCCAAATATTTTAGTAATGATTTATTTTTTGACAATAATGTTATTGCATCTGCATCAATAACTATTGGGCAAGTTGTTTCCTTTACAACTTTTTCAAATAATAAATTCTCTTTTTCTCCAATTCCCAGTCCTGGTCCAATAGCAATAACTTGAGCTCCTCTTAATAACTCATTTAATTTTTTATCTTCTGTGTTTAAAGTCATAGCTTCTATCAATTTATTAGATAATATAGATTGTATTTCTTTTGGACAAACTAAAGTTACTAATCCAGCACCACTTCTAACCGTACATTCAGTTGTTATAAATGCTGCCCCTGTAAATCCAATGCTACCTGCAATAATAATTGATTTCCCATAGTTTCCCTTGTGTCCATAAACATTTCTTTTTGGGATCAGTTTCTTATATTCAGAATCCTTTAATATACAAATTCCATCACTATTTTGTTTTTTGATTTTTTGGGGAATACCTATATTTACAACTTTAACATTTCCTAAATATTCAATTGCTTTATAACTTAAAAATCCTTTTTTTATAACTTCAAATGTATACGTATAATTTGCCTTTATTGAAATTCCTTTCGGTACTCCCTTATCACAATCCAATCCAGATGGAACATCTACTGATACAATTATATTTGAGTTAACATTAATTTCATTTATAGTAGTTTTAAATAAACCTTTAAGATCTCTATTTAATCCAACACCAAAAATAGCATCAACTACGACATCAAACTTTTTAATATCATTAACAAAAGTAGTATCTATATCTATTTCGGATTTTATCTTTTTAATTTCTATATTTTCTATATTAGTTAGTATTTTTAGATTTAATTTGAAATCTTCACTATAATTTTCATTAACTGTAACAATATAGACTTTTACCTTCTTACCATTATTAGATAAATGTCTAGCAATTGCTAAACCATCTCCACCATTATTTCCTTGACCGCATATTACAAGAAAACTATCACCTATATTATATATTTCTTTATATATTGATATAGCTGCATTTTCCATTAAAACAATACTAGGAATTCCTATTTCATTAATTGTTAGCTTATCAATTAGTTTACATTTTTCAGAAGACATAATTTCCATGTTATATCACCTCTATTATTGCATATGCTATAGCGTCAGTATTACTATGAGATATACTTATAAAAATATTATAATTATCTAAATTAAACATTTTATATAATTTATCACTTAAATTCACTATTGGCTTTCCTAGTTCATCTCTTAATACCTCTATATCCTTCAATCCAAATCCTCTAAATCCGCTACCTAATGCTTTGCTTACAGCTTCTTTTGCTGCAAAGTTTCCTGATATAGTATTAGCATTAAATTTTCTTAATTTAAAGTATTCAATTTCTTTTTGCGTAAAAAATCTATTTATAAAATTGGGATTACTTTTAATAGCTTTTTTTATTCTTTCAATTTCTACTATATCTGTTCCAATTCCTCTTATCAAAATATTACCCCTTTCTAAGAAAGTCACTTTATTTAGTATATACTAAATGAAGCCTTTAAGTAATATTTAACAATTAATTTGCAACCTCTTTTGAAGTAAAATTATCGAATTCACATACATGCTCGTCTACATACTCGCCAATAATGTCTATAAGATGTAGTGGTGAAACTCTATTTTCATATAATTTAGTAAGTAAAGTTTTAACATTGTGTCTATTTATAGAAATTAAATTTACTGAATCCTTTTCATTAAATGCCTTGTTAGTGGTATTTGAGTTTTGGCTTTGTACTTCTATTCCATATGCTGTTATTCCTTTATACAGTGATTTAGTTAGCCTATATTTATACTCAAAATTGTTTTCAGTATCAATAGATGTATATTCTTCTATAATATCCATATAATTACTCAACCCCTTTTAAATTTGTAACACATGTTAATATTATCACATTAATCTTTTATAAAATGTCAAAGCATGTCCCGATAATTAGTTATTTATATATTTTTTATTGACAATAAATTTTGAAACTTGCTATTTATCACCTTATAAATAAATATATTTAAAATTAAATTTAAAGTATTTGTCGAATATTAATTTAATTACAATAATTAAATTTTAATTTTAGTGCATATTATGTATTTATATATACTTTTTACAGAACAAAAAAATAAACCACCTTAAATAGTATGAATCTATTTTAAGATAGTTTATTTTTTCCCATTTTAACCCCATAAATTTCATTGTAACCATAATTGAAAATTGAAAACAAAAAACTTTTAGTTATCGTTTACATTATTCATTATATCACATTTATTTATTTATTCAATATTTGGTATATTATTTCTTAAATTTTTCTATTTTTTTAACTTTATGAAGAAAATAAACTACTTTTTTGAGTTGAAATTCAACAATAGAGCATTATATTTTTAATTAAATATTTTTACCATAAAAATAACTCCATCAAATAGATTTTTAAACAGTATTTTTTTACTGTATCTATTTAATGGAGTTCATTTCAATATTCTTTAAATACTTTTTATCAAAACTATATATTATTTTATTAATTTTCTGCAATAACTTTTTCTGGTCTTTTGTTTCCTAAGAACTTAAAGTCTTCGCCAACAACTTCTGCTATGTACTTCTTATTTCCGTCTTTATCTTCATAACTTCCAGTTCTTAATCTACCACTAAAACTTATACTATCTCCTTTTTTCATATAGCGGCATATAACTTCTGCCTTTTTGCCCCATACTATTATAGGAATTAAATCAGCTTTTCTAGTACCATCTAGACTTTTAAATGGTCTATCTACAGCTATTATAAATTTGCTGTATGTTTTACTATCTTTTTCGGTATACATAAGTTCAGGGTCCTTTATAAAATTTCCTACTAATACTATTTTATTCATTATATTACACCTCCTGAATATTTCTTTATTGATTCTATCCAGATAATGTAATTATATTCATTAAAGTATAACTATTCTAATAACTGCTTCTTAAATTGTTCTAACACACAATTTATTTCCACACCTAAAATAAATAATATTGAAACTAAGAATAACCAAGTCATCAATATAAAAACAGCTCCAAGACTTCCATAAAATCTTGAGAAATTTCTAAAGTTATCTATATAAAAAGAAAAACCATAAGATGTTATTATCCATCCAACTGTACTAAATATTGATCCAGGGATTACGTCTCTCCACTTTAATCTTTTCGAAGGAGTAAATCTATATATTGATGCAAATATAAATACCATTATAATTACAACGAACACATATCTACATATGTTCCATAAAATCACAACCAGTTTTGTAAATGGAATAATTTTTATTATATAATTTTCTATTACATTTCCAAATACAAGCATAGATAATGCTAATATTATAGTTAGTGCTAACGCTATTACACTTATCATAGAGATTATTAATCTTTTTATAAACGATCTATTTTCTTTAAAATCATAAGCTTTATTTACACCTTTAATTACAGCTCTAAAACCAGATGATGAAGTCCATAAAGCTAATAAAATTGAAATTTCTAATAATCCTGTATACTGTTTATCAAAAACTTCAATTATTGTTGAAGAAGTCAGATCAAACACTGCTTCTGGAACTACAGCTTTTATTCCGTTCAATATCTGTATAGAATCCATATTACTAAATCCTACTAATGTTATTAAGAAAATAATAAATGGAAAGAATGATAAAAGTAAATAGTATGCTAGTTGAGATGCCAATGCAAAAATATCATCATTTTTTATTTTTACAATCAAATGCAATAATAGCCTTAATTTTTCTCTTATACTCATCTTTTTATGACTCATTAAATCACCATTTCCTATCTTTAGATATTATTATCTCATTTAATACTTATATAAAATTATATTTATACTACATTTTCTTTATCCCTTTAAATGAATTAATTATGATAATAAGCCATAATTAGATTTTATAATTTTCTATAAATCTTATTAATTGAAATATCTAAAATCTTTGCCCATTAAGCATCATATCTCTCTTCTCATATTTTATAGATAAAATTTATAAAATATTCATTATATAAAAAAATAAGATCTATTTTAAATAAATATGCCTATTTTTAGAAAAATTATAGGACTTAATGCTTACTGAGCACTAAATCCTATAATAAATCATACTTAAAATATGTGAATTAATACATATTATAATTTATAAATCTTATCTCTATTATTAACTACATTTTTAGTTGCATTTCTTGTATCATAAACAACTTTAGCTTTACTTACTATATCTTCATAATCATAACAGCTATGATTAGTTGTTACTATAGCAATGTCACTATCATCAATTACATCTTTCCAATCTACAGAATTGTAAACTTTGTTTTTGTATTTAGAAACTTCACAATATGGATCATTTACGATAACTTCTGCTCCATTCTTTTCTAGAAGTTCAATAACTTTGAATGCTGGTGATTCTCTATAATCATCAATATCATTCTTATAAGCAACACCTAATATAAGAACTTTTGATCCATTAAGTGCTTTTTTGTGTTTATTTAATATTTTCATTACATTATCTAATACAAATTCAGGCATTGAATCATTTATTTCTCCTGAAGTTTCTATTAATCTTGTATGATAATCATATTCCTTTGCTTTCCATTCTAAATAAAATGGATCAAGTGGTATACAGTGTCCGCCTAAACCTGGACCTGGGTAAAATGGCATAAATCCATATGGCTTAGTTTTAGCTGCATCTATAACTTCCCACACGTCTATTCCCATTCTGTTGCATAGTATAGCCATTTCATTAGCTAATCCAATATTAATATTTCTGAATGTGTTTTCTAATATCTTTTCCATTTCAGCTACTGCTGGTGATGAAACAGTATGTATTTCACCTTCTAAAATATTTCTATATAATGCTGCTGCAACTTCCGTACAGTCTTCACTACATCCACCAACAACTTTAGGTGTATTTTTAGTGTTAAAGTTTTTATTACCTGGATCAACTCTTTCTGGTGAGAATGCTAAGAAAAAGTCTACTCCACATTTTAATCCATTTTCTTCTAAGATAGGCTTAAGAACTTCTTCTGTTGTTCCTGGATAAGTTGTACTTTCAAGAACTATTAACATACCTTTGTGCATGTATTTTGCAACACTTTTTGTTGATTCTACAACGTATGATAAATCTGGTTGTTTGTATAAATCAAGTGGTGTAGGTACACAAATACAAATAGTATCTACATCTTTTACAAAACTGAAATCTGTAGTAGCTCTTAATATTTTATCATTAACTAACATTTTTAATTTTTCGTCTACTACATCACCTATGTAATTATTACCTTCATTAACCATTTTAACTTTTTGGTCTTGAACATCAAATCCAATGGTTTCATATCCTGCACTTGCTTTTTCTACAGCTAATGGTAAACCAACGTATCCTAATCCCACTACGCCTACTTTAGCAGTTCTATTATTTATTTTTTCTAATAATTGTTGCTTTAATCCTGACATCTATTTTATACCTCCTAAATCTACACACTCAACTTTTTCATCAGATTTTATATATTCTTCATTACAACTTTCACAAATCGCTTTGTTGTTTTTAAAATCTAACTTTGAGCCACATTTACATACATAGCCTTTAACTATTGCTGGATTTCCAACAACTAAAGCATAATCTGGTATATTTTTAGTAACTACAGCTCCTGCTCCAATTAAAGCATACTTCCCTATGTTATGACCACATACTATTGTTACGTTTGCTCCAACTGATGCACCTTTTCCTATAATAGTTTGTTTATATTCACTTTTTCTTTCTATAAAACTTCTAGGATTTATTACATTAGTAAATACGCAAGATGGTCCTAAAAATACATCATCTTCACAAATAACGCCAGTATACACAGATACATTATTTTGTATTTTAACTCCATTACCTAGTTTTACTCCAGGAGATATAACCACATTTTGACCTATATTACATTTTTCACCCATTATAGAATTACTCATAATATGGGAAAAATGCCATATTTTTGTCCCCTCTCCTATTTCAACATTATCATCTATATAACTGGATTCATGTACAAAATACTTTTTATCCATAAATTATACCTCTCTATTCCTTTATAGAATCAATTATATATTTTATTTGTTCTTCTGTTAATTCTGGATAAACAGGAATTGCAAATGTTCTATGTGAAAGATATTCTGCAACTGGCATATCCCCTTCTTTATATCCAAGATTTTGATATACTTTTTGTAAATGTAATGGAACTGGATAATATACCCCTGCTGCCACACCTTTATCTTTAAGCTTATTTAACATTTTTTCTCTGTCTTCTGTTTGTAATACATATTGATGATATACTGATTCATTTTCTTCTCTAACACTTGGTGTAACGACTTTTGAATCTTTAAAGTTTTCATCATATATTTTTGCTATTTCTTTTCTCTTTGAATTCCATTTATCTAAATGAGGCAATTTTACCTTCAATATTGCTGCTTGAATAGCATCTAATCTAGAGTTATATCCTATTAAATAATTGTAGTACTTTAATGGGTTATATACTGTATCATCTCCAGTATTAGATTTATCTATGTCTTCATTTATATTATTTAATAAATTATATGCTTTTTGTCCTGTTTCTCCACTTCCATGAGTTCTTAATGCTCTAGCTATAGTTGCAACATTATCATCAGATGTTACTATCATACCACCATCGCCAGCACATGAAAGATTCTTTGTTGGGAAGAATGAAAAACAAGCCATATCACTTAATGCCCCTATCATTTTTCCTTTATATTTAGCTCCAACTGCTTGACAAGCATCTTCAATAACTTTTAAATTATGTTTTTTAGCTATTTTATTTATTTCATCCATATCAGCACTTTGACCAAAGATATGAACAGGTATAATTGCTTTTGTTTTTTCTGTAATTTTTTCTTCTATTTTGCTTGGATCTATATTAAAAGTATCTTTTTCTGCATCTACAAAAACTGGCTTTGCTCCTACAGCAGATATGCATTCAGCTGAGGCAAAGTAAGTAAATGTTGAAGTTATTACTTCATCACCTGCTCCAATTCCTAAAGATTTTAATGCAATAACTAATGCATCTGTCCCATTTCCTACTGAAATAGCATGCTTAACGCCTATATAATCTGCAAAATCCTTTTCAAAATCAGATACATTTTTTCCCATAATATAATTTGCAGAAGATAATACTTCCTTAGTTACTCTATCTAAATCTTCAGAAATAGACTTATATTGAGCTTTTAAATCAATTAATGGAATATTCATTTTCCTCGCTCCTTCAATTTTACTTATATTACCAATTTGTTGTTTTGATAATTCATTTCTACTAAATTATAACAAATATTTAAACTCTAAATATTAATTATTTATAAAAATTATCTTATCTCATTAAATTAGTTATCATAAAGCTACTTCTTTTGATAAACTAACATGAATATTTTAACATACTTAAATAGATAAATAAACTTTTTATTTTATATGAACAAAAAACAAAACTGCGCACTAATACTACCCTAAAGTAAGGTATATAGAAGTATTTTTTATATAAATATAATAAAATATTACAGAATTTATTATATTTCTTTAAAAAACACTTACTTGAATAAATATAATTTATTCAAGTAAGTGTTTAATCAATCTCTTAATACTCTTATTAATTAATGTGCATGATATTCTTTTACTATTTTCTGTACTAATTTTTTAATTACGCTAGCTTCTGCTATTAAAGATAGAACTAATAAAAATACTGTTATTCTTTCTTCTTCTTCTGAGTCTTTTAAATTTAAACATTTGACTCTTTCTTTTAATTTCTTTTCATTTTCCAATGATGCTTTTAAATACTCATTTAAACTTTCATCTTGGATTTCCGAAAATATTTTGTAAGCATCTTGCCAACCAATTATATCATCATCTCTCTCATTTATTTCATTAAATGCTAAACTAAAAACTTTTTTTATTTCTTCAGTAGTTAGCACAGGTCTCATATAACTCAATAATACAAGCTGAATTAGATGTATTTTAGTATATCCTCTTTTTTTTCCATCCTCTGGCTTTGTTATAACTTCACTTTTAATATAATTTTGAACTATATTATTAGTAAAATTTTCATCCATAAATTTATCATTTAAGTAGTCTATAACTTGAGATAAAAATAAATCATATTTGGGTAAATCTTCATACGAAATTAAACTATTTTCAGATATTTTTTCAACTATTTCCTTTATATAAGACGACTCCATATGATCATTCATATAATATCCCACACTTTCTTAATATATTTACATAAAAGTATATAGTAAACATAAACTTATTACAAGTTATTTTTACCATTATAATAATCTATATGTATTTTTATTATATAATATAATTGAAAATTTTAGTATACACAACAATAAACTATACTTTTTGATAATTCTGTGTTTTTTCATTTGTTTTTAATCATCTTAAAACTTTATACATAAAATTAATATTTTTTGTATCTTTAAGACAATATACATTAATTTTTTATGTATTTTTAAGATTCTCTGTGTTTTTTAATATTTATTCATAGAATTGGTAATTATCCATTTTTACTAATTATTACTAATTAATTTTACTTTTTTTTATTTTAATATAGGCTTATCCCATTTAACCTTAGTCGTTATGCAATTCCCCCTATCAAATTTTCCTTATATTACATAGCAAAAAATTCTAGAAATTCTATTGACATTTCTAAAATATGGTAGTATATTTTATATATAATGTTTATTAAAGTTGAAATTTGTAACTTATTATACAAAAAACATAAAATATCTATTGACTTTATATTACATACTTGGTAATATGTCAGAGTAGAATGTCGAACATTGTAAATTAGGAGGAATTTTTATTATGAAATCAACAGGTGTAGTTAGAAGAGTAGACGAATTAGGTAGAATCGTTATTCCAATAGAATTAAGAAGAACTTTAGATATAGCTGAAAAAGATGCTTTAGAAATTTATGTAGATGGCGAACAAATAATCCTTAAGAAATATGAACCTGCTTGTATCTTCTGTGGAGATGCAAGAGACGTTATAAATTATAAAGGAAAAAATGTTTGTACTAATTGTTTAGATGAAATCAAAAACAATAGATAATACCTAATAATACTTATATAAAATAAACAGCACCTCCAAATTTGGAGGTGCTGTTTATTTTATATTTGGCTATGTTTTAAATGCATGTTTATATATGCATAAGCAAAGTGGACTAAGTAATTGAACTTAGGAATGTTAAAATGAGTATAGTCCCATTTTAGCTTGCTCCCAATATAAAATTGTGACAAGCAATAAATATGACAATACTCATTAAGAATTCTCAAAGTCCAATTACAATGCCACTTTACCTATTGCATATATCAACACTCTACTAAAACACAGCCTTATATTTATATATCAATTGAAAACTTATAAACTTCGCTTTTGGGTATACCCCTATCTTTAGCAACAGTTTTAATAGCTTCTTTCTTACTTATACCTTCATCTATATATTTCATTATGTGATCTTGAATTGACAAATCAATCCATTCACTTTCTCTTTCTTGTTTTATTTCTTCAAGTCTTTTACCTTCAAGTACAAGTACAAACTCGCCTCTAGGTTTATTCTCTATGAAATAATTAATGGATTCTTCAATAGTACCTCTGAATATTTGTTCATATAGTTTTGTCAGCTCTCTACAAACTGCAATTTGTCTATTTCCAAATGAATTATATAGAAAAGATAATGTATCAAGCAATCTATGTGGTGCTTCATAGAATATTAAAGTTTCTTGGCTTTGAAGTAATTCTTCCTTTATTATATTTCTATCTTTGTTTTCTCTAGGTAAAAAACCTCTAAAAATAAATTTTGTTGTATCTAACCCTGAGTATACCAAAGCTGTTGTTATAGCTGTTGCACCTGGTAAAACATTAAATGCAATTCCTTCTTCTATACATCTTTTAACTATAACACTTCCCGGATCAGATATACCAGGAGTTCCTGCATCAGATACCAATGCTATGCTTTGCCCATTTAAAAGTCTATCAATAATTTCATTACTCTTATCTTTCTCATTAAATTTATGATAACTTATTAATGTTTTCTTTATCTCAAAATGATTTAATAATTTTAAAGTCTGTCTAGTGTCTTCTGCCGCTATAATATCCGCTTCATTTAGTACTTCCAACGCTCTTAATGTTATATCTTTTAAATTACCTATTGGGGTTGGTACTAAATATAACTTTCCTACTTCCATTTTATATCCTCCCATATATTTTATCTATTTGCTTTGTATAAGATCCATCCTCATTGTGAACATATAAAGGAATATCCCATTTCAAATATGAACCGCCGTCTCTTTGCCCCTCTACTAATACTATATTTGCTGCCTTACCAGGTTTAGGATATACCATTTTAACTCTTTTGGGCTCTATTTTATATTTTCTCATTAAAGTAAATATATCTGCTAATCTCTCTGGTCTATGTACTATAAACATTCTGCCATTATCTTTTAGTAATACTTTAGATGCATAAATCACATCTTCTAAATTACATAAAACTTCATGCCTTGCAATAGCAAGTTTATCACTAGGATTTATAATTCCTGCATTATTCAACTTGTATGGTGGGTTTACAGTAACTACATCAAACTTATCCATTTTCTTTAAATACTCTATATTTTTTAAATCTTCCTTTATAAATGTAATCTTATCTTCTAACGCATTTAATTTTACACTTTTCTCTGCCATATTAACCATTTCTTCTTGTATCTCTAGTCCATAAACCTCTTTGGGGTTATACTTTCCATACAACAAAAATGGTATTATTCCTGTACCTGTACATAAATCAATAACTCTATATTTATTCTTAACATTTGCAAAATCAGATAATATTACAGCATCTACACCAAATTTAAATCCATTAACCTTTTGTATTAATTGTAGACCTTTTAATTGTAGATCATCTATAACTTCATCTGTATCTAAATTAATTAAATTATTTTCAAGCATAGTTATCTTCCTTTATCCATATATTCTAAATAATTATAACTTATACATATATTCTAAACAACTTAATATGATTTTAGTAATTTATTTTATAGTTATGCTTTATCAAAATGTCTATATATAATTAAGTTTTATAAATATAATTTTATATATTGTACTTAACTTTAAATGAAACTAATTTTTATATACAACAAAATAAGACTAGACAATTGCATATCTAGCCTTATTTTAAAATTATATATTATAAAATTCTTCTAGCCGCATAGAAGTTATATACTGGAGATACTTTTACAACATCACCTGTTTGTGGTGCATGAATCATATTACCTCCACCAACATATATACCAACATGTCCAGCATGAGGGAATACCAAATCACCTGGTTGAAGTTGATCTCTTGATACAGATACTCCTACACCTATTTGTGAGTAAGTAGTTCTTGATATATCAACACCCGCTGCTTTTCTATACACATATTGAGTAAATCCTGAACAGTCAAAGTTGCTTGGACCTGTTGCTCCATATACGTAAGCTTTTCCTAAATGATTATATGCTTCATTTAATATAGCTTGAGCATTACCTGCTGATGGAACAGTAACATTTGTAGAACCTGAGTTTCCTCTATTTGGAGTGTTAGCTGAAGCTGCTGCCGCTGCTGCTTTTTTTGCTTCCTCTTCTTGTTCTTTTTGTGATACTGCACTCTTTCCACTTTCAATCTTTGCGTTTACTTCTTCTATAACTATTGGACTCTTAAGTTGGCTATCTCTTATATTTCTTAATTGAGAAATTGCTGATTTTAAATCACCAAGAGAACTGCTTGAGCTGTTTATTACATCAATTTGTGATTTAACAACATCTCTTTCCATTTGTGATAAATACTCTTCATCAAATTTCTTCTTTTCATCTTTTGTCTTTTCAACTAATACTTCTTGATCTTTCTTTTTAACATCTAATTCTGATAAACTTACTTGAACTTCTGCATTAAGCTTGTCTATTTCTTTCTTTTTATCTTCTAATGAAGTTATCTTTTCGTTTAATGAATCTCTTTTTTCAGCTATTTCTTTTATAGCTTTTTTATCTCTACCTAATATTCTACCTAATGATTCTGCTCTTGTAAAAAAGTCACTAGTAGATTCTGATTCAAATAAGAAGTTTAAATAACTAAATTCCATATTTCCTGACATGTATATAGCCTTAAGTCTTTCACCTAGTGCTAAATCTAAATTAGTAATTTCTTCTTTACATTGTCCTATGTCTTTAGTTGTATTATCAATTTGTGTATTGATATTCTTAACTTCCTTTTTATTGTTAGAAACAGTTTGCTCTAACGGCTCTATTTGAGCATCTAAATCATAAATTTTATCTTGAATTTCATTTATATTACGTTCTATTTCAGCATATTTTTGTCTTGTTTCACTTAATTCTTGATTTCCAGGCGTAGCAAAAGCTGGCGCTGAAGACCCTGCAATAATCATAGTAGCTAACATTGCAGCTAAAATCTTTTTCCTCATCCAATGCCGGTTCATTTTGAACCTTCCCTCCTTCATATTAACAAAATGCGTTTACATATCTAAAATTATATCACTTTACATATATATGGACAACTTTTCTACAGCATTAATTCCAAGCATTATCTTATGTTTTTTTTAAAATGGTCCATAATCCCCTATTTTTCTAAAAGATGCTACATAAAATCCATTGAGAATAGGAGGTTTTAATATATTTAGTCATACTATTTAAAAATATAAATTAAAAAACATGAATACAATTTCTGTAAAAGTTTACATTGTATTATTATAGTAACATAAAAATGAGTAAAATTGAATTCTTGACATAAGTTTTTTTTGATAATATAATTATCTCCATCTGCACTATTT
Organism: Clostridium cagae; assembly: GCF_900290265.1. Taxonomy (NCBI): domain Bacteria; kingdom Bacillati; phylum Bacillota; class Clostridia; order Eubacteriales; family Clostridiaceae; genus Clostridium; species Clostridium caccae. The sequence goes on from NZ_OKRA01000001.1 coordinate 3,061,246, forward strand.
AATACAACATAAAAGAACTTAAGGCATCCCCTTAAGTTTTTTTTATAACTTTTTATAAAATGAAGGGGTGACTTAATGTTAAATAATATAAAAGCTGCAATATTTGATTTAGATGGAACATTAGTAGATTCAATGATGATTTGGCAAAAAATAGATATAGACTATCTTAAAGAAAAAGGACATGAATTACCTAAAGATTTAAAAAATGATATAATTCATTTAAGTTTTAAACAGACAGCGACTTATTTTAAAAACAGATTTAATATAGAAGATTCTGTTGAAACAATATTAAAACATTGGCATGATATGGCTTTTAAATACTATTCAACTAATGTAAAACTAAAAGATGGTGTTAAAGAATTTTTAGATAAACTAAAATCTAACAACATAAAAATAGGACTAGCTACAAGTAACTCTAATGAATTATTAGAGGTTTGTTTGAAAGCAAATAATATCTATGATTATTTTGATTCAATAACTACTACAGGTGAAACTGAAAAAGGTAAAGATTCTCCTGATGTATATTTACTTGCTGCTAAAAGATTAGATACTACCCCCGATAAATGTGTAGTATTTGAAGATATCCTACCTGCTATAAAATCAGCAAAAGTAGCTGGAATGAAAGTTGTTGCAGTAAAAGATGAATTTAGTATAGATTCTAAAGAAGATATTATAAATGCTTCTGATAAATACATAACTTCATTTTTTGAATTAATATAAAGTATACATAAGTTATATCTACATTTTATTTAGTTAAAAGTAGATATACGAAAGTTTTCATTATAGAAATTTTATAAAAAAAGTGGTTTTATATAAAACCACTTTTTTTCTGTTACTAATTATAAGTAATATTACTATTTTCTTTCAACACCATATTTATCTGATAATTGTTTTATCATTTCTAAATATTTGTTTTGTTGTCTTTCATTTATAAGTTGTTTTAACACAGCATCCTTAACTTGATCAAACGGTACAGTTGTGCTTTCAGTTTTGTCTTCTACTAATATTAAGTGATAACCAAATTGAGTCTTAACTGGTTCACTAACTTTTCCAACTTCTGATTCGAAAGCAACTTTTTCAAATTCTGGTACCATAGAACCTTTTCCAAAGTTACCTAAACTTCCACCTTGTTCTTTAGATGGACAAGTTGAATATTTCTTAGCAGCTTCTTCAAATGCTAATCCATTTGCTATTTCTTCTTTTATAGAAGTAGCTTCTTCTTCAGTCTTAACTAAAATATGTTTTGCTGAAACTGTTGGTGGATTTATAAACATACTTGAATTATCATCATAATACTTTTTAACATCTTCATCAGTAACTGTAACATCTGCTAATACTTTATTGATTGCTAATTGAGTTAATGCCTCTTTTGCTAATCCTTCAACTAAATTTTTATATTCTTCAGTCTCATCTATTTTTAATTCTTTACCAAAATTACGCATTAATTCAAAAGCTACCACTTGTTCTAATAATGCTTCTCTTCCTTGTTCTCCTTGGAACATAGCTCTTCTTTCTTGTGGATATCTATTTAGTACTGCATCTAAGTCTTTATCTTTGATTTCGTTTCCGGCAACAATTGCCAATACCTTATTTTCCATGTTAATTCTCCTTTTTAGCTATTTTTTTATATACCTCTATATTTTAACAATATATATCTCTACTAACAATAAAAAAAGAAAATTTATTATTATTATTTATAAAAATGATATACTAAGTAAGGGTGATTTTATGAATAACATATTAAAAAACGATTGGAATAATTACATAGGTAATGAATTTGAAAAAGATTATTATCTTAAATTAAGAAAAAATTTAGCACAAGAGTATAAGACAAAAACAATATATCCTGATATGTATAACATTTTCAACGCTCTTCATTACACAGCTTTTGATGACGTTAAAGTAGTTATATTAGGGCAAGATCCTTATCATGGTCCAAATCAAGCTCATGGGTTAAGTTTTTCAGTAAATCCAGGAGTTAGGACTCCACCATCACTTTTAAATATATATAAAGAATTAAAAGATGATATTGGATGTTATATACCTAATAATGGTTACTTAAAGAAATGGGCTGATCAAGGTGTTCTTTTGTTAAATACAGTGCTTACTGTAAGAGCTGGTGAAGCTAATTCACATAAAAATATAGGGTGGCAAATATTCACTGACAACATAATAAAGGTATTAAATACTAGAGAAAAACCTATTGTATTTATACTTTGGGGAAATAATGCAATAAGAAAAGAAGAACTTATAACAAATCCCAAACATCATATAATAAAATCAGTTCATCCTAGTCCTCTTTCTGCATCTAGAGGTTTTTTTGGTAGTAAGCCCTTTTCAAAAACTAATGAATTTTTGAAAAATGATAATGAAATTCCTATAGATTGGCAAATAGAAAATCTTTAGATTTTATTAAAAGTGGATATTTATAGTTCATAGTATAATCAAAGTTTACAGACTTTTAAAAGATCAATTAAGAAATTTAAAGATTTTTACTATTTACTATATTAATATCCACTTTTAACAGTAGAATTTATATGATATTGACTCTTACCAATTTTTAGTTAAAAGAGTCTTAATAAATTTATACATATTTAATTTATGTTTTAATATTCATTAATAATGCATTATTTTAAGGTTTATTATATATGGTTTTCCTTATGCTCTTCTATTTTAGAATAGATTAATGAGCCTATTATTCCTAACACTCCACCTGCTGCAAAGAAAAATACTGCATTATCAAAAATTGTACCAATAATAGTTCCAATTCCAACTCCCATTGCAATTCCTTTAGCTAAATTTTCATATTCCTTATCAGTTAACATAATCTTTTCTAACATTAAACTCATCTCCAATCTAAAATATTTTTATTTTATAATGCTATATGATACTAATTTTATATTAGTACTCTTAAAAGTTTATTAATTCAACATTAAGGATTTCTTATTATTATTCTATATCACTATAAATCTTTATTTGTTACATATGTGTGTCCTAATTCTTACAAAATAGTTTCATTTTAAATAATTTATAATAAAACTATGTTTTGATATAGCATTGATATATTTTCAAGCAAATCTGTATAAAATAATTGCAATTTCATTTTGATTTATTACATATATCAATATATATTTAACACATAGTATATTACAAATATATTGTTATGTACATTAAAATTATTATGATATTATATAGTTATTATTAATTTAATTAAGGAGAGAATTTTTATGGAATATAAGTTTGTATATGATGATAAAGAATATCTATTAAGTAAAGAGAATTGCGACGGTATATTTTTAGATTCTGATAATGAATCTGAAGAAATTGAAGGATTATCATTAGATATAGTTTTAAATGCTTTATCCGAAGGAGAAGTTATTAATTTTTCTAAAGAATTTTATGGAGATAAATGTTACTGTGATTCTCAAGAGAAAATAAATAAATCTTATGCTTATTTAGAATATCATTTTTATATTTATACAAAAGAAAACAAGTATGTAATAAATACACTGTGTAAAGAATATGAAAATACATCTTATAATAAGCTTGCTAGAGCTGGAAAAGTAGATAATAGTTACATTGTTAGCGTAGTTGTTTGTCCTTGTTGTGGTAATTACACAATAGAAATTGAGCAATGTACAGTTTAATATTTTTATGAGTATAGAATAGTTTTAAAACATATCTATGCTCTTTTTTTATTGGTTCTGTTTTAGCATAGTGCTGATATATGCATAAGCAAAGTGCGCGGAGTAATTGAACTTAGGAATGCTAAAATAATTATATATCTATCTTATGAAAAATAATTACTGAAATTTATTTTCCAGTTGAGAGAATTTAAATTCTAAAATTGTCCACAAATTTTTTAATAATATAAATTCCTAAAGAATAAAAAAAACACTAACATTTGTTAGTGTTTTTTTGGTGGCTCGAACTGGAATCGAACCAGTGACACGAGGATTTTCAGTCCTCTGCTCTACCGACTGAGCTATCGAGCCATGCTTACCTGGCAACGTCTTATTCTCCCACACAGTCTCCCGTGCAGTACCATCAGCGCTGTAGACCTTAACTTTCCTGTTCGGAATGGAGAGGAGTGTTACCTCTACGCCGTCATCACCAGATCACAAGTAGTATTATATCTAGATATCACTATTATGTCAACAATTTTTCTAAACTTTTTTGATTTTTTTGTTTTTTATTTATATTAAGACTAAGTATATGATTCTTTAACACTTGATATCACTAGCATTAATAGGGTTTTAAATATAATATATAAAAGTATTGATTTTTTAAGATTAAAATCCTATAACTAAAAAATATATCTTAATTTTAATAAATTTTCTTATTATATTTTTTATTTTCTTGCACATTCTTTTGATTTTTCTATCAAAATATCTATTCCATGCTTTATATCATTTAATACAAATCCTAACGCTTCTTTGCATGCTTTTGGACTTCCCGGCAAATTAACTATTAATGTTTTCCCTCTAATTCCAGAAATAGCTCTTGATAGCATTGCTCTTTTAGTTATTTGAAGACTATAATATCTTATTGCTTCACATATCCCTGGTGCTTCTCTTTCAATAACTATCCTAGTTGCCTCTGGAGTTATGTCTCTTTGAGAAAATCCAGTACCCCCTGTACTTAAAATAAGATTAACATTAAGTTCATCACTCATATACATAAATTCTTTTGACAACATCTCCTTATCATCAGGAAGAATTATTTGCCTTACAACTTCAAAATCATTATTTTCCACTATTTCTTTTATTACTGCTCCACTTTTATCTTCTCTTTCGCCTACATATCCTTTATCACTACTTGTAATAATTCCAACTGTATACATTAATCAAAACCTCCCAAATATCTATTACAAAAGATTTTTAGTAATATTCCCCTATTCTAACTAATTAACCATTATAAAAATTATATCATAACAAAATACATAATTACCAAATATTTAATTATAAAATCTTAATAGAATTCATTGTTATAAGTCTTTTTTTAAATATATCTATATTTTAAAATTAACATACTATTATATAATAGTATTCTTAATAAAGATAAGCTAAAGAATTTAGTTTTAACTCTTTAGCTTATCTTTATCTATGACTATGTTTTAGGTGAATGTTGATATTTTAGTATAAGGACGAACTGGCATTGGAATTTGCTTTATACTACAATATCGACACAGTTTTAAAGCATAGTCTAATTTACTTATATAAAACTTATTTTAATCAACAGATATATAAATATGAATTTCTGCATTTTCCATATCACAATTTTGATATTCCTCAAAATCACATCTATAATTTCTATTTAATTTCATATTCCATAACTCTTGCCAGAAGTTATTAACTGCTTGTTGCACTTGTCCATGAACAATAAACTTAGCATATTTTCCAGCTGGAATAACTTTTACTATAGTGTCTTCACCTATATTTTCTGCATCACTAACTTCACACCCTACCGTAACACTATACTCGCTATTAACATCACTTTCATAATCAGAGTAAATACCTATTGCTTTATCATTTGATTTATTTTTAATAGTATTATATACTCCACCTTCATAAAGATTTTGCCACAGTGATCCTATTATCTCCGTCATATTATCATCACAATTTTTTGTCCTAGCAGTTACCCCTACTACTTTCTTTTCTTTTAAATTTACAACCTCATAATTCATATTTGATTACCTCTCTTTCTTTGATAATCAAATATTAACAAACATAACTTGACATCTATGTGTCATATTATAAATATTTTTTTATAATTTCTTCTAATTTTTTCTTAAGCTCTTCTCTCATCCCTAATGGTTCAAGTATCTCAAGGCTGTTTCCAAAACCAAGAAAATAATCATATAACCATTTAGTTTTTGGAACACTTACTATAATATAAAATTCATCATTTTTTAAAGTTATTTTTCCATTTTTAAACTCATCATAAACCCTTGAAGCCATGGAAATATGTACTTTAAGCTTCACTTCAATTAATTCTTCCTTTGGTGACATATCATAACTAATATTTAATGGTGGTGTATTTACAAAGGTATCTTTTAAAATTTCTATTTTTTCTATTCTTGTTAATTTAAAAAATCGCATATCTTTTCTTTTTCTACAATATCCATATATATACCAATTATATCCCTTGAATATCAATTTATATGGTTCTACAATACGCTCTGACCTCTCACCTTTGTTGCTAAAATAAGAAATATATACTGCCTTTGAATTAATAATACTATCTTTAATAATTTCAAAATTTTCTTTATCCTCTTTACTTTGCTCCCAACCTGAAAAATCAATTTCAATCCAATCAATTGCATTCTTCCTAAATAAACTTCTTAGTTTAAAAAAAGAATCATCTACATTTATCTGTCCTGTAGCATTTACACTTTGTAATGCCATAAGTACTTGTTTCTGCTCACTATCAGACAATATGGTTTTATCTATAGAATAATTATCTAAAATAGAAAGCCCTCCACCTTTACCCTGAGCTGAACAAATTGGTATACCATTTGTAGATAATATCTCAATATCTCTGTATATAGTTCTAACAGATACATTAAATTGTTCTGCTAATTCCGAAGCAGTAACACTCTTTTTACTAACTAATATATTTACAATAGAAAATAACCTATCTATTTTCATTTAATTTCCTCACTAAAAAATATATCTATTTATACAAATTATACCATTCAAATTCATAATGTTATACAGACTATTTTCTATATTACTTTAATTTTTATAATAAATTGTGTAATAATAAATATATAAATACAGTTTGGAGATGATTTTATGAGTATTGAAATAGATAAATTATCAGACATTTTAAAAAATAGTAATAACATAGTCTTTTTTGGTGGTGCAGGAATGTCAACTGAATCTGGAATACCTGATTTTAGAAGTGCTAATGGTTTATTTAACAAAAAACTTAATGTAACTTTTACCCCTGAACAATTAGTATCTCATAGCTTTTATATTAGACATCCTGAAGAATTTTTTAACTTCTATAAGGCTAAACTTATATACCCAGATGCTAAACCAAATAGCGGACATATCGCTTTATCTAAACTCGAAGAAATGGGTAAACTTAAAGCTATTATTACGCAAAATATTGATGGACTTCATCAAGCTGCTGGTTCTAAAAATGTTTTCGAACTACATGGATCTGTTCATAGAAATTATTGCACCAATTGTAATGCATTTTATGATTCAGACTTTATCCTAAAATCAAAAGGAGTTCCTACTTGCACAAAGTGTGAAGGAACTGTTAAACCAGATGTTGTTCTTTATGAAGAAGGATTAGATGATAATACTATCACTGGTGCAATTAAAGCAATATCTAAAGCTGATACCTTAATTATAGGAGGGACTTCATTAGTTGTTTATCCAGCGGCTGGATTAATTGATTATTTTAGAGGTAAAAATCTTGTACTTATAAATAAAAGTGCTACTTCAGCTGACTCAAAGGCTAATCTAGTTATTAATGATTCTGTTGGAAAAGTTTTAAATGAAGCTGTTAATAATTTATAAATAAAATAAATCTAGTCACTATACATGTATTTTAATTACATATATAGTGACCAGACTGTTTTGATATCTTTTTATAGATTAAAATTTATCTTTATCCTAAACAATAAAATTAAATTCATTAATTTTAATTGTTTATATATATGAATTACCTATTCACATGTAACCTTCAATGATTTCAATTACTACTTCTTCATTAAACTCAATCCCTTTTAGGCATTCTTGAATTTTGTTTAAATCTACTAACATAAGTGAATCAGTGAATATTTTACAATCCTTTATAATCCCATTAACAATATCTAAATTAATCTCAACATTTCCAATTGAAAATTTTCTTTCTAAAGTTATATTGTAATTAGGACTTTCTCCAAAATTCCACTTTCTATCATTATATTTTTGAAAATGGCTTGGAATGTAATCTTTTTTGCTATATTCTTTTATATTTGCAAATTCTCCATATACATTTAAAAATCCATTAATTAAAGCTTCCTTAACAATATTAGAATCAATTTTTTTATCTAAATCCTTAAGATTAATAACTCTACTTCTAACAGACTTTATTCCCTTAGATTGTAATTTTAATTTAGATGGATTTAATGCTTTAGAAAGTTCATTTAAGTTTATATCAATCATTATAGTTCCATGATGAAAATAGTTTCCATCCTCTGAATAAAATGCATGACCAGAAAATTTCTTATTATCTATAAGCAAATCATTTCTTCCTGATACTTCTGCAACTAATCCTAATTTTTCAATTCCATCTATTATTACTTTAAGCTGCTTTTCTAAATTCGCATCTGCTTCTTTAGTTAAAAAGGTAAAATTAAGATTTCCAAGGTCATGGAAAACTGTTCCTCCACCAGATATTCTTCTGACTAATGTAATATTATTTTCTTTCATATAATCTAAATTACATTCAGAATATGGATTTTGATTTCTACCTATAACTACAGTTCTATCATTCTGCCAAAGATATAGTATATTTTCATTATCTTTCAAATTTCTAAGTAGTTCTTCTTCTAAAGCTAAGTTATAAGCTGGATCTACTTCTTTTGAAATGATAACTTTATTCATGATTGTGTATAGCTCCAATAGATAATCCTAGGAAACTTTCATGTATTACTTCACCTGTAGTTGGATGTGCGAAGATAGTTTCACAAATTTTCTCTTCACTGATATTATTCTTAATAATTAAAGTTAATGTGCTAATTAATGAAGATGCATCTGCTCCAATAATAGATGCTCCAACTATTTTATTATTGTTAATATCTTTAATTATTTTTATAAATCCTTTTTCTTCTCCCATAGTTAAAGCCTTACCATTAGCTGAATAAGGGAATTTACTTATCTTAATATTTAATTCTTCTTTTAAACACTTATCTTCATTCATTCCAACTGATGCTATTTCTGGTACTGTGAAAATTACATTTGGTACATGATCATAGCTCATTTCTTTATTTTCTCCTAATATATTATCAACAGCCATCATTCCTTGATGTGAAGCAACATGTGCTAATTGCATTATATTATTAACATCTCCTATAGCATACACACCTTCAACATTTGTTTCTAAATTAGAATTAACTTTAATTCCTCTTCTATTATCATTTAATTCAAGGTTTATATTTTCAATATTTAATCCATCAATATTAGGCTCTCTTCCTATTGCTACAAGTACATTTTCTGATACTAATAATTTTTCTTCTCCATCTTTTTCAAAAGATACGATAGCATCGCCATCTTCAGATTTTTTAATCTCTGTAACTTTTGATCTTGTATAGACATTAATTCCTTTATCAGTTGCAATGTCTTTTATCTCTTCTGAAATATCTTTATCCATCATTAGCAATAATCTATCTGCATATTCAACTACATTTACTTTTACTCCAAAGTTAGAATAAATGAATGCAAATTCCATACCTATAACTCCACCACCAATTATTGTTATAGACTCAGGTAATTTTTCATTGTTTAATGCAGTAGTACTATTTAAAACAAATGGCATATCAATTCCTTTAATATCAATCTTTGAAATTTTAGATCCAGTTGCTATAATTATATCTTTAGACTCTATTGTATACTCATCTTTTCCCCTTTTAGCAATAATATTTTTATTATCTAAAAAAGAAGCTTCTCCTTTTATAAGCCTTACACCATTTGCTTCTAGAAGATACTCTATTCCATTAACAAGTCTTCCTTTAACATCATCTTTTCTTTTTACTACTTTTTTCATATCAACTTGTAAATTGTCAGCAGTGAATCCAAATTCCTCACTATTTAATGCATTATGAAATACCTCAGATGATTTTACAAATGCTTTTGTTGGAATACAACCTACATTTAAACAAGTTCCTCCAAGATTTTCTTTCTCGATAATAACAGTATTTAATCCCTTTTTAGCTGCATAAATAGCTGCAACGTATCCTCCTGGACCTCCCCCTATTATCGTTAAATCAGCTGTAACGTTTTCTTTCTTCCCCTTAAGCATAGAGCCAAAATAATCTACCTTAGGAGTATTACTGTTAACATTTATATTTTCTCCAGTCGCTAAAAATAATGTTTGTCCAATTTCAACTTCATCACCTTCAGACACTTTTATTTTATCTATTTTAAAATCAAAAGTTGCTTTAAAAGGTGTATTTCCTTTGCTTGTCTCTAATTGCATCAATACATGCCCTTTTTTTACTTGCTCTCCTTCAATCACGCTAATTTTTCCTACTTTAGCAGACTTATTATGTCCAGATAATTTTTCTAATTTTATATCCATCTTAAATTCTCCTTCTATGTAAAAAGGTTGTCATAAAATCAACTAGATGTTATGAACAACCCCTATATTTTTATTTATATATAATTAATAACTATTTAAAATCTTTTTCAAATTCATCAATTGAATCTTTTAATAATGTTACTGAATAAGCCATTGTTGGGCCTCCACCAAATGCAACTGAAACCATTGCGGCTTCCATTATTTCTTCTCTAGTAGCTCCTGCTTCTAAAGCTTTAAAAGCATGGAATACTATACAATATTCACATCTGTTATATGTAGCTATACCAACACTAATTAATTCTTTTGTCTTATTACTAATAGCTCCATCTCCATAGTTTGTACCAAGAAGATTCATAAATGCTTCAACATTAGCACCATTAGTTTCTCCTAGCGTATTTAACCCATTCATAAAATCATTTAACATTCCTCTAACATCTTTTTTCATAATAAAAACCTCCATATAATTATATTCTCTTAATTACTTTACATAGCAATACTTAGCATAGCAAGTATCTTTGTATAAAAAATACCACATCAAAGTGGTATTGTCAATATTTACATACATTATTTATCATTTTTTCTAAAACATTTTTAAAAATATTCAATTCATCTTCTGATATACCATTAACTGCATCCCTCTGAAATTCTTCTCCTAATGGGATAAGTTCTTCTCTTAACTTTTTTCCCTTATCAGATAAAAATATTCTAGTTACTCTTCTATCTTTAATTTCTTTTCTTCTTTCAACTAAATCATCTTTTTCCATACGATCTATAAGTCTTACCATAGAAGATTCTTTAACACTCATGTTATCAGAAAGCTCTTTCTGAAAAATACCATTAGTCTTACCTATATAATATAATGCTATCCATTGAACCCTAGTCATATCATGTTCCTGAAGCCTTCTGTTAAATTCATCTGAAAGTATTTTAGCCCCTTTATTAGTTATGAAACCAATGCAATCATCTAAGTTATACATTTCCCCACATCCTTTGATTTTCTTCAATTCTTTAATTATAGTATACTCCTTAGACTAAGAGCAACTAATTTAATAATCTATAAAAAAATATAGGGTATGTTTTCTAAAGTGAAAACATACCCTATATTTTTTAACTCTGATTTTATAAATATTGAAATATGCAATAATCAAAATTTTACCATTTAGTCTACTTATTTATGTATATATCAATACTTTACTAAAATAGAACTATTTCTTTCTACTTAGCGATCATTATTCCTTCTATTTGATCAATACAACATCCGCAGCATGTACCTGCATTAGTGACTTCTTGTACTTCTTCTAAAGTAGTAGCTCCATTATTCATAGCATCTTTTATATCTTGTGCTGTAGTTCCTACGCAACTACATATTACTTCATTCATATCCATTTTTCTATTCCCCTTAACAATAATCTTTTGTATTACAAGAATAATTTCCTGTGATTTAATTTTAATACATAATACATAAAATTTCAATAGTAAATATTATTAATTAATAATTATTATTTATGATTAACATATTTATATATACACTAGGTGAAAGTAATATTGTAATTGAAGTTTTAGAATTGTTAAGTGAGATTCTAAATTAAATTACTCAGTCCATTTTTACTTATACATATATCAACCCCCTGCTAAAACATATCCTTAATTTTAAATATTCAATTTATACCTTTTAATTGAAATTAATTATGGAATCTTTTCTCCATTAAATAAATATAATTTAAGTGATAGTTGTTATAGGAGATTTAATATGAAAATTTTATTATTCTTAGTATTTATTATTGTTGTGTCAGGCTCTTTATTATTCCTAATATATAATTACGAAAACAAAATATCATTAGTAAAAAAACAATTAATCGCTAGTCAAGAGCAGTTTTATAAATTAAAGGAAAAGTATAATCAACTAAATTCTTTAAAAAACAATCCTTCAATTATGTTTCTTGATTTAACAGAACATACTGGACTACTAACTAAAGATTCAATGGTGTATCTATCTCCAAATGAATTAGCACCTACATTGCAAAAACTTGATATATCTATGGAAGTTTATATACTAGACAAAGCTTTATGTGAGAAAATTGTATGGTATTATGTTTCTCTTCCTATAGATACAAATATAAATTCAAGAGGTTGGGTAAAGGAAAATTCATTTTCTAATTTTTTAGATAGATCATCATATACAGAAATCATCAAATGTTAAAAAAATACTATAGTATATTTTAGGCTGCATTACAAAACAAAAAAGGTGAAAGTTAAAAGTCAAATATGAAATTCTAATAATGATTTCATATTTCACTCTTTACTTTCGCCTTTAAAATTTCAACTAAATTTCTATCTAACTATTTAATCAAATTCTTTTAATTATTGACTATGTTTTAAGTAAATGTTGATATTATAGTATAAGAGCAGACTGGCATTGGACTAAGTTTTATTTTAGAGTTCTTAAAGTAAATTTCCCTGTCCATTAGCTTTAACACTATTTTAAAGCATACCCTGATTATTAATTAAATTAACCATAATAGTAAGCCCCATATACATAAAGTATATTATTATTGTTACTATTAATGGCCAATTCATTATTTTATCTTCTTTATTATAAGCTATTCCTTTATTAAAGTACTGATAATCAATAAATTCAGCCTCTTTATATTGAATTTGTTCATTAATTAAATTTTGCTTTCTTTTATCATTTATTTTCTTAAGTTTCTTAAGAATCAATACAATTAAAAATGCTGAAACCATTCCAGCTACTATATAGCTTTTTAATAAATTCATCTTTTCAGCTAATGATAAAGCTTTAATTGATATATCCTGTGCTGCTCCTTCAATTCCAAATTTATCTTGTAAAAATGTTAATATCTTTTGCATCGCTACTGATGTTCCATTGATCATAAAATGCAAAGTCATAGAAGCAAATATACTATTAGTTACTCTAACTAAATAAGCTAAAATTCCACCTAAAACAGCTGCATATAAAAATTGTTGACCATTTAAATGAAATATACCAAACAATAAACCAATTGTTATACAAGTTTTTAAATCACTTTTATCATCATATCCCGATTGAACTATACCTCTTAAAGTTATTTCTTCTGTTATAGCAGGCATAACAGCCATTAAAAGTAACATTATTAAAAATGGTGTAGATGATATTTCTGATACAAAATTTCCTATATCATTTTCAAAAAAGAATGATGTTATAAGTGAAAATAGACTAACTAGTGGTTGACTTACAAATGATAAAACAATTATTAAGAAAAAATCTTTTAAATATAATTTATTAAGCTTAAAAGTTTGTTTTATATTTGGTTTAACTATTATTAAATATATTATTGCAGGTATTATAAATAAAATCATATGATTTAAAAATAACATTAATCTTATATCAGTTATTCCTAAGATACCATAAAAAATTCCTAATACCTGACCACCTATTATTTCTCCTAATAGTATTATTAAAAAATATAAATTAGCTCTAAATGTTTTTTTCATACTTACACCTTTACTACAAATTATTAATTAGATTTACATTTTAGTGTATAAATAAATACCTCTTGGGAAAGAATTTATAATGAAGTAACTAACTTCAATATTTAATCGCCTCTCCCCCCATTTTATTTATATACCAAACTTTATTCCTATTGCTATCACAGATAGCAATAGGAATAATTTTTTATTTTAATTAAAAATTAATTTACTTCTAACCTTAAATTAAAATAAAAAATATTGATTAATGCATATCTTCTACTTCTCTTTTAACCATATCTAAAGCTGACATGGTTGCTAAATTTCTTACTTCTCCTCTGTTGCCATTAAATATGTATCTTCTAGCATATGCTTTCCCATTTATACATATTCCTATATATACCAATCCTACTGGTTTCTCAGCAGTTCCTCCACCAGGACCAGCAATTCCAGTTGTAGCAATTCCAATATTAGTTCTAGAAGTTTTAGCAATTCCTTCTGCCATTTCAATTGCTACTTGTTCACTTACTGCACCATATTTATCTAATGTTTCTTTCTTTACATTTAATCTTCTTATTTTAGCCTCATTAGAATATGTCACTGCACCTTCCATAAAAACTTCAGATATTCCTGGATAAGAAATTAATGTACTAGATATTAATCCACCTGTACATGATTCTGCACTAGATAAAGTTAATCCTCTATCTATTAGCATTTTTCCTAATACTTCTTCTATTTTTTCAACATTCATATTATAACCTCTTTATTCAAGATTTAAAGATTTTCTGTATGACTTCTATCATTTTTTGATAAAATATTAAAATTATCTTTATCTCTTACTATTTTGGTCAATGAAGCTTGACCATATACACCCTTAAGTTCTCTTTCAAATTCTGTAAAATAACTCATTATAACTTTCAAAGCCATTCCATGTGTTACTATTAAAATATTTTTATCTTTTTCCTTTTCTAAAATTGATCCTAACTTCTTAAATGTTCTATTCTTTACATCTAAAAGAGTTTCACCATCACTTCCTTTTACTTCATGATTTCCAGAAAACATTTCTTCTAAAAAATTATTTTCTCCAATCTTAGGTAAATCCTTTATATATTTTCCTTCATATTCTCCAAATCCAATTTCTTTTAATTCATCACAAGTCACTATTGGAGTATTGTTAGGTTCTGATATAATTTTTGCTGTATCTAATGCTCTTTTTATAGGACTTGCATATATAATATCTATTTTTTCATTTTTTAATCTATCTCTTAAGCTCTTAGCTTGGTTCAATCCTCTTTCTGTTAAAGGGGAATCTTTGCTACCTTGAAGCCTTCCTGCTATATTCCATTCTGTTTCGCCATGTCTAGTTAAAAATAACGTTGTCATACTTAATCACTCTCCACACTGTATTTCATATAGTCTTATTTTACAATACTTACAACTTATATTCCACCTATAGTAAAAGTGGATTTACCACGCTTTTTTAATTTTATATTGGGAAAAAGCTAAAATGCGACTATACTTATTTTAGCATTGCTAAGTTCAATTACTCCGCTCACTTTGCTTATTCATATATCAACACTCTACTAAAACATAGTCTATTACATAAATAAAAACCATTTAACTGCAATATATATTACAATTAAATGGTTTTATAAAAAATCTTATTTAAATTATTTTTCTGAAGTTTCAAGTAATGCTAAAGCTACTGCTCCTACAACACCTGCATCTGTTCCAAGTCCTGCTGGTACAATTTTAACTGATTCAGCCATTGATTTAAAACATCTCTTATCTACAACTTTTCTTACTGTATCAAATACAATATTTCCAGCTTTTGAAACGCCTCCACCAATTATTATTACTTCTGGATCAAAAATTGATACTGCATTTGCAACAGCTATTCCTAAATAATTTAATGCATTATCTATTATATCTTTACATACTGGATCTCCAGCTGCTGCTTCTACAAATACTTCATATGAAGTTATATCATCATATTTTCTTAATGATGTTTCAACTTTACTTCCTATAGCTTCTTTACCTCTTTTACCTATAGCTGTTCCTGATGAAGTTGCTTCTACACAACCAATATTTCCACAATTACATCTTGGACCATCAGGTGCTACAGTCATATGACCTATTTCTAATGCATTTGATGTATGACCTCTATATATTTTTCCATCTAATATAGCTCCACCGCCTACGCCTGTACTTACTGTAAAGAATAATACGTTTTTAGCACCTCTTCCTGCTCCAAACATAAACTCACCAATAGTCGCAACGTTTGCATCATTATCTAAGAAAACAGGTACTTCAAACTTCTTATTTAGTGGATCCACTAAATTAAAGTTTTTAAATGGAAGATTAGGTGTGTATATTATTACTCCCTTTTCTGCATCAAGTGGTCCTGGAGAACCAATACCTATTGCTTTTATATCTTTATAAGTAACTCCACCATCTTTTATTACCTTATCTACCGAGTCTATTATTCTATTTAATACTGGAATTTCTCCCTCATGTGCATTAGTCGGAACTGTTGTTTGGCTAATAACTTCACCATTTAAATTTGATAAAGCTGTACTTATCTTAGTTCCTCCTAAGTCAACCCCTACTACAAATTTTTGCATAAATTTATCCTCCATACTGAATACTAATTGTTAATTTTTCTCACCGGTAACGGTTCTAATATATTTACATTATACTATAATATTTAGTGTAAAGGAATGTAAATTTAAAATCAATGTTTTATTTTGTTTTATATGCACTTATAAAGTAACAACCATATGAGTTAAAACCCGCATTACTAATAGTAAATTTATTATCTTCAAGCATAGAATTAATAAATTTTATATTTTCCTTATTTTCTTCATTTATTCTTATTATAAAATTATCACCATGATCTATAATACTAAAGTAATCAAAAATATTGCTATATTCACTTAATCCAAGGATTCCTGTAATATTCATACTATACGTTGACATCTATTACTTCCCTCACATTTATTTTTTAATTTTTAATTTAGCTATTTATATAACTTATTATTCCTTTAATTAGTTAATATTATTCTAAACATTAATATGTAAAAAGAGAGATAAGTCCCATTATTTCCTAACGCTTATCTCTCTTTTAATTGAGTTTTTAATATATAATTTTTACTTCTCTTCAGAGTTTAAATTCTCTATTATTTTATTTGACTCCATTTCAGGAACCTCTTCATATCTTAAGAATTCCTTTTTAAAATTTCCACTACCATGTGTAATAGATCTTAATTCTGTTACATACCTACTTATTTCAGAAAGGGGAATTTCTGCAGTTATTTCTTGATCTGAATCTTTTGGTTCCATACCAATAATCCTCCCCCTTTTCTTGTTAATGTCACCCATAACATCACCTGTATATTCATCTGGAACAGTTACTTGTAACTTCATTATAGGTTCTAACAATATTGGCTTAGCTTCTTCTAAACCTTTTTTATAAGCCATTGATGCTGCAACTTTAAATGCCATTTCTGATGAATCTACAGGATGATATGATCCATCATGTAATGTAGCTTTAAGACCTATTACTGGACATTTTGCAAGAACTCCATGCTCTATACATTCTCTTAATCCCTTTTCTACTGCTGGTATAAAGTTTCTAGGTACAGACCCTCCAACTATTTTATCTACAAATTCTAAATCTGTCTCCCCATCATTTCTAGGTTCAAATTTTATTACTACATCACCATATTGTCCATGTCCGCCAGATTGTTTTTTATGCTTACCTCTTACATCTGATGACGATTTTATAGTTTCCTTATAAGGAATTCTAGGTGCTTTTAATATAACATCAACACCAAATTTATTTTTAATCTTACTTGCAATTATATCTATATGTGTTTCACCAAGACCTGATATGATTATTTCTGAACTTTCATTATCTCTAGTTATATCAAAAACTAAATCCTCATCTTTTAATTTAGTTAAAGCTTGAGATATCTTTTCTTCATCACCTTTAGCCTTAGGAATCACAGACATTGAAATAACTGGAACAGGAAAATTCATTTTATCATATAATATTTTAAAATTACTATCACATAGAGTATCTCCTGTATCTGTATATTGTAATTTAGATATAGCACCTATATCTCCAGCTATAACTTTCTTAGTTGGCATTTGATTTTTTCCTCTAATAAAATACATATGAGAAAATTTCTCCAATTTATTTTTATTAGAATTTAATACATTACTATCTTCTGTTGCCGTTCCTGTCATAACTCTAAAGAATGATATTTTTCCTACGAATGGATCTGCAATTGTTTTAAATACTAAAGCTGAAAAAGGTTTGTCTTCATCAAGACTTATAAACTCTTCTTCATTGGTTTCGATATTTAAAGCCTTTTGTGGAATTGCATATTCTGGTGATGGAAAGCAAGCAATTATATTATCAAGTAAAGTATCAACACCTATAACTTTTAACGAACTACCACACATTACTGGGGCAATTTCACCAGTAGAACACCCATTAATAAGACCTTTATATATCTCTTCGTCACTTAAAGTACCTTCACTAAAATACTTCTCAAGTAAAGCTTCATCAGTTTCTGCTACTGATTCCATAATCATCTCTTTACATTTTTGTATTTTATCTTTTAAATTTTCTGGTATATCTATTATTTCAGTTTTCTTAGTTTTAAGATTATATACCTTCGCTTCATTTGAAATAATGTTAACTACACCTTCAAAATTGCCTTCAGAACCAATTGGATATTGAATTGGAACCACGCTCATACCAAATTTATCCTTAAGTGATTGTAATACCTTATCAAAACTAGAATTTTCTCTATCTAATTTATTTATAAAAAATGTTCTTGGCAAGTTTATTTTATTACAATATTTCCAAGCTTTCTCTGTTCCCACCTTTATTCCAGATACTCCACTTACAACTATCATTCCAACATCTACAGCTCTCATACCTTCAATATATTCACCCTCAAAATCGTAATATCCTGGAGTATCAACAATGTTTATTTTTACATCATTAACTTCAATTGGTGCTACTGAAAGTGAAATTGTAAGTTTTCTTTTTTTCTCTTCTTCATCATAATCTAAAATAGTTGTTCCATCTTCTATATTTCCTAATCTATCTATTATGTTAGAATAGTATAAAATAGCTTCAACCAATGAAGTCTTTCCTGTACCGCTATGACCCATTAACCCTATATTTCTTAAGTTTTTAATATTATAACTTCTCATAAATTCATAGCCAAACCTATAAGTTTCCTTAGGAGTTGGCTTTCACCTGCCTTTCCTTTAAATACTTATTATATTAAATATATTATTCAATAATACATTTAAAAACTCCTTTATATTTTAAAAATATTCAGAATATTTTATTTTTTCTAACTAATACTTAAAATATATCAATTAATTAAATGTATATTTATAAACTTCAAATACTATACATAAAGTTTTATATATTATAAGTATTAAATTTATCCTTATATAATGCTATAATAAAGCTTATGAATTTAAAAAAATAAACTGTACGGAGGAAATTTCGTAAATGATGAGTAAACTTAATTTTAAAAGCAATTATAATAGATTTCTTTTTTTAACTTTTGTAATAGCTTCAATCAGCTTAATAACTTTTATATTATTTAAATATCCTCATGTTGGCGTAGCTGATCAAGGTGACTTTGATAGAGTTATGAATGCTTCAGGAATATCTTTACTTGATTCTGATAAAAACAATCCTAATTTCGTTAGATTTTATGATTACATAGTGACTAATTATACAATATCCAATTTTTTTAAAACTATTATTGGTTCCGTTGTTGGATCTAGTATTGGACTTTTAATTTTAATTTTAAGTATCCCGTGTAAACTATTTAACAACAGTATTTTCAAAACTGAATATTTAGCAATAGCTTATAGTATTATATATATTCTTTCTATCACTATGATATTAAAATATTTAAACATAAAAAATAGCTTAAAACTAACTTTTATAGGTATTTTAAGTTTATTCGTTCTCTTTGATGGAAATTATATAATTTGGTTTAATAGTTTTTATGGTGAGCCTATGATGCTATGCTCATTATTATTACTTATTTTCTCTATTTTATATTACATAAATTACAAGTATGTAAAAAAGAATAATCATAAGATAATGTCAAAAATAGTGTATATATTATTAGCCACATTTTTATTTCTAGGTTCAAAGATGCAAGTAGTAACTGCTGTACCATTTTTGATGATATTATTATTAAAAATAATTTTAGACAATAAACAATATCTTTCTAAGAAAAATTTTGTGTCACTAATAATTTTCTTATGCTTAGTTATGTCTTACCCTCTTGTTTTCAATGCTTTTAATGGAAATATAAGCAATGATACACAATATAATTCTGTATTTTATGGGATACTTAATGGTTCTAAAACTCCTAATCAAGATTTAATTGATTTAGGACTTAATCCAGATATGGCTTCAGAAGCTGGAAAACATTCTTATTTAAGTGATGAAGAATATGTTAAATATATTCCAAGAACAGAAATAACTAATAATGAATTTTATAGTAAAATTGGCAACTCTAAGTTAGCTAAATTTTATATAACTCATCCTTTAAGACTTGTACAGGGAATGCAATATACTGCAAGCAAAACTTTTTACACAAGTACAGGTTTAGGAAAAACATCAGCAGATTACAGTACTGAACCAACAATTGAGTTTAATCGATTTACTACTTGGTCAAACTTTAGAGAAAATTATTTACCTAAGAATTTATTATTTATAATTTCAACATTTTTATTAATCTTTATATATACTATTTATCTTTGTGTAAGAAATAAAAATAATGGAGAGCTAAAAAATAAAATATTTTTAATATGGACTATTATGTTTATAGCTGCTATTCAGTTTCCTATGCCTTTTGTAGGAAATGGTAGAGCTGATACTGCTAAACAATTATTCCTTTTTAATTTTATTTTTGATCTTTTATTAATAATAATTGCTTCTTATGTATTTTCAAAAATAACTGACATATTTTCAAAGAAAAGATAAGATTAAAAATCACTTAAATTTAGCTATATATTTATTATTCTCTATTTTAATATATTTAATAATTACTATGGTATTTTAATTGAACTTATAATCATTTTAGTATTCATAAGTTCAATTATTCTATATAAATTTACTTATGTATATATCAATATTCCGATAAAAATATAGCTAAAAATATTATTTTACATAGGAGATTTATTACTCATGAAAAAATTAACAAATAGAAAATTATTTTCTGATAAAGTTTCAATATTAAAATTTTTCACTGTAATTACTATGCTTATTAAGTCTATTATTTTTATAGCTATCCTTAACATAGATACTACTGATAAAATACTAAAGAAAAATATAAGCTTTAAATTTACAATTATTTATTTAGCATTTATTCTTTTTGTCTATTCATTTGGCTACTTATTTTCAAAAAATAGACAAACTACCTTTTATATTATTTTAAATTCACTATATACTTTATTGTTAATAGCAGATTTATCTTACTTTAGAGCTAACAGAGACTTGTTAGGTTTAAAAAATATTTTATTTGAAAACACATTTAACCCTTTACAAAATTCTCTTATGAATTTAAGGCCTGTAGATTTGATATTCATTATAGATATCATATTATTATTAACTTGGGTTATTAAAGGTAAGATTCAAAATAATAACAAAAGGAGTTTAAAAAAGTTTTTTTCTACAATAATAATTTCAGTATTTATGATTATAGGATCATGTATATGTGTTGATGCACTTCAATTAGGTGAATTTGGTGATAGTATAATTTTCAATCAATGGACAACTTTAATGGAAGTAAAAGCTCCTGGCCCTATAGGATATCATATAGTAGAAGGTACAAGATCAATTAATAAGTATTTTAACGATAAACCTTCTAATGAAGATAAAAAAGAAATTGAAGATTGGTTAACCTTTAATAGGGAAAAAATTGAAGACAATGAATATAAAGGATTACTTAAAGGAAAGAACGTTATATTTCTTCAAATAGAATCTTTAGAGAACTTTGTTATAAATCAAAAAACAAATGGTAAAGAAATAACTCCATTTTTAAATAAACTAGCTAGTGAAGGATTATATTTTAATAATTTCTACGAACAAAATAATGCAGGTAATAGTATTGATTGTGATTTTATGATCAATACCTCTATATATCCATTAGGAAATAAAATAACAGCTTTAAACTATGGAGAAAATGTTTATCCTAATTCGCTTCCAAGGATTTTACAAAAAGATGGATATTTTACTATATCATCTCATGCTGAACTGCCAAATGAATTCAATTGGACTGAATTACATAAAAATAGTTTTGGTGCTAATGAACTTTGGACTATTAATGATTATGTTTATGAAGAAAGTGTTGGATATGGATTATCAGATAAAAGTTTCTTAAGTCAAACTGCAGATAAGCTTAAAGATATAAAACAACCATTTTTTATTCAACTACCTACATTATCTAATCATGGTCCATTTGATTTAGATGAAAAATACAGACAATTGAATTTACCTGATGAAGTTAATGATAGCTATTTAGGTGGATATTTCGAAAGCGTATTATATACAGATAATCAATTAGAAATGTTTTATAATAAATTAAATGAGTCAGGATTATTAGATGATACTGTATTAGTTATTTACGGAGACCATACAGGGGTTCATAAGTATTATAATGAAGATATTCAAGACATTGACTATGAAAATAATTGGTGGGATGAAGTGGATCATAAGATTCCATTAATAATCTATTCTAAAAATATGGAACATAAAATTGTAAATAAGACAGGTGGGCAAATAGATATACTTCCGACTATATGTTATTTATTAGGCATAGATGATGATTCATATAGAAATTCAACAATGGGAAGAATTTTAGTTAATACTAATAGAAATGCAATAACTATAAAAGGAAATCACATTGTGGGAAATGTTAAACCATCAGATGAAGAACATGTTTCAAAAGCATATGAGATAGGTGAAAAAATCATAAAAACTAATTATTTTAATCATAAATAAGAACAAAAGTGGCTGAACCACGTTTTTTAGTTGAGAGTGAATAATTAAGAGTTGAGAGTTTTTGAAAATTTTATGATTTCATGTACAATAACAAAAAGGATGTTGAATATTTCAACATCCTTTTTGTTATTGAATATGTTTTAAATATGTGTTGATATATGCAATAGAAAAGTGGCATTGTAATTGGACTTTGAGAATAGTTAATGAGTATTGTCACATTTACTGCTTGTCTCAATTTTATATTGGGAGAAAGCTAAAATTGGACTATATCTCATTTCTAGTATTCTTAAGTTCAATTACTCAGTCCACTTTACTTATACATATATCAACACTATATTAAAACATAACCTTGTTATTAAATAATATTACATCATCATACCTACTCCAGGTCCTAATGGTAATTTAAATACAAACCAAACTATTAATAATGCACTCCAGCCTAATAAGAACACTAGTGAATATGGTACCATTGTTGATATAAGGGTTCCTACTCCACTTTCTTTGTCATACTTTTCTGAGAAGGCAACTACTAATGCAAAATAGTTCATAAGAGGAGAAATTATATTAGTTGTAGAATCTCCTATTCTATATGCCATTTGAGTTAATTCTGGTGAGTAATTTAATCCCATTAACATAGGTACAAATATAGGTGCCATAATAGCCCATTTAGCTGATGCAGATCCCATAAATAAATTTATAAATGCAGCAACTACTATAAATCCTAATAATAAAGGTATACCTTGTATTCCTGTAGATTGTAAGAAATCAGCTCCTTTTACCGCTATTATTGTTCCTAAATTACTATGTGCAAAGTAAGCAACGAATTGAGATGCAAAAAATACTAATACTATGTATCCACCCATTGCAGCCATACTTTTTCCCATTAAATCAATAACTTGTTTATCATTCTTGATTGTTCCTGCTCCAACACCATAAGCAATACCTGGTATTAAAAATACTATTGCAATTATAACTACTATAGAATCCATAAATGGAGATTTTAAGATCTCTGCTGTTTCTGGATTTCTTAGTATTCCGTTAGATGGAACAACTAATATTGCTAAGAAAATTAAAGTTAATATAAATGCAATGCCAGCAAATAATAAACCTCTTTTTTCTTCTTTACTTATTTTTATAACTTCTTCTTTTTCTTCATCATCTTTGTATTTTCCAAGTCTAGGTTCAACTATTTTTTCAGTAACTATAGTACCTAAAATAGTTATAAGAAAAGTTGATACTATTAAGAAATACCAATTTGATGTTATTTGAACATCATATCCTGCTTGAGATATCCTAGCCGCTTCTGTTGTAATACCTCCTAATAAAGCATCTGTTGGTCCTGGTAATAAATTAGCACTAAATCCACCTGAAACACCAGCGAATGCTGCTGCAATACCAGCTAAGGGATGTCTACCAAAACTTCTGAATATAACTGCTCCTAATGGTATTAATACAACATATCCTGCATCGGAAGCTATATTAGAAACTACACCAGCAAATACAACTACCATAGTTATAAATCTTTTTGGTGTACTTGTTACTAATTTTCTTAATAATGTTGAAATTAAGCCACTACCTTCAGCAACTCCAACACCTAATAATGCAATTAAAACTGTTCCTAATGGTGCAAAACTTGTAAAATTCTTAATTGCACTTGTGAACATATATCTAATTCCCTCTGGAGTTAAAAGACTTACTACTCCAACATTAAATTCTTTTAATTCCTTAGTAGCTATATCTACGCCTTCATAGCTTACACTAACCCCTGCTAAATAAGCAATATGAGAAATTATCATTAAGGCTGCACAAAATATTATAAATAATGTAGTAGGATGTGGAAGTGCATTACCTATCTTTTCTACCCATGTAAGTATCCCCGACTTACGTTTTTTGTTTTCCATAAGTTCCTCCTCGGTAAAATGTAAAAATCATTTTTTAATTTAAGAAATTTTTATATACATATATATTCATTATATTATTAAATCATATTTTTATCAATACAATTACCTCGGATTTGATAAAAAACAGTGATAAAAAGTATAAAATTTTAATATTATAGCATTATTTTGATTTTTTTAGTATTTTAAAAATTCATTTTTGTAATTTTTCATAAAAATTAAAAGCCTTGAGATTAAATTTTATTTTTTAATCTCAAGGCTTTTAATTTACTTATTACAAAAATTCCAAATGTTCCTCCTAATGTATCAATCACTACATCTCTAAAAGCTCCCTCTCGTCCCTTAACAAATAGCTGATGTATTTCATCCGAGCAAGCATATAAAAATACTAATACTATTCCTAATAACATTGTTTTCTTTCTAGTATATTGAATTTTTAAAACATTTAATATTAATATTCCTAGAATCATGTATTCTAAAAAATGTGCAGTTTTTCTAACAATAAAGTTTGCCAATTCACCGAAAATACCATTCATATCAATACCTAAGTTAGTTAATGTTGTTATAACTAGGCCACTTTGTTTATCAGATATAACTGCTGGTTGATTAGACATGACAAATATAATAATCATCCATAATATTAACAAAATCCAATTAATTGCTTTTCTTTTATCAAATGTACTTTTAAATTCTTTCATTAGTCACTCCATTACATTATATTTAATATAAGACTATGCTTTCGCAGAGTTTTGGTATATGCATAAGCAAGGCCAGACTGAGTAATTGAACTTTGCCTATTGCATATATCAAAATCTATTTAAAACATAACCTTATATTATTATACACCAAGTATAATTGTATTAAAATACTTTACTATATCTTACTGAATCTAGCTTATTCACACATATATTTATTTATGTAAGCTAATGATTCTTCTAATAATTCATGCCCTTTTTCTAAGCCTTCAACCTTTAATTCTAAATTACAAACTCTTTGATCCACTTGATGCATTAAATCCTTTATATCATGTAACAGTTTTGCTTCATATGTTACTTGAACTCCATCACTATCTATAAATACTTTTTCTGGTGGTGCACCACATTTAGTACATTTTGCGTATATATCATCACTGTCTAAATCTTTAAAAACTTTAAATTTACTATTATTACATGATGAACAGCTTGATAATATTTTAAAATCATAACTATTATTGTCATAGTAATACTCTTTATTACATTCACTACATACTAATTTTATTTTATTATCTTTGCTATTTATATAAAACTTATTTCCACTACAACCATCTTTTTCACATACAATAGTTCTAACCATATAACTTCACTCCCTATTTTTAATAAATCATTTCCTTATAAATTTAATATGTTATTTATTAATAAAATATTACTAAAAATCTTATTTATAATAATGTTAGTTAACAGTTTGTTTCATAAGTCTCAGATTTTTTATTTAAAAACAATAATAATAATTTATTCATATATTAATAAATTTACTATTATATGAACAAACTATTATTGTTATACGTTTAAAATACTACTTATTTAATCTTTATCTGCATTAAGTAAATTTTATATAATAAGGAGTGATAATATGAAAAAAATATTAATTATAATTACAAGCTTATTATTAACAATGTCTTTAACATGTTGTAATAATAATAAGAAGAGTGCGTATAAAGATGGAATCTATATAGGTGAAGGTAATATGTATTCAGAAGGATATGATGATGTTACCCTAAATGTTGAACGTGGTAAAATAGTAGATTTAGTAATTCGTCATTTAGACAATAGTGGAAAAGAAATTAATTATAATGAATGGACTGGAGTAGAAGTAAATGGAAAAACAAATCCTAATCTCCAAAAATACAGAGCTGATACAATAAAAGAAGTGTTAGATAATCAATCAGGAGATATAACTATTATTAGTGAGATTAATGATATATCTTCTAATTGGAAAGTTGCTATAGAAGATGCCCTAGAAAAGGCAAAAAAATAAGCTATGAATATTCATAGCTTATTTTTATAAATGGTGGAGATAAAGAGATTCGAACTCTTGACCCCCTGCGTGCAAGGCAGGTGCTCTCCCAACTGAGCTATACCCCCATAAATGGTGGACCTTCAGGGACTCGAACCCCGGACCTACCGGTTATGAGCCGGTTGCTCTAACCAACTGAGCTAAAGATCCTTTTTATTACCTGGCAACGTCCTAATCTCCCACACAGTCTCCCGTGCAGTACCTTCGGCGCTATGGATCTTAACTTTCCTGTTCGGAATGGGTAGGAGTGTTACTTCCATGCCATCATCACCAGATCCTTTGAAAGAATGTTCTTTCAAAATTGCACATAAATTGTATATAACAATTATTTATTGGTCAAGCCCTCGACCTATTAGTATCAGTCAGCTAAATATGTTGCCACACTTACACCTCTGACCTATCAACC